>JBBQBH010000049.1:0-22448 GCA_038317345.1 Solirubrobacterales bacterium
ACCTGCTGGGGATCCTGGATCTCGACCTTCTTGCGCTCCTTGACGCAGTAACCCTCAGGCATTGAGGAGCCTCCTTTCGATGCCGCTTACGGGCATGGCTCGCGGATTTCCACGAGGTCGGATGAGCCGAACGTAGCGCAACCGTCAGACGGGCACGCACGAACAGGCACGGATTTTGCGGCAATTGTTACATGTTCCAGGCGTGGGAAAGCCGGATTGGCCGCCCCTGACGCTCGTGCCTGGTGACGCCTGGGGGCCCTAGGGCGAGTTGCCGCCGCTGTTTCCGCCGTTGCCGCTGCCGCCGCTGGGCGTCGTCGTCGTTGTGCCCGTCCCAGTCGTCGAAGGCACGGTCGGCAGGGTGGTCGTGGGGGTCTTGCTGGCGGTCTGCTGGAGGTCCTTTACGTCGGTCTGAAGCTTTTTCACCTGCGACTGCAGACTGCTGGCGGTTGCGTTGGCGCTGCTCGCCTGGGAGCGAGCCGCGGCGACGCTCGCCTTCAGCGAGGTGACGTCCTGGGCGGTGGCATCGGCCTGGTCCTTGACGCTGTTGAGCTGCTGGCGAAGCGTTCCCACGTCGCTGTTGGTGGCGCTCTGGTTCTTGGCGTCCAAGGACAGGTAAATGGCGGCGCCGGCGGCGCCGATCGCGATCGCGGCCAATACGAGCCCAATCCGCGAGCGCAGGTTGACGGTGCTGTCGAGGTCGCCCAGCCAGCCGCGCACTCCATCGAGGCGCTCGACCAGGTCGGGCTCGCCCGGCTTTGCGGTTGGGTCGAGAGGGGAAGCGGGTTTCGTCGACGCCATGCCCGGCGTGGCTGGACCACCCGGCGTGGCCGTGGCGACCGGCCCGGCTGGGGTCGCCGGCGCCTTCGGCGCGGCGGTTGCGGCCTCGCCGGGCTTCTGCGTGGGCGTCGCTGTTGGTGCGGGCGCCGCTGCTTGGTCGGACTTCTGCTCGCCGGCTTCCGTGTCGCCGGGCGTCTGCTCCACGGGTGCGGCTGCGTCGGGCATCGGTGCCGCGGCCGCGGTCGGTTTGTGCTCCGCCGTCGCGACCTCGCCGAGCTTCTGCGTAGCCGTTGCAGCTTCGTCCTGCGGCTCCGGCGTCGCGTCTGCCGGCTTCTCCTCCTTGGCCTTGTTGCGTCGCTTGAGGATGGCCATCGCGCCAAGTTAACGCACCTGGACGACATCAGGGCCGATCTCGCCGCCGGGTGCGTTGGCCGCATGCGGCGCTCCGATAGCGTCTCCTGCGAATGCCGCGCAACGCCGCGGTCCGAACAATTGCGGTGGCTTCGCCACCTGACATGCAAATGCCGCGGCGCAACGCCGCGGCCACAAAACCATAGGAGAACGTCCGAATGCCCGAAGCAGTGATCGTCGACACCATCCGAACACCGATTGGGCGCGCCTTCAAGGGATCGCTGGCCGGACTGCGCCCCGACGAGATGGGCGCCTTCGCCGTCGACCAACTTCTGGAGCGCAATCCCGACGTCGCGCCGGACTCGGTCGAGGACGTCTTCTGCGGCTGCGGCATGCCTCAGGGCCTGCAGGCCTTCAACATCGGCCGCATCATCGTGCTGCTCTCGGAGAAACTTCCCGTGGAGGTCAACGGCGTCACGATGTCGCGCTACTGCGCCTCCAGCCTCGACGCGATTCGCCACGCGGCGAATGCGATCCGGGCCGGAGAGGGCGACACCTACATCGCCGCAGGCGTCGAGTGGGTGAGCCGCTACAACGAGCGCACCGAGCCGGCCGGGGCCGCGGATCAGAACGAGAAGCTTCAGGGCAAGGACGGGACGCCCAACGCCTACATCGAGATGGGCATCACCGCCGTCAACGTCGCGAAGCGCTACGAGGTCAGCCGCGCCGACATGGACAAGTACGCCCAGCGCTCCCAGGAGCTGGCGGTGAAAAGCCAGGAGGACGGTTTCTTCGATCGCGAGATCGTGCCCGTGACCCTGCCCGACGGCCCCGAGGTCGCAAAGGACGACGGGCCGCGTGCGAGCTCGACGCTGGAGAAGCTCGCCGAGCTCGACGAAGCCTTCGAGGGTGGCGGCGGCGTCACCGCTGGCAACTCCTGCCCGCTCAACGACGGCGCCGCCGCTGTCCTGCTGATGTCGGACACCAAGGCGAAGGAGCTGGGACTGAGCCCTCGGGCGAAAATCGTCACCGCGGCCACCCACGGCAACGAGCCCGAGTACATGGGCGTCGCCCCGATCGGCGCGATCAAGACCGTGCTCGACCGGGCGGGGATGACGATCGGCGACGTCGGCACCGTGGAGCTCAACGAGGCTTTCGCGGCCCAGGTGATCCCGATCATGGCCGAGTGCGACATCCCGCTCGAAAAGCTCAACACCCACGGCGGCGCGATCGCCCTCGGACACCCGTTCGGGATGACCGGGGCGCGGATCATGGGCACGTTGCTGAACGCGATGGAGACCGACGATCACCAGGTCGGCCTGGAGACGATGTGCGTCGCCGGCGGTCAGGGCGAGGCGATGATCGTCGAGCGGCTGAACTGATTTCCCGTGACTAACTCCGTCGCCTGATCCGGGCGTCTGCGCGGCGCTTGGCTGCGGCGGGGATCAGGCGGCCGAGGCGGCCGCGGTGGGCCGCGACCCAGGCATATGCGCCCTCAGTTGCCGACGGGAAGCGCTCGAGCAGCGCCGCCAACGGCGCGCCGCCCGACAGCGTTCGCAGCAGCGGCGCGGCCCCGGCGCCTGCCGAGTGGAGCCGTCCGTCGGGGCCGATCAGATGCCACGACGACAGTCGCTGCGCTTCGCTGACGTCGCCGAGTAGCCGTTGTCCCTCAGCCGACTGGATCGCCACCGGTCGCACCCGTCGATGTCGATCCCAGGCCAGCAGCCTGGCCAACGACCAGCGGCAGAACCCGCAGTCGGCGTCGTAAAAGAGCAGCGATTCGGCCCTCACTCCAGCGCCTCAACTTGGTCGGCGATCAGCCTCGCCAGGGCCAAAGAGGAGGTCGCGGCGGGGGAGGGAGCGTTGCGGACATGGAGCGCCCGCTCGGTGCGGTGGACGACGAAGTCGTCGACCAAGCGGCCGTCCCGCCCCAGCGCCTGGGCACGAACGCCGGCCGGTCCTCGTTCGACGTCGGCGGCGCGAAGACCGGGCACCAACCGCACGGCCTCGGCGGCGAAGGAACGGCGGCTTATGGCGCGGCGCAGCTCGCCGACACCGACCCGCCAGTGGCTGGCGGCGAGCCGCCAGGTGCCCGGCCAGGCGGCGGTGGCGGCGAGGTCGCGCGGCCGCACTCGTAGCAGCCGGTAGGCGTCACGGGCCGGCGCGATCAGGGCACTGGGCCCGATCAGCACCTCGCCGTAGATTCCGCGCGTGAGATGGGCGCCGAGGAAGGGAAGCTCGGGGTCGGGCACCGGATAGACGCTGCCGCGCACCAATTCGCCGTGCTCGGGGCGCAGGCGGAGATAGGCACCCCGGAAGGGCACGATCCGCGGGTCGGGGGGCGCCCCTGCCGCGACCGCGAGCCGGTCCGACCAGAGCCCGGCGCAGAACAGCGCCAGGCTGGCCTTTGTCACTCCTCGCGAGTGGCGGATTCTGACCCGGCCGCGATCGACCTTGCTCGTGAGCACCGCGCAGCCGGCGTGTACGGTCCCGCCGGACGCGGCGACGTCGGCGGCGAAGCTGCCGGCGACGGCGGCAAAGTCGACCACGGCGGTGGCCGGGGAGTGAAGGGCCGCGATGCCGCGTGCGTGAGGCTCGATCGCGGTGATCTCGTCGGCGGCGACGCGGCGCAGCCCCGGCACTTCGTTTTCGCGGCCGCGCCGCTCCAGCTCGTCGAGGCGCGGCAGCTCCGAGTCCTCGACGGCGACGATCAGCTTGCCGTTGCGATCGAAGGGGAGCTCGCGCTCTTCACAGTAGGCGCGAAGCTGACTGGCTCCCTCGACGCACAGCCGCGCCTTCAGCGACCCCGGCTGGTAATAGATGCCGGCGTGAACGACGCCGCTCGTGTGCCCGGTTTGGTGCATTGCCAGTCTTGGCTCGCGCTCCAGCACCGCGAGGCGTACCCCCGGCCGGCGGGAGAGCAGCTCGCGTGCCGCCGCCAGGCCGAGGATGCCGCCGCCAACGACGACGATGTCGCACTCCGCTGGCGGCTGCTCGGTCGTTACCGTCACCGGCCCAGCGTAAGCAAGGAGAAGTTTGTGGAACAGCTCAACACAGTCACCTATGAAGCCGACGGGCGGATCGCCCGCATCACCCTGGACCGCCCCGAGAGCGGAAACGGGATCACCCTCGAGATGCCCCGCGAGCTCGCCGACTGCGTCGAGCGCGCCAACCTCGACCCGGCGGTGCACGTCATCGCGCTGGCCGGCAACGGCAGCGGGTTCTGCGGCGGCTATGACCTCGGCGGCTCGGCGGAGGCATGGAGCGAAGAGGCGGATGCCGGGGCCGAGGGCTCACCTCTCGATCCGGCCGTGGTGGCTCGAAACCACCTGCCGGACTCCAACTGGGACCCGGTGATCGACTTCCAGATGATGTCGCGAAACGTGCGCGGCTTCATGAGCCTCTTTCACTCCGAGAAGCCGGTGATCTGCAAGGTGCACGGCTACTGCGTGGCCGGCGGCACCGACATGGCGCTCTGCTCGGACCTGCTCGTGGTCGCCGACGACGCCAAGATCGGCTATCCGCCGGCGCGGGTCTGGGGCTCGCCGACGACGGCCCTATGGGTGCACCGGATCGGCGTCATGCGCGCCAAGCGGTTGCTGCTCACTGGCGACTCGCTGACCGGCGCCGAGGCGGCCGAGTGGGGGCTGGCGACCGAGTCGGCAGCCGCGGAGCTTCTCGACGAGCGTTTCGAGGCGCTGCTGGAGCGGGTCGCCCGGCTGCCGGTCAACCAGCTGGTGATGATGAAGCTGCTCACCAACCAGGTCCTCTATGCGCAGGGACTCCAAGCGACGCAGCTGCTCGGGACCTTCTTCGACGGAATCACCCGCCATACCGAGGAGGGGCACGGCTTTGTGCGGCGCGCCGCCGAGTCAGGCTTCAAGGAAGCGGTGCGCGAGCGCGACGAGCCGTTCGGCGACTTCGGGCTTCAGGGGTTTGGAGTGACTGCCAAGTGAGCTTTCAGACCGGAGAGCCCGAAGTCACCGTCGAACTCCTTCGCGAGCGCCTCAAGGGAACATTCCCGGGGGACCTCGGTATCGAGCCGTTG
Source organism: Solirubrobacterales bacterium (assembly GCA_038317345.1). Classification (GTDB taxonomy): domain Bacteria; phylum Actinomycetota; class Thermoleophilia; order Solirubrobacterales; family 70-9; genus Mayfieldus. Next base: position 5,177 of record JBBQBH010000049.1, read on the forward strand.
GAGGTGAGCGAAGAGCGTGCCCGGGGGCGCTTGGTAGTCGACCAGCGTCACCTGCACCCCGGCGGATACGTCCACGGCGGCGTCTGGGCGGCGCTCGCCGACACCGTCGCTGCCTGGGGGACATGGCGAAACCTCCCGGCGGGCTCGGACTTCACGACCGTGGAGCTGAAGCTGAACGTGTTTTCGGCCGGCCGCCCGGGTGACGAGCTGATCGCGACCGCTGAGCCGCGCCACATAGGCCGGCAAACCCATGTCTGGGTGGTCGACATCCACCGTGGCGACCGCCAAGTGGCGATGTTCACGCTGACCCAGTTCGTGATCGCGCCGGGCGCTCTCTAGGCGACTGGCTTTCGAGCGGGAACGCCGGCGCGGAACTGGTCGGCGAGCGACGCCACCAGCCCGGGCAGCGTCCTGACGCGACGCGATTCGGCGATCTGCTTGCTTGCGCCGTTGGAGCGGGCAAGCTCGCGCACCGCCTCCAGCTCCGCTTCGCAGCCAAGGTCCTGTGCGTGCGGACGGCAGGCGACCAGCAGGTCCTCGACCAGGTCGGGTACCGGCAGACGGCGCTCGACGTCGGGGTCGATCAGCTCGGCCTCGATGCCGTCACGTGCGGCCAGGAAGCGGTTCTCGGCGATCACCGGCGCCAGCGCGACCATGGATTCCGAGACGAAGCCTTCCTCGGCCTCCAGGCGTGCCAGGCACTGGGTGAGCGCGACCAGGCATGCGGTCGCGTCGACGCTGGTTTGAGCGTCCATGATCCGCACCTCCACGGTGCCGAAGCGCGGCTGCGGGCGGACGTCCCACCAGAGGAAGGTCGGCTCGGGGACGGCTTCGCAGCGGATCAGCAGGTCGACCGCCTCGACGTAGTGATCGTAGGAGTCGAAGGCCTGCGGGACTCCAACCCTGGGGAAGGCCTGAAACAAAGGGGTGCGCGCCGACGCGAGGCCGGTGTCGCGCCCCTGCCAGAAGGGCGAGTTGGCGGAGAGTGCGAGCAGGATCGGAATGTGCACCCGCATCCGGTTGGCGACCCGGATCGCCGCCTCGGGGTCGGGCACACCGACGTGCACGTGCAGCGCGAAGGTCGGCTCGCGACGGGCGAGCTCCCTCATCGAGCCGTAGACGAACTGGTAGCGGTCCCCGGCCGAGATAGCGATTTCCTGCCAGATCGCGAACGGATGGGTGCCGGCGCAGGCGGCTCGCAGCTGCAGCGGCTTCAGGGTCGCGTCGAGGCGCTCCCGCAGCATCGCCTGCTCGGCGGTCGCCGTGCCCACCTCGCTGTGCACGCCGGTCTGGAGCTCGACCGCCGAGCCGTGCGTCTCCGCGGTTGCCTGGCTGGCGACCTCGGGTGGGAACCGGGGCAGCACGGTCTCGATCCGGTGCGCGAGGGACCACACCTTCGGTTGGAGCAGCATTACCTCCTCCTCGATCCCGACCGTGAAGGGACCGAGGGGGTGGGGCCCCCGCCATTGGGCCCAGGCCGGCGTCCCTGCCGGCCCCATCACACCACCCCGCGGCTCATCATGCGACTTCCCGCGCGGCTGCGGCGGTTGCGTGTCTGCAGGCGGCCACGAAGGCCTCGAAGAGGGCCGTCTCGGTAGGTCGCTCGACCAACAACTCCGCGTGCCACTGAACCCCCACACAGAAGGGACGGTCGGCCGACTCTATCCCCTCGATCTCGCCGTCGGAGGAGTGGGCGACCGCGCGCAAGCCCTTGCCGAGCTCGTCGATCCCCTGATGGTGGAAGGAGTTGACCTCCAGCGAGGTGGTGCCGAGCAGCTCGGCGAGCCTGCTGTCGGCGTCGATCTGCACCGAGTGGGTCGGCTCCTCGCCGGGCGCGTTCTGGCGATGCTCGATCCCGTGCGCACGATCGGGAAGGTGCTGGACCAGCGTGCCTCCCCTGACCACGTTGAGAGCCTGGGCGCCGCGGCAGATTGCCAGCAGCGGCATCCCGCGCGCGTCGGCTCGGCGGGCGATCGCCAGCTCGAAGCGGTCGAGATCGGGCTCGGTGGGTCCGAGCTCCGGATGCTCCCTCGCTCCATAGCTCTGTGGGTCGAGGTCGGGGCCGCCAGAGAGGCAGATGCCGCTGATCTGGTCGAGCAGCGGGGTTATCGCCTGGATATGCAGAGGGGGGATCACGATCGGGATCCCCCCGGCCCACTCGATCGCGCGCAGGTAGGTGAGCCCGAGCGCCATCTCGTGGCGCGCCGGCTCGCCTTGCGGCGTCAGCTGGACCGTCTCGGCGCGGCGCATCTCAGATGTGGTCACGCCGATCAGCGGCAGGTCGTGGCCCGGCACCAGGTGGATCCGCTTCATGCGACCACCCAGGTGTCCTTGCCGCCGCCGCCGAGCGAGCTGTTGACGTACTTCGAGTCGGATCGCGGTGCGTAGCGGGTGAGTGCCGCCCGCGTCGCCGCGTAGCCCTCCGAGTCGCGGATCACGAACGGGCGCAGGTCCACCCGGCGCGGCTCCAGTCGGTCCCCCGCCACGGTGGGGTGGGTGGACAGCTGGACCTCCTCCTGGGCGATGAAGTCCTGTGGGGATTGGCGGATCATCGCGGCGACATGGTCTCGTTCGTCCCGGTCGGCCGCGGAGAGGATGTGCACCTCGCCGCCACCGAGGCCGCTGCGGCGCTTGACGACCATCTCGTCGAGCCTTTCGAGGGCCTGCGAGCGGGCAGCCGGCTCGCCCAGGTCGAGGGTCGCGACCGTGCCCAGCATTGGCTCCTCGTCCAGGTAGAAGCGAATCATCGCCTCGACATAGGCGTGGGCGAGCTTGTCGTCGGCGACCCCGGTGCCGAAAGCGTTTGCGACCGCGACCGTGCCAGCCCGGATCGGCTCGCCCAGCAACTCGCCAAGGGCCGTCAGCCGCCCGTCGTCGCGCTCCAATCGCTCTTCGGCGGTTCGCCGGTAGATGACGTCGACAGGAATCCGCACCCCGTCGCGCCCCGACCAGACCCGCCCGCCGGAGACGCGGAGATCCTCCCCGGTTACGAGCGGAATCTCGAGGCGCCTGGCCAGCGACCAGTGCTCGAACCACGCCGGGCTCGAGGGCCCGTCGCTGAGCAGCACGACTCGGGGCTCGGCGACTCCTTCCGGGGCGGCGGCCCACAGCGCCCCCCGCAGCCTCTCGATCGCGCCCTCGATCGGCAGCGGCTCGAAATGGGCGAGCGGGAGCTCGGCGGCGAGCGTGCGCCTGGCCTCCAGCGCATAGGCGAGCCCCGACGGCGAGCGCAGATTGTCCTCGAGGACGAGGAAGTCGCCGTTCGCGACGCGGACGAGATCGGGACCGGCCAGGTGCGCGAACGTTCCGCCGGGATCCCCGACCCCCTGCATCAGCGGCTCGTACATCTTCGACTCCGAGATCAGGCGCTCCGGAACCTGCCCCGCGGCGACGATCCGCCGCTCCCCGTAGACGTCTCCCACGAACGCGTTGAGTGCCTCGACGCGCTGGGCGAGGCCGGCGCTCAACGTCGCCCGCTCGGCGACCGACAGGATCCGCGGGAGGGGATCGATCGGGAAGGTGAAATCCCCGGCCGCTGAGCGAAAGCGCACGCCGTGCCGCGAAAGCGATGACATGACGGAAGCCGCGATGCGCGCAGGGGGCCCGTCCTCGAGGCAGGCGAGGATGCCGCTGTAGGCGGGCCGCGGCTGTCCTGCGGCCGAGAACGCCTCGTCATAGCAGCCACGCGGCGGCTCGTATTCAACGAGCCGCCGCAAGGCCCGGATCGGATGGACCGTGGCTGCCACTAGGCGAGCCTAGGCGTCGGGAGAGCGGCCGTCTTTGTACCTCTGGCCGAAATCACGGTTGGGCGACTGGCCCCTGCGTCAGTGGTCGAATTCACGCTTCTCACGCGCGATCCCCGCTGCCCGCGGCCGAGGCGGGTCGGTGGGTGGGCGCCGGCTCCCGGGTGGGCTCGATGTCCGGGGCCTCCAGGCGCTGGATGTAGGGCAGCCGCCAGAGCACGCTGGCGATCACAAGTCCAAGGGCCGCGGACAGCAGCGCCAGGAACCACTGACCTGCTTTGAGCAGGCTGAGGTCGAAGAAGTCGCGCACCGGCGCCGCGGCCAGGAACAGCGCGTACAGCGCGCCGAGGCCGGCGACCAGCGCCAGCATGTAGCTCTGGATCGCGATGTGCTCGCGCCCCGGCCCGCGTTCCAGCAGCAGCACGAAGCAGAGTCCGAGGACGATCAGGGTCGTCGTCGCCGCCGTGCGCCCATCCTCGAGTGAGCCACCGAACACGGTGTCGACCATAAAGAAAGAGGCGATCGATGCGATCGCAATCGCCAGGCCGGCCGGCACCGCGAAGGCGGCCAGGGCCCGTAACAGGCGGCCGCGGTACAGCGGCCCGTCCGAGGGCGCCAGGGCGAGCACGAAGGAGGGGATGCCGATCGTCAGCAGGGCGGCGAGGGTGAGGTGGCGGGGCAGGAAGGGAAAGGCGAAGCCGGGGATGGCGACGAGGACGATCAGCGCGGCTGCGTAGACGGTCTTGGTCATGTAGAGGCGGCCGAGCCGGTGGATGTTTCGGGCGATGCGGCGGCCCTCGCCTACCGCCCTCGGCAGGCGCGAGAACTGGTCCTTGAGCAGCACGATGTCGGCCACACCCTTTGTGACCTGGGCCCCCGAGCCCATGGCGACGGCAAGCCGGGCGCGCTTCAGCGCCGGCACGTCGTTCACCCCGTCGCCGATCATCGCCGTGAACCGTCCCGCCGCCGACAGCGCCCCCACCAGAGCGCTCTTCTGTTCCGGCCTGATGCGGCAGAAGATCGTGTTCTCCTCCGCGACGTCGGCCAGCGCCAGCTCGCTGTCGGGCAGCTGCGAGCCATCGACCACGCCGGCGTCGGCCGGCACCCCGACCGCGCGGGCCACCGCGATGACCGTTTCGCGAGCGTCGCCGGAGATCAGCTTCAGGTCGACCTCCTGCTCGCGCATGAGGGCGAGCGTCTCGGCGGCATCGGCGCGCAGCGTCTCCTCCATTATCACGAGCGCCAATGCGGTCATCGGTGGCGGTGGATCGGCGGATGGGTCCCGTGGCAGAGGGCCGCTCGCCTCGCCGAAGGCGAGCACTCGCCTCCCGGCCTCGGCCTGATGGCGCAGGGTGCTGGCGAGCGTCGGAGACAGTTCCAGGGCACCCGCCTGCTGGAGGACGTCGGGGGCGCCCATAACGAAGACGCGGCCATCCAGGGCCAGCCCGCTCCACTTCCACTGCGAGGAGAAGGGGACTTCGGCGCTCACATCTTGCGGTTGCGCCGGGTAGCGGTCCGCGATCGCCTGCAGGGTGCGGTTTCGGTTCGCGGCACTCGACGCGAAACTGGCGAGCGCGTCGTGGGCGGCGGCGGGATTGGCCGAGTCGGCGACCTCGACCGAGGCCAGCTCCAGCTCACCATCGGTCAGCGTCCCGGTCTTGTCGATGCAGATCGTGTCGACGGCGGCCAGCGCCTCGGTGGAGCTGATCTGCTGGACCAGGGTGTCAAGCCTCGCGAGGCGAACCGCCGCCACCGCCAGGGTGACGCTCATCAGCAGCACCAGCCCCTCGGGGATCAGCGTGATCAGGCCCGCAGTGGCGGTCTGGGCGGCCTCATGAAGGTCGGTGTGCCGGACGCTGAGCGCGAACAGCAGCAGCACCGCCAGCGGAATCATCAGCCAGGTGGCTGCCAGCAGCACCCGGTTGACCTCCTCCTGGAGCGGGGAGAGCGGGTGGCGGAAGGCGCGCGCCTCGCCGGCGAGCTTGCCCGCGTAGCTGCGCTCGCGGACCGCGTCGACCTCGTAGGTACCCGAGCCGGCGATGCCGAAGGCGCCCGACAGGACCCGGTCGCCGCGCACCTTGCGGACGCCTTCCGACTCCCCGGTGAGCAACGACTCGTCGAGTGTCAGACCGCGCGAGCTGATCACGTCGCCGTCGGCGACCAGCTGATCGCCGGGCTGGACCCGCACCACGTCACCGGGGACCACCTCCTCGGCGACCAGCTCGTTCAGGCGCCCGTCGCGCACCACGCTTGCCTTCGGTGCCACCAGGACGGCGAGCTGGTCGAGCACCTCCTTCGCCTTCATCTCCTGGCGGATGCCGATGTAACTGTTGACGATCGCGATCAGGCCGAACAGCGCGTCCGCGAACAGCCCCAGCGATAGCACGACGACGAAGAAGACGCCGAGGATCAGGTTGAAGAGGGTGAAGACGTTGCCGGCGACGATGCTCGACGTCGAACGGCTCGAGGTCTCGGGCGGCGGTCCAAGCTGCGCGAGGCGCCGCGCCGCCTCGGCGCTGCTCAGCCCTGCTTCTCCGGCGGCGTCGGCCATGGACCATCTATACCGGTCCGCCGCCCCTTGCCGCTACCATCGCCGCCCGTTTGGGTTGGGGGGCAGTAGGCACATGCGACCAAAACTATTGCGGCCGCTTCGCGGCCTGACCAGCTACTGCGTCGACACTTTGTGTCGCCGCCCATCATTACCGACAGCCGCAGCGGCACTCCTGGCCGCATTCGCCCTCGCGCCCGCCGCGGCGGGCGCGCAGCTCAGCGCCGGCGACATCGTCATCGCCGATCCCAATGCATTCGGCGGAAACGGCGGGCTGATCGACGTCAACCCCGACACCGGGGCGCAGACCGCGCTCTCCAACGACACGATCTCCACCGAGAAGCTGTTCAGGGATCCGACCGGGGTCGCCTTCGATCCGAACGGCTCGATCATCGTCGCCGACCCGAATGCGTTCGGCGGCACCGGTGGCCTGATCCGGGTCGATCCTTCGAGCGGCCAGCAGACGCCGCTGTCGAGCAACGCGACCTCGTCCCAGGGTCTCTTCGCCGACCCGGTGGGCATCGCCGTGGCCCACTCCGGATTGCTGCTCGTTGCAGACTCCAACGCCTACGGCAGTGGTGCCGTGATCGCCGTCGATCCAAGCACCGGAGAGCAGACCCTGGTCTCGAACAACACCCTGTCGCCCCCGGGGCTGTTCGTCAACCCCTTCGGCATCACGGTCGAGGGCAGCGGCACGATCCTGATCGCCGACCCCGATTCCCCGGCGGCTGTCTCGGGCACGAAGGGGGCGATCATCGCGGTGGATCCGCTCACCGGGGCACAGAAGCTGGTCACCAACAACGACAAATCCCAGGCGGATCTGTTCAGCAATCCGCTCGGGGTTGCGGTCGAGACGCCCGGCACGCTGCTGGTCGCCAACACGGCCGCCGACCCGAACGCGGACGGCGTCGCCCTCGTCAATCGCTCGAGCGGCCAGCAGTACGCGCTTTCCACCGAGGGACTCTTCGTCGCCCCAACCGGGATCGCCATGGATCTCGATGGCCGGGCGCTGGTCGCCGACAGCGCTGCGTTCGGTGGCGGTGGGGGCGTGATCCGGGTCGAGCCGACCACCGGGGCGAAGAACACGGTCACCGGCAATCCCAGCTCGCCCGACGCCTCACTCGTCGATCCGAGCGGGATCATGGTCGTCCCGCCGACCTGCCTCGGTCGCTACGCGACGATTGTCGGCACCCAGGCGGCCGACTCGCTCACCGGGACCCCGGGCCCGGATGTGATTTCAGCGCGCGGCGGCGACGACATCGTCGACGGTGAGGGAGGCGCGGACCTGATCTGCGGCGACGACGGACGTGACCGCCTGATCGGCCATGACGGCAAGGACCGCTTCTTGGGCGGCGCCGGCGGCGACGTGATCCTCGGTGGGAACGGTGCCGACGCGGCCAAGGGCCAGACGGGCAACGACAAGATCGACGGCGGCCGCGGCAACGACTCTGTCTATGGCCAGCAGGGGAAGGACAACCTGGTTGGGGGCAAGGGGAAGGACCTGCTCAAAGGCGGCCCGGGCAGAGACAAGCTGACCGGCGGACCGGGCCACGACAGGCTGCACGGCGGCCCCGGCAAGGACACGCAAAAGCAATAGGGTTGGCGCCAGATGGCGCTGAAGCTGGGCCTCAACCTCGGCTACTGGGGGATCGGTCCCCAGGGGCCGGACGCGATCAAGATCGTGCGCCACGCCGAGAGTGCGGGCTACGAATCGGTCTGGGTTGCCGAGTCATACGGCTCCGACGTGGTCAGCGTCCTTGCCTGGTTCGCGGCCCAGACCGAGACGATCAAGCTCGGCGCCGCGATCATGCAGGTGCCCGCCCGACCGCCGGCGGCAGCGGCGATGGCCGGCTGCACGATCGACGCCCTGTCGGGCGGCCGCTTCATCTTCGGCTTCGGGCCATCCGGCCCGCAGGTCTCCGAGGGCTGGTACGGGGTCCCCTACCGCAAGCCATGGGGCCGTACCCGCGAGTACGTCGAGATCGTGCGCAAGATAGTCGCCCGCGAGGGGCCATTGGAGTACCACGGCGAGCACTACCAATTGCCGCTACCCGAGGGCGAGGGCAAGGCGCTGAAGCTCAACTTCCATCCGGTCCGCAACCAGATCCCGATCTTCCTCGGTGCGATCGGCCGCAAGTCGGTGGAGCTGACGGCAGAGATCGCCGACGGCTGGATCCCGATCTTCTCCAACGCCGAGGCGTTCGAAGACGCCTGGGGGGAACACCTCGACGCGGGGCTTGCGAAGAGCGGCCGTACCCGCGAGGACCTCGAGATCTCGCCGACCCTGCAGGTGGCGATCGACGGAGACCTCGACACCGCGCGGGGCATCGTCAAGGCGGGGCTGCTCCTCTACTTCGGCGGCATGGGCAGCCGCAAGACCAACTTCTACGTCGACCTCGCCCACCGTTTCGGATTCGGCGAGGTCGCAGACGAAGTGCAGCGCCTCTACCTGGACGGCGACCGCGAGGCGGCCTACGAGGCGATTCCCGACGAGGTCGCGGACGCGACGTCGCTGGTCGGCACCGAGGAGGAAGTGGCGGCGCGGATCGAGCGCTACCGCGAGGTCGGCGTGTCGCGACTGATCGTCTCCCCGGTGCAGCTCGACGAGGGCGAGCGTCTGCACACCCTAGATCGACTCGCCGCCCTGGCCGGTGCCAAGGCGACTGCCTGAGCGGATTGCATAGGCTGCGCGCCTCTCCGCGATGAGGATCGGGGTCCCTAAAGAGACGGCCGAGGGGGAGCGCCGTGTGGCGTTGATCCCTGACGTGGTCAAATCGCTGAAGGAGTCCGGGCTCGACGTCACGGTCGAGTCCGGTGCCGGCACCGAGTCTGGGCATCCCGACCCTCAATACACGGAGGCCGGCGCGGAGGTTGGTGGCGCCGACGCCGCCTGGGGAGCCGACATGGTGCTGCGCGTCGCGGTACCCAGCGCCGAGGAGATCGGGCGGCTCCGCAGCGGCCAGGTCGTGATCGGCCACCTGGCCCCGCTGACCTCGGCGGAGACGACGAAGGCGCTGCAGGCCGCGGGGGTGACGAGCTTTGCGATGGAAGCGATCCCGCGGATCACCCGCGCCCAGGCGATGGACGCGCTCAGCTCGCAGGCCAACGTCGCCGGCTACGCCGCGGCGTTGCTGGCGGCGCGCGAGGCGGGGCGCTTCTTCCCGATGATGACCACGGCGGCCGGGACGGTTGCCCCCGCGAAGGTGCTGGTGCTCGGCGCCGGAGTCGCCGGCCTGCAGGCGATCGCGACCGCGAGGCGCCTCGGGGCGATCGTGACCGGCTTCGACATCCGCCGCGCCGCCTGGGAGCAGATCGCGAGCCTCGGCGGCCGCCCCCTCGAGCTCGACTTCATCCCCGACGCCGAGGGCGAGGGCGGCTACGCGCGCCCGCTCACCGACGAGGAGAACGAGCAGGTCCGCGAGGCGCTGACCGAGAACGCCGCCAAGCAGGACGTGATCATCACCACCGCCCAGATCCCGGGGCGGCCTGCGCCACTGCTGATCACCGCCGAGGCGGTACGGGGCATGAAGCCGGGCTCGACGATCGTCGACATGGCCGCCGACTCGGGCGGCAACGTCGAGCCCTCCCGGGCGGGCGAGACCGTGGCCGAGAACGGCGTCAAGGTGATCGGTCCGACCAATCTGCCGAGCGAGATGGCGACCAACGCCTCGCAGCTCTATGCCAAGAACGTCGAGAACCTGGTTCGCTTGATGGTCGACGAGGAGGGGAACCTGAAGATCGACTTCGAGGACGAGATCATCGCCGGAGCCTGCATCACCCACGAGGGTGAGATCCGCAACGAGCGCGCCCGCGAGGTGGCGCAGGGAGGCTAGATGACCAACCCCCTGCCCACGCACACCTGGATGACGCAGGCGCTTCGCATCCCTTCGCCCTGCGTCCTCGGCCTGCTCGGCCACGTGCGTCCCCAGGCGCACGTCGCCACGGAGTTGGTCGTCTAATGGACCTTGCGACCGAATTCGTCATTTTCGTCCTCGCGGCGTTCGCGGGCTTCGCGGTGATCTCGAAGGTACCGACCACCCTGCACACGCCGCTGATGTCGCAGACCAACGCGATTCACGGCATCGTCCTGCTCGGCGGCCTGATCGTCGTCGGCACTGCCGACGGGGCTCTCGAGGACGTGATCGGGGTGATCGCGATCGCCTTCGGGACGATCAACATCGTCGGTGGCTTTCTGGTCACCGATCGGATGCTGGGGATGTTCACCCGGAAACCAAAGCCGGACGCCTCCTCCGCAGCGCGTCCGGGGGCGTCCGGGTCGGACGAGGGTCCTAAGGAAACGTGATCCCCGTGCTGCCCCTCGCCCTGGCGCCCAACTCGGACGCGATCACGGCGATGTACATCGTCGCCTTCTCGATGTTCATCTACGGGCTCATGCAGGGCACCCACCCGACGACCGCGAAGCGCGGCAACATGATCGCCGCCGGCGGAATGGCGATCGCCGTCGTCGCGACCCTGCTGCGCAGCGACGTCGGGAACTGGGGCCTGATCGTCGTCGGCGTGGCGATCGGCACCGCCGTTGGAGTCCCGGCGGCGCGCAACGTGAAGATGACCGCGATGCCGCAGATGGTGGCGCTGTTCAACGGCGTCGGTGGCGGCGCTGCGGCGCTGATCTCGTGGGCCGAGTTCCGCCACCAGCTCGACCTCGGCGGCGCGATCCCGCTCGACATCATGATCCCGATCCTGATTTCGGCGGTGATCGGTTCGGTCTCCTTCTGGGGATCGAACATTGCCTTCGCGAAGCTGCAGGAGCTGATCTCGGGGCGACCGATCCAGCTCCCCGGCCAGCACATCTTCAACGGCGTCCTGCTGGTCGCGATTCTCACCGGCTGCGTGGTGCTCGCCGCCGACCACGGCTCCGATCCCTCGCAGGCCCTGTTCATCGGGGTGCTGATCGGCGCGGCGCTGCTCGGCAATCTCTTCGTGCTGCCGATCGGGGGCGCCGACATGCCGGTCGTGATCTCGCTGCTGAACGCGTTCACGGGACTGGCTGCGGCGGCGGCCGGCTTCGCGCTCGACAACGTGGCCCTGATCGTGGCCGGGACCCTGGTCGGCTCCTCGGGAACGATCCTCACCATGGAGATGAGCAAGGCGATGAACCGCTCGGTCGCCAACCTTCTGTTCTCCGGCTTCGGCGCACCGTCGGCGGCCGCGGCGGGAACCGCCGAGGAGCGGCCCTACAAGTCGATGAGCGCCCAGGACGCGGCGATCGCGCTTGCCTATGCCGACCAGGTGGTCATCGTGCCGGGCTACGGGATGGCGGTCGCGCAGGCCCAGCATGCTGTCGCGGAGATGGCGACCGAGCTCGAGAAGAAGGGGGTCAAGGTCCAGTATGCGATCCACCCGGTCGCGGGGCGAATGCCGGGCCACATGAACGTGCTGCTCGCCGAGGCCAACGTTCCCTACGAGCAGCTGCGGGAGATGGACGAGATCAACCCCGAGATGCCGCAGACCGACGTCGCCCTGGTGATCGGCGCCAACGACGTCACCAACCCGGCGGCGAAGGAGGACGAGAGCAGTCCGATCTACGGGATGCCGATCATCGAGGTCGACCAGGCCCATCAGGTGATCGTGCTGAAGCGCTCGATGAACCCCGGCTTCGCCGGCATCGACAACGACCTCTTCTACCACGAGAAGACGTCGATGCTGTTCGGCGACGCGAAGGCGTCGGTGGGCGAGATCACCAGCGAGCTCGGCGAGCTCTAACGGCTATTTGCCGCTGAACAGGAAGCCGTGCAGGAAGCAGTCGGCGGCGCTGCCGAAGCCGTTGTCGTCCCTGTCCAACTCGTATTCGAAGCGCGTGATCGTGCCGTCGAGCCGCCGCACGGTGGCGAAGCCCGTCGTGGCGCTGCTCGTGGTCACCGATTGCGTCGTCGCGGAGTCGAATTGTGGCGTCCCCGAGCTCGGCTCGAAGACCGTCCCGGCGTCGCCCGGCGCGCTGCCGTGGACCTGCATCACGGCGTTGCCGCCGGTGCAGACGAATAGCACCGCCAACCCGCCCTGGGCGACGACCTGGTTGGCGCCCGAGGGGTCGGGCTCCGATGCGCGCACCACCCGCTCGGTGATCCCGTTCACGGTGCGGGCGTCCTGCGCGGACGGGACCAGTCCGAGGGTCGCCTCCCGAATGTCCTTGCCGGTCAGCGACTCGTTGGAGACCTTGCGGCTGTTGATCGAGCCCCCCGCGATGTCCTGCCGCTTGACCTGCTTGTTCTTGATGTGGAAAGAGTGGATCGCGTTCTTGCGGATGCCATGGGGGCCGATCTTGCTTGCCGCATAGACGGCGCCGCCGCCGACCGCGAGCACCAGAGCGATCGTGGAGACGACGTTGGCGTAGGTGATGTGCCGCCGCAGGCTTCGCATCAACTCTCGTGGGCGCGGCGTTCCTCGCGGCGGTGACGGCGGACCAGCGGTCCCACATAGCCGATGATGGCCCCGATCCCGACCGCCACCAGCAGGGTCACGATCAGCGGCGCGGACGTGGTGATGAAGAGGACCTCGACCTTGACGTCCTTGGAATTCTGAAGCGCCACGATCACCACCAGGGCGATCAGCCCCCCGACCATCCAGGCGCGCCAGTTGACGCCTTTTTTCTCCTCCGTCAAGACCGCATCACCACTGCGGCGTCACCATACCGACACCCCCTGCGGGCAATAGGTCAGCTTGGCCCTCCTAGCGTCGAGCCGTGTCCGAGCACTCCAGGTTTCGCGGCGAGCGCGGCCAGGCCAGCCCTGAATGGGTGGGGCTCATCCTCCTGGTGGCGCTGCTGGTTTCCGGGGCGCTGGCCGGTCTTGGCCCGTTGCCACTAGGAGTCTCGCTTGCGCGGGCCATTGGCGCCAGGCTGGTCTGCGCGGTCGACCTCTCCGACTCGTGCGAACGCGATCCGGAGCTGGCGGCCGCCTACGGCGCCGACCTGGTGCAGGCAGTGCGCGATCACGCGCCGATGATCTTCTACGAATACGGCATGCGGGCGCTCCCGATCGACTTCCGCGCTTGCCGCTCGGCCACCTGCGGGGACGCCGGCGGCGAGGGCAGGGTTTGGCGCACGGACGGCGGCGGGCCGGCGACCACGTTCGTTCACGTGATCGATTGCCGTGCCGGTGAGCCAGCGGCGTTTGCGGGCGCGAATCGGCCCACGGACTGCTCGGGCTCGCGGGCAGGCAATCTCTACATCCAGTACTGGCTCTACTACGCCGAGAGCGCCACGCTGCGAGGCATCCCGGTGGTGGGTGCCAAGGGGTACCACCTTGACGACTGGGAGAGCTACCAGGTTAGGGTCGGCCCGGACGGCGATAGCGACGCGCGCGCCTCCTCGCACAACGGCTACAACTACCAGCGGGGCGTCCAGGATTGGGGCTCGGACGCGGGCATCGGGATCGTGCGCAACGCCACCGAGCTGGTCGGCCTGCGCAACCACAACGGCTGGGGCCCGGAGATCGGCTTTCTGTTCGTATCGGGTGGAAGCCATGCGGGAAGCGTGCAGGCTTTCCTTCCGAACTACTCGCGGCTCACGCCGCCCCGCCACCTCGACCTGGTCCCGCTGGAACCGGTCGCGGCGGGCGAGCAAGCCGCGCCGCAATTCGCGATCCCACCGCCGTGGCGCAAGCAGGTCTGGCGCGACCCGGAGGCGGCGGGGACGGGGTGATCGCCGCGGCTCCGAATTACTTCGGTGGCATCCGCAGGGCGCCGTCGAGTCGGATCGTCTCGCCGTTGATCATCTGGTTGCGAACGATCTCCAGGACCAACGAGGCGTACTCGTCGGGCTGTCCTAGGCGGCTGGGGAAGGGGATCTCGGCGCCGAGCGCGTCGCGTCTCTCCTGCGGCAGCGCCGCAAGCATCGGAGTGTCGAAGGTGCCCGGCGCGATCGTCGCCACTCGCACCCCGCGCGACGACATGTCGCGGGCCGCGGGCAGGGTCAATCCCACCACGCCCGCCTTCGAGGAAGCGTAGGCGGCCTGGCCGATCTGCCCATCGAAGGCGGCGATCGAGGCCGTGTTGACGCAGACGCCGCGCTCGCCCCCCTCGTCGGGCTCGTTGGAGCTCATCGCGTCGCAGGCAAGCCGCAGCACGTTGAAGGTGCCGATCAGGTTGACCCCGATCACCTTTGAGTAGATGTCGAGGTCGTGGGGGCCCTGCTTGCCGGAGACCCGTCCCGCCCAGCCGACCCCGGCGCAGCAGACCGAGATCCGCAGTCCGCCGTCGGCGTCGGCGGCGGCCTCGACCGCGGCCCCCAGAGCGTCGGCATCGGTGACGTCGGCCTCGGCGAAGCTCGCGCCCCCACCCAACTCGGCGGCCAGCGCCTCACCCAGCTCGACGTTGAGGTCGGCGATCACGACGCGGGCCCCGGCTTCGTTCAGGGCGCGCGCGGTCGCAGCGCCCAGCCCGGAGGCGCCGCCCGCCACCAATGCCCCTGCTCCCTCTACATCCATCGAATGAATGTTTCGCGCTCGGCCCAAGACCAAGCTCTCTTGATGAGCCTCGCGCTCACGGGCGAGACCCTATTGAACGATGGCCCGACGCCCCAGCGGCGTTGATCCTCTTTTCACAAACCGACTGATCCGGCTCTATAGAGTCTTCGCATCGCTCCCGAGGTGATCGCAAGCACCAAGGAAGGGATCAGTACCCGGCTGTCAGAGGCGCGCGAGCGCTCTCTCTTGCTGCTCGAGCCCCTCGACGACGAGCAGCTCAACCGCGTCTACTCCCCGATCCTCAGCCCACTGGCCTGGGACCTCGGGCACATCGCCAACTTCGAGGAGCTGTGGCTGGTGCAGACGATCGGCGGCCACGAGCCGCTGCACGGCGACCTGGGCCGCTTCTACGACGCGATCGAGAACCCCCGCAAGACGCGCGGCGAGCTGCCAATCCTGCGCGACGCCGAGCTGCGCTCCTATCTGGAGGAGGTGCGAGAGCGCACGCTGGAGGTCCTCGACGAGGTCGATCTGGACGACGCAGACCCGCTGCTGCGCGACGGCTTCGCCTACGAGATGCTGATCGCGCACGAGCATCAGCACAACGAGACGATGCTGCAGCTGATTCAGATGGTCGAGCGCTACGAGCCGACCTGCATCGACCCCGACCCGGCCGCCGAGCCGGTCGATGAAGGCCCGGAGATGGTCTTGGTCGAGGGAGGCGGGTACGAGATCGGGGCTGCGGAGGCGGGCTTCGCCTACGACAACGAGCGGCCCCGCCACGGGCTCGAGCTGCAGCCCTTCTTGATCGACCGCGCCCCGGTCACCAACGGCAGCTACGCCGAGTTCGTGGACGAGACTGGGGCGGAGGCGCCGATGTACTGGGAGCGCGACGGCGAGGGCGGCTGGGTGCGCTCGGCGATGGGCAGATCGGAGCCGCTGGCGCCCGAGCAGCCGGTGGTCCACGTCTCCTGGCACGACGCCAACGCCTTCGCCCGCTGGTCCGGCAAGCGGCTGCCGACCGAGGGTGAGTGGGAGGCGGCCTGCGCGGGCGCCGACCGCGAGCGGGCGAATCTCGACCAGCTTGCCTTCGGCACCGCTCCGGCGGGGGCCTACGCCGATGGGGCCAGCGACTGTGGGGCCGTGCAGATGCTCGGCGACGTCTGGGAGTGGACGGCGTCGGAGTTCCGCGCCTATCCGGGTTTCGAGGCCTTCCCGTACCCCGAGTACTCGCAGGTCTTCTTCGGTGAGCAGTACAAGGTTCTGCGCGGCGGGGCATGGGCAACCCGCACCAACGTCATTCGCCCCAGCTTCCGCAATTGGGACCTGCCCCAGCGACGGCAGATCTTCGCCGGCCTGCGCTGTGCGAAAGACGCCTCGACACCTGATCCGTAACGAACCTCGGTGCGCAAGGACTCGTAACCACCAGTATGGAATCCCCCGCCACAACCGATCGCATCAGCATTGATGTGCACCTGCCGCCAGGAGGTCCGCTCTCGGGAATGGCCGCTGACGTGCGCGCCGGGCTGACCAGGCCGTTCAAGGAGCTCTCTCCGCGCTACTTCTATGACGAGTGCGGCTCGCAGCTGTTCGAGGACATAACCGAGCTGCCCGAGTACTACCCGACCCGCTGCGAGCGGGAGATCCTCGAGACCAGGTCGGCGGAGATCTGCGAGGCGGCCAATTCCCCCGCGACCCTGATCGAGCTCGGCTCCGGCTCCGCCGCGAAGACCAGGGTGCTGCTTGACGCGATGCTCGACGCGGGTTGCCTGGAGACCTACTGCCCGGTCGACATCTCTGAGGAGATCACCAGGGAGACGGCCATGCGGATCGCCGCCGAGTACGACGACATCGCGATTCGGGGGCTGGTCTGCGACTTCGAGCTCGACCTGGAGCGGATCCCGGTCGCGGCGCCGCGGGTGATCGCCCTGCTGGGAGGCACGATCGGTAACTTCGAGCCCCAGCAGAGGGCAGGCTTCCTGCACCGGGTTTCACATCTGCTCGGCCCCGAGGATCGCTTTCTGCTCGGCACCGACCTGGTCAAGGATCCCGACATCCTCGAGGCTGCCTACAACGATTCGCAGGGCATTACTGCCGCCTTCAACAAGAACGTGCTCGCGGTGCTGAATCGCGAGCTCGACGCCGACTTCGACCTCGACGCCTTCGAGCACGTCGCCCGCTGGGATCCGGAGAACCTCTGGATCGACATCCGGCTGCGCTCGCTCACCAACCAGGTCGTCAACCTGTTGGCCCTCGACATGCAAGCCGCCTTCAGCGCCGGCGAGGAGATGCGAACCGAGATCTCGACCAAGTTCGCGCGCCCCGGCCTCGAGGGGATCTACGCGGAGGCCGGTCTGGAGCTGACCGATTGGTGGACCGACGCCGACGGCCTCTACGCGCTCTCGCTCGCGCGACGGGCGGCCTAGCTGAGCCGCCCACACACGTTGTGAACAGCTGAAAGGCCATCCGGGCCCAACCAGAGGCTGTGGGTGTCTACGCCCAAGCTCAAGGAGGACCCGGATGAAGGTTCACGCTAACGCTGCCCTCGGACCCGCAGG
>JBBQBH010000050.1:0-21126 GCA_038317345.1 Solirubrobacterales bacterium
CGACTATCCGAGGCTCGAGGTCCTCGTCGTCGACGATGGCTCCAGCGACACGACCGCCGACGTCGCAATGCGATACCCACGGGTACGTCTGGTGCAGATCGACCATGGCGGGCTGGCGGTGGCTCGCAACGAAGGCTTCGACGCGGCCACCCGTGACCTCATCGCCTACCTCGACAGCGACGCCTATCCGACACCCGAGTGGCCCTACTACCTCGCGCTCGGGTTCGACGCGCCCGACGTCGGCGGCGCCGGCGGACCGAACCTCCCGCCAGATGACGACCCGCCGGATGCGCATGTCGTCGCGCGGTCGCCGGGAGGACCCGTCCACGTGCTGGTCTCCGACGATCGGGCCGAGCACATTCCCGGCTGCAACATGGCCTTCTGGAAGGTCGTGCTGTCCGAGCTCGGCGGCTTCGATCCGGCCTACACGGCAGCCGGAGATGACGTCGATATTTGCTGGAAGGCCCTGGACCGCGACTGGAAGATCGGCTTTCATCCGGCGGCGCTCGTCTGGCACCACCGTCGCGCGGGGTTGCGCGAGTACCTGCGCCAGCAGCGCAATTACGGCCGCAGCGAGGCTCTGGTCGAAGCCCGGCATCCAGAGCGCTTCACGCCGGCCGGAACGGCGCGCTGGCGGGGACGCATCTACAACTCGCTGACTCCGTCTTTCATGTGGCAGCGGATCTACCGCGGGGTGTACGGCACCGCGGCCTACCAGTCCGTGTACCAGGCGGGCGGTCATTTCCTCGACCTTCTCCACCAGGTAGGCGTACCCGGCGCCGTCGTCCTCTTGCTCACCGCGCCGCTCGCGCTGATCTCGCCGTGGCTGGTCATTCCCGCCGCGCTGGCCGTCGCAGGCCTGCTCATGCTCGCCGCCGTCGACATGGCGCGAGCCCAGCCGCCGCGCCGCAGCGAGACGAGCGGATTTCGCTTCCGCGCCAAGGTCGCGGTCCACCACCTGCTGCAACCGCTGGTGCGCTACTGGGCCCGCAGCCGCCACCGCAACATCGCCCACAGGAACCTCGACTTCCAGCAGAAGCTGCCCGCAGCGATCCGTCGCGTGCGCGGCGGCGTCGTGGTGGTCCCCGAGGATCGGCCCCGCTCGGAGCTGGCGGCGGCCCTGGTCGATGCGCTGCGCCGCCGTGGCATCCGGACGATGCACCCGAGCGGCTGGGAGGACTACGACGCGCGCCTCCTTCTGTCGCCGTTCGCGTATGGCGAGCTCCAGACGAGCAGTCACCCGGAAGGCTTCGTGCAGGTCCGTATTCGGTTCCGGCCGCGGCGGCGTGTCGTGGCGACGGCAGCCGCCGTCGCAGCAGCGGCGCTCGTGATCAGTCCCGTCCTCGCCCTGGCGCTGGTTGCGCTCGCCGCCGCCAGCGTCGCCCAGGGGGCGATGCGCGCGCGCCGGCTCCCCGCCCGGATCCTGCCCTCGGAGGCATAGTGACTGACGACGTTTCGACCGAGTACTCGGGAGACGCCGGAGGCGGCGCCGAATTCGCCGGCGAGCGGGCGGTCATCGAGGACCTCTTCGGCCGCGAGGTGAGCAAGGGGGCCCTGAAGCGCGGCTTCAAGACGCTGCCGCGGATGCTTCCCTACCTGAAGCCCTACAGGAAGCTCGCGGTCATCTCGGTCATCCTCACGCTGCTGATGGCCGTGGTGGCGCTGGCGCAGCCGTGGCCGCTCGCCTTCGTGGTCGACAGCGTCATCGGCCACAAGCAAGCGCCCGGCTGGGCGACGGCGATCTTCGGCTCGGGCACCGGGGCCTATATCGCGCTCGCGGTGGTGGCGACGATGGTCCTGACGCTGCTGGCGGGCGGGATCGAGGTCTGGAACGAGTACCTCACGACCAAGATCGACCAATGGATGGTCCTCGACCTCCGCAGCGACATGTTGGACCATGCCCAGAAGCTCTCGCTCGCGTTCCACGACACCGAGAGCAAGGGCATTCTGATGTACCGGATCAACAATCAGGCAGCGTCGATGGGCCAGATCGTGGTCGGACTGCCGGTCGTGGCGCAGAACCTGCTGACGATCATCGGCATGGCGATCATCTCGTACACCATCAACCCCCTCCTGGCCCTGCTCGCCCTGGGCACCACCCCGTTCATCGTCTACTCGACCACCTTCTACACCTCGCGGATCGAGCCTCGCATCTACCGCGTGCGAGGCCTGGGGGCGTTGAACCTGTCGATCGCCTACGAGGCGATGGCGATGATTCGGGTCGTGCTCGCGTTCGGGACCCAGCGGCGCGAGTGGAGGCGGTTTCGCAAGCAGGGAGAGAACTGGGCTGACGAGACCGTCGGGCTGACGGTCCGCCAGACGGCCTTCAAGCTCGCCGTGCAGCTGATCACGTCGGCCGGGACCGCGGCGGTGATCGGGGTCGGCGCCTACCAGGCGGTGAACGGACAGATCACCGCCGGCGAGTTGCTGGTTGTCCTTTCCTACATCAACCAGATCTACCAGCCGCTCGAGGAGCTGACCACCACGATCACAAACTTCCAGCAGCAGTTCATCTCCCTGCTGATGTCGTTCGACCTGATGGACATGAAGCCGGACGTCACGCAGAAGCCCGGGGCGTTGCCGCTCAAGAGCGGTCGCGGGGAGATCGAGCTCGACGGCGTCGGCTTCAGCTACGAGGGGCGGCCGGACGTGCTGAAGGACGTCTCGATCCGAATCCCGCCCGGACAAGCGGTCGCGCTCGTCGGCCCGACCGGCGCCGGCAAGTCGACGTTCGTCAGCCTGCTGCCGCGCTTCTACGACGCCGTGGAGGGCAGCGTGCGCATAGACGGCCACGACGTCCGCGACCTGAAGCTCGCCGACCTGCGCGGCCAGTTCAGCATCGTGCTGCAAGAGCCGCTGCTGTTCTCCGGGATGATCCACACCAACATCAGCTACGGCAAGCCGGACGCCTCTGAGGAGGAGGTCATCGAGGCGGCAAAGGCGGCGAACGCCCACGACTTCATCTCGGCGCTGCCCCACGGCTACAACACCCTGCTCGGTGAGGGTGGCGCGATGATCTCCGGCGGCGAGCGTCAGCGCATCGCGGTCGCCCGGGCCTTCCTCAAGGATGCCCCGATCCTGATCCTCGACGAGCCCACGTCCTCGATCGACTCCCGCACCGAGTCGGTGATCCTCGACGCCCTCGATCGCTTGATGGAGGGCCGCACGACGATCCTCATCGCGCACCGGCTCTCGACGATCCGCAGCGTCGACGAGATCCTCGTGATGGACCACGGAGAGATCGTCCAGCAGGGCTCCCACGAGGCCCTGGCCAAGGTGCCCGGCCTCTACAGGCACCTATGGGAGGCCCAGACCCGGGGCGGGGAGGTGGCGAAGCTCCCTGCACCGTCGGAGCCCAAGCACCTGCAAGCGACGCCCGCCCCCGCGCCCCCGCAGGCGGCCGAAGCACAGTCGGAGGAAGATGCCACCGCCGCACCGACGGTGGACGAGACCGGCGATGCCACGCAGCCGACGAAGGAGCCGGTCGCGCGCAAGAGCCGCCTGCCCGGCGGCGCGGCGGCATTGCCGCCTCCGAAGATAGTGCTGCTGGGGATGCTCACAAAGATCCCCGTAGGTGGGGTCGCCTGGCTGGTAAGGCACTACGCGGCCGGATTCGAGCGGCTCGGCTACGAGGTCTACTACGTCGAGGCCCATGCCCGCACGCCGTCGATGTTCATGAGCCACGAACGTGACGACGGCACGGGCAAGGCAGCGGCATACCTGGACAAGATCGCCGAACGCTTCGGGCTCCAGGGACGCTGGGCATTCCAGGCGCTGCACGAGAACGGGCGCTGCTACGGGATGAGCGCAGCTCAGCTCGAACGCCTCTACAGCGAAGCTGCGCTGATCGTCAACATGCACGGGGGCACGCTGCCGCTGCCCGAGCACGCCGCGACCGACCGCCTCGTGTTCCTCGGCACCGACCCCGTTGAAGTCGAGCTTGAGGTGCACCGGGGAGACGAGCGCGCCCTCGAGTTCCTCGACCAGCACGCCGCCTACTTCACCTGGGGGCTCAATTACGGAAACCCGGACTGCAAGCTGCCGTGGGCGACGGCGTACCCGTTCGTCCCCAGCCCGCCTCCGGTCGTCCTCGACTTCTGGAACAACGACGCCGTCCCCGACGGGGCGCCGTTCACGACGATCGGCAACTGGCGCCAGCAGTTCCGCAACGTCCGCTTCGAGGGAGAGGTCTACCAGTGGAGCAAGCACCAGCAGTTCCTGAAGATCCTCGACCTGCCGTTGCGGACGCGGACGCCGATCGAGCTGGCCCTGTCGAGCTACGAGGACCACGATCAGCTGCTGCTCGCCGAGCACGGCTGGCGCGTCCGCCCCGGGCTCGAGTTTTCGCAGGACCTCGATGGCTATCGCGACTACGTCGTCGGCTCCGCCGGCGAGGTCTCGGTCGCCAAGGAGCAGAACGTCCACTTCCGCACCGGCTGGTTCAGCGAGCGGAGCGCCACCTATCTTGCCGCGGGCCGGCCGGTGATCCTGCAGGACACCGGATTCGGCGCCGCCCTGCCCACGGGCGAGGGGCTGTTCGCGTTCGCCGACCTCGACGAGGCGGCGGCGGCGATCGAGGAAGTCGAGTGTGATCCTGCCCGCCACCGCAAGGCGGCACGCGAGGTGGCGCGCGAGTACCTCAGCCACGAGGTCGTGCTCGGCGACATGCTCGAGCACGTCGGGCTGCGCCGCTCGAAGGCATCTCGGCGGCCTCCGCGCAACTCGCCTGCCCCGGCGCAGCTTCCGACGCAGCTGTCGCTGAAGGTTGCCTCGCGCAGCCCCCTGGAGCTCGAAGCCGAGACACGCGACTACATCCTTGGCCGAGCGGTCCCGTCGGTCGCGCATCCCGGCAGCCCCCCGGTGGCAAGCGTGGTGATGCCGGTCGCCGGCAACCTCGAGTGCACCCGCCTCGCGCTCGAGAGCCTGCTCGCCAACACTGACGAGCCCTCATACGAGCTGGTGATCGTGAACAACAGCTCGCGGAAGGAGACCCGCGACTACCTGGATGTCCTCGCCGCCCGCAATCGACACCTGCACGTGATCAACAACGAGGAGAGCCCCAGCTTCGATGCCGCCTGCAACCGAGGATTCGCCCGCGCGGAAGGCGAGCACCTCGTCGTGCTCAGCAACGACACGATCGTCGCACCCGGTTGGCTTCCCGGGTTGCTAGCCCACCTCGATGACCCCGAGATCGGGCTCGTGGGGCCGACCACGAATTGCGCCGGCGGCAACGCCCAGGTTCCCGCCGGCTACCGGACCTATGAGGAGATGCTGAGCTTCGCGCGCAGGCGCAGGAACGAGCACCGGGACGATTCACCGACCGATTTCGACCGGGTGGAGATGTTCTGCGCGGCGATCCGCCGCGAGGTCTGGAAGCAGGTCGGCCGCTTCGACGAGCGCTTCGAGGTCGACATGTCCGTGGATGACTACGAACAGCGGGTCCGCGACGCCGGCTACCGAGTGGTCTGCGCCGACGACGTCTTCGTGCACCGCTTCGGCGCCGGTTGGGCAAAGAGCAGCGCTCCCGATTCCGATTCTGCGGCGGTGGCGCGCAAGATCGAGGAAGCCGTTCAGCGACACGTTCCCGAGGGGTCGAGGGTGTTGGTCGTGAGCGAGGACGAGGAGCCGCTCGTCGGCTTCGACCGCTACGAGGTGTGGCGATTCCACCAGCTCGACGACGACGGCCACCAGCAAGCCGCCGAGGAAGCGATCGCAAAGCTCGAGCGGCTCCGTAAGCGGGGCGCCGATTACCTCGTCCTGCCGGTGACGGCGATGTCGTGGCTCGAGCGCAACGAGGGATTCCGGCGCCATCTCGAGCAGTACCCCTGCGCGAGCGAGGACCCCGAGACCGCCCTCATCTACGAGCTCGGCGAGCCGGTGGATGCGCACGTCGAGGAGGAGAGCATCGCGTGAGCGCCGCCGCCTCGAAGCCGCGTCCCAGCCAGCCAAGGGAGGGCGTCTTCCCCGCCGCCCTCGTGCTGACGCCGGTTTCGCGCCGGCCTACGGTGCTCGAGGCCTCGACGCTGCGAGCGATCCTCGATCGCGACGTTCCCTCCTACGGGTCGGGCTCGGGCGGGCGACCAGCGGCCAGCGTGGTGGTCGTCACTCGCGACAACCTCCCCTTCCTCCGGCTCTGTGTCGAGAGCGTGCTCGCCGCGACCGAGCCGTCCTGCGAGCTGATCGTGGTCGACAACGGATCGACAGACGGGACCGCGGCGTACCTCGAGCGGCTCGCCGACGCCAACTCGAGCGTGCGAGGGATCGGCAACGACTCGAACCGCGGGTTCGCGGCAGCCAGCAACCAGGGCGCAGCCCTGGCGACCGCGGAGGTGCTGGTCCTGCTCAACGACGACACCGTCGTCTGCGACGGTTGGCTCGAGCCGCTCCTCGCGCATCTCGAGCGACCCGGGGTCGGGATGGTCGGCCCGACGACCAACCGCACCGGTAACGAGGCGCAAGTCGACGCCGATTACCGGACCTGGGCCGAGCTCGTCCGCTTCGCCGAGGCGCGCACGCGTGAGCATTCCGGCGAGGCATTCGAGATCACGACGTTGACGATGTTCTGCGTAGCGATGCGCCAGACGCTGTACGAGCGGGTGGGGCCGCTGGACGAGCGCTTCCGGACCGGGCTGCTCGAGGACGACGACTACTCGCGTCGGGTCCGCGATGCGGGCTACCGCCTGCTCTGCGCCGACGACGCCTTCGTGCACCACTTCGGCGAGACATCGTTCGGCAAGCTGGCTGCCAGCGGTGAGTACAACCGCTTGCTGGAGGCGAACCGGGCTCGGTTCGAGGACAAGTGGCAGGCGCCCTGGCAGCCCTACGGGCGCCGCCAGAGCGACAGCTACCGCGAGATGACGGCGCGGATGCGGCGAGCGGTGCTCGACGCGGTCCCCGCCGGCGCCACCCTGCTCGTCGTCAGCCGGGGCGACGACGAGCTGCTGCGCCTGGACGGTCTGCGGGCCTGGCACTTCCCGCGCGCCGACGATGGTGCGTATGCCGGCCACTACCCGTCCGACAGCAGGGAGGCCATCGCCTTGCTCGAGCAGCAGCGCGCGGCGGGGGCCGATTACATCGTCTTCCCGGGAACCGCAACATGGTGGCTGGACCACTACGCGGAGCTCCGCCGGCACCTCGACGGCTGCGGCCGGATGTTCTCCGATCCGGAGACCTGCGTGATCTTCGATCTCAGGGGGCCTGCCAGGTGAGCGAGCCGACGATCGTCTGCGTCCTGGGCATGCACCGCAGCGGGACCTCGCTGGTGGCGCGGGTCCTGAACGTTCTCGGCGTGGATCTCGGTCCCGAGGAGCACCTGATGCGCCCCAGCGCGGCCAACCCCGCCGGCCACTGGGAGAGCCGTCCGATCAAGGACATCAACGACGAGATCCTCGAGCGGCTCGGGGGCAGCTGGGGGGAGCCGCCCCGATTCGCACCGGGCTGGGAGCGGAGCCCCGAGCTGGCCGAGTCTCGGCGGCAGGCCCGCGACCTGATCAAAGCCGATTTCTCGGGCCGGGAACTGTGGGGCTTCAAGGACCCCCGGACCTGCCTCACGGCGCCGTTCTGGCAGCGCATCGTCGGTCCGATGCGCTACGTGATCTGCCTCCGCAATCCGCTCGACGTCGCGGCGTCGGCTCGGGCCCGCAAGGAGGACACGCTGCCCTTCGAGCAGGGGGTCGAGCTCTGGCTGACATACGTGCGGGCCGCTCTCGCGGCGAGCGCCGGGCACCCGCGACACCTCGTCTTCTACGAGGACCTGATGACGGATCCGGAGCCGGTGATCCGAGAGCTTGCCCACTTCATCGGGCGCGATCTGGGTGACGCCGCCGAGGCGGAGGCCCGCGCCGCGATCAAGGTCGCGGTGGCCGAGAGCCTCTGGCACCACCGAACTGCAGTCCCCAACGTCGTCGACGCCCCCCGGCTGCCCTTCCACGTCAAGGCCTTCTACCTGGCGCTACGCCAGTTCGTGCCGGGAGCGGAGAGCGTCGGCGCCGAGGCCCTTGATCTGCTCGGCGCCTACGCGGCGGATGCCGGCGACCAGCAGGCCAAGCTTGTCGCCGCCCGGGTGGAGCGCAAGCAGGCGCGCGAGCAGGCGCGCATCTTCAAGCGGCAGCGCGTTGCTCTCGAGCAGCGGCTCTCCGAGCAGAAAGCCGAGCTCCAGCGGGTCGCCGAGGAGAGCGACGAGCAGCAGCGCCTGCGCAAGCGGCAGGAAGCCGAGCTGGAGCGGCTTGCCAACGAGCGCGACGAAGTCGCCGAGGAGTACGACGAGGAGCTGCGGCTGCGCCGCCGACTCGAGACCGAGTTGGAGGCCAGCCGCCGGGAGGCCAGCCTGCTGCAGGGCTCGACCGCGCGCGAGGAGCCGGAGGCAGGAGCCGCCCCCGCGCCCCCGCGCCCGGACTACGACAGCCTCGTCTCCGATCTGCGAGCCCGTGTGGCCGACCTGATCCCCTCCGGGGCCACCGTCCTGGTCGCCGGGAAGGGGGACGGTGCGCTGCTGCGACTCCAGGGCTCGCGCGGCTGGCACTTCCCGATGGCGGCGGACGGCAGCTACGCCGGCTTCCATCCGGCAGGCGACACTGCCGCGATCGCGCAGCTCGAGGCGCTTCGCGTGCGCGGCGCCGACCACCTCCTGCTGCCGAGGACGACGCTGTGGTGGCTCGACCATTACCCGGGCCTGCGGCGCCACCTCGAGGATCGCTACACGCCGCTGCTCGCCGACGAGCAATGTGCGATCTACCGGCTCAGCCCCGAACCACGGACGCAGGCGAGCGCGCCGATGGCGACGCTGAAGCGCGCGATCGCCTCCCTGCGCATACGTTCGGGCCGCGAGCCGTCGATCCTCGACTGGGGCAGCGAGCTCGGGATCGCGGACCATCTCCCCGAGGTGGCGGTATTCGCTCCGCCGGACGACGAGGCGGTGCTTCCATACCTCGACGGGACCGTCGACGTCGTCGTCCTCCCCGCGAATGCGCTAGCGCGAATGGCGGAGGCGCGCCGGGTCGCCGCGAGCGCCGTGATCAGCGTCGATCCAGGCTCGCCGGAGCGGGCCGATCTCGAGTGGCTGGGCGGCGACGCCGCCGGATGGGGCGAGGACGTGAGCGTGACGATGGTCCCCGAGGGCGAGGCGACCGCCTGGCAGCCGACCCTCCGCGCATTCGCCGAGACGGTGGGCGACGGGTTCGCGGGCGAGCTCAGCGTGGTCGGCGATCCGGCGGCGCTCGGCGCAAGCGAGGCAGCAACAGCCGGCGGCCCTCCGGTGCGACCGATCGAGGTCGCAAGCGGAGCGAGCCTGGCGCGGCGGGCGCGAGCCGCGGCAGAGAGCAGCGACCGAGGCCTGCAGGTCTTCGTCACCGCTCCCGCGGTGCCGCTCCCGGACTGGCTGCCGTCGATCCTTGCGCTCTTCGCGCCCAACCGGGATGCCGGCGTCGTAGGCGCGAGGACCCTCAGCCGCTTCGGAGCCCTCGAGGAGGCGGGAGGGATCCTGGCCGCCGACGGCACGCGCGAGCGGCGCGGGGAGGGGGACGCCAATCCGGACCGGCCCGAGTACTGCTTCGTCAAGCGCGTCGACTTCTGCTCGCCGCCGCTGCTCGCCACGAGGCGGGACGTCTTCGAACGCCTCGGCGGGTTTGACCGCGGGCCTCTGGCGCCGGGCGACGCCTTGGTCGACTTCTCGCTGCGCGCCGGACAGGCGGGCGCGCCCGTCTACTACCAGCCGCAGGCGCGGATCGTGGCGATGGAGAACGGGGATCGATGAAGGCCGGTCGCGCATTGGTGATCTCCCCGCGGCTGCCGGAGTTCGATCGGGAGAGCGGCCTGCTCCGCATCTCGCACCTGATCGACATGCTGCGGAGCCGGGGCTGGGAGGTGACGTTCGCTTGCCTGCGCACGCCGACCGACCCGGAGCGCTACACGCGCGAGCTCGAGCAGCGAGGAGTCGAGGTCCACGCTCCTCTGCGCAAGCTCGATTCGATCCGCGACGTGGATGGATTCGATCTCGCGATCATTGCCTTCTGGCACGTCGCCGAGCGCTTTCTGCCCGAGCTGCGCGAAGCAGCCCCCTCGACGCGGCTGATCGTCGATTCGGTCGACCTCCATTTCGTGCGCGAGATGCGAGACAAGCTCCGTGCCGACGAGACGTCGGGTCCGGGCCAGCTCGCCGCGAGCCAGGCGGGCGACATGGTGCGGGAGATCAACGCCTATGCTGCCTCCGACGCCGTCCTCACCGTCTCCGAGAAGGAGGCGGCCATGATCAACGACCTCACCGGACGGCGGGACCTCGCGCTCACCCTCCCGGATGCCGAGGAGCTTCCGCGCTCGCCGGTGCCGCCGGGCAAGCGGCGGGGGATCGTCTTCCTCGGCAACTTCAAGCACGCGCCCAACCGCGACGCCGCCGCCTATCTCTGCGAGGAGATAGTGCCGCGCCTCGATCCCTCGCTGCTCTCCGAGCACGAGATCTCGATCGTCGGCAACGAGGCCGAGGAGCACGTGCAGGCCCTGGCCGCAGGCCTTCCCCACGTGAAGATCGTCGGTTGGGTTCCCTCGGTCATCCCCTACCTGAACAGCGCCCGAGTCTCGGTGGTCCCGCTCCGCTATGGCGCCGGCACCAAGCGGAAGATCATCCAGGCGCTGATGGTGGGCACGCCGACCGTGACCACCAGCTTCGGCGCCGAGGGGTTGGGGGTTCGCGATCGACGCGAGGTGCTGATCGCCGACGATCCGAACGACTTCGCGGCGGCGATCGAGCGCCTGCTGCAAGGTGGGCTCGCCTGGCGCAGGCTTGCGCGCCGAGGCCGCAAGCACGTCCTCGGGCTGCACCGGCGGGCGACGATCGAGGCCCGTTTCGACCAGGTGCTGGAGGCGGTGCTGGCGCGACGAGCCCGCCCTGCGCCCGTCAAATCGGTCGCCGACGACGGCATCGTCAGGTCGCCCGAATACGCGCAGCTCATCCGCCGGGTCCGCGAGATCGTCCAATCGGAGGCTCCAGAGGAGGCCAACGTGCTGATCGCGACGCGGGGGGACGACGGGTTCCTCGCCCTCGACGGACGCAGCGGCTGGCACTTTCCTCGCGACTCCGAGGGCAGGTACGCGGGGCATTACCCGGCCGACGGCGAGGCGGCGATCGCCCACCTCGAGGAGCTGCGGGAACAGGGCGCCACGCATCTGGTGCTGCCGCGGACGGGATTCTGGTGGCTGGATTACTACGAGGCCTTCCGAGGCCACCTCGAGGGCTACCGGACGATCCGAAGCGACGAGGACGCGATTGTCTACGACCTCACAGGGGAGGCAGCCGCGGCGGCTCCCAAGCCGCCTGCGATTCCCCAGCGGGCCGCCGGCGAGCGCGACGGCAAGGCTCCGGAAGTCGCGGCTCCCGGCAGCGCCCTCGGGACGACCGAGACAGCCGCCGAGGCTGCGGTCACTCCCGAGCTGATCCGCCGGCTGCAGCCTTCCGCCCTCCCCGCTGCCTCGCGCTACCGCAACGGCGATGAGACCCGGCGCGCGCTCGTTCTGGGTGTCTATCTGGCGGGAAAACCGAACACCGCCGAGCACGTCTCGTCCACCTTCGCTCAATCCCGCGACGTGGAGATCGACCAGCGCTGGGTTGCGCTGGGCAACGAGCCGCCGCCCGCAGGCCTCGAACCCGTGACCGCCCTAACGATCAGCGAGCCGACGCCCAAGTATGCGCTGCTCAATCGACTCCTGGCCGAAGAGGACCTCGACGCCTACGACTTCGTCCTCACCACCGACGACGACATCGTGCTTCCCGATGGCTTCCCCGATCTCTTCCTCGGCGCCCAGGCTGGCCTCGGATTCGATCTTGCCCAACCGGCCCGCACGCTCAACTCCTACGTCGACCATCCGATCGTCCTCCAGCAGCGCGGCGTGGTGGCGCGCCGCAC
Source organism: Solirubrobacterales bacterium (assembly GCA_038317345.1). Classification (GTDB taxonomy): domain Bacteria; phylum Actinomycetota; class Thermoleophilia; order Solirubrobacterales; family 70-9; genus Mayfieldus. The sequence goes on from JBBQBH010000050.1 coordinate 11,895, forward strand.
GCTGTTCGTCGAGATCGGGCCCCTGGTCAGCTTCGGCCGCGACGTCTACGACCTCGTCTTCCCCTTCGACGAGGACAACCCGATGGGCTGGGGGTTCGAGAACGTCTGGTCCCACCTGCTCAGCGAGCAGGGCCGGTCGGAGGGGATCGTCGACGCCGTGCCGATGGACCACAGCATCCGTGCGCCGGTCGCGCACTACGAGTGGGCCGACGCGGTCGCCGACCGGGAGCGGTACCTGGAGACTCATCCCCACCGCCCGCTGGAGGAGTGCTTCACGGTCCTCGAGGTCGTCGGGGTGAATCGATGAGCGGCGCCGAGCAACCGCAGCGATTCTTCTTCGTCCATATGCAGAAGACGGCCGGAATCGCCCTCCGCGAGCGGCTGATAAATCACTTCGGCGAGTCCGCGGTCTACCCGACCAGGGGCGTGGACGGAACTGACCCGGTGAAGCTCGTCCTCTCGATCGATCACCTGCGCGAGCGGCTTGCGGCACGCGGCGATGAGATCGAGGTCGTGACGGGTCACTTCCCGCTCTGTACGGCCGAGCTGATCGACGGCCCCTTCACGACCCTGACCCTGCTGCGGGAGCCGGTCGAGCGGACGCTCTCCTACCTTCGCCACCACCGTGAGAACGAGCCGGACGACCGCGAGCGGACGCTGGAGGAGATCTACGACGATCCCTTCCGCTTCCACGGCTTCGCTCACAACCACATGACGAAGATGCTCTCGCTCAAGCCCGAGGAGATGACCGACGGGATGCTCACCACGGTGGAGTTCGATCGCGGCCGCCTCGAGCGCGCCAAGGAAGCGCTGGCCGGCGTCGACGCCTTCGGCCTTCAGGAGCGCTTCGAGGATTTCTGCGACGAGCTCTCCGCTCGCTTCCGCTGGCACCTCGGCGATCCCGAGATCGTGAACACCAGCGCGCCGGTCGAGGTCGCCGACAGCTTCCGCGCCCGCATCGCCGAGGACAACGCGCTCGACATCGAGCTCTACGAGTTCGCGAAGCAGCTTCTGGCGACCCGCGACGCTCGCTCAGGCGGGGGCAGCGAGGACAGGGAGGGCCCCCGGATCAGCGTGATCATCCCCACCTATCAGCGCGCGGCGCTGCTCGAGCGCTCCCTGGAGAGCCTGACCGCGCAGACATTGCCGCGCGATGACTTCGAGGTCGTCGTCATAGACGACGGATCAAGCGACTGGACGGCAAGCGTCTGCGAACGCCTTGCCGAGGAGCTTCCGCTCCGCTACCTCCGGATCGAGAACTCGGGCATCTCGGCCGCCAAGAACCTCGGGCTGTTCGCCTCCCGGGCGCCGCTGGTGCTCTGGTTCGACGACGACGACCTCGCCGACCCGGGGCTGCTGCAGGCTCACATCGACGCCCACGACGCCCATCCGGAGGAGCACGTCGCCGTGCTCGGATACACCACTTGGGCCTCCGAGCTCGAGATCACGCCGCTGATGGAGTACGTGACCGAGATCGGCAAGCACCTCTTCTCCTACCCCAACATCGAGGACGGCCAGACGCTCGACTACACCTATTTCTGGGGCGGCCGATCCTCGTGCAAGCGCTCGTTCCTGGCCCAGCACGGGTCGTTCGACCAGGACATGTCCGGGATAGAGGACATGGAGCTCGGCTTCCGGCTCGCCAGGCACGGCCTGACGGTCATCCACAGCCGCTCCGCCACGAGCTACATGGTGCGCGCCGTCAGCTTCGACGAGTTCGCGCAGCGATGCCACAAGCGCGGGCATGCTCTCTGGCGCTTCACGCAGCGCCATCCCGACCCCGAGGTCGAGCGCTATTGCCGCGTCGCCGAGGCGCTCGAGAAATGGCCGTCGCTGGAGCCTTCGCTGGAGGAGAAGCTGGACCGCGTCCGCGAGCTCGATCGGCGCCACGCGGAGGCGGGCGAGCTGGAGGAGGACGAGCTGGCGGAGCTGCGGGAGCTCTACGGCTGGACGTTGGAGGCGTTCCAGGCACGCGGTGTCGTCGAGGCCGCCGCCGAGGCTTCCGATACCGCGCCCGAGCACCTGCACGCTTTCTCGCTCGGCTCAGTCCACGCGCCGGTGATCTGCCCTGATCCCGTGTTCATCATCGGCGCGCCCCGCTCCGGTACGAGCATCCTCGCCTGGTCGCTCGCGCAGCACAGCGAGCTGTGGACCGAAGCCGAGTCGGACATCTTCTTCTACATGCTCAAGGATGGCGTCCTGGAGCGCGCGTTCGAGACTTCGGTTGGCCGGCCCGACGGCACCTGGCTCCGCAACCAGGGCGTCGATCTCGAGCAGTTCCTTGCCCATCTCGGCCTGGGGCTGAACGCCCTTTTGACCACGACCAGCAACGGCCGGCGCTGGGTCGATCAGACGCCCGCGAACACGGTCGTCGTCGACAGGATCGCGGAGATGTTCCCGGGGGCGCGCTTCCTGCACATCCTGCGCGACGGCCGCCGGGTAGTGCACTCGATGATCAACTTTCACCGTGCTATGGGCGATCCGGAGGCCGTCGAGCGGATGAAGGACGCCGGCCGCCTGCCACCGTGGACGACCGACTTCGGCGACGCCTGCCGAACCTGGGACCGATTCGTGGGGATTGCCTCAGACTTCTGCCGCCGCCACCCCGACCGCGCGTTCACGGTCCGCAACGAGCGGCTGATCACCGATCCCGACGACGCCATGCGTGAGGTGCTCGACTTCCTCGCCGTGCGCCAGGAGCCCGCGCCCGCCGACTTCTTGCGCACCAATCGGATCAACTCGAGCTTCGCCGGCTCCGGCAAGTCTGAGAAAGCGCCCCCCGCGATCACCGAGCCGTGGCGCGAATGGCTTCCCGAGCAGCACGAGGTCTTCTTCGAGAACGCGGGCGGGACGATGATCGAGTGCGGGCTCGCCACCGAGGCCGAGCTTCTGTCGGGTCGCGGCTCGCCCGCCGGCGGCGGGAGCGGAGACGGCTCCGGAACGCGCGGGCGTCGCGCGGCCGCCTAGAACGGGAACGGGTTCGAGAAGTTGGTGATCTGCTCCGTGGGGGTGGAGGGCGCGGGCCCGGCCTTGAAGCCACCGCTCGAGGTGATCGAGTTGGTAGCTCCGCACGTATTGCCGTTCTGCAGGACGATCCAGCCCGTCTCGCTGAATCCCGGCTGGTTGGCCGTGCCGCTGTGCGTTCGGTAGAGGCCGGCCTTGCCCGTGCCGAGCTTGGCGCTGAAGGGGCGCCCGCCGCCCGCGATGATCTTGCCGCTCGCGCCGCTGCTGGAGAAGGTCGCCGAGCCGAGGGTCACCCCGCGGCGGGCTACCAGCACCGCCTTGCCGCTTGTGAAGGACGCCGGCTTGATCCACTGGGAGGTCAATGTCGGAATGCAGAGATAAGCGCCGCTGAGGCGGTGGCCTTCCGTCACCAAGGCGATGGAGTCGTTGGTGCCCGAGACCTGGCCGACGTAGACGCCGGGTGTGACCTTGCCGCCACCCCCGCCACCGCTAACCGCGCCGCCACCGCCAGCCGCGCCGCCACCACTTGGGGCACTGCTGCTGGGGGCGGTGACGGTGGTGGTGGTGCTGCCGCCGCAGCCGGCGAGCAGCGCCGAGGCCATGGCCAGCCCGGCGACGAAGATCGCCGGGCGACCGCGCGAAGAGATGTATAGCGACGCCAAGATGGGCGGCAGCTTACCTAAACGGACTTAAGGCCTGTCTGAACGCATCCCGATCGATGTTGCGTGAGGCGGCCGCGCATTTGAGCGCCTCAACCGTGGTCGAACTCGATCAGCTGGCGCGGCCCCCGTTTGGGGTAAACGAAGCCATTGTTGACGAGAAAGGCAGCACGGGGTGTCCCTTTGTAATGAGGTATCGCTTGAACCGTGTCCCCCTCACCCGTCGTCGCCTGTGGAAGATTGTAGAACCTCGTATAGCTGACGCCTGAGCCGCGGTTTAGCATCACCAGGTCCGGCACCGTGCCGTTATCGCGCTGCAAAATGTAGACGTCGAAATGGCCGTCGCCGTTGGCGTCCCCGACGGCGAGATTCCAGCCGGACCGAAGCGGAAAGACGTAGTCCACTTTCGGGAATCGACCAGAACGGTTCAGCCTCACCTCGAAGCCGTGCGGATAGACCGTCAATAGATCGAGCTTGCCGTCGCCGTTCATGTCGGCGAACGCAACATCCGCGCGCGGCCACGTCGGCATGCCTTCGGCGGCCGTGACGTCAGTCCATTTGCCGTGCTCCATGTCGTACATGCGGAAGGTGTTGTTACCGCACACGGCGAGCACGTCAGCGCCGTCGCCTTCAACGTCCCCGGCGGCGGCGGTCTGCGCGCTGATGTTTTGCATCGGCGGTCCAGGCGCCTTGACGAACCTGCGGCCCCGGACGTTTATCCAGAGCACGTTGCGGCTTGGATACTGCACGCCGAGATCCTCTCCGGTGAAGAGATCCGGCCACTTGTCGCCGTTCGCGTTAAGCGCTACCGGCGCGCGACCACGGCCTCCTGGATCGGTGATCCCGAACTGCTCGGCGCGGTCGACGAAGTTGCCGTAGTTCGTTTGGATCCACAGCTCCTTGGGCGCAGTGCAGGTTCCCATGCAGGCGCCAAGCGCTTCATAGATGTCCGGCCGCCCATCGCCGTTGAAGTCGGCGGTGGCGCACCCGTGCCCGTCGACGAGGGGGAACGTGCCTTTGTCGACCTCGACGAACCTCCCGTTTGGCAGGCCCTTGAATAGCTGCCAGGGCGCTTGATCGTGGTTTGACACGAATAGGTCCGGGATACCGTCGCCGTTGTAGTCGAACACGCAGTTCTCGCCGTGTGTGGTGACGTTCCGCGCGACCCCGGCCGACGCGGCGACGTCGCGTGCCGTGAGCCCTGAATTGCCGCCGCCGCCACATCCCGTCAAGGCGATGACAACGAGGCAAGTCGTGAAGGCGAGGGTTCCCTGCCGGCTTGACATTGGTCGGCAAATCCTAGCCGGGCGGCTTTGCTCCGCTCCCCCGATTGCCGGAGCCGGGTCCATCGACAACACCGCCGTTCGTATACAGCGGCGCCCAGGTCGCGATAACGATCGCTTCTACCATGAAATGCGGATTGTCGACATCTCTCTGCGGGCGCTCCCAGCGGGAACTTGTAGGCGTGAGCACCGTGATGCAATCCGAAAGCGCATTGCCCCCCCAATTGATCCGTTCTTGAGACACCACGGACATGCTCTCGCGTGCCGCGATGGAGGAAACGATCTCCCCTGACACGCTCTCGGCCCTCCAATGTCGATTCTCGACCTGGCCACTTTCTGGCGCGCTCGCGTTCGCCGACTCGAGCAGCGCGGCAAAGTTCGAGTGATGAAGGAAGGCGATGCCGTCTGCCGTCAGCTTCTGCCTCAGTTGCGCAAGGTAGCTCTCAATGACATCCACCTCGGCATGTACGAGTGAGTCAAAGCTGAACGCCAGGTCTACCGACGCGTCATCGATCATGGCCAGGGAGCTTCCATCATTGACGTGATATGCCATCGACTCGTCCTCGCCGAACCTTGCTCGGCATGCGTCGATACATGGCTCGCTTAGGTCAACGAGCACCATACGGTCGCAGAGCGGTCGCAGGAATCTCGTCCAACGTCCGAATCCTGGCGCAATCTCCAGGACAGTCTCAACTGGGACAAAGGCGTGAAGGCGCGGAAAGATAGACCCAAACCACTGCGCCTCGGACCCCCCCCAAGCGTGCGACCATTCCTCACCGGCATCACTCCATGCATAGGAGTCACTCCACCAACGTTTGTTGTCCTTGATCGATGGCATCCGGGACTCCCGGTCAGCCCGCCCTCCGGCGAGCGACCGTAAACCTTGCCGCTCCGATGGACGGCTTCGCGGCTGGCTAGAGTACCGTCCCTGGAGGGACTGAGTCCATCACCTGAGACCTCGACAGGGACCGCGTCGAGCACCGCAGAGGCAGCGTTGGAAACGCAGCCGACCAGCGTTGGCGCGAAGCTGGGTCGCGCGAAGCTGGAGGCAGGCGCACTGTTCGCGGCATCGGTGGCGGTCCTGACCCTGCTCGGGCTGGCGATCCGACTCTCGAACTTCGACCAGAGCCTGTTCGGCGACGAGCTGTCCACCTACTGGATCGTCCACGGCCACAGCCTCGGGCACGTTGTCAGCATCGTGCGCTCCAACAACGAGATCACGCCGCCGCTCTACTTCATCCTCGGCTGGCTGACGCTGAAGCTCGGCGGCGCGCCGGAGTGGGTGCGGTTGCCGTCGCTCGTCGCCGGCACAGCCACGATCCCGCTTGTCTACCTCCTCGGGGCGCGCACCGTGGGCAGGGCGGGCGGCCTCATCGCCGCAGCGGTGATGGCGCTCAGCCCGTTCATGATCTATTACTCGGACGAGGCGCGGGCGTACGCGCTCATGATTGCCTTCGTGACAGCCTCCACGCTGGCGCTTCTCGCCGCGACCCGCACCGGGCGCACGCGCTGGTGGGTCATCTACGCGGTCTGCTCGTGCGCGGCGCTGTACTCGCACTACACGTCTGCGTTTCCGCTGGCGGGACAGGCGCTCTGGGTGCTCTGGAAGCAGCGCCAAGCGTTTCGCGCGTGGGCTCTCGCGAACATCGGAGTGCTAATCGGCTTCGCCCCCTGGATCCCAGGGTTCATCGCCGACAACAACTCCCCGACCACCAAGCTCCTCTCGGCCCTTCAACCGTTCGAGTTCCGGCCTGTCAGGATGGCGCTCGAGCAGTGGTCCGTCGGCTACCCGTACGTGCGGGTCTCGGACGTGCCGGGGAACGTCGCCCGGGCGCTGATCGCCGCCGGCGTGCTCGTCGCGTTGGCCGCTGGCGGCCTGCGCCTGTGGCGGATCCTGCGGATCTCGAGGGTGCCGCTCGCCGCCTCATTGCGCCGGATCCCGGCGGGGGCCGCACTCGTCGCAATCTTGGCGCTCTCGACCCCGGTCGGCGAGGCGGTCTTCAGCGCCCTCGGCACGAACCTGCTCGGCGCTCGCAACTTGAACGCCTCCTGGCCAGGTCTCTCAGTCGCAATCGGGGGCATCGTCGCCGCCGTCGGAGTACCGCTGAGCCTCGCGTGCGCAGCGCTGGTCGTGGGTGGCTATGCGATCGGAGCCATAAAGGCCTCCGGTCCGGATGTGTCACGCCCGCAGTACGCCCACGTGGCCAAAGCGATCGAGCAACGTTGGAAGCCGGGCGACGTGGTGGTCGATGGCGCATCAGTCGTCGGCCCCTTTCACTTGACCCCCGTCTCGCTGACAGGGCTGGAGGTCTATCTGCCGCGGACCCATCCCGAGATCGGACTCGGGCTGCCGACCAGCGGGGGTCCAACCTTCGGGACTCCACCGCCCCCGCTGCAGACTCAGGTTCAGGACGCTCTCCGGCGCGCGCGCGGCCACTCTCTGTTCCTGATGACCTTCATATCCGATCCATCGGTCCCCGCCCGAGCCGCGTCTATCCTGCGCCAGCAGGACCTGCCAGGCCAGCGCGCCGAGGCCATGAATCGCTTTGTGGAGCTGATCGGGGGTCAGGGCCTTTTGTTTTCGGGTTCGGGCTTGCTCATGGAGAAACTGCCTGCGCGCTTCCACGTCGAGAGCGATCTCCAGACTTTCTCCGGCGTTTCACCGCTCGCGCTCATCGAGATCACGGATCGCGGCGCTGGCCACTAGCCGGCGATGCCCGAGTGCACCTTGCATCGCCTCAGTGGGCGGGCTTCTGTGCCACGACCACGTTGTGAGCGCAGATTCGCCTGAGGAGCGGTGTCCGCTCGGCAAGGCGCTCACCCGCGGTGGCGGCGCGGATCAGGCCGCGGGGGACGAAGTCGGGGACCATGCCGAGCTGGGTGACCAGCAGCGGCTCGACCCCGCCCGCCTCGAGGCCCGCGACCAGCTCCTCGGCTGGTACGAGCCTCTCGTCGCCGCGATCCTGCGGGACGCGCTTCATCAGCCGGGGCCAGTATGGGTTGCGTGGATTGTGGTCCCAGACGACCACCCGGCCTCCGGGCCGGACAACGCGTGCCATCTCCATCAGCGCGCTTCTCACTGCTGCTGCATCCGCGATGTGGTGCATGGTGGCCACGGACAGGCTCAAGTCGAACCCGTCGTCGTCGAACGGCATCTGCGTGGCCGAGCCCCGGACGGCGTTGATCCCCGGTGCCCGCGCGCGTAACTGATTGAGCATCCCCGTCGATGGGTCGAGGCCGGTCACCTCGTAGCCGCAGGCGGCGAGCCGCGCAGCCAGTGCGCCCGTGCCGCAGCCGACGTCGAGGACGCGGGCCGGCGGCGGGCAGATCGAGAGCACGAAGCGCGTGCGCTTCGCGAGGTAGTGCTCGACGACGTGGGCGGGCAGCGTCTCGTCGTAGACGTCCGCGACGTCGTCGAAGTGGCTCATCTCCCGAGGCCGCTCACCTGCGGTGCCTCGATCTCCATCGCCTCCGAGCGTGGTAGGCGGCGGGGCGCCCTGAGCCTGTAGCTGATCACGAGGGCGATCATGCGCAGCCCGAGCACGAACGCCCTCAGCGGGCTCCCGGTTACCGACGAGCGCCCGACCCTCGGCAGGTAGTTGACCGGGATCTCTACAAAGCGCGCGCCGGAGACGAGTACGAGCATCAGGATCTCGGCGCCCGCGTGGCTGCCGCCGACCTTCATGTTCTCGGCCACATAATTGGCCATGCGCCGGTTGAAGAGGCGAAGGCTGCAACCCATGTCGCTGATGTGGCTGGTGTTGAACATGACCTCGACCATCTTCGCCACCGCCCAGTTCCCCCAGCGCAGGAACCAGCCCATGTTGGCCCCGGACCAGATCAGCTCGCGAGTGGTGCGCGTGCCTAGCACCGCCTCGCACTCGCCGCTGTAGCTGAGCATCTTGAAGACGTCCCTGGGCACGAAGGTTCCATCCGGCTCGGCCAGCAGGATGAGATCGCCGCGAGCCTCGCGCAGCCCCCGCCGGATCGCGTGGCCGTAGCCCTGCTTGGGCTCGAACACCTCCCGCGCGTTGGTCTTGGCTACCTCCTCTGAGGTCCCCTGCTGGGCGTTGTTGTTGACGACCACAACCTCGTCAACGGCGCCTGTCTGGAAGAAACCCTCGATGACGCCGCGGATCGAGTCGCGCTCGGCAAAGGTCATCAAGACCACGGAGAGTTTCCTGTCTTCCCACATGGGCGCAATTCTAGGCCCGCATCTGTAACACGGACTGCGCCGCCACGTGCGGTCGGTCAGCCTAGAACCGGCCGCGGATCCGGTCCTCAAGTGAAAGCCGGCGAGCCCCCGTAGATCGCGCGCCAGTCGAG
>JBBQBH010000051.1:0-20962 GCA_038317345.1 Solirubrobacterales bacterium
ACCGGCTGGCGCGGCGGCACCAGGCCTTCGGGACGGTCGGGACGAAAGGTGGCGCACGGCTCGTCCAACTCAAGGGAGCAGAGCAGGTTCTTGCGGAAGTAGCAGTCCTCGCAGCTGGGTGCCTTCACCCGTGCTCGCCCCTTGGTCTTTGCCAATCTCGTCCGGTCCTCTCTCCGATTTGAAACCGCTGGCCCGGGCCTTGGCGCCGAGCCGGCGGCGATCATGCCACTCTTTCGCGAAGGCTTCAGGGGGCATTCGCGCAAATCGCTGAGTCTTCTTGGGGGGCTACTATTTTTCGTACAGATGGCAAACGCCAACCAGCAACGATCCCAGCAGCTAGCTGCCTCCCCGCAGCTCTTCGACAGTGCCTTCCTGAACTTCTTCTCCCGGGTCCACCCCTCGATCCCGGCGATCGTCTTCGTCCCGGTGGTCGTGATCATGGAGTGGCTCGGAGCCGACCGCGGCCTCGCGGCGCTGGAGCTGATCGCGCTGACAATCGGCGGGCTCGGCATCTGGACCTTGACCGAGTACTGGCTGCACCGCCTGTTCTTTCATTGGGAGCCCGACAACGACGCCGGGCGACGGATGCACTTCATCATCCACGGCGTCCATCACGATCATCCAAACGACCGCCTGCGCCTCGTGATGCCCCCCGCGGTCAGCATTCCACTCGCGGCCCTCTTCTTCCTCGGCTTCAGCGCGCTCTTCGGGACGCCTGCCGCCTACCCCCTGTTCGCCGGCTTCATCACCGGCTACCTGGGCTACGACTACATGCACTACCACGTCCATCACCACACGCCGAAGACGAAGCTGGGCAAGCAGCTCCGCGAGCAGCACATGCGCCACCACTTCCAGGACCACCGATTCGGATTCGGCGTCTCCTCACCGCTCTGGGACGTCGTCTTCCGCACCCTGCCCCGTCTCCGTAAGAACTCCTAACCGCCTGAATCGGTCAGTGGGCAGGCCTGCGAGGCAGGGCTATGGGGTGGCTGGCTGCCGAGCGGGTCTGCCCGCTGACCCCTAGACCACGCCGTTAGGGGGCTCGCGGCCTTCGAGCACAGCGATCACGTTGTCCGCCACCATTCGGGCCATCGCGTCGCGGGCCTTGATCGTCGCCGAGCCGATGTGGGGGGCAAGCACCGCGTGTGGGGCCTCGAGGATCTCGGCCGGGACCCGCGGCTCATCCTCGTAGACGTCGAGGCCAACGGCTCCCAGCCGACCCTCGCGCAGCGCTGCCGCGAGGGCGGCGAGATCTACCAGTGACCCACGAGCCGTGTTGACCAGCACCGCGCGTTCTCCCATCAATCGCAGCGCGTCGGCGTCGATGAGGTGGTGGGTCTCGGGGCTGGCCGGGGCGTGAAGGCTGACGACGTCGGAGCGGCGCAGCAGTTCTTCCAGCTCCACCCGGCTTGCTGCCAATCGCGCCTCCGCCTCCGGCTTCGGCGACCGGGCCGTGTAGAGCAGCTCGACCCCGAAGCCGGCGAGCAGCTCTGCGTAGCGACCGCCGATCCGCCCCAAGCCGACCACGCCCACGGTGGCGCCGCTCAACTCCAGGCCGCGGAAGGCCGCTGGTTCCAATCCCTGCCAGCGACCTGCCCGCAGGTCGCGCTCGCCCTCGCTCAGGAACCTCGCCGCCGCCAGGGTGAGGGTCAGCGCCAACTCGGCGGTGGCGTTGGTGAGCACGTCGGGTGTGTTGGTGACCGCGATGCCGCGCCGGCGGCACTCCTCGATGTCGACGTTGTCGTAGCCGACCGCGAAGTTGGCGACCAGCCGCAGCCCCGGCCCGGCCGCGTCGAGCAGCTTGGCATCGACGCCGACGGTGGGGTCCGCAACGACGACTTCGGCGCCGGCGGCAATTTCCCGCACCCGGTCCGGTGTCGCGTCCGCGCCCCCGATTCGTATCTCCGCCCGGTCCTGGAGTGGCTCGAGGCCAGCCGGCAGCAGCACCCTTGCGATTGCTACGACGCTCATCGCCTACTCATATATGGACAAATTCCACTGTCACATTTGGCCGAAGTGCTAATCCACACACAGGTCACAAACACACACATTCATCTGTCCTCTAGTCTGCTTGTTGTAGGCAATTCCCGGAGAGAGGAAACCATGGCGGACACAAGCAACGTACTCAACGAGGCCAGGGCGCTGGTCCAAAAGCGCCTTCGTGAGCTCGACCAGGAGCGGGTTCGCCTCGAGCGCGCGCTCGCCGATCTGACCGGAGGCAGCGTTGGTCGCCGCCGCCCCGGGCGCCCGCCTGGTTCAGGCCGAGGACGCCGAAAGCGACGCGGCGGGACCCGCGGCGCTCAGGCAGTGAAGATCGTCACTTCCAACCCCGGCATCACCGCATCGGAGATAGCCAAGCAGATGAAGATCAAGCCCAATTACCTCTACCGGGTGATGGGCGACCTTCAGAAGGAAGGCCAGGTCCGGAAAAAGGGCCGCGGATACCACCCCGCAAAGTAACTCCGGCCTAGATCAAACCGAGGGAGGAGACCGCATCGCGTTCCTCCTTGAGCTCATCAACGGTGGCGTCGATTCGCTGACGCGAGAAGTCGTCGATCTCCAAACCGTCAACGATCTGCCATTCCCCTCCTGAGCAGGTGCAAGGGAAACCGGAGATCAGGCCTTCCTCGACTTCGTAGGAGCCGTCGGAGGGGACCGACATCGAGACCCAGTCGTCAGGCGGGGTCCCGCCCACCCAGTCGTGGACGTGGTCGATCGCGGCGCTGGCGGCGGAGGCGGCGCTCGAAGCGCCGCGTTTCTCGATCACCTCGGCACCGCGTTTTGCGACCCGGGAAATGAACTCGTCGGCGATCCATGCCTCGTCGTCGACTTCATCCCAGGCGCTCTTGCCATTTACCTTCGCGTGCACGAGATCGGGGTACTGAGTGGTCGAGTGGTTGCCCCAGACCGTCATCTTCGTCACCGCCTCGACGCCGACACCGAGCTTGTTCGCGAGCTGGCGGATCGCCCGGTTGTGGTCGAGCCTGGTCATCGCGGTGAAGCGCTTGGCCGGCACGTCGGGAGCGTGTGCCCTCGTGATCAGGCAATTGGTATTGGCGGGGTTTCCGACCACAAGCACCTTGACGTCGTCGGCGGCGCCCGCGTTGATTGCCTCCCCCTGAGGTTCGAAGATCCCTCCGTTGGCCTCCAGCAGGTCGGCGCGCTCCATGCCCTTGCTGCGGGGACGGGCTCCGACCAGCAGCGCGACGTTGCAACCGTCGAACGCGAACTTGGGGTCGTCGCTGATGTCGATCCTGCTCAGCAGCGGAAAGGCGCAATCGTCGAGCTCCATCGCCGTGCCCTCGGCCGCACTGATCGCGTCGGGGATCTCCAGCAGGCGCAGCTCGACCGGGGTGTCCTCACCGAGCATCTGACCGGACGCGATCCGGAACAGGATCGCGTAGCCGATCTGGCCGGCGGCTCCGGTGACCGTGACTTTGACTGGACTGCTCACGTTTTCCTCCTCTATCCGGCGTGCATCTGCTCAATCACGGCGTCGGCGAACTCCGACGTGCCCACCGCGGTCGGATCGTCGCGACTCGGCTTCAGGTCGTAGGTCACCTTGTCACCTTCGGCGATCACAGCCGCGATCGCTCCCTCCATGCGATCGGCGGCGTCGTCCTCGCCCACGTGGCGAAGCATCAAGACACCAGAGAGCATCAACGCCGTCGGGTTGACCTTGTTCTGCCCCTTGTACTTTGGCGCCGAGCCGTGGGTTGCTTCGAACATCGCCGCCTCGGTGCCGATATTGGCGCCCGGCGCCATCCCGAGGCCGCCGATCATCCCGGCTCCGAGGTCGGAGACGATGTCCCCATAGAGGTTCGGCAGGGCGATCACGTCGTACTCCTCGGGCCGTGAGACGAGCTGGTTGCAGAGGTTGTCGATGATCCGATCCTCGAACTCGATCTCGGGGTGGCGCTCGGCCACCTTGCGCGCCGTCTCAAGGAATAGTCCGTCGGAGAACTTCATGATGTTGGCCTTGTGGGCCGCGGTCACCTTGCGGCGCCCGTTCGCCTTCGCGTAGTCAAACGCCGCCTCGACGATCCGCTCGCTGCCGAAGACCGAGATCGGCTTGATCGAGATCCCCGAGTGCTCGCGAATCTGGCCGGCGTCGTGCGATGTGACGAACTCGCGCAAGTCCTCGGCCCCCTGCGAGTCGACCTCGAACTCGATCCCGGCGTAGAGGTCCTCCGTGTTCTCGCGCACGATCACCATGTCGACCTGGTCGAAGTGGGAGCGGACCCCCTCGTAGAGCTTGCACGGGCGAATACAGGCGTAGAGGTCGAGCTCCTTGCGCAGCTGCACGTTGATCGAGCGAAAGCCGGCGCCGACCGGGGTCGTGGTCGGGCCCTTGATCCCGACCTTGGTCCGCTTGATCGACTCCAGTGTGCGATCGGGGAATGGGGTCCCCTCCTCCGCGTAGACGTCCTCGCCGGCTGGGTGCTCGTCCCAGACGAACTGCACGCCGGTCGCCTCCAGCACGCGGCGGGTCGCCTCGATCAGCTCGGGGCCGGTACCGTCGCCGGAGATCAGCGTTACTTCGTGGGCGCGAGACTCAGCCAATGAGCTTGATGGTGGGTTGAGCGCGAACTTCAGTTGTGTATGCCATCGGCGCGATCCTATAGACGGCCGCACTTTCGCTTCACCGCAGGATGCCGCGATCCCGATGGCGCTCTATCTTGCGGTCATGGCTCGGGTGTGCACGAATTGCGGCACTGAGGCAGCCGAGGGAGACTGCTTCTGCTCCGCCTGTGGCACTGCGCTCGAGACCGGCGAGGGGGCGGAGCGCAAGCTGGCGACGATGGTGTTCGTCGACCTGGTCGGATCGACGGAGATTGCGGCGGGCTCGGATCCTGAGGATCTGCGAGGCCGCCTCGAACCATTCTTCGAGACCGCCAGGGCTTCGCTGCGCGAGCACGGAGGGACGATCGAGAAGTACCTCGGCGACGCCGTGCTGGCGATCTTCGGCGTTCCCCAGGCCCACGGGGACGACCCCGATCGGGCGATCGCGGCGGCGCTCGACCTCGCTGAGCGAGTGGCGAGCCTCGATCAGGCTCTCGCGGTCCGCATCGGCATCGAAGCCGGAGAGGTGCTGGCCCAGGACGGCGGCGGCGACCTCTCGGTCACCGACGAGGCTGTGAACGCCGCCGCCCGCCTGCAGCAGGCGGCGGCCCCCGGGCAGGTGCTGGTCGGGGAGCGGGCGGCGCGTTACTGCCGGCGGGCGACCTTGGAGCCCCAGGGCGAGGTCGAGGCGAAGGGTATGCCCGAGCCGCTGCGCTCCTGGCGCGCCCTCGAGAGCAGCGCCGCAAGCGAAGACCCGATCTCCCCGATGATCGGCCGCGACGACGACCTCGAGCTGCTGCGCCTCGTATACCGGCGCTCGGTGCGTGAGCGGGTGCCGGAGCTGGTGATCGTAGGAGGCACTCGAGATGGCGCTCGAGATCGGCGACCCCGTCCTGCTCACGAATGCCCTCGATGCTGCCACGGCGGACGACTGGAACCGCGGCCGCCAACGAAACGCCGTCAAGCGGACCACCGAACGGCTGCAGGTAATCGAGCAGGCGCCCAGCTCACACGCGCTGGACTCACACGCGCTGGAGATGGAGCGCAGCGACGCGCTGCACATGATGATCGAGTGCCTGCTGCAGACGGGAGACTTTCGCGAGGCCGCAAGCTACGCCGCGGAGGCGCGGGAACTCGACCACGCGCGGGGAGTCGAGTACTCGGCCTGGGAGCGCGAGCTTCTGACCACCTTCTTTCTCGGCGAGTGGGACAGGACGCTGGAGATGGGCATCCGCTTCCGCGAGGAATGGAATGCCGCCGGCGGGCCGCCGATCGCGGCAATGTGCTCGGCGGTGGGCACAGTCGGCTCGATCATCGGCTATCGGGGAGACGAAGGGAAGTCGCAGGAATGGTTCGAATTCACCCGCGGAATCGCCCCGGATCTGCCCGCGAGCGGTCAGATCAGCGGGCTGCAGATGCTTGAAGCGGACGTGGCGATTCACCGTGCACGGCCGCGTGAGGCGGCGGAGATGCTCTCGGAGGCAAGCATCGGCCAGTGGTGGGGAGCGCCCTTCCTGGCGCCGCGGGGGGAGGCATTCGTCCTCAGCGAGGATCCGAGTGCGGACGACGCGCTGCGGGAGGCCGCGAACCGGGTCGGAGAGCACCTCTACGCGCAGGGAATCCTGATGCGGGCGCAGGGCATTGCCGGCCGCGACGAGGAACTACTGCGCGAATCATTGGCTCTGTTCGAGAAGATCGAGTGCCCCTACCAGGCCGCCCGCAGCGGCTGGCTGGTCGGCGGCGAGGCCAAGGAGGCTGCCGGGCGCGCCTTCGAACGGCTCGGCGCGACCCTGCCGACCGAATAGCTGAGCGCCGGTCAGCTGGCGCGCGCTTCGGACTCGCGCAACCGCGCCGCCAGCGTTTCCAGCAAGGGCCAGGCCACCTCGGGGTGCCCTTGCACGAAGGGCCTGAACTCCCAGGCGGTCATGCCATGGCAGCGGAGTCGGTGTCGGCGACGATCGTCGCCGACCGCGGTCCATCGTCGATCAGCGAGATCTCGCCGAACCATTCCCCCGGTCCCAGCGTCCGCACGATCTCGCCCTTCATGCTGACCGTCGCGTTGCCCTCCTCGATGACGAAGAAGCCGACGCCGCTCTGACCCTGTTCGGTGATCGTGTCGCCCTCCGAGAAGGTGCGCTCTGACATCTGCGCTGCGAGCTTCTTGAGGTCCTTGCCTTTGCAGCCCGCGAAGAGCGGCACCTTGCTGAGGCTCTCGGAGATGTCGGGCATCGAACAGGCTGATCATAATGCGCTTGTGGCAACCGTCGAGCGTCCTGACCGGGCGACACACGAGGTCACCAACCAGCCGCCGCCGCTGGAGAACTTCAATTCCTTCGAGCAGGATCGCCCGGTGGTCGAGGCACTGTCCAGGGAGGGCGCCGGTTGGGCCGACGGGCGCGCTCGCGAGTGGGGCAAGGTCTGCGGCTCGGCACAGGTGATCCGCTGGGGGTTCGAGGCGAACGAGAAAAAGCCCGTGCTGCACACCCACGACCGCTTCGGCAACCGCATCGACGAGGTCGAGTTCGACAGCTCCTGGCACGAGCTGTTGCGGCTCGGGATCGCCGAGGGGTTGCATGCGTCGCCCTGGCGCGAACCCGGTCCCGGCGCCCACGTCGCCCGGGCGTCGCTGTTCATGCTGCTGATGCAGGCCGAGGGTGGCGTCGGCTGCCCGATCTCGATGACCTACTCGGCAATCCCGGCGCTCCGTGCGCAGCCGGAGCTGGCCGAGGAGTGGGAGCGCTTCCTCTCGCTCGACTACGACCAGCGCTTCATTCCGGCCGATCAGAAGCGCGGCGCCCTTTGCGGGATGGCGATGACAGAGAAGCAGGGCGGGTCCGATGTGCGCGCCAACACCACCGTCGCCGAGCCGCTGAATGGCGGCGGCCCCGGGGCGGAGTACGAGATCACCGGGCACAAGTGGTTCTGCTCGGCGCCGATGTGCGACGCCTTCCTGGTCCTCGCTCAGGCCGACGGCGGCCTCTCCTGCTTCTTGATGCCGCGCTGGACCCCCGACGGCAAGCGCAACCGCTTCTATCTACAACGGCTCAAGGACAAACTCGGAAACCGCTCCAACGCCTCCAGCGAGGTCGAGTTCCGCGCCGCCTGGGCTCGCCTGATCGGCGAAGAGGGGCGCGGCGTGCCGACGATCATCGAGATGGTCAACCACACCCGCCTCGACTGTGTGATCGGCTCGACCGCGGGGATGCGAGCCGGCGTCGCCCAGGCGACGTGGCACGCCGCGCACCGATCCGCGTTCGGAAAGCTGCTCGCCGAGCAGCCGCTGATGCAAAACGTGCTTGCCGACCTCTGCGTAGAGTCGGAAGCGGCGACGATCTCGGCGCTGCGTCTGGCCCGCGCCTACGACGAGGCTGCGGCCGGTGACGAAACGGCGCTGCGCTTCCGGCGCCTCGCCAACGCGGTCCTCAAGTATTGGATCTGCAAGCGCGGCCCGGTGCATGCCGTGGAATCCCTGGAGTGCCTGGGCGGAAACGGCTACGTCGAGGACTCCGGTATGCCGCGGCTCTACCGCGAGAGCCCGCTCTCCTCGATCTGGGAGGGATCGGGGAACGTCCAGTGCCTGGACGTGCTTCGAGCGATGGTCCGCCACCCCGAGAGCGCCGAGGCCTTCGCCAACGAGGTTGGTGAGGGAGCCGCAGCGGACTCGCGACTCGACGAGTTCGGGCGGCGGCTGCGCGACGACCTCAGCAAAGACCCCGAGACGATGGAGACCCGGGCGAGGCAGCTCGTCGAGCGCATGGCGCTGGCTCTACAGGGCTCGCTGCTGGTCCGCTTCGGCGATCCGGCAGTCGCCGACGCCTTCTGCGCTTCGCGTCTCGCCGGTGATTGGGGCAGCGCTTTTGGGACGCTGCCCGCGGGCACCGACTTCCAGCGGATCATCGAGCGCCATACCCCGGCGCTCTAGCTGAGAACGGCCACCAGCACTGCGACCGCGATCGCGGCGCCGACCAGGCCGCCAACCAGATCGCAGATCAGCAGCCAGCGTGCCCCGAGCCGCTGCACGTCCTGCCCGATTTCGAATACGCCCATGTGCATTTGCTTAATTCACGCTAATAGATCGGACACCTTTTAGGTAGCACTCTCTCGGGCGACAAGCGTCAATCATCACTAACGAACTCTGCGCATCGGAATCTTTCGCGCATCGGAATAAGAGTCCTGCGCACATCTGAAGGGCGACTAAACCAAGTGCTCGTGAGGCGCCGGATCGGGGTAATCGCAGCGCCCGCCTACCATCTAGGCATGGGCGGTGGCGCGATAACCCTCTTTCACGTGCGCGGAATTCGGATCGCGGTCGACTGGTCGTGGCTGATCGTGCTCTTCTTGATCATCTTCTGGCTCACCGGCGTTTACCGGGACCTGCTGGATGAGCCCAGCTCGTCCACGGTGCCCTACGAGCTCGCCGTCGCGAGCGCCTTCGGCTTCTTCGCCTCGATCCTCCTTCACGAGCTGGGCCACGCATTCGTCGCGATCCGCCGCGGGGTCGGCATCTCCAGCATCCAGCTCTGGATATTCGGCGGCGTGGCGCGGATGGAGCGTGATGCAGACTCACCGGCGACGGAATTCCGGATCGCCGTCGCCGGGCCGCTGGTCACGCTGGCGATTGTCGTCGCTCTCACCGCGATAGGGCTCGTCGCCGCCGGCCCGTCCGATTTCTGGAATGCCGCCCCTGTGCACTCACGCGCTTCCGTCTCTTCCGGAGCACTTGCGGCGCTCGTCTGGCTGGCATCGGTAAACGCCCTGATCCTGGTCTTCAACCTGCTGCCCGCCTTCCCGATGGACGGGGGACGGATCACCCGCGCAATCGTCTGGTGGCGGACCGGCAACCGCAACGCGGCCACCCGCTTCGCCGCCAACCTCGGTCAGGGGTTCGCCTACCTGTTCATCGCGGTCGGCATCCTGCTGGCCATCAGCGGGGCTACGTTCGATGGCATCTGGCTCGCGCTGATCGGCGTGATGATCAACGGCTCGGCGCGCGCCGCCGCCTTCCAGACCGCGATCAGCAGCCGCATCGAGGGGATGCGGGTGGCCGACGTAATGGACACCGAGCCGGTCGCGATCCCCGACGAGCTGAGCGTCGAGAAGGCCCTCGACGAGTACTTCCTGCGCTACCGCTGGCCATGGTTCCCGGTCGTCGACGCCGCGCAACGGTTCAAAGGGCTGTTGATTCGCGAAAGCGCCGACGAAGTGCCAGAGGTGAGCCGGGCTACGGCCCGTGTCAGCGAGTTGATCGAGCCGGACCCGGGGTCGCTGCACGTCAACGAGGACACGCCGCTCGACGCGCTGCTCGGCAACGAGGCGCTGCGCCGGCTGGGCGCATTGATGGCGGTCGACGCCGACGGTCGCCTGCGCGGCGTGATCACCGCCGAGGCCGTCGGCCGGGCGCTGCGCGGCGATCAGACCTGACCGGTCCCCATCTCAGCACCGGGCAGTCGGCGTTCGGGCGCCGCCACGGCCCTGTTGCCCGCGTTGCCCGCGTATAGGATGCGATCAAGGTGCCTGACCACGACGTATTGGTGATCGGAGCCGGCCTGGCGGGGCAGCGCGCCGCACTGGCGGCCGCCGAGGAGGGGGTCTCGGTGGGCATCGTCAGCAAGGTCCACCCGGTCCGTTCGCACTCCAACGCCGCCCAGGGCGGCATCAACGCGGCGCTCAAGCCCGACGACTCCTGGGAGTCCCATGCGTACGACACCGTCAAGGGCTCCGACTTCCTGGGCGATCAGGACGCGATCGAGATCATGTGCCGGGAGGCGCCCGATGAGCTCCTCCACCTCGAGCACCTCGGGGTCACCTTCCACCGCAACGAGGAGGGCGAGCTCGGCACGCGGGCGTTCGGAGGAGCCTCGGCGGCGCGGACCTACTACGTCGCCGACATCACCGGCCAGGCGATCATGCACGTCCTCTACGAGCAGTTGATGAAGTTCTCCGACACGATCGCCCGCTACGAGGAGTGGTTCTCGACCGCCTTGGCGCTCGACGACGACGGCAGCTGCTGCGGCGTCGTGACCCGCAACGTCGCCGACGGGACGATGGAGCTGTTCCGCGCCAAGGCGGTGATCCTCGCCACGGGCGGGAACGGGCAGGCCTACAAGCCGACCACCAATGCGCTGATCTGCACCGGCGACGGCATGGCGATGGCCTACCGCGTGGGCGCGAAGCTGATGGACATGGAGATGGTCCAGTACCACCCGACGACGCTGGCCGGCAAGGGCTTTTTGATCACCGAGGGCGCACGCGGCGAGGGTGCCCACCTGCTGAACGCCAACGGCGAGCGCTTCATGGAGAAGTACGCGCCCAACAAGATGGAGCTGGCCTCGCGCGACGTGGTCTCGCGCGCCGAGCAGACCGAGATCAACGAGGGACGCGGCTTTCCCGACGGCACGGTGGCGCTCGACATCACGGTCGTGCCGCGTAAGCGAATCCACGAGGCACTGCGGGAGATCGTGCTTGTCGGCCGCGACTTCGCCGGCGTCGACATCACGCGCGAGCCGATTCACATCAAGCCGGGCAACCACTACGCGATGGGCGGCGTGCGCACCGACACCAAGGGCGCGACCGAGATTCCGGGTCTCTACGCCGCCGGCGAGGTCGCCTGCGTCTCGGTGCACGGCGGCAACCGGCTCGGCGCCAACTCGCTGCTCGACACGCTGATCTTCGGCAAGCACTCCGGCAAGGACGCGGCGGAGCGCGCCAAGCACCGGGAGCTGTCGATGGCCTCGGAGGCGATCCTCCGCGACGAGGAGGCCGGGATCGCGCAGATAATGGGCCGCGAAAAGGGCTCCGGTCCCCGGATCTCCGAGATCCGCGCCGACCTCGGCAGGATCATGGACGAGCACGTGAGCGTGTTCCGCGACGAGGCCGGGATCAAGGTCGCCCTCGAAACCGTCAAGGAGCTCAAGGAGCGGGCCAAGACCGCCTACATCGACGACCGTGGCGCGATCTTCAACCAGGACGTCCTGGGAGCGCTCGAGCTCGGTTACATGCTGGACTGCGCGGAATGCATCTGCGTCGGGGCCCTGCATCGCACCGAGAGCCGGGGCGCCCAGTACCGGACCGACTTCCCGGAGCGAAATGATGAAGAGTGGTTGAAGCACATCAACCTCTCGATGAACGGGGACGGGCCGCAGATCAGCTATTCAGACGTGACAATCACGCAGTGGCAACCTGAGGCGAGGACCTACTGATGGCCGAGTACACGCTGAAGATCCGCAGATACCAGCCCGAATCGGGTGGTGGCCCTTACTGGGAGGAGTTCAAGGTCGACCTCGAGGAGTCGCTGTCGGTGCTCGACGGCATCCTCCAGGCCAAGGACCGCGAAGATGGCAGCCTCGCGGTGCGCTGCTCCTGCCGGGCGGCGATCTGCGGCTCCTGCGGGGTGAAGATCAACGGCGAGTCGACGCTCGCCTGCAAAACCCAGCTCCGCCACGCGCACGAGGGCGCCAACCGTCGCAACGGAAGTGCCAGCGGCAGCGGCACGCCCGGAAGCGAAGCTGAGGACGTGCCGCAACCCATTGTTGTCGAGCCGATGGGAAACATGCCGGTGATCAAGGACCTGGTCACGGATATGGAGTCGACCCACTGGGCGAAGATCCGCCGCGTCACCCCGTGGCTGCTGCCGGCCGGCGATCCACCCGAGCGCGAGTACGTGGTCCCACCCGAGTCGATGATCGACGTCACCCAGTCGATGGCTTGCATCCAGTGCGGCGCGTGCGTCTCCTCGTGCCTTTCGATGGAGGTCGATCCGGGCTTCATCGGGCCCGCCGCGCTTGCAAAGGCCTACCGCTTCGTCGGCGACCCGCGCGACGCCGAGACCCGTGAGCGGCTCCATGACCTCGCCCAGGACCCGCAGGGGATCTATGACTGCACCCACTGCTTCAGCTGCATCGACGCCTGTCCGAAGGGCGTCGCGCCGATGGACCAGATCATGCGGTTGCGCCGGCTCGCGGGGCGCGACGAGGGGATCGATGACGTCAACAACGGCCATCGACACGAAGAGGCATTCACGAAGATCATCGAGGACAAGGGGACCCTCGACGAGTCAATGCTCTTGCAGGAGTCCTTTGCGCCGGGGATCAAGGGCAAGCTGAAGCCGCCGCGTGGCGCGGTCAAGGCGCTGATCGAATCACTGCCGACGGCGATCCGGGGAATCAAGACCGGCAAGATGCGATCGCTGCCGAAGCTGATTCCGGGGGTCCACGCCAAGCTCCCCGACGGCGCCCAGGACGAGGTCGAGCAGATCTACCAGCACGCCGAGCAGCACCACAAGGAGCTCAACCTCTACATCAAGGGTGATGAGCCCGACGAGGAAGGCCCTGAAGCCGCGGTCGAGCCAGAGCCCGACGAGGTGGGAGAGGAATGAGCCCGCAGATCAAGGTCGCTTACTGGCCAGGCTGCGTCTCGCGCGGCTTCACGCCCGAGCTGCACGGCTCGATGGCGCTGACCGCCGAGCGGCTCGGAATCGAGATGGTGGAGCTGGACCGGGCCAACTGCTGCGGCGCCGGGGTGATCGCCGAGCACAACCAGGAGCTGGCCGACACGCTCAACGCGCGCACCTTTGCGCTCGCCCAGCAAACCGGCCTGCCGATGATGAACATCTGCTCGACCTGCCAGGGCGCGCAATCGGAGTGCCAGGAGCGCCTCGACGCCGACTCCGCATACCGCGCTCACATCAACGAGACGCTCTCTGGCGCTGGCCTCGAATACGAGAAGGGCAAGGACGGCTGGACGAACAAGAACTTCCTCTGGCTGCTGGTCGAGGACTATGGGCTCGACGAGCTGAAGTCGAAGGTGACCCGCCCGCTTTCAGGCCTGCGGGTCGGCCCCTTCTACGGCTGTTACGTGGTGCGCCCCAAGCACCGGCTCGGCTACGAGGAGCATCCGGAGCGCGACCTCTACCTCGAGAAGGTGATCGAGGCGCTCGGCGGCGATGTGGTCGACTACGACGGCGCCCGCAAGTGCTGCGGCTTCCCGGTGATCACGATGAACCGCGAGACCTCGCTGCGCCAGGCCGGCACCCACGTCGGCGATGCGCTCGACGCCGGCGCCGACTGCCTCGTCACCCCCTGCCCCCTCTGCCACCTCAACCTCGACATGCAGCAGCCGGAGGCGGCGAAGGTCGTCAATCGCGACCTCGGGCTGGCCGTGCTGCACCTGCCGCAGCTGGTCGGGCTGGCGCTCGGATTCGAGCCCAAGCAGCTGGGGATGTCAAAGCACATCGCCTCGACCGGCTGGGTCGAGGAGCGCCTCGAAGTACTGGCGCCCGCCTGATCCCGTCAGGCGACCTGAGCGCCGCCTGACGGCACCGCACTCATGCTCGTGTCATCCGTTCGGATGACACGAGAACTAGCCGTTTGGGGGACAGACAGCGGGCCGGGCCGAACCTATGATCGCTCGCCCCGAACCTAGGAGAGACATGACCCACTTGACGGTGACGAAAGCATGCAAAGCATGCCTCCTGCTCGGCCTGGCATTCGTGATCTGGCTGGTGGCGGCTACCGGGCAACAGGACGCATCGGCGGCGACGCACTCGAGCTGTGTGACGCAACACCATCCAAGAGACCCCAGCTGGGCGACTGTCTGCGAGAGGTCGTACATCGCCGTTTGCGACGGAGACCGCGATGGGCACAAGACGTATGTCGACTATTTCCCGACATGGTCGACGCAGGTCCTACCTTCGATGACCCAGTACGACTCCTACGGGACGACCGCAGGCCAGTTCTGCTGGCACGAGCGCCCCAGCGATACGGCGGGGCTGGGTATGAATAGATTCAGGGTCTGCGTCCAGTACGAAGGGTGCAGTGCTTACAAGTACCCATAGGCCGTCAGGCGCCCAGCCAGCCGTAGCAACAAGCAGTGAAAGGGAGGACTCCGGCGCCCCGGCCATGTCGGGGCGCCGGCACGTAAGCGCCAAGCGACTTGGTGTGGGAGCGGGCGGGCTAGCCGCAGACAGGTCCCGGATGGTTCCTGCAGCGCCCTACTCCCGATGCGCCGGGTCGCACGGCTGGGAGGGCAGACTGGCTCCCTGGGCCGACGGCTGCTGCCGCGCGGGGCAAGTTAGGGATGCCGCCGGACGACGCAGAATTTGTCGCGGCTTCGGCGGCTGACACGTCCGAGGCAAAGTAAATGCAACTGGGGGTGACGGTCAGCCTGCCTGCGCGTAGCCTACGCACTAACAAAGCTTTTCTGTCACCTGTCGAGATCAGTCCCCGCTGGCTTTGCGGGCTTCCTCTCTCTCCCAGTCGCAGACGCGACACTAGCGTCGCCCGAGGGGTCTGTCTAGGGGGTGTCAAGCGACGTTCCCGCACCTTCCGGAGAAATGCTCTATCGGTAAGGATGGTCGGGTGACGGAGGATCGACACGGCTTGCTCTTGGCCGCGACGCGTTGGTCCGTCCTCTCGCTGGTCTGGGCTTCCGTGGTTGGTGCAACCGCCCTCGTTGCGGGGTTGGCCGTCTCGTCAGTCGCGTTGGTCGGCTTCGGTGCGAACTCGATTCTCGACGGCGGTGCCTCGGCGGTCCTCGTCTGGCGATTCCGCCATGAGCGGCTGAGCACAGCCGAGGTCGATACCGTCGAGCGGCGGGCTGCACTCGTGGTTGGAACTGCGTTGAGCGGTGTTGCCCTCTATCTGTTCATCAGCGCAATCAGCGCCCTTGCAACCCATTCGGTGCCCGACCACTCCGTAGTCGGCATCGTCTTGACGGCGGCCTCGGTCTGCGTGTTCCCGGTCCTCGCGAGGGCGAAGCTGCGGCTCGCTGCGCCGCTGCAGAGCAGGGCGCTGCGCGGCGACGGCGTGCTCAGCCTCGCCGGTGCTGTCCTTGCCGCCGCCACGCTGACCAGTCTCGTCCTCGACGCGGCTTTTGACTGGTGGTGGGCGGATGCCGTGGCGGCACTGCTCATTTCAGTCATGCTGCTCGCGGAGGGCATGCGCACCATCCGTTTTCGCGGCGAGGGCGTCGACCGCCCAGATGCTCGATCGTCCTAGCGCGCTCGCTTTATGCGAACCCGCTTGCGCGCCAGGTCGCAGCCCGGCGTTCGGGCCTTGGCGACGCGGACGCCCCGATGGGAAAAGCGCTTCGCGATCCGCGCCTTGCCGTTGGCGTCTGTCTTGCGGTGCTTGCCGGCGAAGCGAATCAGGACCCCCTGCTTACAGCGGTTCAGCGGCGAGTCGACCCGGAAGCGGAACACGGTGCGCTTGCCGGCGTGCGGGTGTCGCGGTCTGACCTTGAGCTGCGGCTGCTCCTCGCACCCGGGCCGGGTGAAGACGTCGGAGCCAAAGGACTTCAGGTCCTGCTGGCCCGCATAGCCGAGATACGTAAGGCCGAAGTTGTCCTCGAGCCAGCGCAGCTGGCTGTAGTGGTTGTAGGCGTGGTCGGAGACGGTCCCCGGCGCAATGCAGGGCGAGAGCGCCACTGCGCCGACACGCCCGCCGCCTGGTCCGAAGGTCGTCCCGCCCGGATTGGGAGTGTTGGGCCCCGGCTGCTCGTTGCAACACGCGCTGGCGTCGCTATCGGCGGCCTCGTCGAAGGTGATCAGTAGAAGCCCGCGGTCCTGGTATGCGGGCGAGCCCGTGATCCGCGGCACCCACTCGCGCAGGAAGCGGTCGATGCCGGCAAAGCCTCCGGGCGAGCCGTCCGGGCAGCTCGCGTCGTGCCCGTCGGCGCAGAGGTCGGGGGTGATGAACGAGTAGTTCGGCGTGCTGCCCTCCTGCTTGAGGTCGCCCGGGAGCTGCTTGAGGTCGACGACGTCGCTTGCGCAGTCCGTCGTGTCGATGATCGAGTGGAAGTAGATGAAGGGCACGTGGCGGCCGGCGAACTGGTCGTTCGCCTTCGTGCTCTGGGTGCTGTCCTGGCCGTTCACGGTCGGGTGGCGGCAGCTGGCTGCCTGACCCGCCGAGACCGAGTTGGCCATGTCCTGGGCATAGGCACGCCAGCTGAGCCCGTCGCTGTCGAGCTGGTTGACCACCGTCTGCGTGGCCGCCGGGTATATGCATCCCTGTCCGGTCACGATCCCGTCGGCCCCGATTGTGCCCGGAAAGACGTTGTTGAAGAATTGACAGTCCGCCTGGGTGTCGACGTTGGGCGGCTGGCCGCTGATCATCGCGATGTAGTTGTCGAGGCTCTCGTGGCCGATCCCGTAGTAGTGCTGCAGGAGAGCGCCATCGGGGGCCAACGTCTTCGCTAGATACTGCGAGCCGGGCGAAGGCCCAAAGGTACTGTTGTAGCTCTCGTTCTCGAGCCCGATCACGAAGACGTGGCGGATTGAGGGCGCGGCGGACGCGGGCGCGCTGGCGGCGGCGTAGAGCGCAAAGGCGAGGGCGGCGAATATCGCCGCTCGCCGGATAGCGATGTTCAGCCCACGCCTCCTGCCGCGCAGTGCCCACCAAGCCATGCTCGCTTGGTAGCAGGAGTTTGGCGAGCTGTGGTCAACAACCGGTCGACCGCAGCTTGATCGTCAGCTGCCGATCAGGCCCCGCTCGGCGAGCAGCTCGGCGATCTGCACCGCGTTGGTGGCGGCGCCCTTGCGCAGGTTGTCGCCGACGATCCAGAGGTTGAGGCAGCGCTCACGACTCGGGTCGCGCCGAATCCTCCCGACCAGGACCTGGTCCTGTCCGGCCGCTGCTGTGGCCATTGGGTAGACGCCCTGGGCGGGGTTATCGACCACCGTGACGCCGGGCGCGGAGCTGAGCAGCTCGCGACACGCATCCGGGGAGAGATCCTCGGCCGTCTCGACGTTGACCGACTCCGAATGGCCGGTGAAGACGGGCACGCGGGCGCAGGTCGCGGAGATCCCCAGCTCCTCGCCGGCGCCGAGGATCTTGCGCGTCTCGGCCATCATCTTGAGCTCCTCGGTGGTGTAGTCGTCTCCCTCGGGAAAGGTCTCGACCTGGGGAAGGACGTTGAAGGCGATGCGGTGCGGATAGACGTTCGCCTCGGGCTCGCCGCCCTCGAGCACCGCGCGCGACTGCTCGCGCAGCTCCTCGACCGCGCTCTGCCCGGTGCCGGAGACCGACTGATAGGTGGAGACGACGATCCGCTCGATCCCGACCTGGCTGTGGATCGGCGCCAGGGCGACGACCATCTGCATCGTCGAGCAGTTGGGATTGGCGACGATCCCCTTGTGCGAGGCGACGGCGTCGGGGTTCACCTCGACCACCACAAGGGGGACGTCGTCGTTCATCCGCCAGTAGCTGGTGTTGTCGACCACTACCGCGCCCGCCTCGACAAGTCGCGGCGCCCACTCGGCGCTGACCGCTCCGCCCGCGGAGGAGAGCACCAGATCGAGCCCGTCGATCGCGTCGTCCGCGAGCCTGCGGCACTCGAGGACGGTTCCGTTGAAGGGGACCTTCTTGCCGGCGGAGCGCTCCGAGGTGTATGCGACGACCTCGCTGGCGGGGAAGCCACGCTCGGCGAGCACTTCGAGGATCGTCGAGCCGACCGCGCCGGTGGCGCCCACGACGCCCACCCTGTAGCCCGTCTGCCCGTTCATGACGAGACTGTGGGCCGGTGGTCGGTCCCAGTCGGGTCCTCCGGCCGCGCAGCGTCAGAGCCGAGATCGAATGCCTCGTGCAAAGCGTTTACCGCGTCCGGCACCTGACCGGCGTCGATCACGCAGGAGATCTTGATCGGCGAGGTGGAGATCATCTCGATGTTGATCTTGCCGTCGCCGAGGATTCGGAACACCTTCGCGGCAACGCCCGGGTGGCTGCGCATCCCGGCGCCGACGATCGACACCTTGCCGATCTGCTCCTTGGTCTCGATCCCGGCGCTCACCCCATCGAGGCCGGCGATCACGTCGCGCGCCGTGGTGAGGTCGTCACGCTCGACAGTGAACGAAAGGTCCGCCAGATCGTCCTCGGAGACAGGTTCGTTCTGGATGATCATGTCGACGTTCACGTTCGCGTCGGCCAGGGCGCCGAAGATCCGCCCGGCGACTCCAGGCTCGTCGCGCACTCCGGTCAGGGTGACTCGCGCCTCCCCGTCGGAGTGGGTTACGGCTGTGACCATTGGGCGTTCCATCGTCTCGTCCTCGGCTAAAACGAGGGTACCGGGGGCATCCTCGAACGAGCTGCGGCAGTGCATGCGGACGCCGTGGTTGCGCGCGTACTCGACCGAGCGCAGCTGCAGCACCTTGGCCCCCGACGCCGACATCTCGAGCATCTCCTCGTAGGAGACCATCGGCAGCTTGCGCGCCGTCGAGACGATGCGCGGGTCGGCGCTGAAGACGCCGGCGACGTCGGTGTAGATCTCGCAGACCAACGCATCGAGGGCGGCGGCAAGCGCAACCGCGGTGGTGTCGGAGCCGCCTCGCCCCAGGGTGGTCACGTCGTGACTGTCGGTCGAGACGCCCTGGAAGCCCGCGACGAGGACGATGCGGTCCTCGTCGAGCGCCTCGCGGATGCGGTCGGCACGCACGTCGATGATCCGCGCTTTGGTGTGCGAGGCGTCGGTGACGATCCCGGCCTGCGAGCCGGTCAGCGAGATCGCCTCGTGACCCATGTCGTGGATCGCCATCGCGCACAGCGCGCAGGAGATCCGCTCCCCGGTCGAGAGAAGCATGTCCAGCTCGCGCGGCTTCGGCCGATCGGAGATCTCGAACGCCATCTGGGTCAGCTCGTCGGTCGTCTTGCCACGGGCGGAGAGCACGGCGACGACCCGGCTGCCTGCCTCGCGCGCGGCGACGATCCGCTGCGCGGCACGCACGATCTGCTCGGCGCCGGCCACGGAGGTGCCGCCGAACTTCATCACCACGATGTCGCTTCCTGTGCCCATCCCGGATCAGGATACGCACGGCCCAGGCTGAGCTCTCGACCCGTGTCGTCCGATCGGTAGACACGAGATCAAGCCGATCGGGGGACAGACAAACCGCTCTGAGCCTGAGACCGTTTGCCCGGTCGCCGCCCAAGCGGTCGGTGAACCGCAAGGCAAAGATCCAAAGGAGGTTCGATCGATGAGGCGAAGAATCGCGATCCTGGCGATTGCCACGTTCGCCCTCGTGCCGATTTTCATGGTCTCGGCACCGAGCGCCGGCGCGACCTACGTTCAGGGATGCGTGCACTGGAATGAATTTCCGGGACCGTATGGCGCCTTTGGGGTCAACGCATACAACCGCTGCACAGGAATCACGATCCGGCGTAAGCCGGATGTGATCAACGGCCCCGACGGCGGTTGCACGAGGATGATCCCCAATCATCTCTACCAGTGGGACCTGTGGAGCTGGGGGGCGTTCATCCCTCCGAAGGTACGCGGATGGAACTGGTGCTAATCATGGCGACGAAGACACTGATGCCAAGGCGAGCTCTGGCGATCGTGGGGATCATGGGGTTGCTGTTGGCAATCCCGGTGCCAAGAGCCTCTGCTCATGACTACTGCGTCCATCAGGGTTATGACTG
This sequence comes from Solirubrobacterales bacterium, assembly GCA_038317345.1. Taxonomy (GTDB): domain Bacteria; phylum Actinomycetota; class Thermoleophilia; order Solirubrobacterales; family 70-9; genus Mayfieldus. The sequence continues at coordinate 19,965 of JBBQBH010000051.1, forward strand.
GGGTTGCGTCACCAACGATCATGCCCGGTGGTCTGCCTGCGACGCTGAGAAGGATGGTCAGCGCGTCTATGCCGAGGCCTGGGACCGAACTCCCCAGGGCTATTACGACATCCTGACCGTCTGGGATCCCGACGGCGCCGGTGGCAAGTGCGGAATCGCCGTCCGGGGACATATCGACAAATTGAAGGTCTGCGAGACGGGGCCCTCAGGCACATTCTGCGAGTTCGGGCCGTAGGCGGGATTCGACAGGTTCGCATTTGACCGGTCGGACGCCCCGGGTCATTGCCGGGGCGTCCAACTCCATGCCCCCGCACCAGGTGACGTAGCTCACACACGCGTATATATCGCCGCGATATATATGCGCCGATGGGGTTGCTTCGGAGATTCGCACTGAGGTTGAGCAAGTCGCGGGGGTTCGCTGCGTTCGTGCGGCGGTTCGGCGCCCCCTTCGAACGCGGCGTGTATCGCCTCACCGGTGGCCGGGTCACGCTTTCCGGTTGGATCGCGCCGGTGCTGCTCCTCTCCACCACCGGGCGCCGGAGCGGCCGCGAGCGGACGACGCCGCTGATGTACGTACGCGACGGCGCCAACTTCATCGTCAGCTGCGAGAACTTCGGACAGTCCCGCCCTTCAGCCTGGCCCATCAACCTCGACGCTAGCCCGCAGGCCCGCGTGCAGGTTGGCTCCCGGGTCTTCGAATGCCGTGCCCGGAGACTCGACGAAGCCGAGGCCGACCGCTACTGGCCGGCGCTCGTGGAGTCCTACCCCGGACACGCCGCATACCGTGAGCGGAGCGGCGTCCGTCACACCTTCATCCTCGAGCCGGAGCCGCGCAAGTGACGTCCACGGACCTCAGGCCCACCGCCTACGTGATCCTCGGGATGCTGCGCACGGCCCCGAAGTCGGGCTATGAGATCAAGGCGACCGTCGACCACTCGACGCGCTTCTTCTGGGCGGCGAGCTACGGACAGATCTATCCCGAGCTGAGGCACCTCGCC
>JBBQBH010000052.1:0-20010 GCA_038317345.1 Solirubrobacterales bacterium
ACGTTTGGCCCAGCTCAGCGCGGCGGTCCCGTGCTCTGGGATCCTTCCTTCGCTACTACAACCGACGCAGGCCCCACAGCTCTTTGGGGGACCGGCCGCCGATCAGCCGCGTTCACAACCTCCGTGGGCAGGACAGCTAGGTCGCCGTAGAATCGCCCCATGGCGACGACGCTGGCCGACCAGGCCAAGCACAACGGGGGCGGCGGCGAGGCCGATGATGCGGTGCGCGATCGGCGACGCAGCGCACTGCCCACCCCTGTCGGCGGGCTGGTCGGCGACGCGCTGGGCGCGGTCAGAAAGTGGGCCTCGAAGCGCCTCACCGCTGACCTGCACGACCGCGATCCCGACTACCTGCGCGAGATGCTGCCGCTGCTGTGGCTGATCTCGACCTTCTATTTCCGCGGCGAGGTGCGCAACCTCGGCAACATCCCCGAGGACGGGCCCGCGCTGCTGGTCGGCAACCACTCGGGCGGCAACGTGATCCCCGACAGCTTCATCTTCACGCTCGCCTTCTCGACCTATTTCGGGGTCGAGCGACGCTATTTCCAGCTTGCCCACAACCTCGCGGTCGCGTGGCCGGTGATCGGCGATCTGCTGCGCAGGTCCGGGACGATCAGCGCCTCGCCCAAGAATGCCGAGAAGGCGCTCGAGTCCGGCGCCCCGGTGCTCGTCTATCCCGGCGGCGACTGGGAGACCCACCGGCCCAGCTGGGAAGGGGACAAGGTCGACTTCGCCGGCCGCAAGGGCTTCATCCGCCTCGCCCTCGAGGCGGGCGTTCCGATCGTCCCGGTGGTCTCGGTCGGCGGCCAGGAGACCGCGCTCTTCCTCAGCCGCGGCGCCGGCCTTGCCAAGGCGCTGCGGCTCGACAAGCTGTTTCGCCTCAAGGTGCTGCCGATCTCGATCGCGGCGCCCTGGGGGCTCAACGTCGGCGACTTTCTGGGCCATATCCCGCTGCCGGCCAAGATCACGATCGAGGTGCTGCCCCCGATCGACGTGCGCGAGGAATTCGGCCCGGATCCCGACCTCGACGAGGTCTATGACCACGTCACAGGACAGATGCAGGACGCCCTCGACGCGTTGGCGGCGGAAAGGCGCTTCCCGGTGATCGGGTGAGGCTCAACGAATCGGTCCACATCTCGGCGCCGCCCGAGGCCGTCTTCGAATACCTCGCCGATCCGCAGAACTACCTGCGCTTCATGTCCGGGGTCACCCACTGGGAGGTGATCGGGGACAAGCGGAAGGGCCTCGGCGCCCGCCACCGGATCCTGATCCGGGTCGGCGCCGCCGAGATCGGAGGCCTGATCGAGATGGTCGAATGGGACGAGCCCTTCGACATCGCCTGGCATTCGGTCACCGGGATTGACCAGCGCGGCCGCTGGCGGATCCGCAAGGAGGACGGCAATCGCAGCAAAGTCGAGTTCCGCTTCGCCTACGGCGTCATCGGCGGCGGCCCGGCCGGGCTGATAACCGAGTTCGCCTCCGCCCCAACCCTGCGCCGCCACATGCGCCGCACCCTGCAGCAGCTGAAGCGCCAGGTCGAGCACGAGCAGCGCCGCGCATTGACCGAGCAGCGCCGCTCCGGGCGCCAGTCCACCGCTGCCTGACCGCTACCCTTAGAAGGTGCGGTAGCCCTTGCGCTGCGAGCCGTCGGCGGCTGCGAGTGCGGCACGGCGGGCACGCTCGGCGGCCGTCTGCACCTGCTCGTCGGCGGCACGGCGGGCCCGGTCGGAGCGCTCCTGCGCCTGACGCCGAATCTGCTCGGACTCGGTGCGCAACCGGGCCTCGGCGCGGGCCTTGGCCGCTTCCTCGGCCTCGCGCCCGACCCGCTCGACCAGCTTCTTGACTCGATCCTCGGATTCCTTGCGCACTCGCTCGGTGCCCTCCGCGACGCGCCGCTCGACGTCGGCCTCCAGCTCCGCGACACGCTGGTCGGCCTTGCGTTCGGCCTGTTCGGCGCGTCGCACCGCCTCCGCGGCCCGCTGCTCGGCCGCCTCCGCGCGGCCCCCGGCCTTTTGCTCCGCCGCCCTGGCGCGCTCCGCCGCCTTGCGCTCCGCTGCCTCGCGCCCCTCGAGGGCCGCCTGATCGTGCTGCGCGCTCTCAGCCTGTAGTCGTTCGGCCGCCTGCTCGGCGAGCTTCGCTCGGGCTTCGGCCTGGGACACCTGCGCCTGCGCCTGCTTCTGGGCCCGCCGCGCGGCCGCGATCTGCGTGCGGCCCTGCTCGCTGAAGCGGCGAAGAGTCGCTTGCGCCTTCTGCTTCAGCTCGGCGCGGACCTGGTCGCGGATCCGCTGCTCGACGTCCTGCGCTTCGCCCACCCGTTCCTCCGCCTTGGCCGCCCGCTCCTCGGCCACGGTCGCCCGCCGGTCCGCCTCGCGGGCCTGCTCCGCCGCCTTGCGGGCCAGGTCGAGGGCCTTCTGCACCCCTTCATGGGCGTCAAGCTCGGCCTTGCGGGCATCAGCCGCGCGGATTCCTTCGACCGGCCGAAGGACCGGTCGATTGGACGGCTCGCTCTTCGCCTGGCTCCCCGGCTCGTCCCCCCGAGCCGGCTCCGGCCGCGGAGCGGGCAGGGCATCGCTCATGGCGGCAAGTTACTAGCCACGGTGGCCGCCAAAACACGCTTGCAGGGAGAATCGGCGAATTCCTCGCAAGCTGCGAGAACTACGCAGTCCGCCGTGGCTAGTCCTGCGACTGCAACTCGCGCTTTAAGACCTTGCCGGTCGCGTTGCGCGGCAGCTCGTCGAGGAACACGACCTCGCGCGGCACCTTGTAAAGCGCCAGGTTCTTTTTCACGTAGCCCTTGACGTCGTCCTCCGAGGGCCCGGCGCCGTTGTCGTTCAGGACCACGAAAGCCTTGAGGCGCTGGCCGAATTCCTCGTCGTCGACCCCGATCACTGCGACCTCCGCGATCTCACCGTGTTCGGCCAGCAGGTCCTCGACCTCGCGCGGGAAGACGTTCTCTCCCCCCGAGACGATCATCTCGTCGTCGCGGCCGGCGACGAACAGGTGTCCCTCCGGGTCGATGTAGCCGACGTCGCCACTGGAGAGCAGGCCGTCGATCGTCTCCTTTCCGCCGCCGCCGGTGTAGCCCTCGAACGCCGTACCGCTGCCGACGAAGATGCGACCGGTCTCTCTCGGCGGCAGCTCGTTTCCGTCCTCGTCGAAGATCTTCACGATCGTCCCCCGAGGCGGGCGCCCGGCGGTCCCCGGCGCCGCTCGCAGATCATCGGGGGTCGCGATCGTGGCGAACGCGACCTCGGTCGAGCCGTAGAGGTTGTAGACGTTGTCCCCGAACAGGTCCATCCAGCGGATCGCCATCTCACCCGGCAGCGCCGAGCCGCTGACCGCGGTTATGCGCAGCGAGCTGAGGTCGTAGGAGCGCAGCGTCTCCTCGGGCAGCTCGAGGATGCGCTGCATCATCACCGGCACCACGGCGAGCACCTGGGCCCGATTCTCCGCCGTGGCGCGCAGCGTCTCCTCGGGATCGAAGCGCCGCCGTAGCACCATCGTCGAGCCGGTGGAGAGGCCGACCATGAAGTGCAGAAAGCCCCAGGAGTGAAACATCGGCGCCGCGATCTTCATCGTCTCGCCGCGGCGGTAGGGGATGCGATCGAACAGCGAGGCGGCGCCGGTGATCCCGGTCGGGCTGGAGCGCTGCGCCCCCTTCGGCGTCCCGGTGGTGCCCGAAGTAAGGATCACGAAGCGCGCATCCCGGTCGGGCCGGCTGAGGTCGGAGGGGTCGCCGCGTTCGATCAGGTCCTCGAGGTCATAGCCCCCGGCTTCACCGTTCTCGCGCCAGGCGACGATCCTGGTGATGTCCTCCGGGAGACCTTCCAGCAGCCCCGTGAACTCCTCGTCGTAGATCAGCACCTCCGGGCCCTCGCGCTCCATCACCTCGACCAACTGGCGCCCCGCGAACGCGGTGTTGAGGTAGAGCAGGCTGGCGCCGAGCTTGGCGCAGGCCATCGAGGCGTCGATGAAGCCGCGGTGGTTGCGGCACATGATCCCCACCCCATCGCCAGCCTCGACGCCGAGGTCGGCGAGCGCGTGGGCGAGGGCGTTGGTGCGCCGATGGACCTGCTGGAAGGTCAGCTCCCCGAGCTCGTCGCGCGCGGCGATGCCGTCGGGGTCGCGGATCGCGGCCAGCCCGGTGGCGCCGCCCGGAGAAGTGCCCCAATGGATCAGCAACTTGAGCGTGCGCGCCAGCTTGCCCGGGCCGGCCGGCTCCAGCAGCCCGACCTCTCGCAGCACCTTGAGGTCGAAGAAAGCGTCGGAAATGTGCCCGGCCGGATCGCGCGCTATGTCGCGTACGGTCGCCGAAACGTCCACGGTCAAAGACTATTCGCTCTCCAGGGCGGCTATGGCGATACAGGCGATGCCCTCGCCGCGGCCGATGAACCCCATTCCCTCGTTGGTGGTCGCCTTGACGCTGACCCGGGCGGAAAGGACCTCGGAGAGATTGCGCTCCATCTCGGCGCGATGGGGCCCGATACGCGGCTGCTCGCAGATCAGCGTCGCATCGACGTTCAGGACCCGCCCCGAGACCCCCGCCAGCGCGGTGCGAAGCAGATCGAGTGAGTTGGCATCGCGCCAGCGCTCCTCGTCTTCGGGAAAGAGGCTTCCGATGTCACCGCCACCGCCGGCACCGAGCACGGCGTCGATCACCGCATGGGTGAGGACGTCGGCGTCGGAATGGCCGGCGAGCCCGCGCTCGTGCTCGATCTCGACCCCGCCGAGCAGCAGGCGCTCGCCCTCGACGAGGCGGTGGCTGTCGTACCCGATCCCGACCGAGACGCTCATCGCTCCCCATCCTCGCGCTTCGGCCCCGGTCCCAGCGGTTCGAGCCGTCGCTGTCGCCGCTCGAAGACGCAGATCTCGCTTACCCCGAGGCTGTCGAGCAGGACCAACGCCTGTCCGTACTCGTATCCGATCTGCTCAGGCGAATGCGCGTCGGAAGAGAGCGCGAACGACGCGCCCGCCTCGACGCACATCTCGGCGAAGTCCGCCGCCGGATAGATCTCGCCGGCGGGCTTACGCAGTCCGGCCGTCGAGACCTCGACCGCGATTCCCGAATCGACGATCGCCTCCACCGCCGTCTCGTAATAGACGCGCCGATCGCGGAGCGGGCCGGGTCGTCCCCTGCCCCAGATCTTCACCAGGTCGGGGTGGGCGAGGATGTCGAAGAGGCCGGAGCGAGCGGCGGTCGCCAGGCCCTCGAAGTAGCATCGCCACACCTGATCGGGGTCGGACTCCTGCGCCCAGACCCCGTACTCGTCCATGTCGACGGCGCGGTCGCCGACGAAGTGGATCGAGCCGACCACGTAGTCGAAGTCGTGCGCCGCGATCAGCTCCGCCGTCTGCTCCTCGGCCCCGGGGACGTAGTCCATCTCAATGCCGAGCCGCAGCGGCGTGGAGCGCACGAACTCGCAGTAGGCGGAGAGGTCGTCCGTCGCCAGGGCCTGCCAAAACGGATGACTCCAAAGCTCCAGCGACTGCTCGAACCGGTAGATGTGCTCGGAGACCCCAAGCTCCTCGATACCCGCGGCCCGCGCCGCCTCCAGGTAGCGCTCGACGTTTTGCTCGGTGAACCAGCGCTCGTACGGCGGGGTTCGATCCTCGTCCGGCCGTAGGTGCAGGTGATAGTCGGTGAGCACGAGGGCGCAGGCTAGCCGCCTCGCGGCGGCAGAGGTGACCACTAAGCTGCTCGCATGAGCCTGCCCCGCGAGCTGATCGTGCTCGCTGCCGCCTTCGCCGCCGGCGTCGGGCTGGCCACAGCCCTGGGCGCGATCAACCTCGGCACCGCCTTCGGAGTCGGGCAGCTCACCTTCGCCGCGGCGCTTGTCTGGGTCCTGCTGCGCTACTAGGCAGGGGACCGCTCAGGCAGCAGCCGGCACGCCGTAGCGGGCCACGACGCGGTCGTAGTTGAGCCGCATCAGCTCGATCACGTCGCGGACATCGGCCTCGTCCTCGATCCGGCGCGCCGCCGGCCCCTCCTTCTCCGGGAACACCGGGTGCTGGACGATCCGCCCCGCCCCCCGCAGCTCCGCCCAGACCTGCTTACCAGGATGGCTATCGCTCTCTTGCCGATGACACGACCCTATAGGCGTCGAGCCCCCCTCATGCAAGACATGTTTTGGGTAGGACTCAGCGCTCGGCGAGCAGCAGCTCGGCGACCTGGAGGTCCCGCGGCGTGGTCACCTTGATGTTCTCGGCCGGGGCTTCGTAAAGCAGCACCCGGCCGCCGAGCCGCTCGACCAGCATCGCGTCGTCGGTCGCCTGTGCAAGCAGCTCCGTCGAGGCGAGCGCCTCGCGAAGCGCATCGGCCCGGAACGCCTGCGGAGTCTGCGCCGCCCAGAGGCTCGAGCGGTCGAGGGTGCGATCGACCTCCATCCCCCGCGCCACCTGCTTGATCGTGTCGGTCACCGGCGTGGCGGCGACAACCGCGCCGGCTTCAGGGTCGTTCAGCAGATCGTCGATGACCGCGTCTACCAGCTCCTCGGTGACCAGGGGGCGGGCGGCGTCGTGGACGACGACGAACTCAGCTTCCAGCTGCGCGAAGGCGGCCGCGACCGACTCCGATCGGCTGGCGCCGCCGGCTACCACCTGCACCCCTTCGCGCTGCAGCTGCGCTTCCTCGCCGGGCGGGACGGCGACGACGATCGGCCCGACCCACCGCGAGGCGCGCAGCGCGTCGAGCGACCAATCCAGCAGCGGCCGCCCGGCAAGCTCGACCAATGCCTTCGGGCCACCGGCTCCGAGCCTCTCACCGGAGCCGGCGGCCGCGACTATCGCTGCGGCAGAGGCGTCAGACGGTCGCCTTGGTGGCGAAGCGCTCCTCCAGCAGCTCGTCCAGGTACTCCTCAGCGTCTTCCTCGTCCTTGTCGAGTGCGTACATGAACTCGGAGGCGAGGATCTTCTTGGCCCGCGTGTACATCTGCTTCTCGCCGGTTGAGAGCCCCTTCTCCCACTCGCGGATGGCGAGGTTGCGGACCACTTCTGCGAGCTCGAAGATGTCTCCTGTCTTGATCTTCTCGCGGTTGTACTTGAAGCGGCGGTTCCAGTTCTTAGGCATGTCCGACACATCGTCGGTCAGAACGCCAATCACTTTCTTCACGTCGTCCTCATCGATCACGCGCCGCAGGCCAGCCAGGCCCGCGTTCTCACAGGGAACCATCACGGTCAAGTCGTTGTGGAGGATCTTGATCGTGAGGTACTCCCTCTTTACGTCCATGATGTCCTTGGTCTGCTTCTTGAGAACAACGCCGGCCCCGTGGTGGGGGTAGACGACCTTGTCGCCCTCCTCGAAATCACAGACGTACTCGATGTCGTCCTCGAGGCCGGCCTCTGACGCTTCCTCTGTCGCTTCTTTTTCTAGTGTCGGAATTGCTTCCTCCTCATCTATGACGGCACACACGTCCGTCAGCTCTGCAAGTAACGATCTACCAGATCGACTTCCTGGAGTCGCCTGATGCCCTCGCGGATGTCCTTGGCCCGGGTCTCGCCGACGCCGTCGACGGCCTCGAGCTCCGCATTCGAGGCGGCGAGCACCTGTTCGAGCCCGCCGAACTCCTGGATGATCTTCTGGGCCACCAGCCTCGGTAGCCGTGGTATGCGGCCGAGCACCCGGTAACCGCGTGGTGCGACCGGAAAGTCGAGTGTGTTCATCTTGCGGTCGTAGCCGAGCATCTCGGCGAGGCGACCGAAGTCGAGGACGTCCTGGTGGGGAAGGTGGGCGAGGGTGGAGAGGACGCTCTGCAGGTTCTCCTCGGAGTCCTCGACGCTGTAGTCGCGCACCAGCGCCGTCTTGTCGGCCGCAACGCCGACCATCGTCTCCTCGAGCTGCATCTCGATCAGCCGGCCCTCGGTTCCCAGCTCGACGATGTAGCGCTCGACCTCGACCGCCATCCGGGTCACCATCTCGGCTCGCTGGAGCACCGCGAGCACGTCATAGAGCACTCCGCCGCCCTCGAACTCGAGCGCCGTCAGGCGCGAGGAGACCTGGTCGAGGCGGGCGCGGTACTTGTCGAGGGTCGCGAGGCCCTGGTTGGCCTTTGCGAGCACCCCGGAGAGATCCTGAAGGATGTACTTGGTGCCTTCGACGTAGAGCGAGACGACGTCGCGGCGCTGCGATATCGCGATCACCAGGGCGCTGGTCTGCTTGGAGACGCGCTCGGCGGTGCGGTGCCGCGTCCCTGTCTCGGAGGACAGGATCGTCGGGTCGGGCATCAGCTGGACGTTGGCCATGGCGATCGTCGTCGCCTCGGCGTTGAGGACGATCGCGCCGTCCATTTTTGCCACTTGGTACAGCAGCGCCGGTGTGTAGTCGACGTCGAGCTTGAAGCCGCCCGAGAACAGGAACGAGATGTCCTCGGGATCGCCGATCACGATCAGGCCGCCGGTCCGCGAGTGGACGATGTTGTCGACCCCCTCGCGCAGGAAAGTGCCGGGCGCGACCATGTCGAGTGCCCTTAGAAGCCGAGGATCTTGCCGGTCAGAAAGCTCTTGAAGCTCATCCCCGGACAACGACGCCATGCATTGAGGATGACAAAGACTGCCTGCAAATGCGCAGCGGCGAATTCCCACTGGACAGCTCGGAATGAGCCTTGTCAAGTTAGGTAGGTCAACCGCTACCGAGTACTACCCCTGTCCCGCCTCCTCAACTGTCACTCTCCGCCCCGTGGCCTCGTTCGATCGCCTCAGCTCCGACGACGCCGCGATCCTGAAGCTCGAGTCGGCCGGCGATCACCGGCCACACCTGCAAGGTGGTGGTCCTGGAGCCGGGGCCTGATGGGCCACCCGACCTCGAGCAGCTGCGCCGCCACGTCGATAGCCGCCTGGGACGAGCCCCGAGGGCGCGACGCTGTGTCGCCCAGACTCCGCTCGGCCTCGCGCCGCCGGTTTGGATCGACGACCCCGACTTCGATATCACCGCACACGTCACGGCGCAGCCTGCAGACCCCGCCGAGCCGGTGGAGAGCACGATCGCGGAGCTGATGTCGCAGCGGCTCGACCACTCGCGGCCGCTCTGGCACATGGACCTGGTCGGACCCCTGGAAGACGGGGCGTCGGTGATCGTCTGGCGCATCCACCACGCGATGGCCGACGGTATGACCTGCCTGCGCCTCGGCGCCGAGATGCTCTGGGACCACGAGTCGGCGCCGGTCGAGGATCCCGGGCCGCCGTGGCTCCCCGAGCGTCCACCCAGCCCGCGGCGGCTGCTGACCGGGGCCGTCGGTGATCGGGCATCGGCGGCCGGCGGCGCGATGATCGGCGCCGCCCGCGAGCTGGCCCATCCCCGTCGCCTGCTGGGCTCGGCGCGACGGCTGTCGGAGCTGCCGGGGGCGCTGCGGCGCGAGCTGCGGCCGCTGGCCGGCGACTCGCCGCTGGGCGCCCACATCTCGGCCCAGCGCGAAGTCGCTTTCGTCAGCCTGCCGCTGGAGGAGCTGCTGGATGCCGAAAAGGCGAAGCGCGAGAGCATCGGCCTGCACGTGACGATCAACGACCTGCTGCTCGCGGCGGTTGCCGGCGGGATCCGCCACTGGCTCGAGGACGAGCACCTGCCCCTCGACGCGCTGCGGGTCAAGGTCCCGGTCAGCCTCCACCGGCCCGACGAGGGTGAGAAGGTCGCCAACCGCGACTCGTTCCTGTTCCTCGACCTGCCCTGCGACCAGGACGACCCCGATCGCCGCCTGCGGCGGATCACGGCCGAGGCCGAGACCGCGAAGGAGGACGACGACGCGGAGGCGCTGTACTCGTTCTTCCACGGCCTCGCGCACCTGGGGCCGCTGGGGCGTGCCGGGGTCCGGCTCTCCTCCAGCCCGCACGAGTTCAGCCTCGCGGTCTCCACCGTCCCCGGCCCGCGCGAGCCGATCTACGTATTGGGGCGGCCGGTGCGCGGGCTGTACTCGATCGCCGAGCCCGCTGACCGCCATGCGCTGCGGGTGTCGGCGATCTCCTGCGCCGGGACGATGGGGATCGGGCTCTGCACCGACCCCAGCCATCTGCACGGCCTCGACCGTCTCGCCGACGGCCTCGACCGCAGCTTCGACGAGCTGCTCGACTAGGTGGCTATCTGACTAATCAACTGCGCGCGCGTCGGCCAGCTCACGTGCTTCTTCCCAGGAGACGAAGAACCAGGCCTCCCCGGTGCGGTCCTCGTCGTCGAACGTGGTGAACCAACCGCCGACCCGCTGGCTGATCGGCATCCCCGCGCCCACGCTGCGCCCGTGGTGGTGGGCGAGCACCAGGATGCCACCGGCGCGTTCGTGCACCTCGTCCACATCCCACCTGTACTCGTCGAAGTTCTCGGTCCACTCAAGTGCGAGCTGCCGGACCCCGTCCCAGCCCTCGTACTTCTCGGCTCCCGGCCACTCGGGGAAGCTGTGCCAGACCACATCCTGGGACATGAAGGGCAGCGCGGCCTCAATGCCGTCACGGTTGAAGGCTTCGAACATGGCGCGAATCGACGTGGCACGCTGATCCGACATCGCGCTCAGTATCTCGCCGCCATCGGGCGCTACCGCTGAAGCCCGGCAACCCTCAGCGCCTCGGCGCGATCCATGTAGCCGCGCACCTTGACGAGCTTCCCGTCGCGGACCGTGTTGATGGTCGCCGTGTCGGTCTCCACGACGATGCCGCTCTGCCTGCCCTTCGCGACCTCGTGGTGAAAGATCACGACCTCGTCCCCACCGGCATCGATGTACTCGTCGGCGCGCATCTCCATCCGCTCCCAGACCTCGAAGTAGTCGGCAAAGCCCTTCACCACTTCGTCGACTCCGTTGTAGACGCGCCCCTCGTCGATCCCGCCCACGGTTGCGTGCCACTCGATCTCCGGGTCGAGGCCCTCGAGTGCGGTCTCGATGTCACCGGCCAGAAACGCATCCTGCATCGCGCGCATCAGCGCTACGTTCTGCTCCGACATCGTGCAGTCAGTATCTCGCCGCCCCCGCGATGGGGCAAGGGTTCGACGCCGCTAGGCCGCTTCGCGAATCTCCGCGTCTTCCTCGGCCGCCTTGCCGCGGCCGAGGCCGGCGCGTAGCGCAGCCCGCAGAGTCGTGTGAGCGGCGAGGCCGTCGAGCTTCTCTCCCCCACCCGGCCCCAGCACCGCGCCGAGGCCGAACTTGCGCGCCTCGGCGACGCGGCGGTCGGGGTGGCCAACGTAGCGAAGCTCCCCGGTCAGACCCAGCTCGCCGAAGCAGGCCAGCGGCTTGCCCTCCGAGCCGACCAGCGGCTGGTTGCGGTGCGCCGAGGCGACCGCCATCGCCACCGCGAGGTCGGCGCCGGGCTCGTCGACCCGCACACCACCGGCGACGTTGACGAACACGTCCGCCTTGCCGAGCGACAGCCGCGCGTGGCGCGAGAGCACCGCCAGCACCAGGCTGAGCCGGTTCCGGTCGATCCCGTTGGCGACCCGGCGCGGGGCCTCCAGCTCGCTCGCGGCGACCAGTGCCTGCACCTCGACCAGCACCGGGCGGCTGCCCTCCATCGCCGGCAGCACCACCGAGCCCGGCTCGCGGGTGGCCTCCTCGACGAAGCGGGCCGAGGGATCGGCAACTTCGGTGAGGCCGCCGGCGCGCATCTCGAACACGCCGACCTCGGCGGTCGCCCCGAAGCGGTTCTTCAGCGCCCGCAGGGTGCGGTAAGTGCGCTCGCGCTCACCGTCGAAGCGAAGCACGCAATCGACGAGGTGCTCCAGCACCCGCGGGCCGGCCAGGCTTCCGTCCTTGGTCACGTGGCCGACCAGCAGCAGCGCGATGCCGCGCTGCTTCGCAACCTCGGCGAGCGCCGCCGCCGACTCGCGCACCTGGCCGACCGAGCCGGGGGCGCCGCTCATCTCGGTGCTGTGCAGGGTCTGAATCGAGTCGATTACGCAGACTTCGGGGCGCTCGGCCTCCAGCGCCGCCAGCACGGGCTCCAGCTGCGCCTCCGCCAGCACCGGCACGTCCAGCGCCGGCTCGCCGAGCCGCTCGGCGCGCAGCCGCACCTGCGCCGCGGACTCCTCGCCGGAGACGTAGAGGACGTTGCGCCCAGCACCCGCCAGGTTGGCGAGCGCCATCCCGGTCAAGGTGCTCTTGCCGATCCCCGGCGAGCCGCCGAGCAGCACCAGCGAGCCCGGCACCAGGCCGCCACCGAGAACACGGTCGAGCTCGCCGATCCCGGTCTGAAGCCGCGGCTCGGCCGGTGCCTCGACGTCGCGCAGCGGGGTCGGCTTCGGCGCCGCCGCGGAGCGGCTGCGCTTCGACCCGCTGGAGCTCTGGCGCGCCTCGACCAGCGAGTTCCATTCCCCGCAACCGGGGCAGCGGCCGGTCCAGGTCAGCGAGACCTGGCCGCATTGCTGGCAGGTGAAGCGGGCTTCGGCGCGGGCCATCCAGTGAATGTAAGGAGCGGCGCCGACGCCACTCACCCCGTTACCCAATTCTGAATTTTCGGCGGCCCACTAGTCGAACTACAGGCCCCACCCGGACCCGAAGCTGACATAGGATCGGCGGCCGGATGAGGACCTTGGCTTCGTGGGCAGGGATTGCCCTGTTGACGCTCGTCGCTTTCGGGCTGACGCTGCTCGCCTTCGCGCTGATCATCGCGCCCGCCGCGTCGGCCGCCCAGGTCTCCAGCGTGCTCGGGATCCCCTGCACGACCCAGTCCAACGGCGTGCAGGCCTGCGTAGGCGACACTGCGCATCGCGTCCACAGCTGGGACGGGGTGCCGCTCGACGTCAACGTCTGGGTGCCGCCCGCCTCCCAGCAGGGCCCCTTCCCGCTGATCGCCTTCCACCACGGCTGGGGCGGCGACAAGAACGGCTCGGGCGCGGATCCCAACCTCGCCCTCCAGGGCTATGCGGTGATGTCCTACACGGCCCGCGGCTTCGGCAACTCCTGCGGCACCGCCCCCTCGCGCGCCGCCGACCCGACCGGCTGCGCGAAGGGCTGGATCCACCTCGACGACGCTCGCTACGAGGCGCGCGACACGCAGACCCTCGCCGGCCAGCTCGCCGACCTCAACCTCGTGCAACCGCGCAAGGTCGGGGTCACCGGCGTCTCCTACGGCGGCGGGGTCAGCTACCTGTTGGCGGCATTGAAAGACCGGGTCGAGCTTCCGAACGGGACCTTCATCCCCTGGCGCAGCCCGCAGGGCAAGCAGATGAGCGTCGCCGCGGCGCTGCCGCTGTGGGGCTGGTCGGACCTCTCCAACGCGCTGCAGCCGAACGGCAACACCCTCGACTACCTGGTTCGCAACCCCTACGGCGACCGGATCGGGGTCGAGAAACAGTCCTACCAGTCGCTGCTCTATGGCCTCGGGCTGTCGTCGGGCTTCTACGCACCGCCCGGCGCCGACCCCAGCGCCGACATCACCGCCTGGTTCGCCCGCATCAACCAGGGCGAGCCCTACGACGATGCGGCATCGCACAACCTGCTGACCCAGATCCAGCAATACCACTCCGCCTACTACCTGCAGAGCCGGCTGCCCCCGCGCAAGCGCGAGGCTCCGGCCCCGATCCTCGCCTACAACTCCTGGCTCGACGACCTCTTCCCCGCCGACGAGACGATCCGCTATCGCAACAAGATCCTGGCGCACTTCTCGCAGGCGAAGTTCTCGGTCCTATTCGCCGCCGGTCCCGGCCACCCGCGGGCGCCTCTCAGCGGCACGACGCCGGACCTCGCGACCCTCGAGCCGCAGTTCTTCGACCACTACCTGAAGGGTGTGGGCCCGGCTCCCAACATCAACGTCCGCACCTACACCCAGACCTGCGGCGGCAGCACCATGATCGGCCCCTTCAACTCCCGCACCTGGCGCGGCCAGCATCCGGGGGAGGTGAGGCTGACCTCGGTGGCGCCGCAGACGTTCACCGGCGTCGGCGGCACTCAGGCGATCGCCAACGACATCGACCCGACCCCGGCATCGCTCGTACACCAGGGCTGTGTCACTGAGCCCTCGACGCCGGAGCCCAACACGGCGACCTACAACCTCCGTGCAGCGACAGGCAATGGCTACACGCTCGTCGGCTCGCCGACCGTAGTAGCGCGTCTAAAGGTCTCCAGCCCCAATGCCCAGGTCGACGCCCGCCTCTGGGACGTGGCGCCCGACGGCACCGAGAGCTTCGTCGACCGCGGCACCTTCCGCCCCGAGGCCGGGAAACACACGGCGGTCTTCCAGCTCCATCCCAACGGCTGGCACTTCGCCGCCGGCCACGTGGCACGGCTGCAGCTGCTGGGGCGCGACGCCCCCTTCGCGCGGCCCTCGAACGGCACCTTCTCGGTCACCGCCAGCCACCTGCAGCTGCGCCTACCGGTGCATGAGCGCGCGAACGGCGGCCAGGTCCGCAGGCCGTCGCGGCCGCTGGGACGCAACGGCCTCCCGGCCAAGTGGTTCAAGCTCGCCTGGCGCTAGCGGCTAGCCGGGCGTTTCTGGGCTAGCGACTAGCTCCGCGTCCCGGCCGCGTGTGCCGCAAGATCGCGCCCCGGTTCGATGCCCCAGCGCTGCGCAACCCCTGCAAGCTCGGGGCTGAGCGGCCAGCGGTCGGGCCGCTCCTCCCCCTCGTGGTCGGGGCTGGCGCCCTTCAGCGCCATGCAGCCCCTGTTGTCGCCGACGGTTCGGATCGCGTCGACCTGCTCGGCGCTGAGCCGCTGCTCCGTCGGCAATGCGGCGAGCTCGGCGCGCTTGTCCTCGATCGGGCGGGCGCCAGGCCCGGCCTCCTGGATCAGGGTGGGGACGACGGACTCGACCGCCTCGTGGGCGAGGTTCCATTGGCAGGCGAGCTGCATCGGGGTCAGCCCGGCGGCCTCGGCGATCGGGCGCAGGCGCTCGAGCTTCTGGCGACCGGCCTCGATCCAGCCCGCCGGTCGGAAGGCGCGGTGATCGCCGTCGGCGAGCTCGGCGCCCGGAAGCAGGTCGTCCCAGAACAGGCCCCCGTAGTCGACCACGCGGGTGATCACCTTTACGTCGTTGCGTGCCGCCGCTTCGAGGCACAGCTCGCCGGGCCAGGGCTCGAGCGGGTTGAGGATCACCATCGCCCAGTCGATCCACTCGCCGAACCGCTCCAGGCAGTCGATGAGGTCGAGGGTGAACCCGTTCGCCGGCCCCGGCGCGACGCCGATCGAAGCGGTGAGCCCGGCCTCCCGCAGGATGGCCATCCCGTCCCAGACCACATCGCTGCGGTAGCCGATGCGGTCGGGGTTGTGGAGCAGCAAGAGGTCGAAGGAATCGGCGCCGATCCGCTCGAGGCTGCGCTCGGTCGCCATCCGCAGGTAGTCCGCATAGCCGCCCGGGCCGCGCAGCCGCCGGTCGGTGAAGCGTGGGAAGCCGCGTGGGCCGTCGCGCTGTCCCTCGTAGAAGTCGTGGCCGACGGCGCCGACGAGGCTGTAGGACTCGCGCGCGGCGCCCTCGAGCGCCCGCCCGAGCAGCCGATCCGCCTCGCCCACGCCGTAGACGTCGGCGGTCAACATCGTGTCGATCCCGTTCGGGCGCAGCAGCGCCGCCAGGCGATCCTCGTCGATCGTCTCGCCGAAGCGCAGGTATCGCCCTCCGCTCCAGGTTCCGATCGCCGTTCTGCCGGGCTCTCTCATGGCAGAAACGGTAACGGCGCGCCGGGGTTGGCCCCGGCCCGCCGCCTCAGGTTCGAGTCGAAGCGCCGGTACGGCGCTAGCTCAGGCCGCGAACCTACACCAGAGGAGGAGTCGATTTGTTGCCGACCCGCTAGTGGTGCTGGTGCTTGTGGTGGTGGTGGTGGTGGTGCTTGTGATGGTGGCGGTGGCGCTTTTTGGCGTTCGGCCAGACCTTCTTGTCCACCCGCACGTCGTAGAACCCGCTCCCGCCGTCCGTGTACCAGATCTCCCGCCCCTGCCCGAATGCCGGCTGGGACATCGCGAAGTTGCTGCCGTCGAAGCGGTTCTCCATCCTGGGGGTCGCAGGAGCAACGAAATAGGCGATCTCCTTCGGCGCCGCAAGCTTGCTGATGTCGAAGACGCGGAGGCCGGAGGCGATGAACGAGCAGGCGACGACCTTCGGGTCGACGCGGCTCGGGAAGTTGCAGTAGTGCGCCGCGTAACCCTGCACAGGGCTCGATGCTCCGGGGTCGTTGGCGGCGGTGTGGTGCTCGGCGGGCTGGTCCACCTGCAGGCGCAGGTTCGAGCCGACGCGGGGGTGCGCCTCGTCGGAGATGTCGATGATCCGTCCCGCGCCGACCGCGTCGGTATCGCCGCCGGGGCTCGTCGTCCCGGCCGTGTACTCGTCGAACTCGAGCACGTAGGGCTTGCCGTTGCGAGTGAACGGGATCGCGTTCTGTGGAATCGACGCGGAGTTCCAGGTAAGGCGACTGACCTCCCGCGCCTGCGGATCGGACTTGCGCGCCTGGATCTCGCTCGTGTCGAGGATCAGCATGTTGCCGCTCGGGTCGGCGATGTAAGCGCGGTTGCCGTCGTCTCTGAGCGACATCCCGTGGGCGAGGACGTTGCCCTGCCAGATCGAATGCGGGTTCTTCGGGTCGGTGACGTCGATAGCCGTGACCGCCTGGACCGCGGTGCCGGTCGCGTAGAACGTCCTGCCGTCGGGGGCGAATCCGCTCTCGTGCCCGAAACGCGCGACCAGTGAGGTCGACTGCAGCACCGGATGACGGCAGTCGTTGCTGGCGCCATAGATCGACACAAGTCCCGGATAGGTGCCCGGATTGCCGAGCACCGCCGCCAGCAGGCCGCGCTTCGGATTCAGGGCAAGCGACTCGTGCGGCGACATCATCGGCGGCTGGGTGAGCGTGTCGGTCTGCACCGGGTGCTCCGGGTCGGACATATCGAGCACGGCAACACCAACGGAACTGGTGTCGAGCTTCAACGCGTTGATCGGGAACAGCAGGGCCGTGTCGTAGAACGCGCACTGGCGTCCTTTGTCGTCGACGTAGCGGAGGGTCTTGAAGCCCCCCGACGTGCCCTGGTGGCTGACTAGTGTGACGTTGCAGTTGAATCCGTTCGGCGGCGATCCCGCGGGAACTGGGCCATCGACGCCGGGCTCCTCATGTGAACCGGGGTCGCACTTCGCCTGCGGCGTGGCGACGAGTGGCGGCTCGGCGTTGTGCTGGATCGGAACCATCGCCGGTGTCTGCCCGCCAAGCTGGCCGAGCGCGAGCAAATCGTTCAGGAGGGCCGAGATTGGGCAGGGCGCCGGCCGCCGTCATGACCAGCAAGTTGGAGCCGAGGATGATCAGGATCGGCACGAGGCGCCAGAGGCGGCGCTCGTCTCTCTCCCGTTTCATCGCCTTGCGACGACGACCTCCCATGGGCCGCAACGCTAGCAGCGAGATCCGGCATCCATGCAGATTCCAGGAGGCTTACTAGAGGCCGAGGCCGCGTACCCCGGGCTCATCCCAGCCCAGGTGGTGGGCCAATTCGTGGCGCACGGTGCGCTCGACCTGCGCCCGCAGCAGGTCGGGATCGTGGCTGAAGTCGCGCTCCAGCGTGTCTTGGTAGATGACGATGCGGTCCGGGTAGATGTCGCGGGCGACGGTGCCCCCGATGTAGTGGCCGTAGGCGTGGTGCTCGTGACCGCGGCTGGAGACGACCACCGGCGTGTGCTCGAGCAGCTCCCGGAACGGCTCCGGCAAGTCGTCCAGCGCCTCCATCACCAGCTCGTCGAACTCGCTCGGTGGCCGGTCGGGGGGCGGTAGCGCGGCAAGTGCCTCGCTGCGGTCGACCAGGCGCCGGAACTCGGGTTCGGGCATCTCGGGCCCAATCAGCGCCACGGTCGCCCAAGCGGTGATGAGCACGATCGCGAGGGCACCGACCAGCAGCGCCAGCAGTCCACCCAGCCCCCCGAACGAGGGCGGGTTGAGGAGCAGCAGAACGACGCCGGTGATGAAGGCACAAAGCGCCGCCACGCGCAGTGGTGGGCCGAAGATCTCCCTCATACGAAGGAGGTTAGAGCGACCGGTTTACCGGGCTCCTAAGCCAGAACATCAATGGCGCCGGGCAACGCAGAGCTAGAGCACGCGCGTAACCACGAAGATCACGATCAGGATCACGATCACCAAACCGACCAATCCGAGACCCAACGCAGCAACTGGAATGGCCAAGTCCATTTCGCTCCTCCTCATTCGGGGACTGGATCCATGTACCCGCCCTTCAACGGGCGAGACATCTGGGCCGGCTAGCCGAGCTGATCGGCGGCGCCGGCAAGGACAAGCTTCTCCCAGGTCCCGGCTAAGGCTCAACACCCTCTACGCCCAGGCCGCATCCTCGAACGTCCAGTTTGCCGACGATCGTCAGATTGCCTAACCGGTGTGAGATAGTCGGCGGGTGAGCACTTCCGAGCAGTCCGCCACCCGCCTCGTAGCCGTCGCCGAGCTCGGAGACTCAAATGTCGCCGTGGTGGAGCAGACACCGCACGGGACCATGGCAGTAGGCATCAGCGCCGGCAAGCCGTTTGCGGTCTCTAACCGCTGCCGTCACCTCTTCGCCTCACTGGGCGAGGGGCATGTGACCGAGGAGGGATGCCTCGAGTGCCCTTGGCACGCCTCGCGCTATGACGTCTCAAACGGCAAGATGGTGCGCGGTCCTCAGGGCGCGTTCAAGCCGCTCGCGGGTGTCGTCAAGGCGACCACCGGCGCCATACCCCTGAAGACATTTCCGGTCGAGTTGCGCGACGACGCAATCTGGCTGGTCGGCTGAGCCAGCACCCTCGGTAATCGCAGCCCCAAAGCGAAAGGCGGTTTTGCCAAGCGTCACAGTCTGCGGCAGACGCGCGAGTGGCGATTGACTCAGGTGAGGTGGTCGCCGGCTCATTGCCTCAGAGGGCGAAGCGCCTCGTGCGAGAATGGGCCGAAGCGCATCGCGGAGAGCTCGAAAGTAATTGGGACCGAGCGGTGCGCCACCAGAAACCGATGCCGATAGACCCACTCAGATGAGCGAGATCATCCGTGTCACTGCTGTCGAGCCGTTGGACGGTTTTTGGATCCGTGCCAGCTTCTCCGACGACGCGATCAAGGAGATCGACATGAGTGACTTTCTCGGCGTAGGTGGCGTGTTCACCCCGATTCGTGAGAATCGGGAGATCTTCGACCAGGTCCGGGTCAACCCCGAGACCCACACCATTGAGTGGCCCGGGGAAGTCGACATTGACCCTGAAGTCCTCTACGGACGCTTCGAGCCAGCATCAGGGCGTCGGGTCGAGCGCCGAATCATTCGCGAGCCGACGCCCGCGGTCAGCTAGGGCTACTCGCCCGACTCGCCGTCGCCTGACGGCTCGTCCGGGCTGGGCTCGTCCGAGCCCTCGTCGTCCTCGCCCTTGTCGGCGGTGACGCCGACCTTCGGAGGCTCTTCCTCGTCGTCCTTGGACTTCGGGGGATGCGTCGGCGGGATGATCGTCAGCTTCAGCGGGTGCTCGTCGTCGCCGGACTGGTCGCGGTCGACCATCACGGTCGAGCCGGAGCGCATCTCGCCCTGCTTGAGCACCTCGTCGGCGAGCGGGTCCTCGACGTAGCGCTGGATCGCGCGGCGCAGCGGGCGGGCTCCCATCGATGGGTCCCAGCCCTTGTCGATCAAAAGCTCCTTGGCCTCTTCGGACAGGTCGAGCTGTAGGTCGTGCTCGGCGACCTGGGTGCGGACGCGGTTGATCATCAGGTTGATGATCTCCTTGATCTCTTCCTTGGCCAGCTTGTGGAAGACGATGATCTCGTCGATCCGGTTCAGGAATTCCGGCCGGAAGACCTTCTTGAGGTCACTCATGATCCGGTTCTTCATGTCCTCGTAGGACATCCCGGTCTCGTCCGACACCGTGAAGCCGATGCTGGTGTTCTTGGCGATCTCCGCGGCCCCGATGTTCGAGGTCATGATCACGATCGAGTTGCGGAAGTCCACGGTGCGGCCCTGGGCATCGGTCAGCCGCCCGTCCTCGAGGATCTGAAGCAGGATGTTGAAGACGTCGGGGTGCGCCTTCTCGATCTCGTCGAGCAGCAGCACCGAGTAGGGCTTGCGGCGCACGGCTTCGGTCAGCTGGCCGCCCTCGTCGTAGCCGATGTAGCCCGGGGGCGAGCCG
>JBBQBH010000053.1:0-19409 GCA_038317345.1 Solirubrobacterales bacterium
GTTTCGATCGCCCATTCCAAGCGCATGCCATCGAGCCTGATCCTGCCGGTGGTGCCGGGCGTGAACGTTCCGACTGGGCTGCCGCCATGTCCAGGTCTCAGGGGCGAGCCGTGCCGGGACTACCAGCCCTTCGTGAACCGCCGAGCGTCCCGCTGAACCTCCTCCAGGCTGCCTAAGTCAAACGGCTCGCATACGGGTATCTTCGAGCCATGGCTCGGCGCGTGACCACCGCCCTTGCCGCGACCGGCCTCCTGATCCTGGCGATATCGGGAAGTGCCGGCGGCCACGCCACCAGCGGCATCCGCGGCGTCCTGCTCGACACCACCTGCGCCGGAGCGTGCACGCCATGCGCCGCCGCGAGCCCCTGCCCACCTCCATGCCCGCCCTGCACGACGCAAATCTGCCCCGAGCGCCCGGCTGGTGCGGCGATCGCCTGCCCCGCCGCGAGAAGTATCTGCGCGGGCTGCGCCCCGCAAAGCCAGCCCTACACGGGCTCCAATGCCCACGTGGTGGTTCGGCGGGTTTCAAATAGTGCAGTTGTGGCGCGCCGCGCGCCGGCCGATGGCAACTTCAAGATTCGGCTTGCCCGGGGCCACTACCGGGTTCACGGCTTCGTCTCAGAGTCGTGCTGGAAGGGAGAGACGCAGCAGGTTGCCGTCCACGCGGGCTCTTTCACCGCCCTGAGCCTCGCGGTCCACAACAACTGCGTGGTTACCCCGCAGCGGGTCGCGGATCGCTAGCTTCGTCAGCGCTCGAGGGTCGTGCCGTCGTAGAGCTTCTTGACGACCACGGCGCCAGGCGGCGCCGCCTCGATGCAGAGCTCGCAGAGCACGCACTCGTCGAGGTTTTGCTCGACGATCTCGACCCGGCCGTCGGCGTCCTTGAAGATGTCGACCGGGCAGACCTCCTCGAGCTTCGCCGCCAACTCGGCGTCGCCGGCGATCGAGTCATCGACTTCGACCGCGATGAACAGCCCGTGCAGCTCCTTCTCAGCCACCGACAGCAGCCCCCAGCTTCTCCTTCGCCACGTCGGGGATCTCGTCGATCCGCTCAACCACCCTGATTCCAGCTCCTTCGAGGCGGGCGATCTTCTGCGCCGCGGTGTCCTCGGCGCCCTCGACGATCGTGCCGGCGTGGCCGAAGCTCATCCCCTTCATCTCCTCCTCGTCCATGAACTTGCCGGCCATGAAGGCGACGATCGGGAGGCGTGAGTTGTTCTCCTTCACCCACTCGGCGAGCTGCGCCTCCATGCGGCCGCCGGGCTCGGTGTAGATGACGATCGCCTCGGTCTGCTCGTCGGCTTCAAAGAGCGGCATCAGTTCCGCATAGGTGGAGCCGATGATCGCGTCGCCGCCGATCGAGACCGCGGTCGAGACGCCCAGCCCCGCCGCGGTCAGCGAGGAGGAGATCTCGGTCGTCATCCCACCCGACCGCGACATCACACCGACTGGCCCCGGCGCGTAGGCCTTGGCGGCATCCTTTGCCGGCCCGCCGATCCCGCCCATCTTGCAAACTCCCGGAACGATCAGGCCGAGGCAGTTGGGACCGATGATCCGCGCGCCGCGCATCCCGGCCAGCTCGACCATCTGGGCGACGTCGCCGCGCGGAATGCGCTCGGTGACGATCACTATCAGCTTGATCCCATTCTCGATCGCCTCGAGGACGGCGTCCTTGGTAAAGGCGGGGGGGACGGTGACGACCGAGCCGTCGACCGGTGCGCCGTGGTGCTCGACCGCCTGCTCGACGGTGTCGAAGACTGGGACCCCGTGCACCTCGCGGCCCTTGCGGCCCGGTGTAACGCCGCCGACCACCTTCGAGCCGTAGTCCAGACACTCCTTGGTCAGGTTGACCGCCTCGCGGCCGGTGATGCCCTGGACGATGAAGGTGGTGTCTTTGGTGAGAAGGATGCTCACGCCGAACACCTCTTGATCGCGCTTCGCATCACCACTGCTCCCTCATAGGGCTCCGCGCTCATTGCCCTGAATTTTCTCCACTGCGCGGCCTGCCGCTTCCCACATCGACACGCTGCGGTCGCAGTATTCGACCCCGTAGCGGTCGAGGATCTTGAAGCCCTCCTCCTCCCAAGCACCGGGGATGCGGAAGATCGCGATCGTCTCGGCGGGGTCCTCCCCGAGCTCTAAACACGCTTTGATCACGCCGCGGGCGACGATGTCGACCCTGGTGTTGGAGACGATCGACATCATCACGGCGATCTTCTCGACCCCATCCTTGAGCAGGACCTGCTTGGCGAGGCCGGACGCCTTCGAGACCGAGGGGTTGCCGCCGATCTCGGCGTAGTTGGCAGGCCTGCCGCCCTGGCTGCGGACCGCATCGGTGAGCGTCAGCGAGCCGCCGCCGGCCCCGATAACGAGCCCGAGGTTGCCGGTGAAGCCGTGGTCCTTGCCCTGGATCACCCCGCGGTGGTCGGCGGAGTCGATCGCCGTCACGTTGCGCTCGAAGTCGCTCGGCTCGTAGGGCTCGCGGGTGTCCTCCGGCGCGATCTCCAGCTCTCCCTCCAGCAGTGGCTTCTGGCGCGGCTTGGCCTCGTCCTCCATTTCCATATGGGCGTCGAGGGCGACGAAGCTACCGTCCTCCAGCTCAGCCAAGGGGTTGATCTCGGCCAGGGTCATGTCGCGCTCGCGGAACAGCCGCGCCAGGCGCGCCAACACTGCGGTTGCGCGGTTGAGCTGCGACCCCGTCACACCGGCGCCGGCGACCGCCTGCTTGGCCTCGAAGTCCGAGATCGGCAGCAGGTTGGAGAGGTGCCCGCGCCCGACGTGGTCGGGGTGCTGCTCGGCCACCTCCTCGATGTCGATCCCGCCCATGTCGCTGAACAGCGTCAGCGGCCGTTTCGCGGTTCCGTCCCAGACGACGCTGGCGTAGTACTCCTGCTTGATCTCGACCTTGGGGTCGACGAGCACCCCGCGCGGCATGTGGCCGTTGATCTCCAATTCGAGGATCTCGGCCGCCTCCGCCTCCGCCTCCTCGGGGGTATCGGCGAACTTCACCCCGCCGGCCTTCATGCGGCCGCCGGTCAGCACCTGGGACTTGATCACCACCGGCCCACCGATCCGCTCCGCGGCCGCTTTTGCCTCGGCGGCGGTGGTGCAGAACCCGTACTCGGTGACCGGAATCCCCGAAAGTTCCACGATCCGGCGCGACTCGTACTCGAAAAACCGCATGAGCGGCGCGGGAATCTACCGGGAGAGACGCCCCGGGGTTAGTGTCAATCGCCGCAGGGACTGGCGGCAACCGCCGGGAGTAGCTGAAAGAATCCCCCTCCTCGGAGGGGAGCCAATCGTCTACGGCAAGCGACCACAGGAGTGTGATCTCACCAGTGAGTGAAAGCATCGCGACTACGGACGCCCCGACCAAACACGCCAAGCTCCTCGGCTGGGTTGAGGAGATAGCGGCGCTGACCGAGCCCGACTCGGTCCACTGGTGCGACGGATCGGCCGAGGAATACGACCGCATCTGCCAGGAGATGGTGGAGGCGGGGACCTTCGAGAAGCTCTCCGACGCGAAGCGCCCCAACTCTTACCTGGCACGCTCGGACCCCGACGACGTCGCGAGGGTCGAGGACCGCACTTTCATCTGCTCCGAAAAGGAGGAGGACGCCGGCCCGACCAACAACTGGAGCCCTCCCGCCGAGATGCGCGAGCAGCTTGGCAAGCTCTTCAAGGGCTCGATGAAGGGGCGCACGATGTACGTCGTGCCCTTCTCAATGGGCCCGCTGGGCTCGCCGATCGCCCACATCGGCGTGCAGCTCACCGACTCGCCCTACGTCGCGGTCTCGATGCGGATCATGACCCGGATGGGCACCGGCGCGCTCGAGGTACTCGGCAACAGCGAGGACTTCGTCCCCTGCGTGCACTCGGTCGGCATGCCGCTCGCCGAGGGCCAGGAGGACGTTCCCTGGCCATGCAACGCCGAGAACAAGTACATCGTCCACTATCCGGAGTCGCGCGAGATCTGGTCCTACGGCTCCGGCTACGGCGGCAACGCGCTGCTGGGCAAGAAGTGCTTCGCGCTGCGGATCGCCTCGGCGATGGCACGCGACGAAGGCTGGCTGGCCGAGCACATGCTGATCCTCAAGCTGACCTCTCCCGAGGGCGAGGTCAAGTACGTCAGCGGCGCCTTCCCATCGGCGTCGGGCAAGACGAACCTCGCGATGTTGATCCCGACCCTCGAGGGCTGGCAGGCGGAGACGATCGGCGACGACATCGCCTGGATGAAGTTCGGCGAGGACGGACGCCTCTACGCGGTCAACCCCGAGGCCGGCTTCTTCGGCGTCGCCCCCAACACCAGCTACAAGACCAACCCCAACGCGATGGCGGCGGTGGAGCGCAACACGATCTTCACCAACTGCGCCGAGACCGAGGGCGACGTCTGGTGGGAGGGGATGACCGGCGACCCACCGGACCGTGCGGTCGACTGGCGTGGCAAGGAGTGGTCTGCGGATATGGAGGAGCCGGCCGCGCACCCCAACGCGCGCTTCACGACCCCGGCGTCGCAGTGCCCCTGCATCGCCGCGGAGTGGGAGGACCCGGCCGGGGTACCGATCGACGCCTTTCTGTTCGGCGGCCGCCGCGCGACGGTGGTGCCACTGGTCACCGAGGCGTTCGACTGGCAGCACGGCACCTTCCTCGGGGCGACGATGTCGGTCGAGACGACTGCGGCCGCCTCAGGCGAGGTGGGACAGCTCCGCTTCGACCCGATGGCGATGCTGCCCTTCTGCGGCTACAACATGGCCGACTATTTCGCGCATTGGCTGAAGATCGGGCGCGAGGCTGATAGCGAGAAGCTGCCGAAGGTCTTCCTCGTCAACTGGTTCCGCAAGGACGACGAAGGCAAGTTCCTCTGGCCTGGTTACGGCGAGAACAGCCGCGTGCTCGAGTGGGTGTTCCGCCGCTGCGACGGCGAAGGCGAGACGGTGGAGACGCCGCTGGGCCTGCTGCCGGCGCAGGGCGAGCTGAACACCGGCGGGCTGAAGGTCGACGATGCGGCGCTCGATGAGCTGCTCAGAGTCGACCCAGACGCCCTGCGCGAGCAGCTTCCCCAGGTGGAGGAGTTCCTGGCCAAGTTCGGGGATCGCCTGCCGGACGAGATCCAGGGTCAGCTGGAAGCCCTAAAACAACGGTTGCGCTGAGCTGAACCGGGGCAATAGGGTGGGGCGTTCCTAGAGGAGCGTCCGAGGGCAGCGAGCATCAGAAGACCGGGCGCCTCACTCCGATGAAGGGAGTCATTTTGAAGAAGCTCGGAATTCAGCGGCCGTCGGCGGCGATGATCGTCGCCATTGCGGCGCTGTGCATGGCTTTGGTCGGCACTGGCATCGCAGCCAGTGCTCTTAACTCGCATCAAAAGAAGCAGGTGCGCAAGATCGCCAATAAGAAGATCACACTCCGCGCGCCGTCCCTCAGCGTCGCGTCGGCCAGAACCGCTGGCAACGTTTACGCGGCCAGCGTCATCAACGGGTGCACGGGCACCGATGGCGGCACGGGTGGAATCCCCGTCGCTCCGGCGGGGAACGAATGCCGCGTGACCTTCCCACGCAACATCACGAGCTGCGCGATCGTGCTGGGCACGCGGCTGGACTTCCCCGGTGGCGGTGAGACCACCTATCGCAAGATCAGCTCCACGGTTGTCGAGGTCAGCCGCAGGGACAGTGCCGGCGGCACACCAACTGCCGGAGCGTTCAGCATCGCGGCGATCTGCGGGCTTTGAGGTATCAGTCGGCGGCTGAGCCGCCGATCGCGGATTGCGACGGGGTCCTCTTCGGAGGGCCCCGTTTTGTCCAACCGGTAGGCCGGCCGGGCATAGAATCGCGGCGATGGCGGAGGAGCCGACCAAGTACCTGCTCGACGAGTCCCAGATCCCGACCAGCTGGGTGAATCTGCTTCCCGATCTGCCAGGCGAGCCGCTGCCGCCGCTTAACCCCGGGACCGGCGAGCCGGCTGGGCCGGGCGACCTCAGCCCGATCTTCCCCATGGGGCTGATTGAGCAGGAAGTCTCAGCCGAGCCCGAGATCGAGATCCCCGACGAGGTGCGCGAGATCTACCGCCTCTGGCGCCCGTCGCCGCTCTATCGAGCGCGGCGGCTCGAGCGTGCCCTCGACACCCCGGCGTACATCTACTACAAGTACGAGGGGGTCTCTCCGGCCGGCTCGCACAAGCCCAACACCGCGATCGCGCAGGCCTATTACAACCGCGAGGCCGGCGTCCGCAAGCTGGTCACCGAGACCGGTGCGGGACAGTGGGGATCGGCGCTTGCGCTCGCCTGCACCATGTTCGGACTCGAATGCGAGGTGTTCATGGTCGGCGTCTCCTACGACCAAAAGCCCTACCGGCGGGCGATGATGGAGACCTGGGGAGCCACCGTGCACCGCAGCCCCTCCGACCTCACCGAGGCGGGGCGCTCGCAGGCCGAGCACGATTCCGGAAGCCTGGGGATCGCGATCTCAGAGGCGGTCGAGGTCGCGGCCGGCTCCGACGACACCAACTACTCGCTCGGCTCGGTGCTCAACCACGTCTGCCTGCACCAGACGGTGATCGGCCAGGAGGCGATCGCCCAGCTCGAGATGGCGGGCGAGTACCCCGACGTGGTTGTGGGCTGCGTGGGCGGGGGCTCGAACTTCGCCGGGCTCTCCTACCCGTTCATCCGCGCCGACCTTCGCGATGGCAAGAAGACCCGTTTCGTGGCGGCCGAGCCCTCGGCCTGCCCGACCCTCACCAGGGGCGCCTATGCATATGACTTCGGCGACACGGTCGGCATGACGCCGCTGATGCCGATGTACACGCTCGGGCACGACTTCGTGCCACCTCCCGTCCACGCCGGGGGCCTGCGCTACCACGGCGACGCGCCGAGCCTTTGCGGCCTGGTCAGGCAAGGCGTGATCGAGGCCACGGCGATCGCCCAGACCGCCGCATTCGAGGCGGCGGTGCGCTTTGCCCGCACCGAGGGCATCGTGCCCGGGCCCGAACCCGCGCACGCGATCAAGGCGGTCTTCGACGAGGCCGAGGCCGCGAAGCAGGCGGGCGAGGAGTCGGTGATCCTGCTCGGCTTGTCCGGGCACGGCCACTTCGACATGGGCGCCTACGAGGCTTTCCACGCCGGAGAGCTGGAGGACCTGGAGTTCTCCGAGGCCGACATGCAGGCTGCGCTGGAGCGTCTGCCCGAGGCGCCGGCGATCGCCTAGAGCTCGTACTGCTTGGCCAGCTCCGGGTCCTTCTCGGCCAGCATCTCGGCCAGGGTCACCATCACCTTGCACTGCTTCCAGGTCGCGTCGTCCTGCATCTTGCCGTCGATCATGTGGACGCCGCGGCCGTCGGGTATCGCCTCCAGCACCTTCTTGGCGAACTTGACCTCCTCCGGCGGCGGGCTGAACACCTTCTTCGCGATCTCGATCTGGACAGGGTGAAGCGACCAGGCGCCGACGCAGCCGAGCAGGAAGGCGGCCCGGAACTGGGTCTCGCAGCCGAGTGTGTCCTTGATGTCGCCGTAGGGGCCGTAGACGGGCAGGATGCCGGCCGAGGTGCAGGCGTCGACCATGCGCGCGATCGAGTAATGCCAGGGGTCCTGCTGCGCGGTGGCCCGGGGCGCCTCGGAGTCGTCGGGATCGGGGTCCTCGATCACCCGATAGGCGGGATGGCCGCCGCCGACCCGGGTCGTTTTCATACGCCGGAAGGCGGCGAGGTCGGCGGGCCCGAAGCTCATCCCCTGCATGCGGGGGCTGGCGTAGGCGATCTCCTCGACGTTGATCACCCCGGTCGAGGTTTCGAGGATCGCGTGGATCAGCAGCGGCTTGTCGAGCTTCGCCTTCGCCTCCAGCTGGGCGAGCAGGCGATCGACATAGTGGATGTCCCACGGGCCCTCGACCTTGGGGACCATGATCACCTCGAGCTTGTCGCCGATCTCGGTCACCAGCTCGGTGAGGTCGTCGAGCACCCAGGGGCTCTCCAGCGAGTTGACCCGGGTCCATAGCGAGGTCGCGCCGAGGTCGGCCTCCTTGGCGACCTTGATCAGGCCGGCGCGCGCGGCCTCCTTGTTGTCGGCCGCGATCGCGTCCTCGAGGTTGCCGAGCAGGACGTCGGCGCTCTGCGCCATCTCCCGCACCTTCGCTGCCATCTTCTCGTTCGACGGATCGAAGAAGTGGATCATCCGCTGCGGCTTGACCGGGATCTCGCGCGGCGGCTCCGGCGCGCCGATCGCCAGCGGCTTGAAGAACTCTTTGGGGTGCCTCATCCCGCCGGAATCTACCCGAGCGGGCGTCCGGTCCCGTGAAGCGGGCCTATCCGCAACCCGCCGCCGTAATTACAGTGGGCCGATGAGCGCGACGATCCGCGAGGCCAGGCCGGGCGAGGAGGAGCGGGTTGCGGCGCTGTACGAGTGGCTGTTCGCGCCGCCGGGGTCCAAGCCGCGGCAGTGGGACGACGAGCGCGCGCGGCTGGCGCTCACCGAGGCGATCGTCTCGGCGCAGAGCGCTGTCTTCGTCGCCGAGGATGGCGATGCTCTGGTCGGCTTCTGCACCGGCTATCTGGAGCTGCACTCGGTGCGCTTCGGGCAGCGCTGCTGGGTCGAAGACCTCGCGGTGGACCCTGAACGTCGCTCGGAGGGCATCGGCGCGGCGTTGCTCGACGCGGCAAAGGACTGGGCGCGGGCGGCCGGCGGCACCCACCTCGAGCTCGACTCGAGCCTCGACCGCACCAACGCCCATCGCTTCTACGATCGCGAGGGGCCGAGTTGGAAGTCACTCAGCTACTCCTGGGAGCTCTGATCCGCTCCAGGGATCGCTGACTCTCGGCGGCCTTCCCATTCACGAAGCGAGGCCAGCACCTGATCGCGGTCCAACTTGGGCCGCCATGAAGGCCCAGCGACCGTCTCTAAGGACCCAGGCGAAGTGGAATGGGACGTCAATCGGAATCCCGCTCCACCCACCTCGCGCGACCATGTGGCAGCGGCCCAGGACCGTGTGCTCGTTCTCCAGGGTGAGCTCGATCTCGGTCAGCTGAATCTCGTCGAACATCCCGAAGAAGGCTTCCCAGACCGCGCGCACGGCAATCGCTCCCTCTGCGTCGGTGGGAAAGCCGGCAAGCGCCGAGATGTCCGGGTCGCCGCGATAGGCGATCTCAGGGTCGAACGTCTCGGTGAAGAGCGTGTCCAGGTCACCGGCGTTGAACAGATCGAACCCCCGCTGCACGGCTGCCAGGGCGTCGGGATTACTCCGCGGCATCAAGGGCAAGCTATCGCGCGCCGGAGGACCGCAGGTATTCTGCGGTCATGGCCGTAGAGACCGCGAATTACCAAGAGATCACCGACGAGCAGAAGGCGATCATCGAGATGGTCCACCAGTTCGTCGACGACAAGATCATCCCCAGCGCCGAGGAGTACGACGCCGAGGACAAATTCCCGGAGCCGATCGTCGAGCAGATGAAGGAGCTGGGGCTGTTCGGGGTCACGATCCCCGAGGAATACGGTGGCATGGGCCTCGACCTGACTACCTACGCGATGATCGTCGAGGAGCTTTCGCGAGGCTGGATCTCGATCTCCGGGGTCGTCAACACCCACTTCATCGGCTCATACCTGCTGATGAAGTTCGGCACCGACGAGCAGAAGGACTACTTCCTGCCCAAGATGGCGACCGGAGAGATCCGCGCCGCCTTCTCGCTCTCGGAGCCCGAGGTCGGATCCGACGTCCAGGGGATCAAGTCGACGGCCAAGAAGGGCGACGACGGCAACTGGGAGCTCAACGGCCAGAAGATGTGGGTCACCAACGGCCTCGGCTCCGGGGTGATCTTCGTGCTGATGAAGAACGACACCAAGGCCGACCCGCCCTATTCGGGCATGACTTGCTTCATCACCGAGAAGGAGCCCTGGGCGGAGAAGAACTCGGGCGAGTACGCCGGATTGGAGATCCCGCCGAAGATCAAGAAGATGGGATACAAGGGCGTCGAGTCCACCGAGCTCGTCTACGACGGCTACAAGTGCCCGCCCGAGCGCATCCTCGGCGGCGAGGAGGAGGGCCTTGGCCAGGGCTTCAAGCAGATGATGGACGCACTGGAGGTGGGTCGGGTCAACGTCGCCGCGCGCGGCGTCGGCATCGCCCAGCGGGCGCTGGAGCTGGCGCTGCGCTACAGCCAGGAGCGCAAGACCTTCGGCAAGCCGATCGCCCAGCACCAGGCGATCCAGTTCAAGCTCGCCGACATGGCGACCAAGGTCGAGGCGGCGCGGATGCTGACGATGAAGGCGGCGCGGATGAAGGACGCCGGCGAGCGCTCCGACCTCGAGGCCGGGATGGCGAAGCTGTTCGCCTCCGAGAGCGGCAAGGAGGTGGTCGAGGATTCGTTCCGCATCCACGGCGGCTACGGCTACTCGGAGGAGTACGAGATCGAGCGCCTCTACCGCGACGCGCCGCTGCTGCTGATCGGCGAGGGCACCTCCGAGATTCAGCGGATGATCATCGGCCGCAAACTGATCGAACGCAACAAGATTTGAGTGGCTGAGCAACCAGTCGCCCTGGTCAGCGGCGCCAACCGCGGCATCGGGCGCGAGATCGCCCGCCAGCTCGCCGCCGATCACGGCTACGAGGTGCTCGCAGGCGCCCGGGAGCCGGATCGCGCCGGAGCCCCCGACCACGAGGCGATCACCTACGTGCAGCTCGACGTCGCAGATCAGGCGAGTGTCGGTCGGCTCGCGGAGCGGGTCGGGTCGGACCCAGGGCGGCTCGACGTGCTCGTCAACAACGCCGGCATCGGAGGACGCACCGGCTATGGGGCGCGCCTCGCCGACGCCGATCTCGAGGACATCAAGGAGGTCCTGGAGACCAACCTGTTCGGCGCCCTGCGCCTGACCAAGGCGATGCTGCCGCTTCTGGAGCAAAGCCCGCACCCCCGCGTCGTCAACGTGTCAAGCGGTGCGGGCCAGCTCGACGAGATGAACGGGGGAATCCACGGCTACCGGCTGTCGAAGGTCGGACTGAACGCGCTCACCCGGATGCTCGCTGACGATGAGGCAGAGGCGCGGTTGCTGGTCAACTCGATGTGCCCTGGCTGGGTGCGGACCGACATGGGTGGTCCCTCGGCGTCGCGCTCGGTGGAGGAAGGCGCCGACACCGCCGTGTGGCTGGCGACTCTCCCCGACGACGGCCCCAGCGGCGGCTTCTTCCGCGACCGCAAACCGATTCCCTGGTAAACCCGATCGGTTGACCTCAGGCGTGAATGACGCCTGTTGTCTACCGAATGGTCGACAGAAGTAAAGCCGATCGGGGGACAGACAGCCGGCATTTCGATTTCTACCCTTTGCAGGCTATGAACTTGCAAATGGAGGATCGAAGATGAAGAAGTTGATGACCGCTGCGATCACGATGTTCGCCGCGCTGGCGCTGCTGGTCCCGACCGGTTCGGCCCAAGCTTCTCAGTTGACCGGCTCCACTTGGTGCGATGGCTCAAATCACGCTGGCATGACATTGGCGCCGGGCAAGATGTGCACTTGGTGGCCGTTGACCGTCCACTATGGATTCGCGTTCTGGGACATCACAAAGCCTCGGAAAGGCCAAGTTTGCCTCTCGGTCGGGCGATACCAGGGCTCGAACTTCGTCACCCAGCCCGGCGCCGGATGGACTTGCAGGCCGGTCAAGAACATCTACGACGGTTCCTCCGACGGTGTGAACGCAATCTCCGTCCAAAACATTTTTGGCGCCGTCTACGGGCAGATTGCGATCCTCAACGTTTCGGGCGCGACGATCAAGACCAAGGGAAGCGGCGGAATGTTTGTTCAGTACTACCAATGAACTCCGCTCCCAGGATTGGTTGAAGTCAGCTGAGGCGGAGCCGATCGACGGATCGGCTCCGCCAGTTTCAGTTGGGCGAGCTCTCCAACTGACCGCACCGCATAACATCGCCGCGTGGCCTCCACCCAAGAGCTGATCGAGACCGCCGTGCGGCGCTTCCAGGAGGAGGTGCCGGCGCTGGCGAAGCTGAAGCTCGTTTTCGAGTTGGAGCTGCGGGGCAGGGGCGACGTGCAGATGTTCCGGGTCGAGCTGCCGGGGCCGAAGATCACCAAGGGTGTCGCCGACCATGCTCGCGCCACGGTCGAGATCACGCGCTCGACCTTCAACGATCTGGCGGTCGAGGGAACGGCCAGCGACTATCGCGAGGCGTTCGAGCACGGCCACATCAAGGCCGAAGGTGACCCAAATGTGCTGAAGCTGATCGCCCAGGTGGTCGAGCGGCACGAGCAGCGGGTGCGGACCAAGAAGGTCCACTGACCGGTGGCCACCGCGCCACGGCGGATCGACCCGAAGCGACTTCCACGCCTGCGGGCGGCCGCCCAGCTTCTCCACCGGCCAACCTCGATGCGCGACCCGGTCGAGGTCGCGAGGGCGATCGCCGGCGCTCAGGCCCAGGATGTGTACGCGGGCCCCCTGACCTTCCGCTCACGCAGCCGGCGCCTGACCGCGGCTGACATCGATCGCGCCCGCACCAAGGAGCGCTCCCTGCTGCGCACCTGGGTGATGCGGATGACCATCCACCTGATCCCAAGTGAAGACGCGGGATGGCTTCTGCCCCTGTTCGAGCCGGCGATCGACAAGTGGTCGAGGCGGCGCCTTGAGCAACTCGGAATGCCGGCGAGCAGTCGCGACAAGGCCCTACAGGTGGTCAAGCGGGCGCTCGAGAAGGAGGGCCCTCTCACACGGCCCGAGATTGCCGAGCGGATCGCCGCCGCGGGCATCGAGCTGTACTCGTCGACCCGCCTCCACATCATCGGCCTTGCTGTGACCTCCGGCATCGCATGCCTCGGCCCGGACCGCGGCAGGACGACCTGCCTGGTCCGGCGCGACGATTGGCTCGGCGAGCTTCCGCCGTTCGACCGCGATGCGGCGCTCGCAGAGCTCGCACTCCGCTACCTGCGCGCGTTCGGCCCGGCGAAGGACCTCGACTTCGCCTACTGGTCCGGTCTGGGGTTGCGCGAGGTGAGGAGGGGGCTCGAGATGATCGCGAGCGAGCTCAGAGAGAGCCGCCTCGGCGACGACACCCTGCTTTCTCTGAAGGGGACCCAGAGCCGGCTCCCCCCGTCCGGTCAGGTCCGCCTGCTCGGTGCCTTCGACACCTACATGCTCGGTTACCGCGGCCGGGACTTCGCGGCGCCGCCCGAGGCTATGGCCGCGGTCAAGGAGGGAGGTGGCGGCTGGATTCGGCCGGTAATCGTCCGCGACGGAGTGGTTATCGGGGGTTGGCGCTCGACCCGCTCGGGCGGCCGGATCGAGATCGCCCTCAACCCGCTCAAGCCCCTCTCCGCCACGGTGAGGAAGGCGATCGACACCGAGGTCGCCGACATCGGCCGCTTCGAAGGGCTTCCGGTGAGCCTTGCCGGATAGCATCCCGCGCCGATGAGCGACGAAGACCACAAGCTGATTACCGACCAGGCTGGGCGCGAAGCCTCCGGCGCCCGCCCCTATGGCCGTTATCTGGAGGAGTTCACGGTCGGCGACGTCTACATGCACTGGCCCGTGAAGACGGTCACCGAGGCGGAGGACCACCTGTTCTGCCTGCTGACGATGAACCACCATCCGCTGCACATCAACGACGTCTACGCAGGGCAATCGCAGCAGGGTCGAAACGTGGTCGCGGGGCCCTACGTCTACTCGCTGATCTTCGGCATGACGGTGGCGGACGTCTCCGGCAAGGCGATCGCGAACCTCGCCACCGATGAGCTCAAGCATCCCGCTCCCGTTTTTCACGGGGACACCCTCTACACCGAGAGCGAGGTCCTCGAGGTGCGCCCCTCGGAGTCGAAGCCCGACCGCGGGGTGGTCCGGGTGCACACCCGTGCCTACAACCAGGACGGGACACTGGTCGCCGAGTTCAAGCGCGCCGTGCTGGTGCCGCGAAAGACAAACGGCGATGCGCCCGAGGCCGAGGGCCAAGTCGACTAGGCGCCACCGGATCGCTGACCCTGCGGGTCAGGAGCCCAGCGGGCCGCAAGACCACGGTCGAGCACCGGATTCGAATCCGGGTCGTCCACTGAGCGCCCTGCGGTGAGCGGAGTCGAACTGGGCCCTGACGGAAGGGCTCGTTGCGGGTGGAGCCTTGGCGGCCCCGAGTACGTCGAGTACCACGACTGGGAGTGGGGCCGGCCCAGTCACGACGACGTGGGGTTCGCGCCCGAGCCGGCCGGCGCTCCGCCGGCGTCGGCGGACGACCTCTTCTCCAAGACAGCGGAGTCGACCGAGATGGCGAAGGAGCTGAAGCGTCGTGGATTCGCCTTTGTCGGCCCCACGGTCGGATACGCACTGATGCAGGCGGTAGGTCTCGTCAACGACCACCTTGCCGGCTGTGCGTTCCGGGAACTGCCCGACGCCTGAGTGGGGTCGGAGCTAGGCTTCGCCCATGGTCAACTTCAAGCGACTCACCGATCAGGCGAAGAAGGTGGTCGACAAGCGCGGCGGCATGGACTCCCTGAAGGAGGACGCGGGAGAGCTTCGCGACATCGCCAAGGGCAAGGGCAGCCTCAAGGACAAGGCGAAGGCCGCCGGCAAAGCAGTCAAGGACCCGGGCGCCAAGGGGCCAGACTCGCCCGCCGAACATGCACCGGGTACGCCACCCAAGTCCGACGACCCCGCGACTCGCAGCAAGTAGAGCTAGTGCGCTTCGTCGGAGGCGTGGGCCGGAGGCCTTGACTCCTCGGCCAGCGAGGTGATCTCGAGCGGCCCGCGGGCCGCGACCTCGAGCACCTCGCTCGCCTCCTCGGCGGAGCGCGCATAGAGCTCGACCAGCATGTGGACCACGATTCGCTCCTCGTCGTGCTTGTGGAATCGCACGTGGGTGAAGAACTCACGCGTGCCGGCCTCACCGAAGGCGCCGTAGGTGAGCGACTCAGCCGCCTCCGGCCCTGAACAGGTCTCGACCTGATCCTGGTCGATCGCGACCGTGCACGAGGCGACCCAGGGAGTGCCCGCGACCATGCGCTCCCAGCGGTCCTCGACCGGTGCCACGCGGTCGCCCTGCAGGATCAAGTGGGGCTGGTCGTGCATGCAGTCCAGGCACTGGACGACAGCCTCCTGTACCTCGTCCACACCCTCCGCGGGGATCCCCGAGTCGGGCGCGACGCGGCGGATCGCGTCGTAGTGGATCTGGATCTCGAGGTTCTGCGACCAGCAGCGGTAGCAGCGCAACCAGGCCGATCGGTCTCCGTTCAGCTCGCTCATCACTCCTATTGTGGCGCTTGGCGCAAATTGCGCCAGTGCCGCGATCAGCCTGCCTGGTTGATTGCCGCTTCGAGGTCCCCCAGGGACAAAACAGATCCGCCCACCTGACCTGGAATCGGCTTGGCCGCGCCGCCGGCGCTCTGGTTTGCGAACGAAGGAGTGCCCGTGAACCCGAAGGCCTGTGCCTGCTGCTCGTGCTGCTTGAGCAGCCGCTTCCAACGCGGATCCTTGCGATCCTGGTTCCACTTGTCGATGTTCGGCACCCCGGCGCCCTTGGCTACCGCGGTCTGGAAGTCGTCGGTGACATAGCCGGAGTTCTCCCCGCCCTGGTTGGCGTAGAAGAGCTCGATGTAGCTCCAGAACCGGCCCTGTTGGCCCGCCGCGTAGGCCCCCTCAGCCGCCGGGATCGAATCGGGGCCGATGATCGGCCAGGCTCGGAACTCGATCTTCGCCTGGCCGGAACGAACCGGGCCGGAGAAGAGCTGGGGCATGATGCTGTCCGCGTACGCCTTGCAGGTCGAGCACTGAAGGTCGCCGTACTCGATCAGGGTGACCTTGGCGCTGGAGTCGCCGAGCACCGGGCCGTTCTGGGGTAGCCCCTTGAGCTCCGCATTGACCTTGCCGATGCCGCTCAAATTGGTGCCGCCGCCGCTGCCATTCGAGCTGCTGCCCGACTGGCTGACGATGACGGCGACGACGACCGCGATGATCGCCAGGAAGGCCGCGGCGCTGACGAGCTTGATCAGCCGCTGCCGCCGCTCGCGCACGCTGTCCTCCGCCTCCGCCCGTTGGCGCTCCTCACGGCGCTTTTCTCGTTCCTCTGCTTGCGACATCGGTGCGGGTCGTCCTAGGCTCCGGCCGAAGACGCCGGCTGCGCCTCGGCGCGGATTTCGGTGCCGGTATAGCCGAACGCGCGGACGGCGTTGATTCCCAGCGCCAGGGTCATCAGCACTGCGCTGGCAACGCACCATTGGCAGATCGCGTCGATCGTGAACAGCTCCAGGTAGGTGAGGTAGGCGCTGAATCCGAATCCGACCAACGCCACCAGCAACCCGGCGAAGCGTCCGGCGTCGCCGGGGACGAGCGCGGCACCAATCAGCATCAAGTAGCCGACGATCCCGAAGACGGCGACGTTGACCCCGAAGAGGTGCGAGTAGGAGCTGTTGGCGACGGTCTGGCAGCCGCTGCCTCCGGCCACGCAGAGCGGATGGCCACCGCCCGAGTCGGCGACCGTGATGTAGATGGCGACCCCGAGCCCAATCAGCGCGATCAGGGCGGCGGCGCCGCGCAGCGTGAGCTCACTGGGCATCGACACGAATAGTAGGAAGCGGGTCTTCCGTCCAGCTAAATCGCCTGGACCAAGTGTCAGGCGGGAGCGGCCGTCTGCCCGGCTCCGTTGCGCTCCGCAACCAGCTCCACGATGTCGCCCATCATGCGATTGATCTCGAAGTCCTTGGAGGTGTAGACGCGCGCCACCCCGTCGGCTTGGAGCTTGCTCGCGTCGGCGGGCGGGATGATGCCGCCGACCACGACCGGCACGTCAACGCCCGCCTCGCGCAGCAGCCGCACGATCTCGGGGACCAGCTGCATGTGCGAGCCGGAGAGGATCGAGATCCCGACAACATCGACGTCCTCCTGCAGGGCCGACTCGGCGATCTCCTCGGGAGTGAGTCGAATGCCCTGGTAGATGACCTCCATGCCTGCGTCGCGAGCCCGCAGCGCCACCTGCTCGGAGCCGTTCGAGTGGCCGTCGAGCCCCGGCTTTCCGACCAGGATCTTCACCCGGTGCCCGAGCTCGTCGGAGACCTCGTCGACGCGCTTTCGCACCTCGCCGAGCAGCTTCTGGTCGCCCGCCGGGGCCGCGCCGCTGACCCCGGTCGGGGCACGGTAGTCGCCGAATGCCTCGCGCAGGACGCCCGCCCACTCGCCGGTCGTGGCGCCGGCCCTGGCGACTTCGATCGTCGCCGGCATGATGTTCTCGCCCTCGTCGGCGGCGACCCGCGCCAGCTCGTCAAGGGCGCTGCGAACCGCCGTCTCGTCGCGCTCTTCCCTCCAACGCTGCAGCGCCTCGATGCGCTCGCGCTCCACCTCGGGATCGGGCTTCATGATGCCCCCTTCGGCGTCGGCGGTCAGCGGCGAGTCCTCGGTCTCGGTGTGGACGTTCTGGCCCACGACCTTCAGCTCTCCGCGCTCGATCTTCGCCACCCGGTCGCGGTGGGACTCGACCAGGCGCGCCTTCATGTAGGGGACCGCCTCGACCGCTCCGCCGTGCTCCTCGACCACCGCCATCTCGGCGCGAGCACCCGCTTCCAGCTCCTCGACGAGACCCTCCATCACCTCGGAGCCCTCGAAGATGTCTGGGTACTCGAGCAGGTCGGTCTCCTCGGCGAGGATCTGCTGAATCCGCAGGCTCCACTGCTGATCCCAGGGCCGGGGCAGCCCCAGTGCCTCGTTCCAGGCGGGCAGCTGGACCGCGCGGGCGCGCGCATCGCGGCTCATGGTCACGGCCAATGCCTCGAGCACGATCCGCGGGACGTTGTTCTCCGGCTGTGACTCGGTCAGCCCCAGCGAGTTGACCTGCACGCCGTAGCGGAAGCGCAGCATCTTCTCGTCGGTCACGCCGTAGCGCTCGCGGCCGATCTCGGTCCACAGCGCGCCCATCGCGCGCAGCTTGGCGATCTCCTCGATCAGCCGGATCCCGGCGTTTACGAAGAAGGAGATCCGCCCGAAGACCTTCGGGAAGTCGTGCTCGGCGACCTGGCCGCGCGCCTTTACCTCGTCAAGGATCGCGATCCCGGTGCAGAGCGCGTAGGCGATCTCCTGCACTGGCGTCGCCCCTGCCTCCTGCAGGTGGTAGCTGCAGACATTGGTCGGGTTCCAGTTCGGCACCTCGTTGACCGCGAAGGCGACGGTGTCGGCGATCAGCCGCATCGACGGCTCAGGCGGGAAGGCATAGGTGCCGCGCGAGAGGTACTCCTTGATGATGTCGTTCTGCGTTGTGCCTTTGAGTTGCGAGCGCTCGATCCCGTTCTCCTCGGCGACGGTCACATAGAGGGCGAGTAGCCAGGCGGCGGTCGCGTTGATCGTCATCGAGGTGTTCATCTCGTCGAGCGGGATGCCGTCGAGAAGGGCGTGCATGTCGCCCTTGTGGACGATCGACACGCCGACCTTGCCGACCTCGCCGCGGGCCAGCGGCTGGTCGGGGTCATAGCCGGTCTGGGTGGGGAGGTCGAAGGCGATCGAGAGCCCGGTCTGGCCCTTCGCCAGGTTGCCCCGGTAGAGCTCGTTGGAGCGGCGGGCGTCGGAATGCCCCGCGTAGGTGCGCATCACCCACGGGCGGTCGCGCTCGGGCAGCCTGTGTTCGGCCATGGGTTCAATTTTAGGGCCGGACCCTCACATCGCCCGGTTGCTGCATGGCAGCGGCCACGTGCACGGCATTGCGCACCTTTCAGCCTCGCCTGTGTTTAGGCTCTCCGATGCACTCGCGGAGCTTCCGCCAGGCAGTCATGAGACGACCAATTCGGATCGCTATCCCGCTTGCCATCCTCAGCTCGGTGGCCGCGGTCGCCGCTGCCGCGGCGGCCGTTATCCCGATCTACAGCAATGAGATGTCGAGCACATCTGCCCGCTCGGAGCTCGTGCGCCTCGGCAAGGGCAAGTGCAGCCGCGGCCACGCCGGCCGTGCGCTGAGCGTCAAGGTCGGAATGCGGACCCGCGAGTGCAAGGTGGCGACCCCAGTCGTCGGCGCGAACCTCGACCTCAAGGTCACCGCGCGCCTTTCGCAGTCGACGCCGACGAAGCTGCAGCGCAAGACCTTTGTCGCCGTGGCGCTGCGCGACGGCGAAGGTGGCCAGTACCAGCTCGCGATCTTTCCCGCCAAGGGCACCTACCAGCTGCGTCGCGACCTGCCGCCGGATGCGGCCCGGACGCTGCTCGCCAAGGGCAAGGCGAGCAAGATCAAGGGCGTCGGCAAGTCCAACAAGCTTCGCCTGCAGGCGTTCCCGACCGCGGACGGCGGAATGCGGGTCACCGCGTTCAATAACGGCCGCAAGCTTGCCTCGGTGATCGACGACGCCCACACGGCCTCGACGCTGGGCGGGCGCTCATCGACGCTCTCGGTCGGCTCGGCGACCGCAGCCGACGGCGCCCGCGCGAGTTTCGACAAGCTCCGCATCGCGCTGCCGGATCCCTTCTAGCGCGGCCACTA
>JBBQBH010000054.1:0-18897 GCA_038317345.1 Solirubrobacterales bacterium
CCTAGACACGACTAGCGGCTGAAAACCCCACGAGCAAGGGCGGCAGCGGCAGCCCTATGGAAGAAGGGTGGTACTCGTGGAAGCCATGGCGCTGTTGCCCCGCAGGCCAGAGCGAGATACTGCGCGGGCGATGTCGCAGGAAAACGTCGAGCTTGCGCGCAGAGCATTCGAGGTCTTCCAGCAAGGACTGAGGAGCGGCGACCCCGCCGCCCCTTTCGACGCAGGCTTGAACACGCCCGATGCCGAGTGGGTCATGCCTCCCAACAGTCCAGGCTTCCGCGACGTCTACCGAGGCCGCGCGGGATTCCTCGATTTCATGCGCACCTGGACCGAGGATTTCGAGTGGGAGATCGAACTCGAGCAGATGGTCGATGCGGGCAATGACAAAGCCGTCGGGGTCTTTCATCAGCGAGCCACTGGCAAAGGCAGCGGCGTCCCGGTCGAGCTGCGGATGGGCCTTCTCTACGAGTTTCGGGACGGGCGAATAGCTCGGATGACGAACTTCCTAGACCCGGCCGATGCTTTCAAGGCCGCTGGACTAGCGGAGTAGCGCTTCGGAAAGAGCGGAAGCGCTGCGCCGATTGCACGACGCTCCCGCAACGCGCGAGAAGCGGCTGTCAGCAGTGGCTCGATACACGAGCTAACTGGATAGGAACTCGGGCCATACCCTTTCTCGATGCGACTGCCCGAGACAGTCGGATTGCTCAACGAGCGCAACTACCGCCGGCTGTTCATCGGCCAGTCGGTCTCGCTGCTCGGCGACGGGATCACGCCGGTGGCCCTCGCCTTCGCCGTGCTGGGGCTCACCGGTTCGGTCGCCGACCTCGGGTTCGTGCTGGGCGCTCGCCTTGTCGCAGTGGTCGCGCTGATCTTGGCCGGCGGCGTCTATGCCGATCGTGTCTCCCCGCGAACGGCGATGCTCGTCGCCGACGTCGTGCGCCTTGTCGCGATGGCGGCGATGGCCGCGCTGCTCATCTCTGGCGTCGCGGAGATTTGGGAGTTGGCCGTCCTCTACGCGGTGCAGGGAGGCGGCAGCGCGCTGTTCACTCCGGCGTCCGGCGCCATCAATCCGTCGATCGTCTCCGCGCAGCACCTCCAACAGGCGAACGCTCTGCTTGCCTTTGCCCGCTCGATCGGCAACATCGCCGGTCCCGCGATCGCCGGCGTCCTCTTGGCGATCGCTTCGCCGGGTTGGGCGATCGGCCTCGACTCGCTGACCTTTGCGGTCAGCGCCGCGTTTC
This sequence comes from Solirubrobacterales bacterium, assembly GCA_038317345.1. Taxonomy (GTDB): domain Bacteria; phylum Actinomycetota; class Thermoleophilia; order Solirubrobacterales; family 70-9; genus Mayfieldus. Next base: position 1,242 of record JBBQBH010000054.1, read on the forward strand.
TGGCTCTGATCAAGGTCCAGCGACAGCAACGCGCTGAGCGCTCCTCGTTCGTCTCCGAACTTCGCCAGGGCTGGTCGGAGTTTCGCTCCCGCACCTGGATCTGGGCCTTCATCCTCGGCTTCTCTCTGGTCAACGTCCTGGGGCTGGCTACATGGAACGTCCTCGGTCCGGAGATCGCGCGCCGCTCGCTTGGCGGGTCGGGTGCATGGGCGGTGCTTGCCGCGGGTCTGGGGGTGGGAGCGTTGCTGGGAAGCGTCCTCGCATTGCGGATCACCCCTAGATACCCGTTGCGCGTCGCGCCGATCGGCGCCCTACTGGCACCGATTCCGCTGATCCTGCTCGCGATCACAGGACCGATCCTCGCGATCGCCGTCGCCATTGCGGCCGCTGAGGCAACTTTCATGCTCTCCGACATGCTCTGGGAGACAACGCTTCAGCAATACGTTCGGCCCGAGGCGCTGGCGCGGGTGACCGCTTTTGACTGGTTCGGCTCCCTTGTCCTGATGCCGATCGGCTATGCGGTTGTGGGGCCAATCGCCGAAGCGATCGGATTCAAGCCGACGCTCTTCGGCGCCTCCGGCGGCCTCGTGCTAATCGCGGTCTTCTTGTTCGCGGTGCCCAGCATTCGCTCGGTCGAGGCGAGCCCACGAATCCCAGATCGGCGGGCCGTTGAAGGGGTGCTAGCTACACGGGCGATTGAGCCGGATTGATCGTGAGGGCCGGCGCTGCACGGTGCGCCTGCTTTGCGCGAGAAGCGGCAACGCGAGCACACGCCCACCCCTCCACGCAGGCGGCTTCGTGCGTCGCCCGAATATCCGATCGGCGGCCCGCTACGTCTCTCAGAGCGACGCACGAATAGTCGCTCGAATGCGCCTAGCGGCGTGACTGAGAGGGGTTCTGGCCGCTGTACCTGAGCAGCGCTAGCGGCTGATTGGTCAGAGCGAGATACTGCGCGGCGATGTCGGAGGAAACAGGGCTAATCAGCGGTACGTCCTATCGCCCAGTCTGCCCGGCTAGCAAGCCATTCGCGGCTGGGCGACCATCGAAACGCGAAGACGACCAAGGCGACGGATGCGATGCCGCCGACCGGCCCTGCGATGGCCCCGGCGCATCCCCCGATCCCGAACCCAACGCCCAGTCCGACGGTCAGGCCAATGCTCAGGAGCACGCCCACGACAGTCAGTCGCAGGGCATCCAAGGTGTGTTTGATGCCCGTGGTCAGGTCGAGGCTCGCGCTCGAGGTTCCGTGGGATTCCAGCCCCGACATGAGCGGCGCAAACGGGGGGCCAGATCCGCAGGACGGGCACTCTGCGGGCCCGGGTGCAACGCCGGACGCCACCCATTCGTTGCCGCATTGGTTGCACTTGTATTTCTGTCCCTCCACCTTGTCCGCCGAGGCTACGCGTAGCGCCAGACCAGTTCCTTAGCGAGATACTGCGCGAGCGATGTCGCAGGAGAACGTCGAGATCTTCAAGCGGGGCGTGGAGGCTTGGAACCGTGACGACTTTGACGTTTGGATCGACCAGTTCGATCCTGAGGTCGAATGGTTCGCACTGATGGAGGTGTATCGCGGGCATGCCGGAGCCCGGCAGGCTTGGGAGAGCTTCAAGGCCGAGATGCAACTCAGAGTTCGATTTGACGATATTCGTGACCTCGGGGAATCCGTGCTCGCCCTGGGAGAAATGAAGACCATGGGACAGACAACCCGGTTGAACTTCACCGATGAAGTCGCACAGCTCGTCACCTATCGCGGCGGCAAGGTGGTCAGTGCCCGCGATTTCCCCAGCCATGCTGAGGGTCTCGAAGCCGCCGGGCTGTCGGAGTAGCCCCCGGCAGTAGATCTCCGAGGCCACGACGGCGTATTCCCGTGGATTCCTTGTGCGTTCCGGATGTCCGAACAGCTGCGCCGATTCGCTAGATCGCCGTGACGGCGCTGCGATCCTTCGATCGTGCGTAGCCCGAATATCGGATCGGCGGCAGGCTACATCCTCAGAGCAACGCCCGATAAGACCGTCTTATGACCACCCCTTCCAGTGCGTCCGTCCGGGATGGCACCCCTCCGTGGTGCTAAGGGCTACTAGAGAGCACGAGCCCTCGCGCCTATATAGGAGTAGGCGAATCCGACTGGAGGAATAGATGGGCACCAATACTGAAAGAGCTGCAACTGCTCGCACGGCGCTAGACGCATACGTGCGCAACGCCTTTGACTCGCGAGGCCTGGCCCGGATCCATCCCAGCGACCGAGTAATCGGGCTGGGGGATCTGCTGTGCAACCTGCGCCACTACGCGGACGAGGAGCGCATCGACTTCGCCGAAGCGGAGGCCCAAGCCGAATTTCACTATGACCACGAATCGCAGTACGGCCCTAATGAGCAGGTTCCGTAGGGGCTGGCTCACCCAGAGCGCTGAGACACGAACCGACCTGAAACTCCTGCAAATCGGCTGTTCGAATCCCGGGCCCGCTACGTCTCCCCGAGCGACGCCCGGAGGATCATTGAGCGGCGTCGTTGGCCGGTTAAGCAGGTCGCCTGAAGCCGCCCGTGCGGCGGATCCATCCGTTCGACCGGACGGCCCAGCCGCGTGGCCTGGACGGCGTGAGCCCAGAGAAGAGCTACGCGGCGCTTACTCATAGTTCTCCCAGACCGAGCGTTGGTCGGCCGGGACGATGAGGTGCTGCTCCTCGGTCAAGCCACGCTCCACCATCACGTCAGTCAGCGCCACGGTGTGGGCGACCAGGTTCTCCGGGGTCATCAACTCGAGCAGCATCTGTTCTCGGAGTTGGGCCGGAACAGTGAGGCTCACAACCTGGCCCCCGACCGCTCGAGTGGCCTGCAGGAAGATCTTTCCACTTTCGGGCGGCGTGGCCACCTCGGCCACGATCTCGTGCTTTGCAAAGCATTCCTCGACGCAGCCACCGTCCAAGCAGACCAGAGCATCCAGGAAGCCCATCATCAGATCGGCTACATCCTCGACATCGAGCGGGAAGATCGAAACGGGAGCCAGTTCAGCGAAGCTGTAGCGTCGAGTCTCGATCCGTCGCCCAGCGAACATCCACTCCGAGACCTTCTCTCCCGAGGGCCAACCGACGCGCTCCTGGGCCTCATGGTGCTCCCTGAGCATCTCCTCGATCTGGCCGCGGCGGGCTGGGTAGAAGAAGACCGCAATCCAGGCGCAGGCGCCGATCTTCGCTGCGGCGTAGCCGTCCTTCCGACCCTTCCGCAGCAGATCGCGCAAGTTAGCCAGGTGGGTGCGATAGGGGAACTCGGCCCGGTGGAAGCTGCGCATTTCGCCGTCGTCGCCCTCCGCCCGGCCCTCGTTAAGTAGCCGCGTTGCTTGGTCAAGGCGGACGAGCTGCGGAGCGCCACTCCCGGGCGCCCGCCGGGCTTTGATCTCGTAGATCTCGATCTGGCGCTCCGGAGCATCAGGGCCAGGCGAGATTGCGGTGACATCGCCGTGCCGAAGGCAGGTGGTCAGATCATTGTGCAAAGCAAAGGTGCCGTGGTCCCAGAGCGCTCCGATGGCCTCGGCCTCGGCCTTGAAGCCTGCGTCATCGGCGAAGCGGGCCACCCGATCGCCCTGGCCGAGGATGGTGATCCCGCCCCGGTCATATCCGAGCGCCTCCCACGCCATCCCGTCGCCGATGGTCAGCAGGTTCCAGCGCAGGGCCTCTGAGACCTTGCGCTGGTGCTCTCTCAGGGTCAGAAGCTCCTGGACGGCGCGGATCTCCTCGAGCGGCTTCGGCTCCTGACGCACCAACTCAGAGATCTGCCCTTTTAGCGCCTCGACCTCATCGCGGATCTCCCCGGCCAACTGTTGTCTGGCCTTGGTCCGGCCTAGCAAGCCCAGTTGGAGCTGGTAGAAGTCGGTGGCCGTGGTGGCGGAGCGGAGCTGCTCCAAGAATCCAACGATGTGCTCCCGCTCGGCCTGGTAAAGCTCGTCACTGAGGATCTTTTCCTCGGCCTGGGCGACCGCGGGGGTGAACTCGAACTTGGCCATGGGACAGGTTGACGGAGCCCACCGATCTCGGACGACTCGGCCGTCATTCTGCGGGCCATCGACGATCCCGAGTGAGATGACGCTCGGACGGAAGCGCCCCGCCCTCGATCCGCATGCGGATGGCGGCATGGTGCTGCGGACCAAGCTCATGGAGTCGGTGGGGCACGCTCGAAATTTCTGACCCGGGGACGCAAGGGACGCGATTTTCCGGTGATACGTAGTCGGGGCGACTGGATTTGAACCGGAGCCTGACGTTTAGGGCGCGATTAGCCGGTCCAATGAAGATCTGGGCGGTGGGCCGAGGATCGGGGCTTTGCGCACCGCTCACTTCAAATCCCTCTCACGATCTGAGCAGGGCCCGTCAAGCTCTTGAAGTCGTCACGTGGACACCACGCGCTCATCGCCCTGGCCCTCGTCGTAGTCGGGCTGGCCGTGGTCGGGTCCCTGCTCAGGAGCAGCCGTGCGACAACAGGCTTCTCCGATCACGCGCGGCCGAACATTCTCGTCATTCAATTCGACGACGCGGTCTTCTCAGACCTCCACCAAAACCTGCAGACGAAAACCGGGGCCGGCCCCGTGCTGCCCAACATCACCAGCCTGCTGATCCACCGCGGGGTCACCTTTCGGAACTACTACGTCTCGGTTCCCTTGTGCTGCCCCTCGCGCACGGCGCTCTTGACAGGACGCTATGCCCGGAACAACGGCGTATTGGACAATGCTGGCCGCCATGGGGGGTTTCGCGCATTCAGGCGTCACGACTACCGAGACAACGTCGCCGTCTGGCTGCGGAAGGCGGGTTATTGGACGATCCACATTGGAAAGTTCCTCAACGGCTACGACTCGAGGCCCGCGACCGTTCCTCCCGGCTGGAGCGATTGGCAGACCTTGGCCAACGACCCCGCCAGCGGCCTCTACTACGGATATTTCTTCAACGACAACGGTCAGATCAGCAAGCGCTACGGGAACCCCCGCTACTGCAGGAGGTACTCGCCAGGGTGTCCGTACAAGGCCGAGAGTCCCCGCAACTACGTGACCGACGTCCTCAACCGCAGGGCACTGAGGGCGATCAGCTCAGCCCCGCGCAAGAAGCCCTTCTATCTGCAGTTCGACGTGACCGCGCCCCACGTCGACGAGCGTGATTCGATCGGACCCAAGCCTCCGCAACGCTATGCCCATCTTCTCGACGGAGCCAGAGCACCACGTCCGCCAGGTTTCAATCGACGAAACATCGGCGGCAAACCCAGCTTCCTGCGCCATCTGGACTCGCTCACCCCCGGGGAGATCCGCGGAATCGACTACCGCTACCGGGCGCGGATGGAGTCCGAGCGCGCGGTGGACGACGGCGTCGGCCGGCTGCTCTCGCTGCTTCGGAGGCAGGGACGCCTCTCCAGCACCTACATCTTTCTGATTTCCGACAATGGCTGGTTCCAGGGTGAGCACCGCATCGCCGCCTCGAAGTTCCTTCCCTATGAGCCTTCGGTTCGGATGCCGTTGGTCGTGCGCGGCCCGGGCCTCCCACGGCAGCGTTCGTCGCGCGCCCTGGCCGCAAATATCGATCTGGCCCCGACTTTCCTCCAGATCGCCCACGCACGGCCAAGTCGCTCTGTCGACGGACGCTCCCTGCTCGGATATGCAAGGAGTCCCGGCCGACAGTCTCGCCGTCCCATCCTTCTCGAAGGCTTCACCCGCGGCAAGGCGGTTCAGCCCGGAAAGGGGAGTACCGGCGCTCCGATCGTCTCGTATGAGGCGATTCGAATCGGGCCTTACAAGTACATCCGCTACGGGAACGGCGAAATCGAGCTCTACGACCTCATCCGTGATCCTTACGAGCTTCGCTCGCTCGCCCGGAACCCGCGTTTCCAGAAAGTAGCCGCATGGCTGGAGGGGCACCTGAAAAGGCTCATCAAATGCAGCGGCCCGTCATGTCGGCGACCGATCGGGCCCGTCCCGAAGCCGCTCGCCTCGGTTCCACCGCCGACAAACCCGTAGCGACACCACTGGCACGCTCGCTGACGACCGTGGGAGCTCAAGGCATGCGGGGATTAGCGGCCACACCCTGGCTGGTCGCCTTGCTTCTGGCGGGCGCCTGGCTGGTCGTCAATCCGCCGAGTGCTGATCTCGCTGCTGCTCTCTATCGCGCAGGGCTGTTCGACCAGGCGGGGTTCACGATCTGGGACAACCAGTGGTACGGGGGCTTCTACACCCTGAGCTACAGCGTGCTCTTCCCGCCGCTGGGGGCGTTGTTGGGACCGCGGCTGCTGGGCGCGTCGGCAGCGGTCGCCGCAGCGTGGCTGTTCGCCAGGCTGGCGAAGGCGCACTTCGGACGGGGCGGCCTGTTGGGTGCATGGTGGTTTTCGATCGCCACTGTGACGATGCTGATGAGCGGCCGGCTGGTCTTCTCGCTGGGCGTGGCGATTGGCCTGGCTGCCCTGCTGTTCGCGCGATCGGACCGTCCGATCGCGGCGTCCGTCATGGCCGGCGCCTGTTCACTCTCGAGCCCAGTCGCCGGTGCGTTCGTTGCTTTGGCGGGCGCAGCTTGGCTTCTCACCGGCGGGCGCCGTCGCGCTGTTGCCCTTCTCCTCGGGGCTACCCTTCCGCTCGCCGCCCTCGCCCTCGCCTTTCCCGAGGGAGGCACGGAGCCGTTCAGTCCGGGAAGCCTCTCGCTGGTCCTTCTGTTGAGCCTGGCGGCGCTTGTCGTGATTCGCCTCCGCGAGCGGCCCCTGGCGGTCGGCGTGGTGCTTTATGCGCTGACGGCGACAGCTCTCTACTTCGTGCCCACACCGATGGGCGGCAACGTGATCCGCCTGGGAACCCTGTTCGGCGGCCCGCTGTTGGCATGCATGATCGGCTCGTCGCGTGCCGCCCTTGGATGGCGCCGTTGGCTTGCGCTCGCCGCGGTCGCCGTGCCGTTTGGATGGTGGCAATGGGCCCGCCCCATCCTCGACCTTGCGCACTCGTGGAACGACCCGACTGCCAAAGCCTCCTACTTCACGCCGCTGCTGGGGTTCCTGGAACGGCAGTCCGGCCCGCCTGGGCGCATCGAGGTGGTTCCACTAGTCCACCCGTGGCAAGCCAGGTACGTCGCTCCCCACTACCCGCTTGCCCGCGGCTGGGAAAGGCAGCTCGACACCAAGTACGCCAGCCTGGATTACGGGGGGCGCCTTACTGCATCGAGCTACCGGCGGTGGCTGGCCCGCCTTGCGGTCCGTTATGTGGCGCTACCGGACTCCGCGGTCGGCTCCGAATTCGCGCCCGAGCGAAGGTGGATCGAGCGAGGCTTGCCGTACCTCAAGCCCGTTTTCCATAGCGCTCACTGGCGCGTCTTCGCAGTGCGCGATCCGCATCCGCTAGCCCAGGGGGCCGCCCGCATCGAAGCCCTTGGGCCCGACTACTTTGTGCTCCGGTCACGGCGCCCTGGAGAAACGCTCGTGCGGGTGCGCTACAGCCCTTATTGGGCGTTGGCCTCGAACCCTGGCTGCATTGAGCCTTCAGGAGGCCACTGGACCCGGGTGTGGCTTCCCAAGGCCGGCGAGACGCGGGTAGTCATGAACTTCTCCCTGGCGCGAATGATCGACGGCGGCGCGGGCTGTGCCGGCTGGACTTGTCACGGTATTTGAGGGCGAGGCAGCGGGGGACTATCGGCCGGCGTTGGCGAACGCGATGTGCCCCTCGGCGTGCGCGATCGCTGGGCCCTCTGCAACCGCGGCGGCAGTCAGCATCGAAGACTTTTTGCGTCGGTTCAGACTTCCCAACACCCCTTTCGTCACTCTGGAACTGGATCGCCATCCTCTCAGTTCAGTCCTGAGAGACAAGCGGATCCGGCATGGCTGCGCCAAAGGCGCGGCATGGGCGCGGCTGGTTTCGAACCAGCGACCTTCCGACGCCCAGCCCGACGGTTCTCGCGATGAGGCGCTCAAGCGCGGCAAATACGACATCTTGCGGTTGCATTCTGTGCGCCAGTTGTGCGCCAGTCAGCATCTGATCTGAGCGGTCAGTAGCGGTCCATAGCGGTCCCGATTTGGCTTGATCAAGGGATTTTCGCCAAACTTACGCACGCGGATCCACATCTCTCCTCCCTGTAGCGAGATGAGCGACGCATTCAACATGCAACTGCCCAGACGGCTGCAGGGGCTTCGCAGCTATGTCCAAGAATTGGACCCCAATTGGACCCCGCTGCAGCCCGGCGAGCGGAGCGTGACCGCGAGACGACCTCCTCAGTGATCCGAAAGGCGCTGCGCGAGTACCTCGAGCGCTTAGCCCGAGCGCACGACCGGCTGCTGCACGAACGCCTCCTGATTGGGGGTGAACCGGCCAGAATGTGGCGATGATCGCCGTGGACCGTACCCGGACGATCGCCGGCGGGGGGCTTACTATCTGCCTTCTGCTCGCCCTCGCCTCATCGGTCGGCGCGGCCACCGGGCCGGCGCTAACGGCGGGGGCGGCCCGGCCGGAGATCGGCTTCACCCACTCGACCAGGATCTCCGGGGCGCTCAGCGGCAGCCCCGGCGGCGATGGGGGCATCGCGGTCCAGGTGAGCGCAGCGGCCTATCCGTACAGGTCGTTCACGCCGGTCGGGACGGCGAGGACGGCTGCCGACGGCAGCTACTTTCTGCCGGTCTCGCCGGACCGCAACACCCAGTACCGAGCCGATGTCTCTGGGCCGGCGTCCGCCGAGAGCCCCGTCGCGACCGTCACCGTGGACGAGGCGGTCAGCGAGCAGGTGCGCTATCCGCCGACAGGGGGCGCCGCCATCTCGATCGTTTCGCGGCATCCGCGCGATCTGCGCTGGGGAGGACGTCGCGTCTACTGGTATCTGGCGGGCGGATCGGCGGCGTCGCTGCCGCGGGTGAGCACCTCAACGAGCAGCGAGTCCCGCCCGGGCATCACCCGCCTGCAGACCACCGTGCCGGTGCCGGTCGGCCGCTTTCATTTCGCCGCCTGCTTCAACGCACCCGGTCAGGCGGCCATGGGCCCGGCCACGGCCCACCCGGCCTGCAACCCGGACCGCTTCGCTCCCGTCAAGGGGCCCCCGTACGCCGGCAGCGGCGTAGGTCCCCCCGCCTATCCGGACGCGGCCAGCATCGCGGCGGCTCGCTCCTATCTGAGCGGGCGGGCGGGGGTCACCGCCTTCGCGGTCGTGGACAGCCATGGCAACGAGAGCGGGGCGCACACCGGTCGCAGGTTCCTCAGCGCCAGCGTGGTCAAGGCGATGCTGCTGGTCGCCTACCTGCGGCACCTGCACGGCCAGCACCGCTCCCTCAGCTCCCCCGACAAGGCGATCCTCTATTCGATGATCCACGTCTCCGACAACAACGCCGCCACCGCCATTTGGCAGCGTGTCGGCGACGGCGCCCTGCGCCGCCTTGCCCGCCTCGCCGGGATGAAGCGCTTCTCCGTCAACGGCTTCTGGCTGACGACCCAGATCACCGCGGCCGATCAAGCCCGTTACTTCTATGAGATGGACAGCCTGATCCCGCCCGAGTTCCGGGGATATGCCCGCTCGTTGCTGTCACACATCACCGGTTCGCAGAGCTGGGGCATCCCGGCAGCGGCCAGGCCGCGTCGCTGGCATGTCTTCTTCAAGGGAGGCTGGCTGCCGTTCAGCGCCCACCTCGTCAACCAGATCGCGCGCTTGGAGCGGCCGCACGAGCGGATCGCCATCGCCGTCCTCACCGAGGGCGACCCCTCGATGACCTACGGGGAGCAGACGATCCAGGGAGTCGCTGAACGCCTGCTGCGCGGCGGTCCCTAGCGCGCCTTCTTGAGACCGACCTCGATAATCGACCTCCGGGTGGTGTCGCCAACCTCCGACCCGTTGACGGGGTTGTGGCCGACGTTTCTCCCTGATTTTTTGTGGGTTGACATGAGCCGTCAAGTACCAGCGCTCAGTGGGGGATATCGGTGAGTAAGCGCTTCGCCTTCTATGGTCGCCTCTCCACGACCGACAAGCAGGACGAATCCCTGGCCCGGCCCTCGCAGGTAAAGGCGTGCCAACAGAAAGTCGCCGACTTGGGCGGCGAAATCGTTTGCGAGTTCTTCGACCAAGAGTCAGGTGCGAGGGACGACCGGCCGGGCTGGACTGCCCTGGCGCAGGAGGCCCGCGAGCGTCACCAACGACGCTTTGACGCAGTTGTGATCTACCAAACCTCGAGGCTGAGCCGGGATCGCTTCTACGCCGGCCTTTACGAGCGGGAGCTTCGGAAGGTCGGCGTCCCGATCCACTACGCGGTCGGCGGCGGCGACCCCGATACGCCGGAGGGCGGGCTAGCGATCGGCGTGCAGCAACTGATCGACGAGTTCGAGCGCAAGCGCCTGTCGCGCGAGACCAAGCGGGGCATGCGCGAGAACGCGGTGCAGGGATTCCGGAACGGGGGCCGGGCGCCCTATGGCTACCGCCGCAAGCTCGAGCCCCACCCCAATCCGGTAAGAGCCCAGAGCGGCGAGCACAAGGCCCGCCTGGTACCTGTGCCCGAGCAGGCCGAGGTGGTGGCGGAAATCTTCCACCTGTGGATTGACCGGGGCTGGTCCTGCACGCAGATCGCCAATCACCTGAACCGACCGGGAGGCCCCCCTTCTCCCTCGCACGTCGACTCAAAGCGCAATCTGCGCGGCCACTGGGCGGCCTCGACGCTTCGGGCGTTACTCAAGAACCCCACTTTCACCGGCCGACTGATCTGGAACCGGCTCGACTTCGCCACGCAGCGCGACGTCGGCGGCTCCGCGCGGCTGCGCGCTCGCGAGGAGTGGGCCGTTGCCGAGGTGACGCACCTGCCCTTGGTCTCAGAGGAGACCTTCGCCGCCGCTCAAGAACGATTCCGCGGTCCGCAACGCGGCCAGCGGGGACGTCAGAGCAAGGACTACCTGTTCACCGGCATGGTCAAATGCTGCTCGGGCCACGGGCCGCTCTCGATGTATGGGCGCACCCAAAAGGGGCGTCGCTACTACGCGTGCGACTACCTGCGCGACTACGGAGACTCGGCTGCGATTGAGGTGCATGCCGGCAAGAAGTGGATCTACCTCCGCGAGGACCGGACCTTGGCGCTGGTGGAGAAGTTCTTTGCCGAGCGGATCTTCGGCCCGATGCGGATCGAGAAGCTGGAACGCCAACTGCGAGCGCAGGGCAAGCGCTCGAAGCGCAAGGCGAAGAGCACCGGGAAACGCGTTAGCGAGCAAATCGCCGACCTTGACCGACGCATCGGGCTCCAGATCGACGCTTTGGAGCAGGGAATTGAGCCTGAGCTTGTCGGAGAGCGGATTGCAGAGCTGCGGGCCGAAAAGGAGCGCGCCGAGACTGCCCTCCGGGATCTATTGCCAGAGACCGATGAGGCCGACGCCGAGGAACTGTCAGCGATGCTCACCCGTCTGCCAGACCTGGCCGAGGCATTGGCCGAAGCCCACTCAAGGTCAAGCGCCAAGTCTTCGAGGCGTTCTGCTTGGAAATCCGGTTCGACAAGGTCGAACGGCGGATCGAGATCTCGGCGACAGTGTCGGAGGCCGTCGCCAAGGCCTTCGAGAATGCGAAGGACCTCCTTGCGGAGGCCCCTAGCGTTACTACGACAAACATAGCGGGGGCGGGATTCGAACCCGCGACCTTCGGGTTATGAGGTCGTCTGCGGCGCATGCGTGGGGTTGATTCGTGCCTGAGAAGCGGGTTTGAGTTGTGCCCAGCGGGTCCCGTTTCGCTCAGATTGGTACCCGGATTGGTACCCGCCACAGAGCCCTCGCCGACGCGCTTCGTCGAAGGTAGCCGTGCAGGAGGCCGGAACTAAGCGGTACCCGCTCCTGCGAGGGCCGCCGTGTCCGCCGGTACGATCGATCAGGAGCTGCGACCAGACTGAATGGAGCCCACGACAATCAAGAAGCCAAGTAAGCACAACGGGAGGATCGCCGCAGACGACCCCAGGGTTGCCCGCGCCATTTTCACGCTGCGCGAGACCGCGGCGTACCTGGATATCCCCAAGTCCACCGTGCAATGGTGGGCGCGCCCGCCCGGGCGGAAGAAGCCGCTGATCACCTGCTTTCCCCGACGAGGGCGGGAAGCAACGGTGCCGTTCATCGGCTTCACCGAGGCCTATGTGCTGTCGGCGTTCCGGCGAGCCGGGGTTCCCCTTCAGCGCATCCGGCCGGCTGTGCAGGTCTTGTCCTCCGAGATCGGCCTCGAGCACGCTCTTGCCTCGAAGAGGCTTTACACGGATGGTGCCGAGGTGCTCTACGACTACGCGATCAAGCGAGAAGAGGGAGAGCTTCTCGACCTCGTTGTGATCCGGACCCAGCAGCGCCAGTTCTCCGACCTTGTAAAGGGCTACCTGAAGCGAATCCACTACGGAGGCGACGGCTGGGCGGCCTCGGTCGAGCTGCCGACCTATCGCTCCGCCGAGGTTGTTGTTGACCCCAACGTGGCCTTCGGTCTTCCGCTGATTGCTCACGGTGGGGCAAGGGTCGAGGACCTGGTCGACCGATTCCAGGCCGGCGACAGCCTTGCCGAGCTCGCCGACGATTTCGGCGTTCCCGAAGGGGAGGTCGAGGACGTGATCCGCGTCGCCACGCGAACGGCGGCGTAGGCAGTCTGGCGACGCGTCGCGTCCGATAGTCGGCGGCATGAGTCCCCAGAGCGACGACCCGCTGGAGTTCTTTATCGACCGCAGCCTCGGCAAGAGCATCGCTGAGGGCCTCCGTGCCTGCGGGCTCACCGTCCATACGATGGCTTCGGTCTACGGCGAGAAAGCTGCGCAGCGTCTCGAGGATCGGGTTTGGCTGCGCGACGCGGGCACGAACGGTTGGATCGTCCTGACAAAGGATGATGCGATCCGCCGCCGCCCAGCGGAGCGCGAGGCCCTGATTGAGGCCGGCGTCCGCGTGTTCTGCCTCACCAGCGCGCAGCTGCGCGGCTCCGAGCAGACGGAGCGGTTCATCCAGAATCGCCATCGGATAATTCGTCAGGCCCGCAAGCCGGGCCCTTACATCTACGGCGTCTACGAGAAGCGGCTGAGCCGACTCTGGCCGAAGTGAACAGGCGAACCCGACCGGCTGGCTGCCATCAGGCCGACGAGGCGCTGTCTGAGTCCTCAACACTTGCCCCGAATGCCGCCTCGGCCCAGCGAGCGCCTTGTGAGGGATCGGGCGCGTAGTCGGCGTAGATCAGCGTCGTCTTGTAGTCGCGGTGGCCCATCCACTCCTGGATGTGGCGCAGAGGGGCGCCGGCGGCTGCCATCTGCGTGCCGAAGGTGTGCCGTAGATCGTGGAAGCGGATCGAGCGGATTTCCGACGCGGCGACCGCGGTCTTGAAGCGCTTTCGCAGCTTCGAGGCGTCGTACGGATTGCCGGTGTCGGGGTGACAGAAGACAAGGTCGGAGTCGGTCCTGTAGGCGGAACGCTGGCGATGGCGCTGCAACTCGCGAGCGACGCGCTCGGGCATCGGGACGGCGCGGCTTGAGCGCCGCGACTTCGGAGTGCCGAACCGCCCGCGTGTGAAGTTCCGGCGCACTCGGATCACTCCGGCTGCCCAGTCCACGTCGCGCCACCGAAGCGCGACGAGCTCGCCCTGACGGAGGCCGCACATCACCGCCACCATGTAGAGCGCCCGCTCAGTCGGACCAAAGCGATCGTCGGGCACCGCGTCGAGCAGGGCCTGGACTTCTGCTCGGTTGAGGTAGCGGATGTCGGGGTCGGGCCCGGAGTAGCGCGGACGATCGGTTGAGGCGACGGCGTTCGTACTCACCCACCCCCGCTTGACCGCGAACCCGAGCAGGCCATGAAAAAAGTTGAGGTGGTTTGCGATCGTCTTCGTCGCCAGCCCCTCGGCGGACCTGGCCGCAGCGTAGGCCGCGACGTCATCGGGCTCGATGCGGTCGATGCTCTTCGCCCCAAAGAAGCGCGAGAGCTGGCGCAAGATGCTTCGGTAGTCCTGCACCGTCGACGGCTTTCGCTCCAGGAAGTCCCGCACGTGCGCGATGTAGGCGCCGCCCGCTTCCTCGATCGTGAGCCGCTCGCGGGGACCAGCGGGGCGAACCTCCTGGATCAGCCGGCGTAGCTCGGCCTCGGCCTGGCTCTTCGTCAGCCCTTCGCGCGTACCCGGCGTGCGGATCGGGCCGACCTTGCGCTTTATCTGCCGGCCGCCGATCCACCACTTGCCGTACCACGCGCTGCGGTAGACGTGCAGTGAACCCGATCCGTAGGCGCGCCGCTGACCCTCTGAGTCCACCGTCGACCCCTCCGCTCACGCGCCGGGCGTGCGGGGCGATTCGATCTCCTCCAGCCAGCGGAGAATCGACTCGAGCCGATAGCGCCTTGACCGCCCCAGGCTGATTGTGGGAATCCGGCCCTCGCGGGACAACTGCCAGATGTACTCGGGTGAGACCCCGAGCAGCTCCGCCACCTTCTGAGCGGTGACGAGGCCGCCGGACCACAGGTCTACCGCCGGGTCGTGGCGGCGATCTCCAAGTTGCGCCTCGGTTGTCACGCTTGCACCTCTTTCTGCTTCTCGCGAACACGCATTGACTTCATCTGTGTATGTCCGGGCAGAACGCGGATTGCCTCACCGAATGTGGCTGATTGCTGGCCATCGTTGTCCGGGAGTGCATTGCCTCTCCGGCTTGTATGTCGCCGAGATGGGCCGAATGCGCCACCGTTCGTTGCGGGTGGCTGAAGGTGGCAGCGAGGTGCGCACCACATGGCTGTCTGAGTCGCGAAGCCCACCGTTTAGCCCCCAAGCTCCATAAGGCTGAGGCGGCCGCGCAATTCGGCCCGACCCTCGGCGACGCACCGGTTGACTTTCGTGTAGGTCCAGCCGCATCGAGTGGCAATCTCCTTGTACGAGTAGCCGAGCGCCAGGAGCAGAAGCGCGCGGCGCTCGTCGGCCTTCAGCTCATCGAGGAGAGCGAAGCGCTCCGAGACGGCCTCGTCTCGCTCGACCATCTCTGCTGGACCGAGACCGCCATCGACCGCGATGATCTCGCGCTCCTCGCCGTCACCGTCTGCAGACGGCAGCTCGAAGCCCGTCTCGCGGGTGCGGCTGGCACGTCGCGCGATCGCCCAGGCGCAGCGCTTTACCACCACATACATCCAGCGCAGCGCATCCTCAGGCGCGCCGTCGTAGTAGCGAAGAAACTGAACGCAGGCGTCCTGCAGGGCGTCCTCGGCGTCTGCGGGGCGCTGTGCGTGAAGTCGGGCCTGGCGGCGCAGCTTCGGCCCGTCTCGGTCGAGCAGTCCGCAGAGGATCTCCCCGCGGCGCTCCGTGGCGGGCCTTCGTTTGGGCTGGGTGGCCATGCGGCCGGCACTGCACGCTTTGCGTGCGACCATGCGGCCGCGGCTCGCCCAGCCCCAAAAACCGCCTCAGCTGGGTCAGCGGGAGCTGGCTAGCGCCCGATCTCCAGGCCCCGCTCGATCCCGATGCTGCGCTCCACCCCCAGCTGGCGTCCCAGCTCGAGGCGGCGCTGCGCTTGGCGAATCGCTTGCTGTGCGCGCGCGTGGTCGACGCGCGCCGAGGGTTCTTTGGGCTGGGCACCGAGGGCGCGCCTCGGATCGCGGACGCCGTTTCTGAGCCGATAGGAGTGGATCGCCTCTGCGCCCTCGTTCCAGGCCTCAAGCTTTCGAGCGTTGGTGGGGCGCTCGCCCAGCGCCTCGCGCACGAACGCAGAGGGCTTAAGGCGCTCGGCGGCGATCTGGCGGCGACAGAGATCGCCCATCCGCTCCTCGATCAGGCAAAGCTCAAGTCGCTGCTCGGAGCTGAGCGCCGCCGGGCGCGTTTGTTGCTCCCCCACCTCGGCGCGGTCGCTGCGCAGGCGCTCCAGCGCCTGCGCAGCGCTTGCCTCGCGGCTCTTAAGCCGCGCCAGCTGACCCGCGTCGGGCTTTCGCAGCCCCCCGATCCCTTCGCGCTCGTCGCTCAGCATCTGGAGGGTTTCTTGTGCGCTTTATCTGGCGGTCGAGGATCTCGCGCCGCTCCTGGCCCGGCTCTGTGCGCTCGTATCCGACCTCGATGCTTCTAAGCTCGCGCCGGCGCGCCGCCAGCTCTGACTCACTGAGCGCATCGACCCCACGCCGCGCTGAGACCTGCAGCGCTGGGTAATCGGAGCCGTCGAGCTCGATCGCCCAGCGCACATCGTGAAGATCGTCCTCTATGGCCCGCCGCCCGGGGCCGAGCTCTGGGTCGGTCAGCTCCAGCGAGGCGACGCCGTAGGCGCGGGTCTGCTCGCGGGCCCGGGAGACCGAGACCAGAAACTCCTCCGAGTTGGCCCCGGCGTCAAGCAGCGTGTAGGTGCGCTCAAAGGTCTTTGACTGGGTGCCGTAGATCGTCATCGCGTAGGCGTGCTGCAGCACAGGGTCTCCACTGTCTGTGTAGCGCCCGAGGTAGTCGGGCCCGAGGGTGACGGTTCGCTCATCCCCACCGATCCGCGCGAGCTCGATCTCGCCCCGCCCCGGGTCGATGGCGGTGATCTGCCAGCGCTCGCGGTTTGAGACCTCGGCTGTGTTTAGGCGTGTCAGCACCCGGTCGCCAACCGCAAAGGGCCGCTCGGCGATCCGAATCGCCTCGCTTCCCACCCTGCCGTCAGCGACCAGCAGGGCGCGAGCGTCGGCGTTTAGCTCGGTGACATCGCGGTTTCGCCGCGCGATCATCACCGCGTCGGCGCCGCCCGAGTAGTCGCCGTACCAGTCGAGCACGACCGCTTGCCGCGCCTCATCGATCGTGTCGGCGATTTGAAGGCGCCCCTCGGCGCGCAATAGGTCGAGGGCGTCTGAGCCGCGCCCTTCGTGCGCCAGCTCGACGATGCGGCGGTCGACCTGGTGGCGCTGGCGGCGGATCTCGGTCAGAAGGGCAGGCTCAATCGTGTGGGTTAGGTGGCCGAAGAGGCCTCCCGGGCCGACGGCGCCGATCTGGCGCGGCTCGCCGACCGCCACCAGCTTTCCGTTGCAGCCCGCGACCAGCTCGGCCAGCGCCGCGGCGTCTGGCGTCGAGGTGGTCGAGGCCTCATCTATGACGATCACCGTGCCGCGAGGGAGCGGCTCGATGCCCCGTGAGCGCCAGTCCTCGGCGCGGTGAAGGAGCGCAGCGATCGAGCTAGAGGGAACGCCAATGTCCGCCAGCTCGCCGGACGCGGTGCGCGCGGTGGCGACGCCGATCACGGGGTAGCCCTGCGCCTCCCAGGCCTGCGTCGCGGCGGCGAGCGCCGTGGTCTTGCCGGCGCCAGGCCTCGCGGCGACGGGGACGATCCGCTCGCCGCCCTCGGCCAATCGGCGGACCATTTTGCGCTGGTCGGCTCCTAGGTAGGGGTGGCGCGCAAGGACAGCTTCGAGAGTCTTCGGGCTGACCTTGCCTGCTTCGGCGTCTTGGCCCCTGCGGGCGATCTCGCAGAAGCGCTGCTCGGCGGCCCAGATACGCGGGGTGGTGTGGTAGGTGGGCTGGGATGGATCAGCGGGCTGGCCGAGCGAGATCACCCGCTCTGAGGCGAGGATATGGTCGGCCGCCCAACTCAGCGAGGAAAGCTCGGCGCCCTGCTGCAGCTGATCGGCCAGCGCGCAGACGAGATCGCGGCGGTCGAAGTGCGAGCGGGCCCTTTCCAGCCCTTTGATCGCTGCGGCGAGGTCGGCGTCGCGGATGCCGCGCGCAGCGCGTGGCGAGTGCTCTGATGTGAGCTTCGCGATCGAGGAGCGGGAGAGGTCGAAC
>JBBQBH010000055.1:0-18026 GCA_038317345.1 Solirubrobacterales bacterium
CGAGGACTCGCGCTCCGACACCTACCCGACGATCCGCATCGACGAGAGCGACGCCGACGTCGGCCACGAGGCGACCGTCTCGAAGATCGGCGACGAGCAGGTCTTCTACCTTCAGTCGCACGGCCTCGACGAGGAAGAGGCTTCGAAGATGATCGTCAATGGCTTCATCGAGCCGGTCACCAAGGAGCTGCCGATGGAGTACGCGGTCGAGCTCAACCGGCTGATCGAGTTGCAGATGGAAGGCTCGATCGGCTGATTTGACGGCCCGGATGCGAGCCTGGCTTCGTCCTCGGGTGGGGCCCGTGCAGAGCACTGTCCCCCACCCTGCGTCCTTGCCAGCCTCGCCCCGGACTCGCCAACTCAGTCGATCGACGGTGACGAGCTGATGCCCTCGATTACCTCAACCGAGCCCGAATGGCTTTCGGAGAGGCGCCGCAAGGGCGCCTCTCTGGCGTTGGAGCTGCCGCTTCCCGACGCGAAGAAGAAGGGCTGGGAGTTCACCGACCTGGCGGGCCTCGACCTCGAGGCTTACGAGCCCGCCGGGGGAACGGTCGCGCTGGAGGACGGGGGGGCCGCCGAGGCGGGGGCGTTGGTGCTGCCGCTCGAGGTCGCGCTGGGCGAGCGCGGAGACAGCCTGCATGAGCACCTCGGGTCGCTGGTCTCGATCGAGGACCCGTTCGTTGCCCGCAACGACGCGAACTGGGACAGCGGCGCGCTGATTTACGTGCCGCGCGGCGTTCGCGTCCCGGAGCCGATCGAGATCTCCGCGATTCAGAACGCTGCCGGCTCGACTCTCAACTGGCGCACCCTGGTGGTGCTCGAGGAGGAGGCCGAAGCGGAGATCTGGGAGAGCTATGGCTCCGAGGACGACGAACTCGACGCGGTCTTCAACGCCGTGGTCGAGCTGCGGGTCGGAAGCGGAGCCCGGCTGCGCTACGTGTTCACCCAGGACATCTCCGAGCAGAGTTGGATCTTCGCCAGCCAGCGCGCCGAGGTCGGGCGCGACGGGTCGCTCGACTGGACGGCGCTCGGGTTCGGCTCTACGCGCGGCAAGGTGCGGATGGAGACCAAGCTCGCCGGACAGGGCGCCGAGGCGCGGGTGACCGGCGCCTACGCGGGCGGCAGCGGCCAGCACCTCGACTACGACACCACCCAGGAGCACGCGGCTCCGAACACGACTTCCGATCTCGCCTTCCGGGGTGTGCTGGCCGGCAGCGGAACGGCGGTTTGGCGGGGGATGATCCGCGTCGACCCCGATGCCCAGCAGACCGACGCCTTTCAGGAGAGTCGCAATCTTCTTCTTTCCACTGACGCCCACGCGGACGCGATCCCCGGCCTCGAGATCGAGGCCAACGACGTGCGCTGCACCCACGCGGCGGCGATCGCGCAGATCGACCGTGAGCAGCTCTTCTACCTGCGGTCGCGCGGCCTTGACGAGGAGAGCGCCAAGCGACTGATCATCCAAGCCTTCCTCGAAGCTCTGGTCGAGCGCCTCGCCGAGGGTAGGGTCCGCGAGAGGGTCTCAGGGGCCCTGGAGCGGCGCCTCGGCGAAATCGTCGCTTAGAGAGGGCTCGGCGAGGCCGAGGTCCCGATAGATGCTGCTGACGATGGCGGGGCGCCGTTCGTTGATGCCGATCTCCTGGTCGATGACACCGTTGTAGAGAAGGGCCACGGCGAGGTCGTGCTCCGGATCACAGAACGCGACCGAGGTTCCAACCTGGCCGGTATGCCCGACCGCTTGCTGGCTCGGGTAGGGACCGAAGCCGAGCCGCCCGAGGCCGGTCATGAATCCGAGGCCCCAATCGGCTTTCAGGTTGAGAATCTGGTCGTGCACCACGGGCCGCTGCGGCCGGCATGCATCGCGCAGCCGCCCTGGTTCGAGCAACGCCGTCTCGCGCCCGTCCAGCGTGGCCAGCACCCACTCGTAGAAGCGTCCGAGGGCACCCATCGTCGCGTAGCCGTTGAGAGCCGGATCCGCGCCTTCCGCAAACCACGGAACTCGTTCCAGGAGGAGTGGAACCGGCCGCCCTTCTCGCAGATCGACGTTGACGCCGATCCGTCCCAGATCCTCGCGCTCGAGACCGAGCGAGACCTCGTCGGCGATTCCGAGCGGTTCGAAAACGCGCTCGCGCAGTGCGTCGGGCAGCGCAGCCCCACCCGTCTTCTCGAGGACCTGCCCGACCAGGTAGAAGCCGAGCCACTCGCTGTAGGCGCCGTCGGTCTCTCGGTTCCACCCGTCCGGAGGACGTGCCGAGAACGCGAGGGTGTGACGAATTGCCGGCGGCGCTGCGGCCGCCACGACGGAGCGCAATGTGTGCATTCCGGCGCGGTGAGTGAGCAGGTCGTCGAGCCGCACCGCGCCGAGCGCCGGATTGTCGTCAAGCTCAAGCACCTCGCCCAAGGCAATGTCCCGCCGCAAGCACCCGTCCTGCTCGGCGAGGAGCACGAGCACGGCGATCATCGGCTTGATCGCGCAGTAGACAGCAGAGACGGTCTCTGTGGTCATCGGCCGCCCGAGGCCGTCGTGGCCGAACGCCGCATGGAGGGCGACCTCTCCGGCGCAACTCACGTATGCCTGGGTGCCGGTGCAGAACAAGCCCTTCTCGACGTCGGACTGCAGACGCTTGGCGGTGTCCTCGAGGGTTGTAGCGGTGGAGCTCACGCTGCAACGACCGAATCAAGCTGGGCCCGCAGCGCCGCGTCGCCGTAGGCGGGACTGGAGAAGATGGCGCCCCAGGTCGCTTGGGCTTCGACGGCCGAATCTGCTTCCCAGATCGGCAGGTAGGCCAGGTGCTGAAAGAGCTCCATAAAGCACATCAGATGCGGCCACTCGCCGAAAAGTCCGACACCGTCGGCCAAGGCGTCCAAGAGGGTCAGCTTCCGCCGGCGGATTGCGGCGAGCTGGGTGAGGGTGCACGACACGCGGACGTCGGCCGCATGGCGTTCGAGCTGCGACATCGGAATGAGCTCCGACGAAGCCAGCGCACCGTCACGCCAGTTCTCACAGATACCGACCTCGCCGAATACGGTCGTAGTCACGTGGGTTGCGACCGTAAGCGTGGCGCCGGAAATGGACTCGAAGCGACCGGCGTGAGGTAGCGCGACCTCGGCCGCCGGAGCGGCCGGGATCCACCCATCCCCCACGGCGATCTCGCCATCGCGGAACACGTCGCAAGTCGGGGCCTTCCCAAGCAGTACTTCCTTCAGCGTGAAGTCGCGGAACCGGATCGCCAGGTCGGGCCCGCCCATGTCTTGCGCATCGGCAATCTCAAGGCCCCCGGCTCGCGCATGCAGCCGGAGATGCTCCGACCCGGAGCTCAGCTCGATCTGGAACTCGAGGTCCGCCTCCGTCCCAACAAAGGACTCGACCAAGACGTCCTGCCAGGCGGTCGCACGGTTATTGCTGGGAAATGCATCGCGCGGCATTTCCCTTTCTTACCTCAGTGTCAGTTCTAAGTCAAATTACTGACCATGGGTTGCATTCGACTGTCGAACACGGATAGGATCGGCGACATATTGCGATTCGACGGACAGAGAGCGATCGTGGTCTCAAATAGAAGCTTGGCGTTGCCGGTGGAATGGCAGGGCCGGAAAGGCAAAGAATGAGCGACGCGCAAGGACGACGTAAGCGGGCGGCCGTGATGACGGCGGCGGTCGGATCTATGGCTGCACCGATGATCGCGCCAGCGCCAGCGCCAGCGGCGGTCCCACATCCATCCGACACCTGCCCGGGCAACACTTTCTGTGAATGGAAGAACGGCGGATTTACTCTGCCGGTCCGGTGGTGGGCTCCCAACGGCAGCGCCGCCAACTACAGGGACTACACCTACTCGAGCGATTCCTCGGGACTGAACGACAGCATTTCGTCGGTCTGGAACAACTCCAACAGATGGGTTGAGGTGTTCCAGGACAAGAATGGCGGCGGTTTCGCCCTTTGCCTCGCACCCGGCGGGGCGGTTCGCGATCTCAAGCAGATCGGGATCCAGACCTTTCCGCCAGAGGACTTGGGGGATCGACTCAGCTCCCACCAGACCTATAGCTCGCAGCCTGCCGGCTGCAATGCCGTCAAGAGCGACCAAGGCTGCTCGATGTGACTCCGGCTCCACCATTGGACACCACTCAAGGAAAGGACCAATGATGAACGACAAGACAAGACGACGGACGCGTACCACGGCCGCCGCGGCGGCGGCCGTCAGCTCAGTGGCAGGCCCGGCGATCCTCTCGGCGCACGCTGCGGCCAACGACCCCAAGGCAACCTGCCCGGGCAACGCGATCTGCGAATGGGAGGACGGTGGGTTCCAGACACCGGTCATGTGGTGGAGTCCGACCAGCAGGGACCTCGACTACCGCAACAACCAATTCGCGAGTCAGCCATCCGAGGGGCTCAACGACAGAATTTCGGCTCTGTGGAACAACACGAGTCGATACGTGAAGTTCTTTCGAAACCCCAACGGCAGCGGCGCGACCATATGCCTCACTCCGGGTGGGGCAATCTCTGATCTCGCCACGGTCCGAATCCCGGGCGACGAGATCCATGACTGGAGCAACAGGATCAGCGGGCACGCCACCTACGCGAGCCTGCCCAGCGGCTGCGACACGACCCGCAGCACCCAAGGCTGCTCACTTTGAGGCCGGCCCCGCGGGACCCACACCCGATCTCTATGGGCTAGAAAGGAAGGCCGTAGAGCCGCTGGAAGGCCGCGGCCTCGAGACGGCTGATTCCGTGGCGAAGCGCGAACTCGGCGCCCTCGGCGCCGACCGTGGGCCCGAAGTCCCCGGACGACGCCGCCGCCATGCGACGCTTGCGCCCGGCATCGGGGGCCGCGAACGGGCCCCAGATCGCGAAGGTGATCCCCGCCTCCTGGATGCTGAGAAACAGCGTCTGCCCGTCGGGTGAGAAGCAGGGGCCGGTCAGCTCATCATCGTTGACGCGGTTTGCCGCGAGCTCATAGACCTGCCCGTCGGGCTCGATCCCCATCAGGCGGTCGTGGCCGCTGCCGTCCTCGCAGAACAGCAGGTCTCCCCAGGGCGCCATCGCCAGGCTGTCGGGGCTCTGCATCGTGTGCTTGTGGGTGGGCTCCAGGAACAGCTCCAGGGTCTCGGTCCCCGGCACGTAGCGGTAGATCTGCCCGAGGTGGTGCTCGCCGCCGACAGTGTCGGCGAACCACACCGCGCCGCCGCCGAAGATGCAGCCCTCGATGCGGTTGAAGCGGGCGCAGCCCTTGGCCAGTGCGTCGTCGTGGGCATTCGCCGGATCGATCGTCCTCCAGACAACCGCGAGCTGCCGGTGGGGACTGTCGAAGTCCATGTTGAAGCGCGGGACGTGTTCGATTCTCAACGCCTGCAACGTTCCTCCGGCCTGTAGCGCTCCGCGGCGCGGACTGGTGTCGGTGGGCAGGTAGCGGAAGAAGAAGGCCGAGCGGGTGTCGCCATGCGGATCGGCCTTGTCGACCTTGCCGCGAAAGTCGTCCTCGGTCAGATAGACGATGCCGGTGCTCGGGTCGATCGCCAGCGCCTCGTGCGAGAAGAGGCCCATCGCCTCGATCGGGGTGCACGACAGCGCATCCTCGGGGCTGGCGGGATCGACTTCGAACACGTAACCGTGACCCGCCACGGCATGACCGCCGGTCAGGTCCTCCTCGCATGTGAGCCAGGTTCCCCACGGCGTGGCGCCGCCGTTGCAGTTGTTGATCGTGCCGCTGGAGACGACGAACTGGTCGACGACGTTGCGCTCCGGGTCGAGGACGATCGCCGTGGTGCCGCCGGGCTCGCGACTGTCGTAGGGGGCGTTTGCCCTCCACCACCGGGCCCTCCCCCGTGTCTAGCTCGTGGTTGTGGACCAGGACGGTTCCGCCGCGCAGCCAGGGAAATGCGGCCGCGCCGTCGGGGTTGCCGGGCGTCGTGACGCCACCGATCTGCTCGCCCGCGGTTGCGATCACCCGATAACTGAAGCCGGGCGGCAGATCGAGCAGGCCGCCGGGGTCGGGGAGCAACGAGCCATACCGGGCATGAGCCCGCTTGGCGCCGCCGAGCCCGGCACCGGGCTTGACCGCCGCCAAAGCAGTGCCCCCCGCCGCGAGCGCGCCCGCCTGAAGCAGATGCCGCCTTGAGAATCTCGTTTGCATCGTCCCTCCCGAGGTTGATGCGATCAGATCCGGCCTTTCACCTGCAATTTGCGCTCCCCCGCCCGCGAGCGGGTGAAGATCGGGTAACGCACCTGTGAAGGTGGCGTGACCCAGTTGTGGGCCAGCTGTTAAGGGCCTTGCTTCTGCTTCTTCGCGCCCTCGCCCTCCTCGCCCTCCTCGCCCTCCTCGCGCATCGCGCGGCGCTCGGAGACCGTCGTCTTGACGATCGAGAACACGACCACCGCAACCGGCGGCACGTAGAGCACCCAAAGCCACTGGCCGGCGTGCGCGAGAGGAATCAACTGAGCCGTCGGCATCATTGGTTCGCCTGCGAGAGCAGGTAGAGCCCGAGCAGGTGAAGCCGACCATCATCGCCGAGCATCCAGACCTGCGAGCGCGAGGCCTGCCGGTAGTCCTTCCAGTAGGCGATCGCGCGGTCGTGCGCAAGGGTCAGCCCGCAGACGTGCCCGATGACCAGCGCCGCGACCTGGGCGTACCAAACCGCGGTCGCGCTCACCGCCCCGTAGTCGATGCCGCTGCCCGCAGTGCCGAAGATGTCGGCTCCGGCCCCCAGCGGGTCGGAGAGCAGGTATGTGAACTGCGCCTGCTCCTGGAACACGAAGAGGCTGAAGTAGTGTGCGACGAGGTAGGCGAAGGCGATCGGGATCAGCGTGTGTGCAAAGCCGACCCGCAGGCGCGGCGCCGGCGGCGCATTGCGGACCGTTCGCATCCCCTGCACCCCGATCAGGTACAGCGCCGCGACGCCGACCAGGCAGACGACCAGATAGATGGTGCTGGTGAGGCGAAACGAGGCCGTGAGGCTGAGGCCCGCGTCGACCAGCCTGTTGAAGGTGCTGCTGATCGGGTCTCTCAGCGCCCCCTCCTGGGCCCCGTCGAAGCTGTCGTCGCAATCGAGGCGATCACGAGCGCGACCGATCCCGGCACGGTCGCCCAGTGCGTCGCCCCCGAGAACAGGCGGCGACGCCCGATGCGGCGGTCGCGAACCTCGAACACCGAGAGCTGGGAGAACATGTTGAAGTAGACCGCGAATATCTCGCCGCGCCGCGACCATTCCTCGGCGCCGAAGATCGCCATCATCGTCAGCGTGTAGGCGCTGTAGACCAGTGCCGCGACCGCGGTGACGTGCGGGGTGAGCCCGGCGGTGAGCCCCCCGGCCCCGTAGATCAGCTCCAGCCATACGAAGGCGACCAGCCCGAGGGCGGGCGGCCAGCGCCCCAGCCGCTCCGGGTAGCGCAGGTGAGAGGGGCGCTGTCCGGTCAGCGCCCGAAAGGCGCCGCCCGTGGCACGGCCGATCGCCCGCCAGGGGCTGAAGGGCACAAAGACGTCGCCGAGCAGGACGCTGAACAGCGGAAATCCCAACCAGCAGGTGACGAAGAGAAAGGTGAGTGCGAAGTTACGGTCCGGCGCTTCGGTGCCGTGCAGGCCGGACCAGACCGCGACACCGAGCAGGAAGACGCCGATCAGGCCGGCGGCGACCTCGGCGATCGGGTT
Source organism: Solirubrobacterales bacterium (assembly GCA_038317345.1). Taxonomy (GTDB): domain Bacteria; phylum Actinomycetota; class Thermoleophilia; order Solirubrobacterales; family 70-9; genus Mayfieldus. The sequence continues at coordinate 7,638 of JBBQBH010000055.1, forward strand.
GAGCAGCGCCCGCGACAGCCTTCCTCCCCACGGCCGCCAATCCTCGCGCTCGAAGCGCGGCTGCTTCCAGAGCACCGAGAGGGCGAAGAAGGAGACGATCAACACCACCGAAGCCGCCCAGGCGAACAGCCAGGCGGGGATCGGCAGGTCTTCGCGGGCGATCAGCGCGTGGGCCGCGGCGACCTGCGGAAGGGCGAGCGCCGCGATCGGCGCCGCCAGCACGGCGCCGATCGCTGCCCACCTCCATTGCCTGATGCGCATCAGCCCGGCTCCACCTTGAGGTCGGCGATCGTGGCCTCGCCGCCCCCGTGGTTCAGCTCGACCTCGAAACCGCCCTCGAGCTTGGCGGGGAAATCGAACCTGACGCTCCCACCGGCCTTGATCGGCTTCAGGAAGTCATAGCCGTGTACGTGCACCTCACCGGCGACGTCGGAGGTGACACGGAAGCGGACGCGCCCGCCACTGTCCACCTGAAACTGCTCGACGCCACCTTCCGGCTTGCCGGCGTGCAGGCGATCGTCGGCACTCCGCTGACCGCCTTGCCGTTCACGGTCAGCTGCTTGCCACCCGAATCGCTCGAGCCGCCACCACCTTGCAGCACTATGAACAAGACGACCGCGGCGACGACCACAACCAGGCCGAGGCCGATCTTCAATCGATCTGACATCTCAAACTCCTTCGCTGATCGCGCGCGTGGTCCTATCCGCGCACGCGGGTTACCGCCGCGAAACACCGCGACGCGGGCTCAGCAGGCGAGCGGCGGCGGGCGGCGGGCGAGTCCGAAGGCGAGCGGAAGCGATGCGAGCGGGACCGCGGTTCGCGAGCCGGTCGCGCGATGGCGACGTGGGGCGCGCGGCCGTGACAGGCGTGACTCTGCGCGCGCGACCAGCGACTCGAGCTTGGCGAGGCCTCCGTCGAGCGCCGCACACAGCGCCCCGAACAGCATCGCCAGCGGCAGGACCAGCCAGCCCCCCGCGGCAAAGACCGCGACGATCCCGGAGGCATGACCGGCGAACAGCAGGCCTTCGGCGGTCTCCTGGACGGCGAACACCGCCGCGATCGAGGTCGCGTAGAGCAGCGCGCGTAGGCGATGCGATTCGATCGCCGTGCCCGCCGGGCCCCGCAGCACTGCCGTGACCAGGCTCGCAGCGATCGCCGAGAGGCCAAAGACGATCAGCACCGGCAGCGACTGGAAGAAGTAGGCGTGCCCTTGGCGCAGCAGCTCCGTGTGAGCATCTGAGCCATAGGCGAGCAGGTAGCGGAGCTGGTGCACCGCCAGCGCCGCGAGGGCGATCAGCGCGGCTGAGCGTGGTATGGACTCGTGCCGGCGACGTGTGTTCATCGCGGCGAGATTCTAGGCGCCGGTGGTCAGGGGCGTGCCACGTGCAGCGTCGCGACGTCGATGTGGGAGGCGGAGACGACGACCGGGTACTGGCCGCGCTTCGACGCCTTGAACGAGACAAGGGTCCGCCCCGGCCCGACCGTGCGGCTGACGCCGTAGCCGGGGATCTCGATCCCGATCTGCTCGTCGGAGCCGACCACGAAGCGCGCCGTCCGGCCCTGCTTGAAGTCGAGCCGCACCGGACCACTGGATGGTGGGGCGCCCCCGACCACCCGAACCAGAGGCACGCGCGGGCTTCCCAGCGGCAGCCCCGGGCGCGGCTGGCCGCTGTCGATGCCGGAGATGCGCGGCGCATCGATGGTCCCCTCGCTGCCCTTGAAGACGAAGACGGCGACCATCCCGATCCCGAGCAACAAGCCCAAAAGGATGCCGATGGTCCGGTCCAGCCAGCGGTGGGGCCGCTTCGCCGCAGGCCCCGGGCCGGGAGGCCCGATCTTTCTCGGACGGTACTGGGCCGGTTCACCGGCTTCGTTCTGCCCCTCTGCGGAGCCCGGCACTTGGACCTAGACGCCGTCCAGCAGACGCCAGTTGGCGCGGAAGGCAGACTCCGCGGCAGTGGCGAGGGCGTCCTCGTCGGCCCCCTCCAGCTGGTGCTCAATCAGCTCCCGGTCAGCGTCCGAGTGTTCGACGTCGAGACTCTCGTGAACACGGAAGTAGGCATTTCCTTCGCCATCGCCGACGTTGTAGAAGGCTGCGAGTCCCTCACGCTTCGTGCGCGAGATCGCGGGCTGGCCGCTCTCGATCGCGTAGAGGCGCACCAGCGACGGAAGCAGGCCGTCCTCGGCCGTCCAGGTTGTGACGCAAGCCTCGGTCTCGGGGGTGGGGTCGGCGTCGACGTCCCCGCCCACCGACTCCACGAAGCCATCCCACAGCGCGACGTGGTCGGCCTCCTCCGCGGCGTGGCGGCGCAGCTCGCCGCTCTCCGGTGTCGCCTCGGCCACCTGCTCGGACAGCGTCGCGATCGCCTTGGTCGCGTGCCGGTACTGGCCCGCGTAGGTGGCCAGCTCCTCGCGGCTCAACTCTCCCGCCGACCAGCGCAGGTAGAAGGGGTGCCGGAGCACGTCCCAGCGGGCTCGGGCGTCCTCGATTCGCTGCCAGATGGTGTTCAAGTTGTTTCCCTCCTGTTCGGTGATCGCTGCCGAGCCGGCAGGATACCTACGTGCGTCCCGGTCGCCCCGACATCGCCGTCCCCGATCTCCCAGCCGACATCAGCTGGGTCGGAGATCCGCCGCGCTCGATGCCGCAGATGACGACGAGCGGTCCTGCCCTCGTCCATTTTTTTGACTTCGCGCAGCTCAACAGCGTGCGGGCGATGCCGTACCTGCGCGAGTGGCACCGTCGCTACGCCGGCGCGGGGCTATCGGTGATCGGCGTGCAGGCACCGCGCTTTCCGTTCGGCGCCGAGCCGAGCGCCGTCGGCGCCGGCCTGCGGCGTCTCGAGGTCTCACACCCGGTCGCGATCGACGCCGAGCGCGAGATCTGGTTCGACTACGGCTGCCAGGGCTGGCCGAGCCTGTTCCTGTGGGGACGCGGCGGGGTGCTGCGCTGGTACCACTTCGGCGAGGGCGACTACGCCGCGACCGAGGAGGCGATCCAGGAGGAGCTGCGCGAAATCGACGCCCTGCGCGAGCTGCCGGCCCTTATGGACCCGATACGCGCCAGCGACGCTCCGGACGCCGCGCTGATGCCGCCCACCGCGGAGCTGTTCCCAGCCGGCGAGGACAGGCCGCTCGCGCTGAGCGAGGGCAGCGACGGTCTCGAGGTGCAGTACGAGGCCGGAGGCCTTTACGCGACGATCGAGGGCAAGGGCGAGATCGCAGCGGCGCTGGACGGCGAGCCTGTCGACCCGGTTCGGATCGAAGGCGCCGCGCTTTATGAGCTGGCGCTTCATCCCCGACACGAATCCCACAAGCTGAAGATCGACTGGGTCTCCGGGGAGCTGCGGATATGGACGGTCAGCTTTGCCGCCGGGGTGCCGTGAGCGGCGCCGGGCCGCCGGGCGGCATCAGCAACCAGCTGCGCAGCCGACCCTTCAGCCCCAGTCCGGAGGCGAAGGCGCTGCGGAGGGCGCGGCGCTCGCGGGCGCTCGGAGGAGCAGCTGACCCGGCGCCGTAGCGGCAATCCCGCAGGCGCGCCGCATAATCCGCCGCTGGCGGGCCGACCGTGCCGCGCAAGCGAGTTTCCAGGGCACGCAGCGTGGTCCCGGAGCCGAGTGGTCGGCCAAATTGCCGGAAGGCCGTTTCCAACTCGACGGTCTGGGCCTCGACCAGCGTTTGGGCAGATAGTGAGCGGCGGCGGGCGACGCGGCGGACGAAGACGGCCACGGACACGAGGACGGCGGCGAGGACGATCGCGGCGGCCAGCCAGGCAAATGGGAGACCACCCGCCGAACCGGGGGCTCGCCTCCGCCCGGCGATCGGGACGCGAATTGCGCTGTGCCCGGTGCGGAACTGAAGTCCCGTCGGACGCCGACCAGCCGCAATCAGCTCGCTCGTGCGCGCAACGGCGGGGGCTGCGGACGGCGTCGGGTCAAAGATCACCCAGCCGATGCCATTGAAGTAGACCTGGACCCAGGAATGGGCGTCGAAGTCGCTGACCACGAAACCGCGCCGGGTCCGCTCCCCCGGTGCGAATCCCCCCACGACGCGGCTCGGGATCCCGACCATGCGCAGCATCAGCGCCATCGCACCCGAGAACTGTTGGCAGTAGCCGATCCTGTCCCTGGACAGGAAGGCGCGCAGGCCGAAGAGGCGCGGCGGGGGCGACTCGCTGTAGGTGTAGTTGGCCCGCAGATAGCGCTGCACCGCCTCGACCACGTCGAACGTCGTCGGTTGGCCGTCGGCCAGCCGCCGGGCCAACCCGTACACCCGAGCGTACGGCGAGCGCTGCAGCCCCCGAGAGAGCGTCGATCCCGCCCCCATTCGCAGCGGCACGGTCACGGAGCTGAGCGTCGTCGCGACCGGCCGGGAGTGCAGCTCCGAAGGCAGCGGACCGAGCCGGCTCAGATGCGGCACGCTGACGGTCGTGTAGCGCGACGACTGGCTTGGATATGGGCCCTCCGAGCCGCGCATCTGGCCGCGGGAAGGATGCGGATCGTATGCCCGCAGCGAATAGGAGTCGCCATCGCCGAGCGGGCTCTGCAGGACAACGCCCTCGGGTGTCCGCAGCGCGCCATTCACGCCGGAGACCGACAGCACCGTCCCCGTCCCGACCAGCAGCTGGCTGCTGAGTGCCCGAACGTCGAATCTGGCGCTCGTCACCCACTTGCGATCGAGCGGAGCGGCGCCCTCACCGTTGCGCCGCAGAGGAAGGTCAGTCCCCGTGCCGATCGTCGACCCAACCCAATTGGCGCCGTTGAACTGATCGAGCACCTCGGTCGCCCAGTAGTGCGGCGCGCGGCTTTGCACATCTACAAGCGCGCGACCGTCGCGGGCCCAGTCCAGCGGTCCATAGCTGTGATTCCAATCGAACGACTCGGTCTGCCCCAGCGGCGACCCGCCCCAATCCCAGTGGCGATAGTCGAGCCACGGATGTGACCCGTCGAGCCGGGCTGCGATCGGGACGGCCAGCAGAGCCGCGGCGCCGATCAGCCCGGCTGACAGCGCCGCGCTGCGGCGATCGAGCGTCGGCAACCAGATCCAGGCTGCGAGGAGGGCGAAGAGCACCGCGCCCTGCAACAGCGGCTGTCCCGGCGGGCTGACGGTGACCGCGGTTGCGTAGGCCGCCACCAGCACCACCAGTCCGAGGCGCGAACGCCATCTGCCCGAGCGGCGAGCGGGCCAGAAGGTAAGAGCTGTGGCAAGACCGAGCAGCGGGGCAAGGGCCAGCAGCAGGGCCAGGCGCGACCACTGATCCCCGCCTGCATAGGGATAGTCGGCGCCACCCAGCGAGCCGATGCCGTCCCCGATGTCGGAGGACAGCTCCCCCCATCCCGATGGGAGCAGCAGGCGAGCCGGCAGGCCGACCGAGACCGCGATTGCGACCACCACCCCCCGCGGCGGCGATGGCGGCCAAAGCCAGGGCGCGCCAGCGGGACGGAACCCGAGCGGCGATCGCAGCCAGCGCCGCGGCGCCTGCGACCGCGCAGAGCGCCGCGATCCCGGCGCGACCGACCGGCGGGTCCTTCACCAGGTTCACCCAATGCGCCGAGGTGAACGCCGCCAGGGCGGCAAAGACGGCGAGCCTGATGCGGGTCGTAGCCACCTCGGTCATGCCGCCCTCGCCGTGATCCGGTCGCGTTCCTCGCGCCGCAGGCTCCTCCCCCGGCAACCGGCGACCGCGAAGGCGTCGGAGCTGCGCGGCTCTCCGGGCGTGACCAGGTAGCCGCCCGCGAGCCCGGCCGCCGCGGCGGCAGCCCGGGCATCGGCGGCGGCGCTCACCCAGCACACCACCGAGCCTCGATGCGGCACGGCCGGAGGTCGCTTCGACTTCTCGACCAGCGCCAAACGGGCATGCAGATCCGACCAGGCCCGCATGCTGGGGTCCAGGCGGCTTGGATGCACCTGCCCGGGCAGCAGCAGGTTGCAGCCCCCCGCTCTGGCCAGATGAACGCAGAGCGAAGCCGCCGCGCGAACCGCTCGGTCGAGCGCCTCGCGGCCCTCGGGCTGATGCGCGTCGAGCACCACCAGCGGCTCGGTGCCGCCGCCCGAGACCAGTCGATGTTCGATCAGCTCGCCAGTGCGGGCGACGCTGCGCCAGCGGATTCGGGATGCGGGACTGCCGACGCGGTAGGGGCGCAGGCCGTCGAGCTCGAAGTCGACCGTCTCGGCGTCCAACCCGCCATCCTCACCGGGGCCGCCGCGACCGCCTCCCCGAAGTGAATGCTGACCACCCAACAGCGGGGCCGAGAGCGCCTCCACCCTGGGCAGGACCAGCGCCTCCCGCCCTTCGGAACCGCGCACTCCGACGACCCGCAGGCCAAACGGGTCGCGGATCTCCAAGGTGACCGCGGGCAGCTTGCGGCGCCCGCGCCGGTCAAAGCTGGTCTCGGCCGTGAGTTCACCCGCGAATCGGGCGCCGAGCGGCAGCGAACGATCGAGCAGTGGGTCGACCAGCCGTCCCCCTGGAGCCGGGAAGCGACCGCCGCGGACACGAGTTTCGAGCCGGTATGTCTCTCCCCCCACGACGCTCCAGGCCCCCGGCATGCGTTCGACCGAGGCCCCCCGCGCGGCGAGGCCAACCCACGCCGCCGCGGCGGCCGCCAGCAGGCCCAGTCCGACCGCGGGGACGTAGAGCGATGCCGAGTCGAACGCACCACCCGCTAACAACAGCGCCGCCGCAAGCAAGCCGGTGGCGCGCATCCGGATCATCGTCGCCTCAGAGGGCCGAAACCCGCTCCAGGGCCGAGGCGACCACTGCATGGCGGTCATCCGGCGCCGCCCCCGGCCGCAGGAGCAGGCGGTGCTCGAGGGCCGAGTGGGCGAGCGACTGGACGTCGTCGGGGAGCACGTGGTCGCGGCCATCCATCGCCGCCAACGCCTTCGAGGCCCGGAAAAGCAGCAATCCCGCTCGCGGGCTCGCACCGAGCTCGACCCGCGCGTCTTGCCACGTCGCCTCGCAAAGGGCGACGACGTAGCGACGGAGGGGCTCGCTGGCATGCACCGACAGAACCACCTTCTGAGCGGCGGTCAAGGTGGCCAGGTCGGCCACCGCACCAAGATCCAGAACCCGGTCGTGCTCCGCCTGCTCGGAGAGCATCTCGGCCTCCGCGTCGGCACCCGGATAGCCAAGCGCAATGCAGATCATGAAGCGGTCGAGCTGGGCCTCCGGCAGCGGATAGGTGCCTTCATACTCGACCGGGTTCTGGGTCGCGACGACAATGAAGGGCCTGGCCAGCTCGTGGCTCTGGCCCTCGACCGTGACTCTTCCCTCCTGCATGCACTCCAGCAGTCCCGACTGGGTCTTGGGGGAGGCGCGATTGATCTCGTCGACGAGCACCACGTTGGCGAACACCGGGCCCGGATGAAACTCGAAGCGCGACTCGCGCTGGTTGAACACGTTTGCGCCGACCACATCGGCGGGAAGCAGATCCACGGTGCACTGGATCCGCGCGTACTCGGCCTCGATCGATCGGGCGAGCGCCCTCGCCAGCGCCGTCTTCCCGACTCCTGGAGGGTCTTCGATCAGCACATGACCCTCGGCCAGCAGCGCCGCGAGCAGGTCGCGCAGCACCCCGTCGGAGACCTTCACCGCCCGAGTGATGTTGGTGCGCAGCCGATCCGCCACCTCGGCCACCGCCGCCGGGTGGAGCTTCGGCATTGTGGCCATGCCCGAATGGTAAGGCCCGCCTGAATTAGGCCCGCGCGGCCAGCTCCTCGCGGATCTCCTTCGGAAGCATGAAGCGCACGTCCTCGTCGACGGTGCGCAGCTCCGAGACGTCATCCGCCCCACGCTCACGGAACAGGTCGACCAACCGCTCGACCAATTCCTCGGGAGCGCTGGCGCCGGAGGTGATGCCGACGGTCTCCACCCCCTCCAGCCACCCGTCCTGGACCTGGAGGTGGTTGTCGATCAGGTGCGAGGCGGCGCCATGCTCGCGGGCGACCTCGACCAGGCGGTTGGAATTCGATGAGTTGGTGGACCCGATCACCAGCACCAGCTCGCACTCGCGGGCCAGCTGCTTGACGGCGATCTGGCGATTCGTGGTGGCGTAACAGATGTCGTCTGACTTCGGGCTGACGATCTTCGGGAACCGACGCCGCAGGTGCTCGATGATCTGATTCGTCTCGTCGACCGAAAGCGTGGTCTGGGTGATGAAGGCGACCTTGTCAGGGTCGGAGATCTCCAGGTCGTCGACCTCGTCGGCACTCTGCACGAGGACGATGCTGTCGGGCGCCTCCCCGGTCGTCCCCTCGACCTCCTCGTGGCCGGCATGCCCGATGAGGATGATCGTGTAGCCCTCGGCGGCGAACTTGCGCGCCTCGACGTGGACCTTGGTGACCAGCGGGCAGGTGGCGTCGATCGTTCGCAGCTCGCGTTGGGCCGCGTTGGCGTGCACCGTGGGCGCCACGCCGTGGGCCGAGAAGACCACCCTCTCGCCCTCCGGGACCTCGGTCTCCTGATCGACGAAGATCGCGCCGCGCTTGCTCAGCTCCTCGACGACGTGCTTGTTGTGAACGATCTCCTTGCGCACGTAGATCGGCGGCCCGTAGAGGTCGAGGGCGTGCTCGACTGCCTGCACGGCGCGATCAACGCCCGCGCAGTAGCCGCGCGGGGCCGCGAGCAAAACCTTCTTCGGGGCCAGCTTGGCGGCAGCCCCAGTCGCCGAGGTGGACATCGCTGCAAAGGGTAGCGGGAGACTGAATCGACCAATTTGCCTGCTCAGCGGCGGTAGGCTAAGGACCAAGATGACTGCGCAGTCGCATCTCGACCGCCTCACCTCAATAGACGCCTCGTTCCTTACAAACGAGTCCTCCTCCAGCCACATGCATGTGGGAGCGGTGTTGATCTTCGAGGGCCCGCCGCCCCGCTACGAGGACTTCCTCGACCAGGTCCGCTCAAGGCTCGATCTCGTGCCGCGCTTCCGCCAGAAGCTTGTCTTCCCGCCGTTCGAGGCCGGGAGGCCGCTGTGGGGGGACGACCCCGGCTTCAACCTCTCCTACCACCTCCGCCACACCGCGTTGCCCTCCCCCGGCTCCGAAGGGCAGCTGCGCAGATTGACCGGCCGCGTCTTCTCGCAGGCGCTCGACCGCTCGAAGCCGCTCTGGGAGATGTGGCTGGTTCAGGGGCTGGAGCGCAATCGCTTCGCGCTTCTCTCCAAGACCCACCACGCGCTGGTCGACGGCGTCGCCGGCGTCGACATCTCGACCGTGCTCTTCGACGTGCAGCCGGTTCCGGAGCCGGCAGAGGAGGAGCGCGAGTGGGTCCCGAACCCGGAGCCCTCGACGGTGCAGCTCGTCGCCCGCGGGGTTGCCGATGTGGCGGCAGTGCCCGTGAAGGCGGCGGAGCGCCTGGCAAATGCCGTCCAGCACCCGGAGGCGACCGCCCGCCGGGTCGGCGAAGGGTTGGAGGCGCTCAGCGAGGTGGCCTGGAACTTCGCCAACCCGGCTCCGGACGTGCCGCTCAACGTCGAGATCGGGACTCACCGCCGCTTCATCTGGGCTCGCTCCGAGCTGGCGACCTTCAAGCGGATCAAGGATGCGCTCGGTGGGACCGTCAACGACGTGGTGCTGGCGGTGGTGACGGGGGCGCTGCGCAAGTGGCTGGACCGGCGCGGCATCAGAACCGAAGGACTGGAGCTGCGGGCGTTGGTGCCGGTCTCGATCCGGGCCGAGGACGACCGCGGGCAGCTCGGCAACCGGATCGCCGCGATGCGCGGCCCGCTGCCGGTTTACGTCGAGGACCCGGTGCGGCGGCTGCAGGTCGTACGGAAGGCGATGGGAGAGCTGAAGCAGTCCAAGCAGGCGCTCGGCGCCGAGGTGATCTCCCGATTCAACGACTTCGCGCCCCCCACGCTGCTGGCGCAGGCCTCGCGGATCAACTTCTCGACCCGCCTCTTCAACCTGATCGTCACCAACGTCCCCGGTCCGCAGATACCCCTCTACGTGCTGGGTCGCGAGCTGGAGGAGGTCTTCCCGGTTGCCTTCCTGCCCGAGAACCATGCCCTGGCGATCGCGATCATGAGCTACAACGGCCGCATCAACTTCGGACTGCTGGCCGACTACGACGCGATGGAGGACGTCGAGATCATCTCCGAGGGGATCGCCGAGTCGCTGGAGGAGCTACTGGAGGCAGCCAAGGAGTCTGAGCCCAAGCAGCAGGCAAGCGAGCCCGCGGAGGCGCCGGCGGGATGAGCGATGAGCGGTCCGAGGGTGACGTCAACTATCACCTCGAGCTGACTCCCCAGCAGCTCAAGGTCACTCACACGGCGCTGAAGTCCCTGCTCGACGACTTCGGGCACGATGAGAAGCTGGTCGGACGGGTCATCCACGAGGTGCTGGAGAAACTCCCCGACGAGCACTCGATCCGCGCGATCCAGCTCGACGCCG
>JBBQBH010000056.1:0-17097 GCA_038317345.1 Solirubrobacterales bacterium
GTTCGGCTCATCCGACCTCGTGGAAATCCGCGAGCCATGCCCGTAAGCGGCATCGAAAGGAGGCTCCTCAATGCCTGAGGGTTACTGCGTCAAGGAGCGCAAGAAGGTCGAGATCCAGGATCCCCAGCAGGTGACCATGAAAAACGGTCGCCCTGCAATCCAGGGAACCTGCCCCGACTGCGGGACGAAGATCTTCAAGATCGGCAAGATGTAGAGGAGCCTTCTAAGGCACTACGCCTGCCGCCGCCGGCGTCCGGAGGGGCGCCGGCGGCACCCGTTCCCTTATTTCATCGAGCAGCCGTTCGGCCAGCTCGCCCGGTTTCTCATCGGGCCGTGGCTGGCCGCTGGCTGGTTCAAAGAAACTGACTCTGACCCGTGGGCGCCGCGGGAAACACACGTAGTCGGTCGTTCCTTGCACCGTGCAGAGGATCAGGCGGGCCTCCGGGCACCAACCGGCGAGCCGACCGACTCCGCTACGCGCCCGCAGGCGCTGGCCGCCCGAGAGCTTTCCCTCCGGGAAGACGCAAATCGCCGCTCCATCGCGAAGCGCAATTGCTGCCTCGTCGAGCGCGTCCGCGTCGCCGGCGCCTCGCTCGATCGGAATCTGGCCGATCCCGTAGAGGATTGGGCCCAGCCCCGGGATCTTCCAGAGGTTCGCCCGCGCCAGGAAGCGCAGCTTTCGCCGCTTGCGCAGCGCCACGGCAACCATGACGGGGTCCCACTGGCTGTCGTGGTTGGGGACCAGAAGCAGCGGCCCCGACTCAGGGACCGTCTCCACCCCCATCGTCTTCATTCGTCCCCACCACGCCGACGGGGCCAGCAGCCAGGCTAGGAACGCGTAGAGGATCGGCGCAGACTACTTGCGGCGGTTTGCACCACTTGGCTTGAACCACGCACGGATGCGATCCGTATCCCGCCACGGTGGGCACCGAACATGCAGACTGGCATCGAGATGACTGAGCACGCGCTCGCTGATGAGCGAGACGTTCGCGAGGCTTACGCCGCACATTCCGGCGAGCTGTACGGGTTCGCCGTGCGCTCGCTCGGGGACCGCGGACTGGCCGAGGAGGCCGTCCAGGAGACCTTCCTGCGCGCCTGGCGGGCAGGCGAGCGCTTCGACCCGGAGCTGGGATCGCTTCGCACCTGGCTGTTCGCGATCCTGCGCAACGTTGTGATCGACCTCGGCCGAGCGCGCGCCGCCCGGCCCAGTGTCGCGGTGGGCACCCCGGAGGAGGGCCACGAGCCGCTGGAGCAGATCCTGCTCTCCTGGCAGGTCGAGGAGGGATTGCGGAGGATCGGCGACGAGCACCGCCGCGTGCTGGTCGAGACCTACTACCGGGGCCGGCCGTACGCGGAGGTGGCTGCAGACCTTGGAATCCCGGAGGGAACCGTGAAGTCGCGCGTCTACTACGGGCTGCGGGCCCTGCGAAATGCACTCGAGGAGCTTGGTTATGACGGCTGAGGGATGCCGCGAGTGGCGCGAGCGGCTCGGTGCCTACGTCCTCGGTCACCTGACCGAGGACGAGCGCGCCGCGACCAGCGCCCACATCGAGGGCTGCGCGGCCTGCCGAGCGGAGGCGGAGTCGCTGGCGCCGCTGGCCGAGCTGTTGCCGATCGCCGATCCGGGGCAGCTCACCACGGCCCCCGCCCCGCCTGCCGAGCTCGCCGACCGGGTCGCGGCGCGAATCGCCGGCGAGCGCAGGGTCAAGCGGCGCCGGCGGCAGCGCCGGCGCTTGGCGATCGGGCTGTCCGGAGCCACCGCCGCTGCAGCTGCCGCGACGGTTCTGCTCGCCATCGTGCTCTCCTCGCCTGGTACAGGGGCCGGCGCGCAGAAGGTCAACTTCGGATCGCTGCCCGATGGGGTCGCGATCGGCGCCACCTTGCAGCCGCGCCCGTTCGGCACCGAGATCCGCATGAATGTCCATGGCATCCGTTCCGGCACGCTGTGCCGCGTCTTTCTGCGCCGCACCGACGGAACCAGGATGCCCGCCGGCTCCTTCCGCTACCGCTACGCAGGCACCGAGCAGGCCGTGTTGACCTCCGCTCTTGACCTCTCCGCCGCCCGCGCGGTTGGCGTGCGGGCCGGGAACAGGACCTTCGTGGCGCCCTTGCGGCGCAGCGTTGGTGCCGAAGCAACTTCAAAACGAACAACGACAAACAAGGAGTACAGCTGATGAGACTGAGGATCAGGAGCAAGCTTGTGGTGCCGGGGGCGGCCATTGCCGTGCTGGCGCTGGCGATCATCGCCGCCGGATGCGGCAGCAGCAGCAACGACAACAGCACCAGTGCCAGCGGTGGGGGCGGAGGCCTTTACGGCGGCGGAGGCTCGTCGACGACCAGCACGACCGCCAGCTCAGGCGGCGCCGCTGCGGTCGTCTCGGTGGCGAACAACCCGAAGCTCGGCAAGATCCTCGTCGACTCGAAGGGCATGACCCTCTACTACTTCGAGAAGGACAAGAAGGGCGGAACGTCGTCGACCTGCTCGGGTGCCTGCGCGAGCGTCTGGCCTCCGGTCACGACCAGCGGCACGCCGAAGGGCACCAACGGCGCCCAGGCTTCGAAGCTGGGAACGATCAAGCGCAGCGACGGCAGCAGCGAGGTCACCTACAACGGCTGGCCTCTCTACACCTACGCGAGCGACACGAAGCCCGGCGACGCAAAGGGCAACGACCTGAAGCAGTTCGGTGCCTCGTGGTACGCGCTGACTCCGGCGGGCGTGCATCCGCCCGAGTGATGATCCGGTAGCTCAGGGTGACGAGGGGCGGCCCGGCGCCGCCCCTCGTCGTTGTGTGACCAGGATCATGGTTGCAATCCGCATGGCGCACTTAGCGTCGTGAGTAAGGTGTCTTTCGTGGAAGCAGGCCAAAAGCCGATCGAGCTGATCCTGGCCCGCAACCTCATCTCCTCGCTCTCCACCCCTGCGTTCCTGGTCGACGAGGGCGGCGTGCTGATCTTCTACAACGAGGCGGCCGGGTCGTTGCTAGGCAAGCGATTCGAGGAGATCGGCAAGGTCGGCGCCCCCCAGTGGGGCTCGATCTTCGGCCCGATCGACGAGGGAGGCGAACCGGTCCCTTACGACGAGCTCCCGCTGGTCGTCTCGGTGCGCAATGGGCGGCCCGCGCACGAGCGGATGCGAATCCGCTCCGCCGACGGGGCGCAGCACGAGATCGAGGTCTCGGCGCTGCCGATCCTCACACCGCACGGCTCGCGCGGCGGCATTGCCTTCTTCTGGCCGATCGTCGACGGGGAGGTCGGCGGCTAGTCATGCACGTCAAGCTCTGGGGAACCCGCGGCTCGGTGCCCTCCCCCGGCCCAGAGACGCTGCGCTACGGCGGCAATACCTCCTGCGTGGGGATAACGCTGTCGGACGGGTCGCTGCTGGCGCTCGACGCGGGCACCGGGATCCGCAGCCTTGGACTCGCGTGTGGCGACGAACCGGCGCGGCTGCACATCCTGCTCACCCACCTGCACCTCGACCACATCCAGGGATTGGTGTTCTTCGCGCCCGCCTTCAACCCGCAGACTGAGATCGTGCTCTGGGGGCCCGCCTCGCCCGAGGCCTCGCTGCGCGACCGCATCGCCCGCTATATCTCGGCGCCGCTCTCGCCGGTGGAAGTACGCGAGTTGCCCTGCGACGTCTCCTTCCGGCATTGCCCGGAGACCGAGTGGGAGATCGGCTCGGCGCGGGTCCGCGCCGCGTCGGTGACCCACCGCGGGCCGACGCTCGGTTACCGAATCGAGGACGCAGGAACCTCGCTTGCCTACATTCCCGACCATGAGCCGGCACTCGGCGCCAAGATCGACGAGCTCGAGGAGGAGTGGATCTCGGGCTTCGCGCTCGCCCACGACGCAGACCTTCTGGTCCACGACTGCCAGTACGCCGACCACGAATACCCCGACCACGTTGGATGGGGGCACTCGGCGCTCTCGGACACGCTCGCCTTCGCCCGGCGTGTGGCCGCCAAGCGCACCCTGATGTTCCACCACGACCCTCTGCACTCCGACGACTTCCTCGACGAGCTTTATCGCGAGGCGCGCGACCGCTGGCGCATCCTGGGAGGCGAGCCGGCGGGCCTGGAGATGGCGGCCGAGCGAGCCGAGATCGACCTGCCGGGCGGCCCCGATCGACGAGCTGCGGCAGTGATGGAGGCTGGCACCACATGAGTGACTATTCCCAGATCCTCTACGAGCGCCGCGGCCCGGTCACTTTGATCACCATCAACCGCCCGGAGCGGATGAACGCGATCGGCCCGGTCGTCTCGCGCGAGCTGGTCGACGCCTGGGGGCGCTTCCGCGACGACGACGAGCAGTTCGTCGCGGTGCTGACCGGGGCCGGCCCGGACGCATTCTGCGCCGGCGCCGACCTGAAGGCGGCTATCGCCGCTGTCGACCCCCGGTCGGACGAGGAGCCGCTAATGGAATGGTCGCCGGAGGAGATCGAGGCCCACAACCGCGGCGAGCGCGACGGAATCCTCGGCCCTTCGCGCTGGACCGACATCCACAAGCCGATCATCGCCGCCGTCAACGGCGTCGCCTACGCCGGCGGGCTGGAGTGGGCCTGCTTCGCGGACATCCGGATCGCCGATGAGAACGCCAGCTTCGGGGTCACCTGCCGGCGATGGAACATCGGCCTCGGCGACGGCGGCACGCAGCGCCTGCCGCGCCTGGTCGGGATGGGACGGGCGATGGAGCTGATCATCACCGGCCGCGTGATCGACGCCCGCGAGGCGGAACGGATCGGGCTGGTCAACGAGGTGACGCCGCGCGGCGGCTGCGTGGATCGGGCGCTGGAGCTCGCCGAGCAGATCGCCGCCCTGCCGCAACCCGCCATCTACACCGACAAGGAGGCAGCGGTGCGCGGGTTCGGCCGGCCGCTGGACGAGGGCCTGCAGATCGAGGCGCAATGCTTCAACCGCCTGCTGCAAACGCCGGAGATGGCCGAGGGCTTGCGCCGCTTCGTCGAACGTGACCATCCCGACCGCACCGCAGGGGCCGAATCGGTGACCCCCGGTTTGGTTCGTTCGCGCCAGAGGGGCTGAGCCCCTGGAAGTGCCGCGCGTTCTCGAATAGATTTCCGCAAAGTGGGAACGACCACCGACATCCCGTCGGAGATCGGAACTTCCGAGCTGGTCCGCGACGCGTACGAGCTGTTGGCCAGCAAGCACGACGGGCAACGGCAGAAGGTCAACGGTCATCCCTACGTCGAGCATCCGATCGCCGTCGCCACTGACGTGAGCGAGGCGGGGTTTGAGCCGGAGATGGTCGCCGCGGCGTTGCTCCATGACATCGTCGAGGACAGCGACGTGACGGTGGAGGACGTGCGCGAACGCTTTGGGGACAGGGTGGCAACGCTCGTCGATGCGATGACCGACACCAGCGAGGTCAAGCCCTATGAGCGCCGCAAGGCGCTGCACCGCGAGCGTGTGGTCGCGGCAGGTCCGGATGCCGCCGCGATCTTCGCCGCCGACAAGCTCAACAACGTTCGCGCGCTTCGCTCTGCCTACACGGAGGACGGGGAAGCAGTCGCGAGTCGATTCGTGCAGCCCCTCGACACCAAGCTGCTCGTCTGGGTCGCCGACGTCGAGATGGTCTCCCGCTATGCGGCCGCGGTTCCCTACGCCGAGGTGCTCGAGGACGAAGTGGCAGGCCTACAGGCCGATCGGCTCAAGAGTCCCCGTCGCTGAGCCTGAAGCGGAGATCGTCGTCCTCGAGGTTGGCCCGTCGCCAGAGCGGCAGCGCGTACCAAAAGGTCGCGAACATCAGCCCTGCGAAGGTCGTGCAGACGACGGTGAGCACGGTGCTGAAGAGGAAATCGGTGATCAGCAGCACGACGCCGGTCATCGCCAGGGCGAGGAAGCCAAGCCCGACGATCGCCAGGCGGTTGGCGATTAGCACCAACCGTGCCTTCTGCTGTTTGCGGAAGGTGATCCTGTGGTACGCGGTCGGCGCGATCAGCAGCACCGCCGCGATGGTCGTGATCAGCAACGTCGCCAGGTAGATCCGCTCCTGCGCCGTGGTCAGCAACGCGAAGCGCTGGTTGAACGGGATCGTGAGCAGGAATGCGAACAGGACCTGGACCCCGGGCAGCGCCACCCTCAGCTCCTGCAGCAATTCGCTCAGGTTGCGGTCGAGCCGCTCGATCTCGCTCTCGTCCCGGCCGGACCCCGGATCACCCATCTGCGCCAACGATAGACCGCTTCACAACTCATAAACCTCAGGGTCACAATTCATAAACCTGGCTGGGCCGGGTCACGCCTACGGTGGCCGCATGACAGAGACGAAAGTGCATCTCGAAGATGTCACCAGGGCAGCACGCCATGGGCTTGTGGCTGCCCTGACGGCGTCGCTGTTGGCGCTGGCGGGTCTGCTGGTCATCGGGCTCGACCCGGCCGTCGCGCTGCCGGGCGCCCTGGGGCTGCTGGTCGTGGGCGCCGTCAGCGGCGGCTTCGGGCTGGTTGCCCGAGTTGCCCTGCGGGGACATCGTCCAAAACGCCGTCCCGCCACCGTCAGCGGCCGCTCCGTTGCGCCGCTGCGGGTAGCGCAAACGCGCTAAGAGCGGAAACAGCGACCCCGCCGGGGCCATGAATTAGGCTCCGGCAATGAGCTTTGCCTCCCGGCGCGCTGTCGCCACCGCCGCCGCGATCGCCCTGGGAGCTTCGGCCTCCGCCTCCTCTCAAGCCGCTGGGGCGCCGGCCCCGGCGCGGCACGGTCTGGTCCCGGGTCGGGTGATCGTCCGCTTCGCTCCCCGATTTGGCAGGGCGGCGCAGCGCGCAACCGCCAGCAACCTCGGCGGCCGGCTCGAGCGTCGCCTTCCGGTGCCGGGCCTGGGCGTGCTTGCGACTCCGCCGAGCGAGAGCCCTCGCCGCGTCGCGCGTCGCGCGTCGCGGATCCCGGGGGTGCTCTACGCGGAGCCCGACCAGTACGTCGATTACCGGGTGATCCCCAACGATCCCCTCTTCGGTCAACAGTGGGCGCTGCGAAACACCGGCCAGAGCCTGATTGGCACCAAGGGGAGGTCCGGGGCTGACATCGACGCGACGCCGGCCTGGGACCTGGAGGTCGGCTCGCCCTCGGTGATCGTCGCCGACGTCGATACCGGAGCCGACCTCACCCATCCCGACCTCGCGGCGAATATCTGGGTCAACCCCGGTGAGATCCCCGGCAACCACATCGACGACGATGGAAACGGGCTGACCGACGACGTAAACGGCTGGGACTGGGCCGACTCCGACAGCGTGCCCGATGACAGCCGCAGCTTCGACCAGGGCCACGGCACCGAGGTCGCGAGCATCATCGGCGCGGTTGGGAACAATGGCATCGGGATGACCGGTGTGGACTGGCGGGTGAGCCTGATGCCGCTGCGCGCAGCGACCCTTTCGGACACGATCTCGGCCTTTGTGTACGCACGCGATCAGGGGGCGCGGGTGGTCAACTTCAGCGCCGGCTTCCCGTTCTTCTCGCAGGCGTTCAAGGACACGATCGACAACATCGGCACGGTGCTGGTCGTCAACGCCGCCGACAACGGCGGCTTCGACGGCCACGGCGACAACAGCGACCGTGCTGCCGACTTTCCCTGCAAGTTCAACTCCGCGAACCTGATCTGCGTGGCAGCGTCCAACCAGCGCAACAAGCTGACCACCTTCTCCAACTTCGGGCCCGCATCGGTGGACCTTGCCGCGCCGGGAGAGAACGTGCTCGGGGCCTATCCCCCGCACGCGATCTCATATGACCTCAACGAGTTCTTCGATGAGCCGCTCGCCCACCGGTTCCAGTCCGGCGGCAGGCACGATCAATGGGGTCTGACAGGCAAGCTCGGCGGCTCGCTCACCGACTCTCCGAAGGGCGATTACCGCAACAACACGAATTCGTTCATCGCCACCCGCCCGATCGACTTACGCCAGCGAGAGGCCTGCGAGGTCGATTTCTTCCTCCTGCATCGGCTCGAGAAGGGCCCCGACCGCTTGGTCGTCCAGGCCACGAAGGGCCACGGCCGCTGGCGCCGTCTCGGCGGCTTCACCGGGGTGGGCAAGGGCGACTTCCACTTCCTGCGACTGCCCAAGGGGTTCGACGGAGCCCGCCATGCTCGGGTCCGCTTCCTGCTGCACACCAACGCGACCATTCGCCTCGACGGCGTCTACATCGACGATCTCCAGGTCACCTGCAAGACCACGGCCCCCACCTACGCGTTCGCCGACGGCACCTCGTTCGCGTCGCCGCAGGTTGCGGGGGCGGCGGGCCTGATCTTCGCCCACCTCCCGGCCAGCACTGTGGCCGAAGTGAAGGCGAAACTGCTCAGCAGCGTCGATCACCTTCCGTCGTTGGCCCACAAGCTGGTCAGCGGCGGGCGCCTCGACGTGAGCGCCGCGCTGCGCTAGGCCCATGGGCAACGCGCCCACTTGGCGCCTCGTCTTCCGGGCCTCGACCCTGCTGGCCCTGATCGCCGGGCTGCTGCTGTTCGTCGGCGCAACCCGCACCGACGACTACTTCTCCTGGACGATCGAGCCGCCGCAGACGGCTGCCTTCCTCGGCGCCGCCTACTGGGCGGCCGCGGTCCTCTTCGCCTGGGCCACCACACAGCACAACTGGCCAACGGTGCGCATCGCCGCCTACCCGGAGCTTGCCGTCGCGATCCTGCTGCTGGTCGCGACGCTGCTGCACCACGACAAGTTCCACCACGACCTCTTCGGATATTTCTGGCTCACGGCTTACGTGGTCGCTGCGCCGATACTGATCTACGTGATCGCCGCGGCTCGAGCCGCCAACGTCGATGACGAGCGCGAGCCGCAGCATCCGATGCCCGCATGGCTGCGGCTGGCGCTCGTTCTCCAGGGCGCTGCCTTCGCCGTCTACGGCGTGGGGCTGTTCCTGTCCCCGTCCGGCTTCGACGCTGCCTGGCCGTGGCCGCTGACTCCGCTCACCGCGCGGGCGATCGCGGCATTTCTGCTCGGCTTCGCGGTCGCCGCGGCGATTGCCGTCCATGGCAATGCCCTGTCGCGCTTTCGAGGTGCAGCGCTCACCTATGCGGTACTCGGGGCGCTGGAGCTGCTGGGGACGGCGCTGCACTCGTCCGATTTCGACGACGGCGTCGCGCTACCCCTGTTCGCCGCCTTCTTCGCCACCGTCCTCGCGGTCGGGTTGGCCGGCTCGCTGCTCGATCGAGGCAGTGACTCAGGCCTCGAACTCGCGTAGCGCCGTCTCGGCGTCGTAGTAGGCGTCGACCTCGGCCGCGCGTCCGTCGCGCATCGTCCATATGTGGACGTATCGAGCGCTCACCTCGGCCCCGCTCTCGCGCCCCACCGCGGTCAAATGGATGTTCACGAGCACGCGATCGCCGCGGCGAACGGTCGACTCCACCCGCTGCTGAAAAACGTCCCACTGCTCGAGGAAACCCTCGAGGAACTGCTCGATTGCCCTCTGCCCTCGAAGTCGTCGCCGCCCGGAAGCTCCGGGCTCTCGCGCCACACCGCCTCGCGGTGCAGCGCGTCGAGCGCAGCCTGCACGTCGCCCTCGTTGAGGGCCACGTAGGAGGCGCGGATCGTGTCGAGGTCAGTCTCGGCCACGTACGAAATGATTACCACGTGGCGCGTCTCGTAACTTTGTCCGGGAACTAGATGGGGCGACTCGCGCTTGTCGGCGGCCAGGGCTTCGAGGCGCTGCGTCCCTGGGCCGGAGCGCCAAGGCGGGAGCTGACGACGGACCGAGGCGCCGTCGACCTGCTCGACGCGGGCAGCCATGTGGTGCTGGTGCGGCACGGGATCGGCTCCTACACCCCCGCCCAGCTCGTCGATCACCCCCGCAACCTCGCGGCGCTCCAGGAGGCCGGCTGCGACAGGGTGCTGGCGATCTGCTCGGTGGGGTCGCTGCACGCCGAGCTCGCGGTCGGCTCCTTCCTCTGCCCTAGCGACTTCCTCGCTCTGGGCAGGGTCGACGCGGCCTTCGACGACGAGCGCGGCCACGTGGTCCCGGCTTTCGATCCGGTCTGGCGGCGTCTCGTGCTGGAGGCCTGGAACACGGCCACCGACGCGCCGATCCGCGACCAGGGCCTCTACTGGCAGAGCCCCGGCCCCCGCTTCGAGACCCCGGCCGAGGTGCGGCTGATCGCGAACCACGCGGACGTAGTGGGGATGACGATGGGCTCCGAGTGCGTAGTCGCCTGCCAGCTCGGCCTCGCCTACGCCGCGGTCTGCATAGTCGACAACCTCGCCAACGGGATCGGCGACGCGCCGCTGACCCGCGAGGAGTACGAGGCCGGCCACGCTGCGAACTGCGAGCGCCTCGCGGCGACGCTGGAGGCTGTGCTGCCGTCGCTGACGGCGGAGGGCCCGTGATCGGGGGACCCGCGAAACCCGAGCCTCGCGCGTGAGCCTGGCGGTCACCGGCGCACTGCTCGATGGCGAAACGGTCGGGCTGCGGGCTGAGGAAGGCCTGATCGCCGAGCTGGGCCCCGGGGTCGAGCCCCGCGACGACGACGAGCTGCTGGACGCGGGCGGGGCGCCCCTGATCCCCGGCCTGGTCAACGGGCACACGCACGCAGCGATGACCCTGTTTCGCGGCTACGGCGACGACCTGCCGCTGATGCAGTGGCTCGAGGAGAAGATCTGGCCGCTGGAGGCAAAGTTGGAGCCCGAGGACGTCTACTGGGGCACGCGCCTCGCCTGCCTGGAGATGATCCGCAGCGGCACGGTCCGCTTCTGGGACATGTACTGGCACCCTGAGGCGACAGCCCGGGCGGTCGAGGACGCCGGCCTGCGGGCGACGATCGCGGCGCCGCTGATCGAGACGGGCAAGGGCCTGGAGTCGCTGCGCGAGGACGCCCTGCGCAGCCTCGAGCAGCTCGCCGGCCGCGGCGAGCGAATCTCAGCGGCGCTCGCCCCGCATGCGATCTACACGGTCGGCGAAGAGGGGCTGCGTTGGGTAGCGGAGCTGGCGGAGCAGCGCGATCTGCCCGTACACATCCATCTCTCGGAGACCGAGCGGGAGGTCGCCGACTGCGTGAAAGACCACGGCCTAAGACCCGCCCAGTACCTCGATCGGCTCGGCGTTCTCGGACCGGGGGCGCTGCTCGCCCATGGCGTCTGGCTCGACGACGGGGAGCTGGAGCTGACGGCGGAACGCGGAGCGACGATCGTCACCAACCCCGTCGCGAACCTGAAGCTCGCGGTGGGTCGGGTCTTCCCCTACCGCAAGGCGCGCGACGCCGGCGTCGCGATCGGCCTCGGCACCGACGGAGCCGGCTCCAACAACTCGCTCGACCTGCTCGCCGACCTGAAGACCTTCGCCCTGCTGCAGAAGAACGAGGCCCGCGACCCGGCTGCGGTCAGCGCCGAGGAGGCGTGGGAGGTGGCGGCCGGCCGCCGGGCGCCGCTGCTCGGCGCCTCCGGCCGCCTGGCGCCGGCCGAGCCGGCCGACTTCCTGCTGCTGCGCGCCGACGCCTCCGAGCTCAGCCTCGGCGACCTCACCGCCGATCTGGTCTACGCCGCGGCCGGCGCCGTCGTCGACACCTGCGTCGTCGCCGGGCGGGTGCTGATGCGCGGCGGCAACGTCGAGGGCGCCGACGAGGTGATTGCGAAAGCAATCGAGCGGGCCCGCGGACTCGGCCTGGCCTGAGGTCACGGGGGCAACCCGCGCAACGAGGGCGGCGGGGCGTGGCTCAGCGCGCCAGGGCTCCGATCACTTCACGCCACCATTCCTTCGCCGCGGCGGTGGTGGCGTGCTCCAACCTGCGGCGCGCAGCGGTCTGTAGGGCGCTCGCCGACCCGGTCGCCATCACCGGCCCCGTGAACGCGTAGCGCCCGTCGTCCAGCTCGACCAGCGCTCCGGGTTGGTCGAGCCTGGTGCGGAGCTGCCGGACCACGGCAAGTCCCGCCACCTGGCGAGGATAGGCGGGGTCGCCGTCGGCCGCGGTCCACGGCCGCGAGGTAGAGATCTGGGCGGTGCTGCGCGCCGGGCGCGGCGGTGGGGCCGGCTCTGCCAGGGCCGGATCGCTGGTCGTCACCCCGAGGCGCCGTGCCAGCGGCTCGAAGGTGGCGCCCTGAACCAGGGTCGAGAGCAGCACCGCGAAGAAGACGATGTTGAAGAACTCGAGGCTGTGCGGGACTCCCTCGATGACTGGGAAGGTGGCCAGCACCACCGGGACGGCGCCGCGCAGGCCCGCCCAGCCGAGCACGATCCGCTCGTTCACCGTGTAGCCGGCGAACGGAGTCACGGCGAACACCGCGGCCGGGCGGGCGACGACGGCGAGGATCAGCGCCAGCAGGGTCCCCTTCAGGGCGACGTCGCCGAGCTGCGAGGGAAAGACGAGCAGCCCAAGGACGATGAACAAGCTCACCTGGGCGACCCAGGCGAGGCCTTGGTGGAAGATCCGCACCGTCACCTTGGCGGGGATCGTGGCGCCGCCGAGGATCAGGCCGGCGAGATAGACGGCGAGGAAGCCCGATCCGTGAAGGGTCGCGGCGGCGCCGTACGCGACTGCGGCGATCCCGATCGTCCCCAGCGGGTATGCCCCGGGGGTGCCGAGCCGCGCCCGGCGCAGCCCCTGGACCCCAAGCCAGCCGACCGCAGCGCCGATTGCGAGGCCGATTCCCAACTCGTGCAGCAGCAGCAGCGCCATGTCCAGGGCCCCATAGCCGGGCCGCTGGATCCAGTCGATGAAACCGATCACCAGCAGCACGGCGACCGGGTCGTTGAAGCCCGCTTCCCCCTCCAGCGTGCGCGCCAGCCGGCGCCGCAGGGTCGAGCCGCGCAGCACTCCAAAGATCGCGGCACCGTCGGTGGCGGCGACGATCGATCCGACCAGCAACCCGTCGAGGGTCGAGAAGTCGAACAGCAGCGCCGCCGCAAGCCCGGCGATCAGGGCCGTGCCCAGGGTTCCGGCGAATGCCAGGACCAGCGATGAGCCGAGCACCGGGCGGATCTCGTCGAAGCCGGCGTCCAGTCCACCTTCGAAGAGGATCAGTGCGAGCGCCACGGTGCCGATCGTGCGCGCCACCTCATAGTCGTTGAAGTTGATCCACCCGGTCCCGTCCGAGCCGATCGCCATGCCGACCCCGAGGAAAAGGACCAGCCCGGGGACCCGCAGCCGCCCCGCGGCGAGCGCCGCCGCGAGGCCTGCGACCAGCAGCGCGCCCCCGACGAGAATCAACTGGCCGTCGTTCACGCTGCGTAGCTTCGCGCAGGTGTAGGATCGCGCGCCTGTGGCGATCGTCTCCGCTCCGAAGGACGGCGAGAGGGAGAGTGCGGCTGAGGCAGCCGCCGTCCGCTACGAGCACGTCACCAAGCGCTATCCGGGCCAGGACAGGCCCGCGATCCAGGACCTCAACCTCGAAGTTCCGGCGGGCGATATCTGCGTGCTGGTGGGCCCGTCTGGCTGTGGCAAGACGACCGCGATGCGGATGGTCAACCGCACGGTCGAGATCACCGAGGGGGACATCCTCGTCGGCGGCACCTCGGTCCGCGAGCGCGAGCCCGCCCAGCTGCGGCGCGAGATCGGCTATGTGATCCAGGAGGTGGGTCTCTTTCCACATCGGACCGTGGCCGCGAACATCGCCACAGTCCCCGAGCTGCTCGGCTGGCCCCGGGAGCGCCGCGAAGCCAGGGTGCACGAGCTGCTCGATCTGGTCAGGCTCGACCAGGACTTCGCCGGCCGCTACCCCGCGCAGCTCTCGGGCGGGCAGCAGCAACGGGTCGGTGTTGCCAGGGCGCTGGCGGCGGACCCCCGCGTGATGCTGATGGACGAACCCTTCGGCGCGATCGACCCGATCACCCGTGACCAGCTACAGAACGAGTTCCTGCGGCTCCAGGGCGAGATCCGCAAGACGGTCCTATTCGTCACCCACGACATCGACGAGGCGATCAAGATGGGCGACCGGGTGGCGGTGCTGAAGGAAGGCGGGCGGCTCGCCCAGTACGCCACCCCCGCCGAGCTGCTGATGGCGCCCGCAGACGACTTCGTCGAGGACTTCGTCGGCGCCGACCGGGCGCTGAAGCGCCTGGCGCTGATGCGGGTGCGCGACATAGACCTCTGGGAAGCGCCGCTGGCGTTCGTCGGCCAGGCAACGGGCGAGGTGCGCGCGAAGCTGGAGGGGGCCGAGGTGCCGCATGCGCTGCTGGTCGACTCGAGGCGCCGGCCGCTCGGCTGGCTTTCCGAGCGCGACCTGGCCGGGGACCTGGTACCCGAGCACCCCGATAGCTCGCCTGAACCGGTGCTCGACCTCGACGACGTGATGCGCGACGCGCTGGCCGAGTTGCTTCGGTCGGGGGCCCAGTACGCGCCTGTGGCCGACGGCAGCGGCGTGGTCGCCGGCGTTCTCTCGATCGAGATCATCGCCGAGTTCCTGAAATCGCCGAAGGCCCTCACCGAAGAGCACCCGGCGGCGGAGCGACCCCGTGACTAGCTTCAGGCTGATCGCCGCCGCGGGCCAGCTGCCCCAGGACTTCTTCCAAAACCGGGCCCACAAGACCTGCATTCAGGAGCAGGGCACGGTGTGCCCGGGGTGGGCCCTGGATCACATCGGCGAATGGGTCACGCCAACCCTCCAGCACATCGTGCTCGTCGCGGTGCCGGTGGCCTGCGGCTTCGTGGTCGCGTTCGGGATGGCGCTGCTCGCCCACCGCCGGCGTTGGCTGGTCGCGCCCTTTCTCGGCGTCTCCGACGTCCTCTTCACGATCCCCAGCTTCGCCTTGTTCTACATCCTTCTGCCGCTGACGGGCCTCGGCCGCACGACGGCGATCATCGCCCTCACGGCCTACACGCTCGTGATCCTGTTTCGCAACACCTACAGCGGCCTCAGCAACGTGCCCGAGGAGGTGAAGGACGCCGGGCGCGGCATGGGACTGACCGAGCGCCAGCTGCTCTGGCGAGTCGAGCTGCCGCTGGCGGTGCCCGAGATCATCGGCGGCCTGCGGATCGCCACGGTGTCGACGGTCGCGCTGGCGACCCTGGCGGTGTTCATCAACGGGGGCGGCCTCGGGGTCAAGGTCTACCCGGACATCAGCTTCCTCACCGGGGTGCTGACCACGGGCATCATTCTGCTCGCCCTGGCGTTCGTCCTTGACGTGGCGCTTGTGATCGCTCAGCGTCTTGCGACCCCCTGGCTCAGGGTCGCCCAAAGCCGATGATCGACCCCCATCTCCCCCTCTCTTTCCTCGGGTTGTTCGGGCACGCGATCAACTTCATCCTCCACGGTCAGGAGGCCGAGACGGGGGGCATCCATGTCGGGGGACCGGAGAAGATGGCCGAGCTGGCCCTCACGCAACTCAAGGTGACGGGGCTCGCGATGGGACTGGGGCTCGCGATCGCCTTCCCCGCCGGGGTGCTGCTCGGCCACTACGGGCGCGGAGAGCTGCTCGCGGTCGGGATCGGCAACGTCGGCCGAGCGCTTCCCGAGCTGGTGATCATCGCCATCGCCGCTACGACGATCGGCGTCGGCCTGCTGAGCGTGACGCTCGCGCTCACGATCCTCGCGGTCCCGCCGATCCTCACCAACACCTTCGTCGCGATGCGCCAGGTCGATCGCGGCGTCGTCGACGCCGCGCGCGGGATGGGGATGACCCCGCTGGAGCAAATCGCCCGGGTCGAGCTGCCGCTGGGGGTGCCGACGATCATGGGCGGCATCCGCACCGCGACGATCAACGTCGTCGCCACGGCGACGATCGCGCCGTTGGCGGGCGTGCTGACGCTCGGCGATCTGATCATTTCGCGGGGCGCCAACGGCGACGCGGGGCTGGTTGCCGCGGGGATTTGTGTTGCGCTTCTGGCGCTGATCCTGGAGGGTCTGCTTGCCGTCCTGCAGCGATTGCTCACCTCGCCCGGCATGAAGCTGGCCCGCGCCACGGCCTGAACCGACTTCTCGTCATGTCATCGAAAAAGGAGGAATCACCGTGATCAGCATCAAGCGCAGCAAATTGAGCGTGAAGGCGCTCTTCGCCGCGCTCCTCGCCGTCGTCCTTGTGCTCGGAATCGCCGCCTGCGGCAGCAGCAATGACAACAGCACAAGCACCAGCGCCGGGGGCGGCGGAGGCCAGATCGTCTCCAACCCCAAGAACGGCAGGGTCACGCTGACGATCGGCTCGAAGAACTTCACCGAGCAGATCATCCTCGGCGAGATCTATTCGCAGGCGCTGCAGGCCGCCGGTTACAAGGTCGACAAGAAGCTCGACCTTGGCTCCGAGACGGTGGCGCTTGCGGCGCTGAAGAACGGCCAGATCTCGGGCTATCCGGAGTACACGAGCACGGCGCTGACCTCGTTTTTCGGCGTGCAGCCGGAGCAGGTACCGAGCAGCCCGCAGCAAGCCTATCAGGAGTCGAAGGCCGACTTCGAGAAGCAGGGGCTGACGGCATTCCCGCCGACGCCGTTCGCAAGCGCGAACGCGGTCGGAACCCTGAAGAAAACGGCAGACAAGCTGGGCCTGAAGACCGTCTCGGATCTGACCGGCAAGTCCCAGAATCTGACCCTCTACGGGTCGCCTGAGTGCCGGCAGCGGGTCGACTGCCTGCTCGGGCTGGAGAACGGCTACGGCCTCAAGTTCAAGAAGTTCGTCCCGGTCGACATCGGGCTCCGCTATACGGTGCTCGACAAGGGCCAGGCCGACCTCTCGATCCTGTTCACGACGGACGCGCAGCTTGCCGCTCCGCAGGACAAGTACGTGATCCTCGCGGACGACAAGCACGTGTTCCCGGCCGGGAACGTCATCTTCGTCACCGATCAGAGCGTGGCGAAGAAGGCTGGACCGGACTACGAGAAGACGATCACCCAGGTGCAGAGCGGCCTCACCACGAAGGCGATGCAGGAGCTCGACGCCCGGGTAGACATCGACCATCAGCAGCCGGCAGATGTCGCCAAGCAGTACCTGAAGGCGGCCGGCTACATCGGCTAGCCATCGATGCCGCCAGCTCGGCCGGGGCGATCGGCCCCGGCCGGGCGGTTGGCATGACCTTCCGAACTGGCTGGCTGCCCGGCCAGGATTTTGGGCACCAGGCTGGCAGTTCAACCGGGTTTGGAGCCCCCCAAAGCCGGGTAGAGTTGTCCCTCAGGGCGTGCGGAGGGACCCGACGCCAGGACTGCCGGTTGCCCCGCCGGGAAGCTGGGTTGTCTCCCC
>JBBQBH010000057.1:0-16869 GCA_038317345.1 Solirubrobacterales bacterium
GTCCCTGGCTCGACCGCGCCGGGCGGATTCACGTACTCGATGTCGGGATGCAGTAGCCCGAGGGTCGCCGGAGACTCGCCGCGCGCCAATGCCTCATGGATGGCACGGACGACGGCCACGTTCTGGTGCGACATCGGGACCAGCCCCGCGGATCTTAGTGGGTGGACGCTTGGGGCTCGGCGGCCCAGGCGACGATGGCGTCCGAGCTGTTCACCGTCGTTCCGTCGGTGAGCGCGAGGACCGGAAGCTTCTCCTGTCCGCTGATCCGCTTGAGGTCGGGGCGCTTCCCGGTTGTGCCGATGGCGAGTGGACGGCCCTTGCCGAAGATGACGCTCTCGTACGCGATCCCCGCCTCGTCGAGCGCCTCATGAGCGCGGCGGCACCCGTGAGGGAGGAACGATGGCCCGCCGCGTCCAACGTGGCAGGTGTAGAGGGTTAGTTTGGCCGGAGGGTGTTGCAGGTCAGGCATCGTTGCCTTTCGAATCGAGGAACATCACCCGCCCAGTATCCCGAATGCGCCGAGCGGCGACTACGCCGCGAGCGGCGCGGCACGTGCACGGCTGAGCGCGCCGGCGAGCTTGGCGAGGATCGTCAGGTCGGCGTGTAGCTGAACGCGCTCCAAGCCCCGAACGCGCAGAGGATCGAGTGCCCATTCGTTCTTGAGGCGTCCAAGCTCGCGTTCGACAGACACGACGACGGTGGAGGCCCTTCCAGCGCAGCGTCTCGATGAACCCTGTCGCTGAACTGGTTCTGGCCGCGCAGCGGGTGCGAGACCTTCTGGCATTCCAGGCGACGGTTAGCTCAACGTTGCCGAACGACACTGGTCGCCGGTCGACTTCGCTTCCCGGCGTAGAAGCAGTGGGACTCGAGCTGACGGCATCGCTCCTGCTTTCGCGTGAGGCTGTCGCACAAACCCAAAGTGAGGCCGTGAGAGCTCGTGTCAGGCCTCTTTAGAAATGGGATGACGGTCGGCTTCATCCGGTGCCTACTCCTGGACCTGGTCGATGTCTCGCCGGCCGCTGAAGCCGCATCAGCGTGCGTAGGGGTACCTCTCGCTCGCGGCCTTTGTGCGACACGCTCGCGTGAAAGCGAGAGCGCGCGTGGTTCCGCGAAGCTCGCTTCTGCTTGAGGAGCTGAGCCAATGAGCCGTGGCCTACCGTCATTTGTTTGAGCCGATCTCGGTGCCTGAGAGCGGCCGATAGTCCGGGTCAACACTTAAGCGGAGGCCGCTCTGCACAGGAAGCCGTAGCGCCGGCTGGCGCTGCTGCTTGTCGCGCGAAGTAGCAGTGGCGCACGGGCTGCTGGGTTCCCACCAAGGGGAGTCTCGAACCGGGCTAGACCCGCAACTAACGGCGAAGCCCAGCCGGCGCAAACGCATCCTCGGGGCGAACGAACGAGCGGGTGCTCACGATCTGTCCACGGTCAAGCTGGAAACCATGCCCCACCGGCTGTCCACGGGCGCCCCGCTGCTCTTAGCCCTGGCAAGATCCGAGCAACGACGACTACGCAGCCGGAGCCGGCGTCGACAACCTCGTCAACCTCCTGCCTCCATTTCTCCCAAGAATCGTCCATATCCGCCATCGCGTCGCGGAAGCCACGTGCCCCGCGATAGATCTTGCCCTCTACCCCCCAGTTCGACTCGAGCAAATACTCCGGGTGGGAGAGCGCGTTGAGAGTCTCAACGTCTGGCTTGGGCTTCTTCCAAGCCGCCTCAAGTCCCCGTCGCACGATGTCCACGTTCCGCCGCGACATTGCCGACCAAGTATCCCGGGCACCGGCCCGCGCTGCTGCTCCTCGCGCATCGGAGCAGCGACCGATAGTGATACGGGCGCGACTACTCCGGAGGAGGAGGCGGCGGAGCCAAACAGGCCGCTGGATAGGATCAACGAATGGCGGCGCGATCGGACGAGCTCACGCTCGAGATGAAGCGCGTTCTTACAGCGGTTCCTTCGGTCGTGTTCGGGGCTTCCAGCGATTCGAGCGAGTTAGCGAAGTGGTGGGGGCCGGAGGGCTTCACCACCCCGAGCCTGGAGTTCCAACCTCGCGTCGGAGAGAACTACCGGATCGAGATGCAGCCGCCGGAGGGCGACCCCTTCTATCTGACCGGGGAGTTCCGCGAAGTCGACCCGCCTGCTCGCCTCGCATACACGTTCGTCTGGGA
Source organism: Solirubrobacterales bacterium (assembly GCA_038317345.1). Classification (GTDB taxonomy): domain Bacteria; phylum Actinomycetota; class Thermoleophilia; order Solirubrobacterales; family 70-9; genus Mayfieldus. The sequence goes on from JBBQBH010000057.1 coordinate 2,162, forward strand.
GGACCCCGATCCCGACGACGTCGAGACACTGGTCGCCCTGTCATTTCGGGATCTCGGTGAATCGACGGAGGTTGTCTTTACGCAAGGCCCGTTCAAGACCGAGGCGCGTCGTGCGCTTCACCGGGACGGTTGGATGGACGGCTTCGACACGCTCGAGCGGCTCATCTCCGCGCAGGCATAGCCAACCTGCGACAGGCGGTTCGGTCTGTGCGCCCGGACCTGGCAGCTCCGCACGATCCATCCGGTTCTTCGCGCGAAACGGTAGCGAGCGTGGAACCCCGTTAGGGCATGGACGGCGATGTCGCTCGCGACCGGGGCCCTGCGGCCAAGCGCGGGCGGACTTGGCGCAGTGCATTGACGGCCGTTGGCTCGGATCGGTCCGCAGCTCTTCCTCGGCGATGGCGCAGACATCTAGGCAGCCGCAGCGGCAGCGCAGACCGGTACGCCTGCGGCTTTGGCCGCACGCAGCATCTCGTCCTGAGCCTCATTGCCCTCGTAGTAATCCTTGGTGAAGGTCTGGCTGTCGCCGCGCCGGGCGGCCGCCTGCTGCTCCACGATGATTCGTACGTGGCTCTTTAGTGCCCTCATGACGTCGGCCCATGCCGCTTGTCCTGTAGGCGGTTGACCCAGCGCCAGCATTTTGTGCAGCCAAGTCTCGTAAATCTTCACCGTCTTCGCCTCGGACAGTGCGATGCCCGGCAGCTTCAACCGGTCGGGCTGGGTCGGGTTGAAGTTTGGGTACGGGAACGGGCTCCGCGCCTTCTTCTGTGCAAGGGCCGCCTCGCACACGGCCACGGCTCTGCTCTGGAACGCCTTGCCAAGGACGGCCGGCGGCGAGCCGTGCCCGGAGCCGCCGCCACATCCAGCGCTGCCCAGAACCAACAGAACGATAGCCAGTACCCGACTGTGCACGACTCGCTAGCGCTGATTCATGACCACTCCTCCTGTCGGCACTGGGCCCGCCGCGCTGCGATGATCGCACCTGTAGCGGCCAGCCGCAACACACACAGGTGTCGTCAAGGGGCGCAATCGCGACACCGCCTGGTACGCGATCACCGCCTACGACTGGCCGGCGATCCGGACCGGCTTCGTGTCCTGGCTTGCGCCTGAGAACTTCGACGACAAGGGTCTGCAGAAGCGGCCTAGGGGAAGTTCACGGCGAAGTTTTGCCCGGCGCGGTCCACCCCGCCACGGCGTGATTCACCCACCGCCGTTAAAGTGAACCGAACTGTTTGCCCAGTGGGGTCAACACCGTTACGCCGCAGGCAATCACCGAGGTTAAAGGTAAAGGGAAGGCTCCCCGCCTCGCTGACCTGTTACAGCCTTATCGAAAAACTTTGCCGAGCCCCGAAGCCCGAAGTTTGCGATGTTTAGCCGCCGAGTGTACAACCAGGAGATACCTGCTGCCCCGATGTACCCTTGCTGAGGAAACGACGAGTGACATCCTGGGCCTGGTCTGAAGGTAATTCTTGAGAACTAGCGCTTTATGAGCAACAAACAGCTTCTTGCCGCGACCTAAATTATACAGTGAAACCACACACTTATTCTTCTTGCTGCAGCGAGCCCCTCTAGCCCTAATGGTCGTTTTACCGCCCCGGGCGTTGCCATAAGTAGTTAGATGCTTGAGCTTGCTCCTGAGATGGTATTTCGGTACGCTAAAGGTAATGTCATTGACATTAACCAAGAGACCGTCAGAACCGTTAACTGCTGCTGTCCAAGGAGTATATGTCGGGGTTCCATTCGTCCCCGAGTCCCCACCCCGCGTGGTCGTGAAGGCCGAAGTGGCATCAGCGGGCAGGATGCCGTAGAGGTTAAGTAGGGTAGCCGCGGGCACAAGCGCTTCGAGGGGTCCGAGTTGTGGGCTGCCGTCGGACTTAGTGTGGCTTGAGGCCATCTCAATATCCAGTGACGGCGCCAGCGCGCTGCCTCCTGGCGTCAGGTAGCCCATAACCGCGTCCTGGGTGGCAAAGACAGTCCCAGCCATCGCCGAATCAGGGGAATTAAGGGTATTGTCGAGGCTAAAGACAAGGTTTGCCGTCAGCAGTTCGGCGTCGGCCTTCTGAATATCACAATTCTGCGGTGGCGAAGCGGTACAGGTCGGTCCGGGCCCTTGCGGGAAGGTTACCCAAGGGAAGCTGGCTGGCTTGAATTTAATATGGACCGTGGCATCGGCCTGGCCTAAGTCAGTCGTTTGCCAGTAGAGAAGGTCACCATTGACCCAGGTCCAGCCCAGGCTCTTACCAAGAGTATTCATGGCCACGGTCATGTCAATAACCGAATTGGCGTTGATCACAGGAACCACAGGAAAGTTGGGGTTAGAGAAATCCATCCCGACATTGGCGTCATTGCCGTAGCCGACGGTCAAGCCGACACGGTTCGGAGTGCTGTAGCAGACGCCCGAGGCCGGGGTCTGTCCGGCGGCACAGAGATTAAAGGGGGCGACAACTGTAGTTACGGCTCCGTTTACCAGAGGGGGCGGAGTGGTTGTCCCATTGGTGATTACCGGAGTCGAGACACCATTGTTGATGACGCTTAAGGAAGTGACGTAAGGACGGGAAGCAACTCCGCCGGCCATATCTCCCCAGCCGCCCGCCAGACCGGAGTCGGATGACGCCTGATCAAGCGACTGTTGCGAAGGCGTCGCATAGCTCGTTTGATCTGCCCGAGCAAAGGCCGCACTTAACGTTACAAAGACACCGAGCAGAAGGAGTGCCCCAATCAGGGTTATACGATTCATATTAAATTCTTGTCATATGAGTTGGCCTATAAGTCCTTTGCTTTACTCTCGAAGCACGGCTATTGCCCAGCGAACGAGACCGTCGCAGCGGCGTGTTTGTACGTATCGTCGAATCGCGGGCGCCCGGCTTAAGCGAGTTCTAGGTACTGGACGAAAGTTCTAGGTACCCGGCGACCTTTGGCGGATTCGATGCGCGCTGGACACAGCCTCCGTTTGGACCGGCGTGCCCGTCCTCGGGCTTCCGCTGCACCCGGTTGCAACCGGACACCTGATTAGACCAAGGAAGTTCAATGTCAGGCTCGGTCCGGGAGGCAGGAAGGCAGGAAGGTCCAGCGCGCCGAGCGCGCGGCCGCAGGCAAGCGCGGGGGCGTGTTTGGTTCGAATCAGCGACCGGCGACCTTCGAGCGCGAGCAGACAGTGTCGCTTCATGTGCGAAGCGACAGCCTGGCCGGCATGGAAAAGGGCACCGGCGAGGCCTAGGGGGTGGCCGAGAGCTGGCGCCGTCCCAGCCGCGCTACGGGCGCCCGGTAGCTGGTCCGCGGTTTGGGGCTCAGCTCGAGGCCCGTGGGCTACCGTCATTTGTTTGAGCCGATCGTCGTGCGTGGATCGAAGGGTTACGGCAGTCAAAGAGCCTGAATAGGCCCTTCGACAAGGCGCGCTGCGAACAGACAACCGACTGCTCCTCTGAATGAAGAGCAGGAGCGCCGGCGGCGCTTTCGCTTTCCCGAAAATGCGGAAGTCCAGACTTGCCAACTCGAAGCTCCGCGCACTTCCCCTCCGGACGACAATCGGCGGTCGGGGCACAACTGCGTCCCATGGGGCTAAACGTGGTGGATGAACATGCAACCGGTCCACGCGTCACTAATAGGAGGAAGGCGTGTGCTCGCCGGCGCTTCCCGTCAAACGTTGTGCCGGCGGAGTCCGTGCGAGGAGGTCCGGGATCCGGATGGGGTCAGGCAGACTTCGGTCGATGACCCGGTCCACTGCTTCGCGGTTCGACCCTAAGCCAAAAGCGCTAACGGCGGGTGAGATCTGGGTGCGCGAGGAACTCGGACGGCTGCGTGCAGCCCGCATTTCCCCTCGTGCGTCGGCGCGCTTCCTCGCCGCCTCCTGGCGCCGGAGCTCGGCGACCCGTAGGGCGCGCCCCGAGCTCGCCCGCCGTGCCTACTACCTACTTGCGTTCGGCGCCGCGGCGTGGCTTGTGCCGGCGGGGATGCGAGTGGAGCCCTTTCGCCGGCGTCTTCGCTTCGGCCTGGCATGGTGGGGGTTGACCGCGGTGATGCTCGACTTGCACCTCGCCATGTTCGAGACCGAGGACGGACGGCCGCGACCGCTCGGCGCCGCCGACGCGCTCACGCTCGCGCGCGCTTGGCTCGTGCCGGTCGTCGCGGATTCCCCGACGGTGCTCGTCTTCGGCCTGGCCGCCGCAACCGACGCGCTCGACGGCCGGCTGGCGCGGTGCGCCGAGCCGACTCGCGCCGGGCGAGACCTCGAGGCGCTCGTCGACGCCTGCTTTGTGTTGGCGGCGCTTCGCGGCCTAACCCGCCGTCGACGCTTGGCTCGGGTCGCCGCGCTCGTCGAGGCGGGCAGGTTGACGGGCGGCTTCGGCTATGCCACCTACGCCTACCTCGGCCGCGCACGAGCTCCAGAGGCGCGTCTCGTTGGGGCCACGCGCTCGGCGAGCGCGGTGCGCTTCGCGGGCCTCATCGCGGCCGCCGCGCGACGGCGCCGGCTCGGCGGTGCGCTCCTCGTCTGGGGGTCAGCGTGCAGCATCGCGCTGACGGCGCGGGCGGCCCGAGGCTGAACCGCCGCTAGCGGAGCCGGGCGCCGATCTACCCGCCGCCGGTGTACCCGAGTCGCGTTCCACGCAGGATCCGCGACCCCGCGGTCCGGAAGTACCTTCGCCCGGTCTCGCGCTCGTCTATCGCGACCATGCGCTCGAGCACGAGCGCCTGGGTGACCCCGACGAGCACGCAGCCACCGGTGACGCGCACGGCCCCATCCCAGCCGAGAAGTAATTCGGCCGCCGCAGCCAGCGCGACGACGATCAGGGGCAGCAACCAGACCGACGTCGGCTCGCCCGAACCGAGTTCGCGTTGGGAGTGCGGCTCGCTGGCGGTGACCGCGTGACGGACCGAACGCGGGCCAAGCCAAGCGAGCAGGAGCGCCACGACCGCAAGCTGGCCGCCGGTGTTCAGGGGGTCGCGCTTCGCTTCGGCGCTGAGGGTAAGCAAGCCGATCGTGCTGATAGCGCCTGACAGTGCGAGCGCTAGCCCCTCAATTCGTAGGCGCTGGCGATAGGTCTGAGGCACCGGGGCGAGTGTATTGGGGCTAGGCTCCGCCTCATGCGCCGAACCATCACGGTCGGTTCGGGTATCGGCGGCGCGGCGCTCGCCTACGCGCTCGTCGTGCGCGGCGCGGTGACACTCGATCTCGGGCTCGGCCGTCGCCTCCGCCCGCTCGGACCGCTGCGCATGAACATCGCCGCGCCCCGCGAAACCGTCTTCGATGTCATCGCCGCGCCCTACCTGGGAAGGACGCCGCGAGCAATGGGCGCGAAGCTCGAGGTGCTCGAACGCGGATCCGACATGGTCCTCGCGGCGCACTTCACGCCTCTCGGCCTTGGGTTGACCGCCAAAACCGTAGAGACGGTCCGATTCGAGCGACCGGAGCGGGTGGCCTTTCGGCTTCTTCGCGGGCCGGTTCCGCACGTGCTCGAGACGTTCGAGCTTCGCGAGGCACACGGTGATACGGAGGTCGAGTACAAGGGTGAGCTCGGCACCGACCTCTGGGGGGTCGGGAGGTTGTGGGGAACGGTTGTTGCACGGCCGTGGGAGCGGGCCGTAGCCGCGTCGCTTTCAGATATCAGAGCGGAGGCAGAACGGCGCGTCGGCGTCAGCCCGCCTGCGACTTAGCGAGGTCGGGGCGCCGACGCCGCTCCTTAACGGCTGGAGGGTGGCCTACCGTCATTTGTTTGAGCCGATTTCCGTGCCTGAGAGCGGCCGATAGGTCCGGGTCAACACTTAAACGGAGTGCCGCTTTGCATGGGAAGCGGTAGCGGCGGCCCCGGGATCGCGGACGCGGGAATCAGGCAGTCTGGGAGGCGGATGACTCCGCCACCGAGATCGCCGCTGCAACGTCTGGAAGGAGTTGGGCGCGGATGATCTTCGCGTCTTCCAGACGGATCGTGTACAGAAAGGCGAAGCGCTGATCGACCTCGACGCCGCTCCGTTTGCCCTTTTCCCACAGGCGCACATCGACCGCATAGTGCCTCTCACCGATATCGAACACCTCAAGTGGGTCCATCCGCACCCCCTCCCAGGTTTCCCACAGCTCGTCCCAATAGCGGCGCATGTTCTGGTGCCCTCGCATGGGCGCGACATCGGTAAAGACGGCAGAGACGTCAAACACTCCGTCCTCCGCGTACATGTCCTGCATAAGGTCAAGCTCGCCGCGGTTCCAGCATTCGAACCGCTCTTTGAACTGATCGAGGATTTCAGGAGAAACTGTCTGGGCGATGCTCCGAGCCTACCTCCATTGGCCGAGACTGGCCGAGATTGGACCCTTCTAGCGGCTGGAAGTCCCCACGAGCAAGCGTGGCAGCGCCAGCCCTATGGAAATAGGACCAAACTCGTGGGCGCCGCTGATACGGTCCCCGTAGCGGGGCGACGGATCGGGACCTCGCCCCAACGCAGGAAAGTCGGATGAGAGGGACTTCGAAACGATCGGTTGCGCTGCTGGCGTGTATCGCATGCCTGGGTGCGACGCCGGCGAGCGTTGCGGCCAAAACCGGGTCGCCGCCGGTCGACCTCTCAAACGCCGATCACTGCGACTTCATCGGCCAGCAGCAGGGCTCGCTGTGCCTGCTGCCCTTCCCCGACGACTACTACACGGTCGCCGACCCCAGCACCGCCACCGGGCGGCGCATCAACCTGCAGACCGAGGCAACGCAGCCGAACATCGCGGGCCAGCGCGTCGACACCGCCCCCTACAACCTCAACGACGGCTTCAGCCCCGGTCAGACGATCGTCGTCAAGGTGCCGGGCCTGAACAGCATCGCCGCGATGCAGAAGACGGGCGCGGTGCCGATCAACCACATCGGCGAGTACGCGAGTCCGGATCAGCCGATCGTGGTGATCGATGCGACGACCGGAGAGCGCTGGCCGATCTGGTCGGAGATCGACTCAAACGCCACCGACCCGGGCCGGGCCGCGCTGCTGATCCACCCGGCCGTGAACTTCGCCGCCAAGCACCGCTACATCGTCGCCCTGCGGGACCTGAAGACCGCCGGCGGCGACCCGATCCCGGCCCCGAACGGGTTCCTCTACTACCGCGACAAGCTGCGCTCCGACTCCCCGGTGATCAACGCGCGCCGCGACCACTTCAAGGGCATCTTCAAGACGCTGCAAAAGGCTCACATCAAGCGCAAGGACCTCTACCTCGCCTGGGACTTCACCGTCGCCAGCGACCAGAACATCGCCGCCCGACTGCTTCACATCCGCAACGACGCCTTTGCGCAGCTCGGCGACGCCAACCTCGCCGACGGCGTGGTCCAGGGGAACGCGCCGCCGTTCACGGTGACCGGCGTGCAGAGCTTCACCGCCGCGCAGAACCCGAATATCGCCCGCCGCGTGCAGGGCACGTTCACGGTGCCCTGCTACCTGCAGCCGAGCTGCGCCCCGGGCGGCACCTTCCAGCTCGACTCGAACGGGCTGCCGACCCGCAACGGCAACTGGACGGCGAACTTCGACTGCATCATCCCGCGCGCCGCGATCGACGCGGGCGCGAGGCCGAGCCGCCCGTCGCTGTACGGGCACGGCCTGCTGGGCAGTGCCTCCGAGGTCGCCTCTGGCCCGCAGCAGGCGCTCGCACAGCTCGGCGACATCACCTTCTGCGCCACCGACGAGATCGGGTTCTCGTCGAGCGACGTCCCCAACGCGATCGCCACCCTCCAGAACCTCTCCAACTTCCCCAAGCTCGGCGACCGCACCCAGCAGGGTCTGCTCGACGAGCTCTACCTTGGCCGGCTGATGGACAACCCGTCCGGGTTCTTGGGCAACGGCGCCTTCCACATCGACGGGACAACCGGATCCGCCGGCGTGATCGATCCCAGCCACCTCTATTACAACGGCAACAGCCAGGGAGGCGTTCTGGGTGGCGCGCTGACCGCGGTCGCGCCCGACTTCACCCATGCCTCGCTCGGCGTGCCGGCGATGAACTACTCGGTCCTGCTGCAGCGCTCCACCGACTTCGACACCTTCGCGACGGTCCTCGACCCCAACTACCCCGACAAGCTGGCCCAGGCGCTCGGCCTTTCAATGCTGCAGATGCTCTGGGATCGATCCGACGCGAACGGCTACGCGCACCGGATGACCACCGACCCGCTTCCCGGCACGCCTCCCCACAAGGTGCTGATGGACGTTGCCTTCGGCGATCACCAGGTCACCGACTGGCAGGCCGACGTCGAGGCGAGGACGATCGGGGCCGCAGCCCACGCGCCGATCCTCGACCCGGGGCGCTGGCCGGGGGTCGACCAGCTCTGGGGCATCCCTCGGATCACCAGCTACCCGTTCGGTGGCTCGGCGATCTTCTACTGGGACATCGGGCCGATCCGGCCGGACCCCGCCAATCCGGGCAGCACGATCGGTGTCGACCCGCCGCCGCTCACCAACACGCCGGATCGATCCGGCCAGGACCCGCACGGCGCGCCGCGCGCCGCGCTTGCCGAGCAGCAACTCGTCTCCGGATTCCTGCAGCCCAACGGCGTGATCACCGACACCTGCGGCGGCCAGCCCTGCTACGCGGGGTCCTGGACCGGACCGTAGCCGGGGCGCGTGGCTGAGCCGCCGACGGCGCCCGACGCGGTTCGGACCCCCGAGGAGCGCTTCGGGGGCCTGCCGGACTTTCCCTTCGAGCCGCGCTACCGCGAGGTCGGGGGTTTGCGGCTCGCCCACCTCGACGAGGGCGACGGCCGGCCGTCGTCTTCTTCCACGGCGAGCCGACATGGTCGTTTCTTTGGCGCAAGGTGGTATCTCGCTCTGGTCCAGGTGACCGCTGGGAGGCTGCTCAGATGCAGCGCGCTTGGTCGAGGCAAACCGCAGCCGTACTACGGCACCGCGCGTGCGCCGGAACATCGCCGCTACCCGTTTGATGCGCGCCCAGTTGGGTGTTAGTGACGCCCTTATCTCGCCCTTGGCAGAAGGGCGCGCCAAGGGTTGTCACGGCTTATACCGGGCCGCTACAGCGAACGTGGACAGTCCGTCACTAGCTGGGAAAAACTTGACGGAAACCCGGCCCCAGCAGGGGGTTCGCGCGGAGCCCCGTTTCGTTTACGAAACCGAAGGTCACAGGTTCGAATCCTGTCGGGCGCGTTCCGCTTCTTGCCTGACCTCGCCGGGCTTTGACCTTCGCAATGGGGATTCAGTGCGAGCTGCGGCGATCGCCGCTCGAGGTCGTCTTCTGGAGCCCTCCGTGGATGTCCGTGCCTGTCCGGGCGTCTCCGCGAGATCGTGGTCTCATCGTGGTCTGATCGGCTTCCGGGCATGTGGCGTTCGGCCCGGCGCCCCCCCGGGCGGAGAATGGAATTTGTGCTTCGGTGCGTCCCGCCGCACACCGCTCGGGCAGAGGCACGGCTTGGCGTCGCCGTCGCCCGCGGTCTGCTGCTCGACCTGCTCGCCACCGTCGACCGCGAAGCGGTCGACCAGGCCATGGAGAGCTTCATCGCCAGCCGCGAGGCAGCATCTGCGACCGAGCCCCCCGAGAGCCGGTAGGGCGACGCGGCACGGCCACGCCGGGCGATCCTTCCAACGGGTCATCGCGGCGGCAGCGTCGGAACAGAGCGCCGGCCCGGACGGGAACGACCGCGCACCCGGGATTGGCCTGGACGCCTCAGTCGCGCTGCGCCTTGAAGGTCAAGGTGGTCACGCTCTGGGAGGGGACTTGGGCCAGGAAGGTGCCATCGCCGCGCGGTCGGGGCGGGCGCACCGGGGCCAGATCGCTGATCGCGCTGGTCTGGACGGCCGCGCTGGCACGGAACTTTCGCCGCTGACCGGGAAGGGCGATTCGCAGGCTGGCCGGCGCTGCGCCAGGTGCAGCGTCGTCGATGACAATGACGTTCCAGTGCTCGCCGCGGGCAAAGGCGAGGACGCGCAGTCCGGCCGGGACGCCCTCGACTTCGTGGCGCACCGCTCCCGGCCGCACGTAGCGGCTGAAGTTCCCCAGCACCCAATAGCGTTTGGTGGTGTAGATGGAGTGGTTGCCATCGGTGCGGAAGTTGGGGTCGTAGTAGAGCAGGCCGTCGTTCCACCCGTTGGGATTCAACGTCCGCGCACAGCCGCGGTCGGCTGCGGGAGCGCAGCCCAGCTCGGGTGACACGGCGGTCCACCAGTCAAATGTGGCGTCGCCGGTGACCGTCAGGTCTTGCCAGATCGTGTCAGCCAGCCATAGGCCGCTGACCATCGTGGGGTCATATTGGGGGCCGAAGCCGATGAACGGTCCCTTTCCGTTGAAGCAGCAGATCTCGGTCATCCACAGCGGTTTGTGAAATCGCGGGCCGAGCGTCGCCACCTGGAGCGCGAGGGCGTCGGTGGGAAACTCGTAGGCGTGATGGGCCAGGGCCGCGACCCACTGGGCCGTGTTGGGCGTGCCCAGCCACTGCGGCACCTCGGGAAGAAATTGGAAAAAGGCGAGGCTGGATTCATCGGCGATGATCCCGGTATGTGCGTCCGTGCTGGCGAGCTCCCGGCCGAGGGCCTGGACGACGGTGGCCCGCTGGCTCACGGGCACGGCCATACCCTCCTGTCCGCAGGAGCCAAACGCGTTGTCCGGTTCGTTCATGGGGCTCAGGTAGGAGAGGGTGATGCCCTCAGCGTCGTTCAGGTGACGCACCACATCGACTAGGTACGTTGCGAAGGCGGTCTCGGCGCCGGGAACGAGCTGGCCGCCGCAGCTGAGCCCGTTGGTCGTCCACTGCGGAGGCGCGCTATTGACGAAGCCCACGAGGACCGGCACGCCGCGGTCCCTGGCCAGGCGCAGGAAACGCATCCCACCCGGGTCGCGCGACCAGTCGTAGACCCCCGGTTTCACGAGGAAGGTCTCGGGTGCCCTGGTGGGGTTGTTGACCCCAACGCCGCCTCCGCCGATGTTGTAGCGGTAGGAGCTCAGCGCGATGCCGCGCCTCGTGAACAGCAGGTCCGCGACTCTCTCCTGGGCGCGACGAGGGAAATCGACCAGATCGTTGGGCCACCACGCCCCCGACGCTCCGAACCCGCTGATCGTCTGGGCCGGCGCTGAGCTGACGTCGACGGTCGGCGCTAGAGCGGCCGCGCCTGGCGACGCTCGAACCCCGCGGAGGGCGACCGCCTGGGCCGATGACGGGCCCGCCGGCAGGACGACTGCTCCGACCACTGCGCCAGCGGCCAGCAGCCGCTGGCAGCGTGTTTTACCCAGACCTTCTCCTCGCCAAATTTCCACAGCACACAGTACACGGGGCACCTCTTCCGAATGGCGGTTGCGGACCAGCCGCGCTCGGGGCTCAAACGCGCCTGGGTTCAGAAAGTCGCCGAACGACGACCGGAGATCGGGTCCGCGCAGCGCGCGGCTCCCGTCGTCGCGCCGGGGACAGCTCGGCCGCGGATTGTCGAGCGGGGCATGTGGTGTCGGGCGTCGTCGGGGGCGTGAGATCTGGTGGTGCGTGGATACCTCACGGACTTGTGGACGTCACGGAGATCGAGGCACACATCTTCCTCAGGTGCTCTTCGAGCGTGAAGCCTGCAACGTCGAGGGCGTGGGCTACCGTCATTTGTTTGAGCCGATTTCCGTGCCTGAACCAGGCGGTCGCGCAGATTACAGCCGCTGCGGTTTTGTCGATGTCGGCAAGAACGTGATCTGCCATCTCCAGGAGATCCCAAGCCCTTCATGCTCGCGGGAACCGAGATCTGGCGCTTTTACATCTTCAACGTCCTCGCGAAACGCTCGGAGGACTTCCAGCAGATCCACAACCAATCCCCCAGGGTTCCCCACCGTCCCCCGACGCGAATACATGGCGATCAGCTGATCCGCTTGTGTTCTGTAGGCGCTGTTGAGTGGAAGCAGGCGGTACGCCGCGGCGATCGTTCGAGTGCAGAGTCGTTGCACGGCGCGGGTTGTCTGGGCGTTGGCGCCTGACAAATCGTCGTGCTCTGTGCTCTTTCGGAGGTCGGCGTATCGCGTGTCAAGCGCGTCGAGCTGATGATTGAAGGGGTCCGAGTGTTTATCTCGCGACATCCGCCCTAACGGCCCGCACCCGCTTCCTCGTGAGGCTGTCGCAGCCTCGCGTGAAGGCGAGAGCCGAGCTTGGTTCCACGAAGTTCGGGCTGATCGCTGCGCTGAACCAATACGCGGTGGCCTACCGTCATTTGTTTGAGCCGATCCTCGTGCGTGGTTCGAGGGTGTCGCCGCTGTGAGAGGCCTGACCAGCCGTTTCGACTGGGGCTGCGAACAGGAGGCGCGCCGCTCCTTTGCATGGACAGGGGAAGCGACGGCCTCGCTTCTGCTTTTCCACCGGGCAGGAGCGCTCACGCCTCGCCGCGGTAACTCCAGGGGTCGAAAGGTCACTGGTTCAAATCCAGCCGCCCCGACTACTCGAGAAGCCGCTTTCTGAAGCGGTCCCTTTGGGTTCAATGCCGGCGCTGTACCTTCTCTTCAAGCCGTCGTGGTACCGCCGTTGGTACCAGCAGATCAAACTCCACGGGAAGCGCTCCCGTGGCCTTGCAGGGCATATCGGTCCCGGCAGCGCTGATGCCCGCACCGCTGCGAGCCGAGCCACTGGTGCAGCGTCGGCTTATCCGGCCGTTGCTTCTGCTGCCATCCTCGTCCGCCCGCCATTCCTTCCTGGCCGCTTCGCTCTTAGCAGCACTTTGAGCAGATCGCCGACTTCTCGATCATGGACTCCAGCGGCGAGATGACGCCGTCGGCTGCTGCTTCGGGCCGGAACGGAAGGAGGAGCGGGCCCGGCGCGAGTGGGGACTGCCGGACATTGTGCAAACGAGGATTGGAACGATGCAAACGAGGATTGGAACGAGGAGCAGGCCATGGGGCGTCCGGTCCACACCGCTCAGGCCGGCCGTGGCCAACGATGTCACACCTGGTCGGGGGGCGGGGAGGGCGCACCGCGGGCTGGTGACGATAATGTGGGTTCGATGGACGAAGGCCTTCCGATCGCCTACCAAGTGCTGGACGAGGGCATTGCGGTCTACGCCTCGGATGGCGAGCAGGTGGGAACGGTCGACCACGTCGTCTCGGCTCCCTCGGAAGACATCTTTCACGGAATCGTGATGAGCGCCGGGGGAGGCCGGCGCTTCGTGGCCGCCGACCAGGTCGCCTCGCTGCACGAGCACGGGGTGGACCTGCGTATCGATGCCGCGGCGGCTGCGGCGCTCCCCGAGCCGCATGGCGGCGCGGCGGTCTGGCGCGACCGCGACCCGGGCGTCAAGCCAAGCCGCTGGACGCACATCCTGGACATGATGAGCGGCGCGAATCCGCGCCGGCGGGACTGGACCGAGGAGGACTAGACAACCCCGACGCGCTGCCGCCGGTCTGCTCCGGCAGACAAGGCGACCGGGGCACACCGCGCCGCCGGTGACTCGACTGTCGGGGCGACGATCGCGGCCACGCGGGTTCGCTCCCGCTTCTCGGAGGCTGTCGCACAAACCCAAAGTGAGGCCGTGAGAGCTCGTGGCAGGCCTCTTTAGAAACGGGATGACGGTCGCTTCATCCGGTGCCTACTCCTGGAACTGGTCGATGTCTCGCCGGCCGCTGAAGCCGCATCAGCATGCGTAGGGGTACCTCTTGCTCGCGGCCTTTGTGCGACACCCTCCGCGCCGAGCGGGAGTCCTACTCCGCGTTTACGTTGACGAAGGCACTCGCCTGATAACAGCCTTGCGCGGGTCGGCCTGATCTCAGCCGTTTGCGGGCTCAAGCACCGTCAGGGACTCGCGCCACTTCGGGTCGATCTGATCCAGGCGGGCCACGACTTCTTTCCTGGCCCCCTCGAGATCGACGATGTGCCCTCCTACCTCAACCGAAGCGAAGCCCTCACTCGGAGTTCCACCAGTGCTTGCCGAAACATCGAACCACTCGTCGAGCTCGGAGAGGAGCTCGCCGGCACGCTCGGCGGCCGCAGCGTTCGCGGGGGCCAGGGCCACAAGATGACCGGGCATGAGCTGAAACCTAGCGGGTGGCCTGGGGCGGCGATCCAGGCGGACCTGCTTGCCACCAAGCAGCCCCGCCTGGCATTGGAAGGAGCAATCGTGTGCGGGCGCTACTCCTCCTCGCGCAAAGCAACAGTCCGCGCCCGGTCGCTCGAGGCATCGCTCGCTGCCCGCTGGAGAGGAAAGCGGCTGTGGGCGCGTGCGCGGGTCCGGCCGCTCAATGACGGGGCCGCCAGACCGTCTCGGATCAACCGCCTGCGGCAGGCAGTCCATAGAGGGCTAGCGCGAGATATAGCGCGCCAAGCGCAGCAACGATTAGGGCATGAAAGACCTCGTGGTAGGCGAAGACGCCCGGCCAGGGGTTGGGACGTCGAAGCGCGTAGGCGGCCCCACCTGTGGCACTCAAGGCGCCGGCCAGGAGAATCAAAGAGATGCCAGCCAGTCCCAATCGCTCGATCAGCTGGGGAAGGACCGGCAGCGAAAGCAGCGCAACCGCGGCGTAGGCGGCGGCGGTGAGTGGCTTGGGCACGTCGATCCAAAGCAGATTCAGTGCGACCCCCAGCAGCGCCGCCCCCCACATCGCGGCAAGGATCAGCTGGGCCAGGGTGCCGTGAAGAATGAGCAGCGCGAAAGCGCTGTAGCTGGCTGCGATCAAGACCAAGATCATCGAGTGATCCAGCCTTCGCATCCGACGCCGCGCCTCCGGTGACCACGTCACCCGGTGATAGAGCGCGCTGACGCCTAGCAGGGCCGAGACCGCTGCCGCGTAGATCCCCGCCGCT
>JBBQBH010000058.1:0-16819 GCA_038317345.1 Solirubrobacterales bacterium
GTGCTGGAGCTCGACGAGCCTCCACAGGCGGCAAGAACACCACCGGCACCAACCATTGCGACCCCGGCAAAAGACGAACGGAGAAGGTCCCGCCTCGTGACACCCTTAGACGATCGGACGGTCGTAGGGGCTGGCGAAGCGGCGTTCTCGTTCATAGAGCATTCCTCCTCGATTCGCGGCTTTCTTGAGTACCTCTCGTGACGTGTTCGGGGTGGCCGACGCCGCGGCTTCCGGCTCCAACGTCGAGGACCAACCCGCCCGTAAGCCGCTCTCCGCAGGGGCCCTCTCCGCAGGGGCCCTCGCGAAGTCGACCCAGATCGACGTTCCCCATGCCGATCATGCCGTTTGGAGCCTGCATGGGGGGCATGCTATGCCGGGTTAAACCGCTTGTCAACATCCTGATTGTCAACAGTTTGAGCTGATCGTGCCTGCGCTCCAGTCGAAGTGGTGTCGTGGCCTTGCGTTCGGGTGGCCAATTCCGAACCGCAGCGATGATCGCGACCCCGATCGCGACGAGGGCCCTGTCCTAGCCGCCCCTTCCCGGAGCGCCGTAGTCAGCGAACACGTTCATACAGCGCGTTCGTCCGGAAGAGATTGACTTCGTAGACTCGCGGAGATCCTCAGCAGGGAGTCTTGATTGCCCAGCCTCTTGAACTGTTCGCGCCGATTGACGGCGGGTTCTGCGAACCTGATCACGGGCTCGTTGCACTTGCGGTCGAGCGCTTGTTATTGCAGGTCAAACCGATGGATAGGGATGGATCAGCGAAAAATCAGCGAGTTTCCGCTTGACGCGCCCCTGTCAATGGTGGTGTCGCGGCCAGCGACCAGCAACAGCGATACGGCGGCCAAGAATGATGATGAGGGTTCGGATCCCGCCCAATCGACTCAAACAGGTGCCGCGCATCGGATTGCTTTCTGCAGGAAATCCGGCCCAGCAATCAAAGGTTGGAGTAAGCGGATCGCTTTCGCTCCTCATGGAGGCTGTCGCACAAACCCAAAGTGAAGCCGTGAGCGCTTGTGTCAGGCCTCTTTAGAAATGGGATGACCTCCGGCTTCATTCGGTGCCTGCTCTTGGAACTGGTCGGTCCCTTACCGGCCGCAGAAGCCGCATCAGCGGGCATAGGGGTACCTCTCGCCGGCCGCCTTTATGCGACACCCTCCATGCGAAGCAGAGCGGGGATCTAGTGCGTTCCGCTGACGGCAAAGCGAGTTCCGTTCGCCATCCCATTATGTGCTGGAGGCGTTGACCTACGAGTAGCTGTCCGACGCCGCGGCAGACTCAGGAGGACTGACGCTTCGAGGGCTCAAGCTCCCCCGACATCCTCGGAATGGTCCTTGTTACGTCGTTAACTGAGCTGCGGAACTCGCGGATTCCTTTGCCCGCCGAGCGCCCGAGCTGGGGCAGCCGCTTGGGACCGAACGCGAGCAGCATGACGACCAGCACGATGGCGATTTCGAGCGGGCCGATATTCGGCATGAGGGCAGCCTACCAGGCTTGACCTGCGGATCGTCTGGGGGTAGGTTGTCGACAAGCTGGTGAGTGTATGCACATTCATGCCCGCTAAGACCCACCCACGCGCGACCGGAGGAGAGGCTGCATGATCGAGATACATCGCTTCGACCGCGACAAGCTGAAGAGGGTGTCGGTCAGAGACGGCGATTACGTTGACTGGCTGGACGTCGCGATCAACGACGAGAGCTGTGTAGCCGCGTTTCAAGAGTTCCGCCCAGAGGAGAAACTCGGCTACTGGGTCATGTGGTACGACGAGATCCATTTCGCGATGAGCGGGGAGGCGGAATGCATCTACAGCATGCCTCCAACGTATGACGAGGAGGTGACCCTCACGGTGAAGGAGGGCGATCTCTACCTGATACCGATCGGCGCGCAGGTGCGCTGGCGCGTCATCGGTGATGAGCCGTATCGGACCATGTTCGTCGTCATGCCGCGTCCTCGCTGGTTCGAGTTTTAGGAGGGCGCGCAAATGGGCGAGCAAGACAATCGACCGGCCCTCATCACCGGTGCGTCGCGAGGGCTTGGCGCAGGAATTGCTTTGGCACTGGCTAGGAAAGGGGCGCCGGTAGCGGTCAATTATCGCGAGCGCGAGGAGAAGGCGAACGAGGTCGTCAACAGCATCGTCGAGTTGGGCGGTCTGGCGATCGCGGTCCAGGCGGACTGCACCGACGAGGAGCAGGTCGATGCGATGGTGAAAAGGGTGGTCGAGGAGTTCGGAGAGATCCGAACTCTCGTCAACAACGCCGGCAGCTTGACCCAGGTGGCGCTGGTCGACATGCCACTGAGCACCTGGGAGGAAATGATGGCCTCCCACCTACGCTCGCACTTCCTTGTTACCCGAGCCGTACTGAAGGGCTCGATGCTTTCCCTGCAGCCGCTGAATAATGAGCGCCGCGCGGGCAAGGTGATCACGATGAGCTCAGGGATCGGTCAGAAGGGTGGAGAGGGAGGAGCGTCGATCGTTCACTACGTCACCGCCAAGGCGGGAGTGATCGGCTTTACCAAGGCCTTGGCGGGAGAGCTCGCGCCCCTGATCACGGTCAACGCGATCGCTCCAGGAACCCATCCCACAGACATCCTCGGCGATCTGTCGGAAGAGTGGAAGCAGGAGAAGGCAGAAGAGCTGCTGCTCGGCTTCGGGACAATCTCCGACGTCGCCGAGACCGCTGTCTTCCTCGCTTCACCCGCGGCGGACTACTACACGGGGCAGGTGCTCACCCCCAATGGCGGCGACGTCATGAACGGCTGAGCCGGAGCTCGCGTGCCTGCGATTATCACTCACCGTCACGACTCGGATCGAATGAGCCGGTTTGCCGCCTGGGAAAACAAGTTGGCGCCATGGCTCAGCGGTGACATCGACGAGGAGTTCTGTTACGCGAGCTTCGAGGAGTTCCGTCCCGAGGAGCCCGTTGGCGACTGGTTCTACTGGTACGACGAGGTCGATTTCGGCATCAGCGGGGCCTGCATTTGCAGGTTCCGCTCACCGCCCCTGTTCGACGAGCTGCACGAACGCGAACTGCGGGCCGGCGATCTCTTTCTGATTCGAAAGGGGACCGTCGCCAGCTTCGAGGTCGTCGGATCGGAGCCCTTTGTTCACGTAATCGTGCAAATGCCCCGCCCGGAGTACGTGGCGCTCGAGGACAGCGCCTCGTTCACCTCGCCGGGAAACGGCTGACAACTGCCACCAGAGAGCAAGGAGTGAACGAATGACCGAACTCGCCACACCACGGATGTTCATCAACGGCGATTGGACCAACGGCGGCGCGGAGATGGATGTCATCAATCCCGCCGACGAGACTTCCTTGGGCACCGCCGCGGTCGCTTCCGATGCGGAGGTCGATAAGGCTGTAGAGGCCGCCAGAGCAGCGTTCGAAAGCTGGAGTACGACCACGCCGGCCGAACGGGCCCTGGCGCTCCTCCACATCGCTGAAGCGGTGCAGGAGAACGCCGACGAGTTGGCCCTCTTGGAGGCCCTTGATGCTGGCAAGCCGATCGAGGCCGTTAAGGGCGACGAGATTCCGGTCATGGTCGACCACCTCCGTTTCTTTGCCGGAGCCGGACGTTGCATGAGCGGCCTTGCCTCCGGTGAGTACATGGAAGGACACACGTCGACCATCCGGCGAGAGCCAGTTGGGGTCATTGGGCAGATCGCCCCCTGGAACTACCCCCTGATGATGGCGATTTGGAAGATCGGCCCAGCACTGGCGACCGGCAATACCGTGGTCCTTAAGCCGGCCCCCTCGACACCGCTGTCGACCCTGCGTCTCGCCGAGCTGGCGGCCGAGTTCCTGCCGCCAGGAGTGCTCAATGTGGTCACCGGCGACGACGACACCGGACGAGCGCTGGTCACCCATGACGACGTCGACATGGTCTGCCTCACGGGCTCAATCCCGACCGGCAAGTGGATCGCCGCGGCTGCTGCGGACCAGCTGAAGCGGGTCCACCTGGAGCTGGGAGGCAAGGCCCCGGTCGTCGTCTTCGACGACGCCGATATGGACGCCGCGATGGAGACAATCGCCGGCACCGGCTACTACAACGCCGGCCAGGACTGCACTGCGGCCTGCCGCGTCCTTGTCTCGAAAGGGGTCTACGACGACGTCGTCAATGGTCTCACCGAGCAGGCGAAGGGCCAGGTGCTCGGGGACACGCTGGCGGCCGACACGACGCTGGGCCCGCTCAACACGAAGCGCCAGCGCGAGCGTGTCGAGGGCTTCCTCGAGCGCAAGCCGGCCAACGCCGAGGTCGTCATTGGCGGCTCCGAGCCAGATATGCCGGGGTACTACCTCGAGCCGACAGTGATCGCGGGCCTGAAGCAGGACGACGAGATGGTGCAGGACGAGATCTTCGGACCGGTGATTACCGTGCAGCCGTTCGACGACGAGGAAAAGGCGATCGAGTGGGCAAATGGCACCCGCTACGGCCTCGCATCGTCAGTCTGGACCAACGATGTCGGCCGTGCGAATCGGGTTGCCAATGCGCTGCGCTTCGGCTGCGTATGGGTCAACGACCACATCCCGCTGGTCTCCGAGATGCCGCATGGCGGCTACAAGGAGTCGGGATACGGCAAGGACCTCTCGATGTATGCGCTCGAGGACTACACCGAGATCAAGCACGTCATGACCAAGTGGGGATGAGGGGTGTCCCGCCTCTGGCACCCGTTCGCCGACATGGCGGCGGTTGCCGGCAATGAGCTGGTAATCGTCAAGGGAGAAGGCGCCTGGGTCACCGATAGCGACGGCAATCGCTACCTCGATGCATCGGGGGCACTGTGGTACTGCAACGTCGGGCATGGCCGAGCCGAGCTCGCATCGGTGGCGGCGGATCAGATGGCGCGGCTGGCCAGCTATCAGGTCTTCGACCAGATGGCCAACGAGCCGGCGCTCCAGCTCGCGCTCGAGCTCAGCAAGATCACGCCGACCGGACCCGACTCCTCAGTGTTCTTTGGCAGCGGGGGCTCGGACGCGATCGACAGTGCCGCCAAGATCGCCCGCCGCTACTGGACGGCGCAGGGAAACGAGGAGCGGACGATCATCGTCTCCCGCGAGGGCGGCTACCACGGTACGCATGCATTCGGCACCAGCCTCTCAGGAATCGAGGTCAACTCGGCCGGGTGGGGGCCGCTGGTGGAGGACGTCTACACCGCCCCTCGCGACGACACGAGGGCTCTTCGCTCCCTGTTCGAGGCGCTTTCGGGCCGGGTAGCCGCGTTTTTTGGCGAACCGGTTCAGGGCGCCTCTGGCGTCTACCCGCCGGTGCCCGGCTACTGGGTTGAAGTCCAGGCCGCGTGCAGGGACCACAACGTTCTGCTGATCGTCGATGAGGTCGTCTGTGGCTTCGGACGCCTAGGACGCTGGTTCGGTTCTGAGCGCTTCGAGATCGCGCCCGATCTGGTCACCGTCGCCAAGGGCCTGAGCTCCGGATACCTTCCGATCGGGGCCGTGATCGCGAGCTCCCGCATCACCGACGTCATCTTCGAGGCCGGGAGCTTTCGCCACGGCTACACCTATTCGGGGCACCCCACGGCATGCGCTGTGGCGCTGGCGAACATGGAGATCCTCCGCGCGGAGGGTCTGATCGAGCGCGTCGCGGAGCTCGAGCCGAGCTTCGTGGCCGCGTTCACCCCGTTGCGTGAGCATCGGGGGGTCTCCGCGGTCCGCACAGCCGGGTTCCTGGCCGGCATCGAGCTCGATGATGAAGCGGTTGAAGAGTTTCCCGGCCTGGCTGGCCTCGTCGTCGAGGGAATGCGACGCCGTGGAGTGCTGGCGCGCGCCTTGCTTGAGCGAACGATCCAGATCTCGCCGCCGCTGATCGTTGAGCCCGAGGAGATGCAGACGATCGCCAGCGCCGCAGACGAGGCGTTGACCGAGGCCCTATCAGTCGGGGTGGGGGTGAGACGACCCAACACAACAGGATCGGCGGGTTGAGGGTGTCGATGGCGACCTCCGTCGACACGCTCGCCCTGCCGGTCCCGAGTGGGTCGGCATTCGACACCGACGCCAGCTTCCAGGTCCATGAGCCGGCGACGGGACAGCTGATCGGAGAAGTGCCGGACTACGAGCCCGGGCAGGCGACCGCGCTGGTCGATTCCATCGCGGCTTCGGCGGAGGATTGGGCGGGCACCACGCCGCGCGCACGTAGCGAGGTGCTGTCGGCGACTCACGCCTGGCTGACCGCGAGGGCTGATGCCGTCGCCGCGTTGATCTCGCGTGAGAGCGGAAAGACACTCAGCGACGCGCGTGCCGAGGTCGCCTATGGGTCGGAATTTCTGCGCTGGTTTGCAGAGGAGGCCGTTCGCACCCACGGTCGCTACCAGCCGTCGCCCAGCGACAACAGCCGCATCGTCACCATGCAGGTGCCCGCCGGCCCATGCGTGCTGGTTACCCCGTGGAACTTTCCCCTGGCGATGTTGACCCGCAAGGTCGGCCCCGCACTCGCCGCTGGCTGTACGGCGGTCGTCAAGCCCGCCCGCCAGACGCCTTTCACCGCCCTTCTATTGGCGCAGGCGCTTCGGGATTGCGGCCTTCCAGAAGACGTGCTCCGCGTTGCCACGACCACCGACTCCGGGGGACTCGTCTCGGCGCTGATCGAAGACTCCCGAACAAGAAAGCTCTCATTCACGGGATCGACGGCCGTGGGGCGCGACCTTCTGCGCCAATGCGCGGGCAGCGTCATGCGCACGTCGATGGAGCTGGGAGGAAATGCGGCGTTGATCCTCTTCGAGGACGCCGATCTGGATCTCGCGGTAGAGCAAACGCTGATCGCGAAGCTTCGCAATGGTGGTGAGTCATGCATCGCCGCGAACCGGATCTACGCCCACGGCTCAATCCTCGAACCGTTCAGCCAGGCGCTTGCCGAACGGATGAGCCAAATGCGGGTCGGTACGCCGCTGGAAACGGCCGAGGTCGGAGCGCTGATCGACGAGCAGGCACTCGGCAATATCGAGCGGATGGTCGCCGAAGCGCGCGAGGAGGGAGCGAGCCTCTTGACCGGCGGACGGCGGGTTGAAGGCGAGGGCCTCTTCTACGAGCCGACCTTGCTGGTCGACGTCCCGCCGACCTCACGTCTGCTGCGCGAGGAGATCTTCGGCCCCGTCGCGCCGATCATGCGTTTCGAGGATGAGGACGAGGTGATCGAGGCGGCAAACCACACCGAGTACGGGCTCGCCGCCTACGCGTTCACCGCCAACCTGCAGCGGGCCTGGCGACTTGCGGACCGCCTGGAAGCGGGGATGCTGGGGATCAACCGCGGCCTTGTCTCTGACGTCGCCGCGCCGTTCGGCGGCGTTAAGGAGTCCGGACTTGGCCGCGAGGGTGGGCTCGAAGGGATCTTGGAGTACTGCGAAACCAGGTATGTGTTGTTCGGACAGTGAGGCCGGTAAGCGAGCATGATTGCGGTCGCGGCGGGATTGACGGCCGCCGTGGTGTGGGGCGTGTCAGGGCTCTGCGCGTCGCGTGTCAGCGCGGTTCTCGGAGTTTGGCCGACGGTGGGGTGGGTCATGGCCCTGGGTCTCGGCGCCATTGTTCCGTTTCTTCTGCTTGGAGCAGGCCCGGGGCTTCGAGGCCAAGACCTCGTTTGGTTCGTGGTCGCGGGCATGGGCAACGTTCTCGGTCTTGCCGCGGTCTATCGGGCGATGCGATCAGTCGCAGTGAGCGTCGTCGTCGCAATCGGCGGGGCCGAAGGCGCGATCGCCGCGATACTGGGGATCGTGGGGGGAAGCCGAGCGTCCACGCTGACGGGCATCGGGATCTCTCTGGTCCTGCTCGGGGTTCTGACCGTCGCCTACGTTCCCGAGAGGGCCGACACGCCGGCGATTCTGCGGACTGGCCGGGCCCCGGGACACGGCTGGGCAATTGGTGCCGCAAGCATGTTTGGCTTCGCTCTCTACGCGACCAACCGATTGGCGCTCAGCGGCTCGATCGCCTGGGCGGTTGCGCCCCCGCGCATTCTCGGCACCCTGTTTATCGCAGCTCCACTTGCCCTTACGCACCGCTTACCGATGCAGCGCCGGGTGGTGCCGATCGTGGGCCTGGGTGCGATGACGGAATTGCTCGGATTCGTCGCCGTCGCTGTCGGATCGCGCGACTCCCTCGTGGTCACCGACGTGCTCAGCAGCCAGTTTCCCGTCGCCACCGCGGTTGGAGCCTTCCTTTTCTTCCGCGAGCGCCTCGAGCCGCGGGAGCGAAACGGCGTCTTGCTCCTTATCCTCGGCGCGACCCTGATCGCCCTGGCGCGTGGCTAGTGCCACCGGCTCCCGCGCGTCCAAACTGTGAGCACCAGCATCCAGTTCAGGCACAGAATGATCGCCGGCTCTCCCCGCCCGCCGCATACCCTCGGCTCCGCGGCGCTGCTCTTTGGAACTATCGTGGCTGAGCGCGCAAGAATCGGAATCATCGGAGCCGGTGTATCCGGCATGAGCGCCGCGTTCGAGCTCGCCCGTCGCGGCATCACCGACGTGATCGTGCTCGATGGCGAATACGTGGCGAGCGGCTCGTCGGGGAGATCGATCGGGCTGATCGAGACCCAGTACATCGAGCCGCTCGACATCGCGCTCCGCGCGATCAGCATGCGCAGGTTCGACCAGATGGAGCGCGAGAACGGGCTTCGGATCGTCCGCAACGGTTATCTCCGCCTGACGACGAGGCCTGGGGACATCTCCGGGTTTGCCGCCAGCGTCGAGATCCAGCGCGGATTCGGAATCCAAGGGTCGAGGGTTATCGAGCCCGAGGAGGTACGCGCGATTGCGCCGGACGTCTATGTCGGCGATGTTGCCGCCGCGCTCTGGGGCCCCGATGATGGGTTCATCGATGGCCACCTCTACGCGAATCTGCTCGCAGAGCTTGCCATCCAAGAGGGGATTCGGCTACGCACCCGGACGCGGGTGGAGGCGGCGGGCAAAGGCGAGCGTCGCCGGCATCGCTTGATGACCTCCAATGGGGACTTCGAATTCGACATTGTGGTCAACGCCAGCGGGGCCTGGGCTGAGCGGGTCGGGTCGCTGCTCGAAACTCGCGTGCCATTGCAGCCGCAGCGAAACCAGGTAGTCCAGCTGCATCTGCAGCGGTCCCTCGACTATCTGATGCCTTCCGTGGTCGAGTACTCGCCCGGCAGCTTCCGAAGGGGCCTCTATCTGCGCCACGAGGCAGATCGGCAGCTGCTCGTCGGCCTTCATTCGGAGGAGGCCGTGAGCGATCTGGCCGACCCGGATGACTGGTTCTCCGGGATCGACGATGAGTACGTCGAGCTGATCGCCGAGCATCTTGCGCAGCGTCTTCCCGGCTTCGATGACGCCGGCATCGCAGGCGGCTGGGCCGGCCTTTATCCGATCAGCCCCGACGGCAAGCCTCAGGTCGGGCCCTGTCCGGAGGACGAGACCGTGATCGCCGCCTGTGGAGTGGGGGGGTACGGAATTCAGGTCGCGCCGGTAATCGGAGCCCTGGTGGCCGAATGGATCGACTCGGGCGAGCCCAAGGTGCTGCCAGAGTTCAAGTCGTTGCTCCCCGGCCGAGAGTCTCTGGTCGAGGGGTCGCACCCAGGCGGTGCGACGTGAACCAAGCTGAAATCGCGGAGGCATGGTGAATGTTTCGAAGGATTGAACGTTCAGAGTTGAATCCCCTGGCCAAGGAGTGGTCCTTCGACGTTGCCGAAAATGAACTGGACGAGTTCAAGCTTCTGGCCGACTACGTAACCGACGTCATCGACGCCGTCGCCACTGTCCCTGATCCTTATCTCCAGCCCTCGATCGGCACGAGGGACAGCGGCCGGCCCCCGCTGGCCGGCGAGGATCCGTACAACGCCGTGGTGCGATGGTGCTCGGCTTCGCTCGAAGGCGCCGACGGTCCCCTGGCAGGCACGCGGATCGGGCTTAAGGACACGATTGCGGTCGCCGGTATCCCCCTGACCGGCGGTTCGAACCTGCTGCGGGGATTCGTCCCCACCATCGACAGCACGGTCACCCGCCGCCTCCTGGATGCGGGCGCAGAGATCGTCGCGATGCTCAACATGGACTACTTGGCGTTCTCAGGCGGCGGAGACAGCAGCGCCTACGGCCCGACCCTCTGCCCGTTCGACCCCACTCGAACCGCCGGCGGCTCCTCGAGCGGCTCCGCGGCAGGGTTGCATTACGACGGCATCGACATGACGCTAGGTTGCGATCAGGGCGGATCGATTCGGGTTCCCGCCGCTTGGTCGGGTGTCGTCGGTCTGAAGCCGACGCACGGCCTCGTCCCTTACTCCGGCATCCTCGGCATCGAGCAGCTGATCGACCACGTCGGCCCGATGGCACGCACGAGCGCCGACGTCGCTCGCCTGCTGCAGGTCATCGCCGGGGGAGATGGCATCGATCCACGCCAATCCGCTGATCCCCCGGAGCGAGACTACGTTCGGGCGGTTGCCGAGGCCCCCGACAGCCTGCGGGGCCTGCGGGTGGGCGTGCTGCAGGAGGGGTTCAGCGAAGACGTCGGCATCGAGCCCGCGACGGAGGCTGCCACGAGGGGGGCGATCGAGAGCCTTGCCGAGCTCGGGGCCGACCTCGTCGAGGTCTCCGTTCCGCAGCATCTCGGGGCCGGCCCAATCGCGTTCTCGCTCTACATGGAGGGAATGACCTCGCTCATGGCCGCGGGCGGCAACGGAAACCAGTGGCGCGGTCGTTATTGGCCCGAGCTTGCGCTGGCGCTTGCCGCCGGCTTTCGCGACTTCGCGGACGATCTCTCCGATCAGATGAAGCTGACCCTGATCTGCGGGACCCATCTGCGCAGGAGATATCTGGGTGCGGCCTATGCGATGGCGCAGAACCGCGTGCCATGGCTGCGAGCCGCGTACGACCGGGCTCTCGACGAGGTCGATGTGCTCGTGCTGCCGACCTGCCCGGTCCGGCCGCACCGCGTCGACCCTGACCTGAGTCCGTCCGAGCGAGTGATTCGGGGTTGGGATGTGCTCGCCAACACCGGGCCCCTGAACGTGACCGGCCATCCGGCCATCTCGCTGCCCTTGGCCGAGGCCGAAGGGCTGCCGGTCGGTGTGATGCTCATCGGGCGCGCATTCGAGGATGATCGCCTTCTCAGTGCCGCGCAGACCATGGAGCGGGCGCTTGGCTGGCAACCGACCAGAAGAGAAGACGGACCCGGCCCAGGGCCCTCCTCCGGCCCGAATACGAAGGGAGATCGGCGATGAGCGACGAGAGTCAAGACATCGTTACCTATGCTTCGCTTTCGGCGGTTGACGAGGGGCTGTTGAAACAGCTTCACGACGGGGTCGAATCGGCGAAGAGCCTGCTGGGCCGGCTGCATCCGTTGAAGATCGCGGATCGTGAGGCGCAAAGCGACTCATCGATGCAGGAGCGTGCGCCCGCCGATCAAGACCTCGTGATCGGCGAATTCGGCTTGGCGAACCCCGAGCAGGGAGGCGAAGCCGTCGCGGAGGCAAATCGGGTCTTCTCCTCGTGGGCGGGCACACCGCTGGAGGAGCGAACCGCGGTTCTGAGGCGGGCAGCGGCGCGGATCGACGCCGACCGCTTCCTGCTCGCCGGCGTGATCATCCAAGAGGTCGGCAAGACCTCGCTGGAGGCGCTGGCGGAGGTCGACGAAGCGGCTGTGCTGCTTCGGCTTTACTGCGATCAGATCGAAGCCGCCGATGGGTTCCGGACCGTGCTGGGTCAAAACGAGCCCGCGGAAACCAGCATCAGCGTCTTGCGACCGTACGGGGTCTGGCTCGTCATCAGCCCCTTCAATTTCCCGCTTGCCTTGGCCGTCGGACCGACAGCCGCTGCCCTCGTCACGGGCAATACCGTGATCATCAAGCCGTCGCCACGCGGGCAGCTGATAGCGGGCATGCTGCGCGAGATCCTGGTCGAGGCAGGCGTGCCGCCGGAGGCGGTGGCGGTCACCGCGGGTGGGGGAGAATTGGGCAGCTACCTTGCGCAGCACGACGACGTGGCCGGCGTAACGTTCACCGGCTCATACGCCGTTGGCTCTCAGATCGCCCGGGCACTCGCGGGCACAGGCAAGCCGGTGATCTCCGAGATGGGTGGCAAGAATCCCGCCGTCGTCGCCGCTTCCGGGGACCTCTCGTGCGCGGTCGAGGGGGTGGCCAGCTCGGCCTTCGGGTACAGCGGGCAGAAGTGCTCATCCTGTTCACGGGCGTATGTTCACGAGGACCTTTACGAGGACTTTTTGCAGGCGCTGGGCGAGCATGCCGCAGAGCTGCGGGTGGGAGACCCAGTTGATGTGACCGTGTCGGTTGGGCCGGTCATCAGCCGTTCCGCCGTCGACCGGCTCGTGCAGGCCGTTGAGGAGGTTCGCGGATCGGGGGGTAGCGTCGTGCAGGGCGGCGAGCGGCTCAGCGACGGCGATCGGTCGAGAGGCTTCTTCGTGCAGCCGACCGTGGTCGTCGCACCTCCTGGCAATGCCACGGTCTGGCGCGACGAGCTGTTCACGCCGCTCGTCGCCGTTGCCAGATTCTCCGAGTTCAGTGAGGCGATCGCCCTGGCCAACGACACCGAGTATGGATTGACCGCCGGCCTCTACTCGAGCGACCAGGCCGAGATCGAACGGTTCTTCGACCGGGTTGGTGCCTCGGTGGTCTATGCGAACCGACGCAGCGGGGCGACGACCGGCGCCTGGCCCGGCACGCAGCCGATCAGTGGCTGGGGACACTCGGGAAACACCGGCAAGGGCACGGGCGGGCCGTATTACCTGCCTCAGTATCTGCGTGAGCAGAGCCGCAACGTCGAGCGTGTGGGGGAGGGCTGAGCCATCTCCCCTGAGCGAGCGGTGGCACTGATCACCGGGGGCGGTACCGGCATCGGTCTCGCCTGCGCAATCGAACTGGCAACCAGGGGCTGCGACTTAGCGCTTGCGGGCAGGCGGGAGGACGTGCTCACTGAGGCGGTAGGGCAGATTCGACGCCACGCACCCGATGTGGCCGCCACGTTCTTTCCCTGTGATCTGGGGCGGGCGGATGCGCCCGCGGAGCTCGTCGATCAGGTCATCGGCGAGCACGATCGGATCGACGTCCTGGTGGCAGCCGCTGCCACGTGTGAGCCGGTACCGATTCTCGAGCTGACGGCCGAGCTCTGGGATGAGACTCTCGACGTGGCGCTTCGCGGCGCGGCATTGTGCAGCGTGGCGGCCGCAAGGCACATGTCCACACAAGGCGGTGGACGGATCATCATGATCACGTCGATCGACGAGCGGCTGGCGGAGCCGAACGTCGGCCACTATTGCGCCGCGAAGGCAGGGTTGGGGGCGTTTGCGAGATCTCTGGCCGTCGACCTCGGCAAAGACGGCGTCGTCGCGAACTGCGTTGCACCGGGCTGGGTGAAGACCCCGACCGCGCAGCCGCGCCTCGATCGCGCGACGCCTGAGTCGCTGGACCGCCTCAACGCTCTGGGCCGCCCGGCGCAGCCGCAGGAGGTCGCGGACGTCGTCGCGTACCTGGGCCTCGACGCGCCGTCCTTTTTGACCGGCAGCACAATCGTGGTCGACGGGGCCCAGAGCGTGAAAGCGGGTATGCCCTAGAGGGGCAATAGGGCGATGCGCATCTGGCACCAGAGCTACACGGACCTGTCGAGCCTGCCCACGTACGCAAACCGCATTCGCACACACGCCGATGCCGTGATGGCGCCCGAGGAGGTCGTCGACGTACACGGACTGGGCGTTGGAGC
This sequence comes from Solirubrobacterales bacterium, assembly GCA_038317345.1. Classification (GTDB taxonomy): domain Bacteria; phylum Actinomycetota; class Thermoleophilia; order Solirubrobacterales; family 70-9; genus Mayfieldus. The sequence continues at coordinate 13,674 of JBBQBH010000058.1, forward strand.
GCCGGCGCTGACCGCACGGAACGCACCCGGCGAGAGGCTGCTCGATCTGGAGATCTGCGCAGCCGCGGTGGAGGCGGAGGAACGCGGGTATGACGCGATGGTCCTGGGCTGTGTCTATGACCCGGCGCTGCGCGAGTGCCGGTCGCTGGTGGACATCCCCGTGCTCGGCTTTGCGGAGGAAGGGATGCTAGCGGCATCGGCCTGGGGACGCCGCATCGGGCTGATCAGCCTCGACGCCGAGGAAGCCAACGCGGCCGGCGAGTTGATCGCCGGCTACGGACTGGCGAGTCGAATCGCCTGCAGCATCTCGCTCGACCCGGAAATCACCGAGAGCGAGATTGAGGCCTCCAGCGAGCGGGAGGAGGAACGCATCATCGGTGCCTTCTCGGGGGCCTGCGAGCGCTGCGAAAAGCTCGGGGCCGACGTCATCATCCCGGCGGAGGGGGTCCTCAGCGAATGCCTGGTGCATCACCGGGTCGATTCCTTCGCCAGCCTCCCGGTGATCGACGTCAACGGCGTGCTCTGGCTGCAGGCCGTGTGTTTCAGTCGAATGCGTACCGCCGTGAATCTTTTTGTCGGTAGGGGTGCCTATTACCGAAAGCCCGACGCCGGGCAGCGCCTTCGGTTCCAGCGGTCAAGCGCCGAACATGCACGCCGGCCCCAGCACCGATAACACTCGCCTCGGCGAGTTGGAGTCAGCGTGGCTGGCTAGCTTCGCGCAAAGGACCACGCGGTCGCGCGACCAGGACGCACGCTGCAGCGGCAATCTCGCAATTGGCCAGCGCCAGCGATTCAGCTCAGGGCTGCCGAATCCGATCTACATCGAAACCGGGCAGGGCGCTTATTTCGATGACCTCGATGGCAACCGCTACCTGGATCTGACCGCGGGCTGGAACGCGGCGATGCTCGGCCGAGGGCATCCGGCGGTCGCGGAGGCGGTGGGGCAGGCCATGGCCTCGATCGGGGCGCCGGGCGGTGCGATGCATCCAAGCCGCCTCAGAGACGAGCTCGCCGCCGAGGTCTGCGACAGGGTGCCGGGGGCTGAGCGCCTTGCCTTCGCCCCGTCCGGGTCGGAGGCCAATCAGTTCGCGGTTCGCCTCGCTCGGGCCCGCACGGGCAAGGAGGCGATCCTCAGGTGCGAGGGCGGCTATCACGGGCAATACGACTATCTGGTCGGCGGGGAGATGCCTCGAAAGGGCCTGCCATCGGCGGTCGCTCAGGCCGTTGCCGAGGTCCCCTTCAACGATGCTGACGCGGCAATCAGCGAGCTGCGGCGCCTGGCGGACCGCCTCTGCGCCGTCATCGTCGAGCCGATGATGACCATCCCTGGGGCCGTCGAGCAGAGATTCGACTTCCTGCAGTCAATTCGGACAGAAGCCGCGGATCTCGGCGTCCCGTTCATCCTCGATGAGGTGATCACCGGCTTTCGCTTCGCTGCTGGTGGGGCCGCCGAGTATTACGGGATCGATCCCCCACCCGACATCGCGGTCCTGGGAAAGATGCTGGGCGGCGGCCTGCCCGTGGCGGCGATCGCCGGGCGTGCACAGATCGTCGAGCAAGTGGTGAGCATGTCCAATACGCACGCCCAGAATCCGGTCTGCATCGCCGCCGGCCTGGCTAGCCTTCGACAGCTCGATTCAGACTCTTACGCTCGCGTCTGCGCCCTCGGGCTACGGCTGCGTGACGGGCTCTCGGAGATCGCCGCCGATCTCCCGATCGATCTTCAGGTCACGGGCGATGGCCCCTGCTGCGGCCTTCACTTCACCCGCGAGCAGGTCCTCGACCATGCGACCGCCTCGCGAGCGGATCGACGTCTTTGGCGGCTTATGTGCGTCGGGATGGCGAACGAGGGCTACTGCTTGTCGAGCCGGACCTTCGGCCCGATCGATCCGTATTCCGAAGAAGACGTCGACGCCTGCCTGGCCGCATTCGCACGCACGCTGGCGAACGTCGCCGCGGCAACCGATTGAGGCCGCGGCGCAAACGACCCAACAACGACCCGAGGAACGTGAAATCTAATGAATGCGAAATCTGTACTCACAGAGGTCATCGCGGAGGATGTGCCGGCCCCGCGTGGCCATTTCTCCCATGCGGTTCGGAGCGGCAGCTCAATCTTTGTGTCAGGTCTACTGGCGCTCGATTCCGACGGCGTGGTAATCGCACAGGACGACGCGGCGGAGCAAGCCAGGCAGATACTCGCCGCACTCGAAAAGGTGCTCCAGGCGGCCGGCTCCTCAAAGGGGCAGATCGCCAAGTTCACGATCTATCTGACCGATCTCGACGATCGAATCGCGGTCGGCGAGGCAAGGGCCGAGTTCATGGGTGAGGCGCGTCCCGCCAGCACACTTGTCGAGGTATCGGGTTTGGCGGCAGTCGGAGCACGAGTCGAGATCGAGGCCATTGCGGCCGCCGGATAGCGGAGGCCAAGCACCGCAGCGGCCGCCATGATTGCCGTCAGCCAGGAAACCCGAACCTGAATCCAGCTCTTGCCCTTTGCTGAGCCCCATCAAAGCTATCGAGCCCTGGTCGCGGTATCAGCGGATCGAGCGGGTCAAATCTCTGCTGGGCTGCGCTCTGATGGACCCGGAGACCAGAATTCGGTCTCACAGTCTCGCTCGAGGCTCTGACGTTCCTGCAGCTGCGCTTCGAGGCGCAGTCGGCGGCCTGAGCAAAGGCGCGGCTCCTGTCCTTCTGAAGGTTGCCAGATTGGGCTGTCGCGTCTGCTGACCCGTCTCTCCTGGGCTCTTGGTCTGCTAGTGGGGCCGACTAGGCTCAGCGCTGAAGCAGCCACTGAAGGGGAGGCAATATCGCTGAGTCTGGGCACGAATCGCTTGAGAAACTGTTGACAATCTGCATGTTGACATGAGGTCGACCGTCGCATAGAGTCGTCACCAGAAGGCCGAAATGGGCTTTGTCACCAGAAGGCCGAAATGGGCTTTAGGAGTGGCGGTTGCGGGACACCCGATCAAGCTGAGGTTCGAGGAGGAATGCTCGATGACTGAGAACGCTTCGCCAGCCCCTACGACCGTCCGATCGTCTAAGGGTGTCACGAGGCGGGACCTTCTCCGTTCGTCTTTTGCCGGGGTCGCAATGGTTGGTGCCGGTGGTGTTCTTGCCGCCTGTGGAGGCTCGTCGAGCTCCAGCAC
>JBBQBH010000059.1:0-16158 GCA_038317345.1 Solirubrobacterales bacterium
GACCTCGATCCTGCTGCACCAAAAGGCTGCCTTCAACTCCCCGGTCTGGTTCAACGTCGGCTTCGAGGAGCGCCCACAGTGCTCGGCCTGCTTCATCCTCAGCGTCGAGGACACGATCGAGTCGATCCTCGACTGGAACACGAAGGAGGGAATGATCTTCCGCGGCGGCTCCGGCTCGGGAATCAACCTTTCCAACATCCGCGGCTCGGTCGAGCCCCTCTCCAAGGGCGGCCTCGCCTCCGGCCCGGTCAGCTTCATGCGCGGCGCCGACGCCTGGGCGGGGACGATCAAGTCGGGCGGCAAGACGCGGCGCGCGGCGAAGATGGTCGTGCTCAACGTCGACCACCCCGACATCCAGCGCTTCATCTGGTGCAAGGCAGACGAGGAGAAGAAGGCCGCCGCCCTGCGCGACGCCGGCTTCGACATGCGGCTCGACAGCGACTCCTTCCACTCGATCCAGTACCAGAACGCCAACAACTCGGTGCGGGTCAGCGACGAGTTCATGCAGGCGGTCGAGGCAGGGGACGATTGGGAGCTGCTCGCCCGCACGACCGGCGAGCCGACCGAGAAGCTCGGGGCGCGCGACCTGATGAACCAGATCGCCGACGCCGCCTGGCGCTGCGCCGATCCCGGCGTCCAGTACGACACCACGATCAACCGCTGGCACACCTGCCCGGAGTCGGGTCGGATCAACGCCTCCAACCCGTGCAGCGAGTACATGCATGTCGACGACTCGGCCTGCAACCTCGCCTCGCTGAACCTGATGCGCTTCCGCCGCGAGGACGGCAGCTTCGACGTCGACGACTTCATGCACGCCGTCGACATCGTCTTCCTCGCCCAGGAGATCGTCGTCGGCTTCTCCAGCTATCCGACCGAGGGGATCGCCAACAACGCGAACGCGTTCCGCCAGCTCGGGCTCGGCTACGCCAACCTCGGCGCGCTGCTGATGTCGGACGGGCTGCCCTACGACTCCCACCAGGGACGCGCGGTCGGCGCCGCAATTACGGCGCTGATGACCGGCCGCGCCTATCGGCGCTCGGCCGAGATTGCCGCAGCGATCGGTCCCTACGACGAGTACGAGCTAAATCGCGAGCCGCACAACGACGTTATGCGGATGCATCGCGACGCTGCCTATGAGATCGACGAGTCGCTGGTCGAGGACGGGCTGCTGCATGCGGCACGCCACGAATGGGACGACGCCGTTGCGCTCGGCGAGCAGCACGGCTATCGCAACGCGCAGGCGACGGTGCTCGCCCCCACCGGGACGATCAGCTTCCTGATGGACTGCGACACGACCGGCATCGAGCCCGACTTCTCGCTGGTCAAGTTCAAGGAGCTGGTCGGCGGCGGGCAGATGACGATCGTCAACCGCTCGGTTCCGCTGGCGCTGCGCACGCTCGGATATTCGGAGGCCCAGATCGAGCAGATCGAGGCCCACGTCAACGAGAACGGCACGATCATCGGCGCCCCTGAGCTGGCCGACGAGCACCTGCCGGTGTTCGACGTCGCGGTCGGCGAGCGGGCGATCTCGCACACCGGCCACATCGACATGATGGCCGCCACCCAGCCGTTCATCTCCGGCGCGATCTCGAAGACCGTCAACCTGCCGCAGTCGGCCAAGGTCGAGGACATCGCCGACGCCTATGCGCGCGGCTGGAAGGGCGGTCTGAAGGCGCTGGCGATCTACCGCGACGGCTCGAAGACGGCACAGGCGCTGCGCACCGACGCCCAGGAAGAGGTGGAGGCGGCGGTCGAAGAGGAGGTCGCAAAGCGGCTCCCCGAGCGTCGCAAGATGCCGCGCGAGCGCGAGTCGATCACGCACAAGTTCTCGATCGCCGGCCACGAGGGCTACATCACCGCCGGCAAGTACGAGGACGGCACGGTCGGCGAGATCTTCCTCACCGACATCGGCAAGGAAGGCTCGACCCTGCGCGGGATGATGAACGCCTTCGCGACCGCGGTCTCGATCGGCCTTCAGTACGGGGTGCCGCTCGAGGTGTTCGTGAAGAAGTTCAGCCACATGCGCTTCGACCCCGAAGGAATCACAAGCAATCCCGAGATCCCGTTCGCGAAGTCGATGCCCGACTACATCATGCGCTGGGTCGCGAGCCGCTTCATCGACGACCCCGATTACCTCGAGGATCTGGGGATCATGACGCCCGACGTCCGGGCCCGTAAGGAAGCCCAGGACGCCGGACTCGAGGAGGGCAACGGCTCCGGCAACGGTCACGAGGGCAATGGCAACGCCAAGGCCGGCAATGGACACGGCAATGGATCGCCCGAGGCGAAGTCCGAGAGCGAGTCGGTGCCGGCCGCAAAGGCGATGACCGACACTCCTCCGGTCCGCCCGGCGGCGATGTCAGGCCCGGAACTGGGTCCCGCCTGCGATCAGTGCGGCGGCATGATGCAGCGCACGGGCAGTTGCTACACCTGCTCGAGCTGCGGCAACAACACCGGCTGCGGCTGATCTAGGTTGAGCAGCTCAAATAGGCAAGCGAGCTGGCGTTTTGCTCGTCTGAGCCTGTGCGCAGTTTGCTTGACTTGTCAAGTATCCATTGCTATACTTTATGAAGTATTAATGGATAGCTACGGCTACAAGGAGAGTCATGACCGAACCCAGGAGGCAAATGCCTAGGAACCGCGGCGCTGCAGGTCAGCGCGATGACGAACGCCGACACCGCGGTGAGCATTTCGAGAACGCGGCCGCCGCCCGTGTCGAGCGCCGCTCGGACACTCACTTCGCAGCCGAGCCGACCACCGACAGCTTCCAGATCTTCTACAACCAGGCAAGCCGCTACCCGCTGCTTACCGCGGAGGAGGAGATCGAGCTTGCGAAGGCGATCGAGCGCGGTGACCTGGCCGCCAAGGAGCGGCTGATCAACTCGAACCTGCGACTGGTGATCAAGTTCGCCCGCCGTTACCAGGGCCATGGCCTCTCGCTCGAGGACCTGATCCAGGAGGCGATGCTGGGCCTGATTCGGGCAGCCGAGAAGTTCGACTGGCGCCGTGGCTACAAGTTCTCCACCTACGCGGTGCTGTGGATCAAGCAGTCGATGCAGCGCGGGATCGACAACTCGGGGCGCCAGGTTCGCATCCCGGCTCACGTCGCCCAGCACGAGCGGTCGGTCAACCGGATCGAGCGCGAGTTGCGCGCGACACTCGACCATGAGCCCAGCGACGAGGAGGTGGCCGAGGCGGCGAAGCTGCCCCTCGACCAGGTGAAGGCAACCCGAGACCTCACGCGGGTGACCACCAGCCTCGACGCTCCCGTCGGCGAGGGCGAGACGAGCCTCGGGGAGCTGCGAGCGGAGAGCGCCGCGGATGTCGAAGAAGACCTGATCGAGCGCCAGCAGGAAGAGGCCGTGGAGGCCGCGCTTGCGAAGCTGCCCGAACAGGAGCGCCGCGTGGTGCAGCTGCGCTTCGGGACTGGCGGGGGGCCCGCCTACTCGGTCCGCGACGCGGCCCGCGAGCTTGGCGTGACCCAGAAGACCGCTCGCGAGCTCGAGGAGCGGGCGTTGAAACGTCTTGCGGAAGAGGATTCCCTGGACGGCTGGCGGGCGGCCGCCTAGCCGCTTTGCGGCGGCGTCCCGAGGCGGAAGACCGGATGGTCGGGCGCGATGCGCCGCAACTCCGCCTCACTGGAGTCGGGGCCGACGCCATCGAAGAAGGCCCCGGTCTCCCACTTCCAGCGCGTCAGATATGCGCGCAGCAGCGCGGGCCTCTCCGCCTCCGGTACCTCCACCGCCGTGAAGTCCTCGGTTCGTCGACCGGCACGCAATCGCCCCCCTCCGCTCGCCCGCATATTCCTCACCCACTGGGTGGTCCCGCGCGGGGCAACGAGATAGGTCGTGCCGTTGACGTCGAGCGGGTTGACCGGCGTCTGGCGCCACTCGCCGCTCTTGCGGCCTCGCACCTCGAGGACCCGTGAGCCAGCCAGGGGGACGCCGAGACGAGTCAGCCCGGCGACAATCGGATTGAAGACGTGCCTCGCGAACCAACCCGGAGGGTGGTGGTAGCTGTCCGGCATCTGGGTTCCAGGCTATAGGCAGGCGGAAAGGCCCGCTAGGGGCTGAGCGCCGGCCGCCAGAACAATCCGAACGGCAGGTGGAACTTGCGCACAAGGCTGTAGAGCCTCGCCTGCCTGTGGACCAGGTCGACGAGGTTCCCCAGTGCGATGTTGGCGTCGAGTAGGTGCAGGCCCCAGGTCGGATCCGGGACCGGATTGAGGTGCGGGGCTCCCGGCACCCCGGTGATTTGAAGCACGTTGGCGCCATCTGCTGAGGAGCACTGGCCCTTGTAGGCACCGTCGAACTCGATCCAGGGAGTCGAGACCGCAGGAAGCGTCAGCCCGACGGCGCGGGTCGCCAAGCCGAGCGTCGTGGCCGGGGCAAACGGCGTCGACGGGACGACCGAGTTCAGCGGCGCCGAGCCGCCCGGGAGCGAAGCCGGGTTCGTGCACACCACCTGCAGCCCGGCGCCGGCGCGGCCGAAGAGGGCGTTGGCGGGCACCGGCGCGTCGAAGGTCGAGAAGGCGACGACGCAGCCGATCTGGGTCGGGGAGTGACAGGTTCTGATGTGCTGGAAGTCGCCGCCGACGTCCTGCCCCTGCGCAATGGTGGTGTTTCCGCCGAGCAGAATCGCCGAGACCAGCTTCTTGCGGGCCTTGGGACTGGGATCGATCTGGTCGGTGATCAACTTGCGGAGCACGAAAGAGCCCTGCGAATGGCCGATCAACACGACGCCGCGGCCGTGGTTGTACTTGCGCAGATAGATCTTCCACGCGTGGAGGACGTCGTTGTAGGCGAGCAGGGGATCCGCGCCCGCCTTGCCGAGGATCCCGACCAGGGTGAGCTGACGGTACATGGGGGCGAATACGCGGCACTCCTGCGAGTAGCGCGCTGCCTGGTAGAGGGCGATCGAGCGCTCCTCAGGATCGATGTTGAGATTCGCGTTCGGGGTCTGCTGGTCGCTGACCGTCGGATAGACGTAGAAGCAGTCGATCTTCCGATGTTTGGCGGCCTTTACCTTGCGCGTCCCGAGCACCTGCCCGGTGGGCGAGACCAGCGTCGTCTTCAGTCCCGGCTCGCAGGGGTTGTTGGGGATGCCCGGCTTGCAGAGCCAGACCGGCGCAGCGGCGACTGCCGAGCTCGCCAGCAAAGCTGCGGCGCAGGCAAAGCCTGCGATCACGCTTGCGATCGTCGCGGCCGCTACTGCAATCCGTCCCTGGCTTCTCATCCTCCGGGTCCCAATGGTAGACGGGCCGCGTCGTTTCCTTGCTTCGCTGGACGGTACGGGAAACCCTCCGAGCACCGGGCTGCCGCCCGAGCGGTGAGCAGCGTTGGGGTCAGCGAGACGAGCGCAGGAACCAGTCGAACGGCAGATGGAACCTGTGCACGATGTTGTAGACGAAAGCCTGCGTCCGCACCACGTCGACGAGGTTTCCGAGCGCGATGTTTGCGTCGACCAGATGCAGGCCCCAGGTCGCATCCGGAACCGGGTGCAAGGTCGGGGCGCCCGGCACCCCCGCGATCTGCAGCACATTGGCGCCGTTGGCCGAAGAGCACTGCCCGTTGTATGCGCCGTCGACCTCGATCCATGGGGTCGACACGGTGGGCAGCGTCAGCCCAACCGCCTGGGTCACGGCACCGATCGTCGTGCCCGGCGCGAAGGGCGCGGTCGGGACGATCGATTTGAGCGGCGCGGAACCGCCAGGTAGCGAGGCGGGATTCGTGCAGAGGACCTGAAGGCCGGGGGTGCTCGTGCGACCGAAGAGCGAGTTCGCGGGCACCGGCCCATTGAAGGTCGAAAAGGCGATCGCGCAACCGAACTGCCACTTGAAGTGACAGGCCCGGACGTGCTGGAAGTCGCCGCCGACGTCCTGACCCTGCTTCACCGTGATCGGCCATCCGAGCAGCAGGGCGGAGACGAGCTTGCGCCGCTCGGCCCGATTCGGATCGATCTGCTCCTTGACCAGCCGCTGGAGCATGATCGAGCCCTGTGAGTGGCCGATCACGACCACCCCGCGCCCGTGGTTGTACTTCTGGAGGTAGGTATTCCAGGCGTTGAGGACATCTGAGTAGGCGAGACCGAAATCACCGGGCGCGGCGCCGAGGATCCCGAGCAGGGTGACCTGCCGGTACATCGGGGCGAAGACCCGGCAGGTCTGCGAATAGCGCGCCGCCTGGTAGAGCGCGATCGAGCGCTCCTCGGGGTCGATGTTGAGGTTCGCGTTGCCGGTCTTCTGATCGCTGACCGTCGGGTAGACGTAGAAGCAGTCGATCTTCGGGTGCCGCGCCGGCTGCACGTTGCGCACCCCGAGCGGCTGGCCGGTCGGCGACACCAGGGTCGTCTTGAGGCTCGTCTCGCAGGGGTTGTTGGCGATGCCCGGATTGCAGAGCCAGACCGGCTCCGCGGCGCCGGCCGTGCTCGCGAACAGCGCGGCGAGGCAGGCAAAGGAGACGATCAAGGCCGCGATCGTCCCGATCACTCCAAGTGCGGGCTTCCTTGCCGTCACCACTCCTCCCGCGGGGGAGACTATCCGAGACCGAATCGAGCGGCGGTCAATCCAGTGGATTTATGACGTTTCCTGGATCCGGTTTCTCGGCCGCCGGGGCCTGGCTGTAGTCGCCGAACGGGCCGTCCCGGCGCTCGATCGCGGCCCTGACACCATCCGCTTCCGAGGTCTCGACGAACTGGCGGGCAACGGGCGTGTTGCGCATCAGCCCGTCGAGGATTGGGCCCAGGAACTGGGTCGAGGCGAGCCCCATGTTCTCGTAGGCCTGGTTGACGATCAGCTTCATCGCTGCGAGCTGCGAGGCGGGCAGCGAAGCGAGCCGGGCGGCCTCCTCCGCCACCGTCTCCTCCAAGTTGCTGAACGGGACGGCGCGGTTGATCAGCTCGATCTCGGCGGCCTCGCGACCCGACAGCGCCCTGCCGGTCAGGGCGAGCTCCTTGGCCTTGGTCAACCCGAGCCGGTAGAGCCACATGCCGGTCAGGTAACAGCCCCAGACGCGCGAGTACGGCGTCCCGATACGGGCGTCCTCGCTGGCGATCACCAGGTCGGCGCACAGCGCCATGTCGCTGCCGCCGCCGACGCACCAGCCGTGCACCTGGGCGATCACAGGCTTCGGCGAGCGCCACATGCTCATGAACTTGGGCACCGGCCCAAGGCTCTGTGCCGTGGCGACGGCGAAGTCCTTTCCGGGGTCCCATTGCCCATCGGTGGTCAGGCCCTCGTCCCAGTGATGGAAACCTTCGCCGAAGTCGAAGCCGGCGCAGAACGACCTGCCGGCGCCGCGCAGGACGATCACCTTCACCGCCCGATCGGCTATCGCCTCGTGCACCGCTGCCTCCAGCTCGTCGGGCATCGGGGGCACGATCGTGTTCAGCGAATCGGGGCGGTTGAGCGTGATCGTCGCGACCCCTTCGTCGAGGGAGTAGAGCAGGGTCTCGAAGTTCATTACGCGACTCCTTCGCTGGCTTGTGCCGAGTCCGCCCAGGGCGCGGAAGCGGAGGGGGTGCCGACGTAGAGCACCTCGGTGCCGGCGAGGCGATCCTGCCAACCGCGCCGATCCGCGGAGAAGACGATCGCCCATAGCCCGGCTCCGAGCGGCAGGATCGCGAGCACGAGCCCGAACAGCCGCCGCACAGCTCGGCGCATCCCGATCCGCCTGCCTTGTTCGGAGTCGAGTTGGATTCGCACGAAGCGCATGCCCGGCGTCTGACCGGCCAACCCCCAGAAGGAGATCAGGTACAGCGAGCCCATCACGATCCAGGCAGTGGCCCCAATCGCGATCGCGGGCGCGGACACCTCGCCCCCCTGTCCGAAGGCCAAAGAGAACACAAGCGTGATCACACCGGAGAGGGCGAGGAACGCGGCGTTGAGGATCGCCCCGTCGAGCAGCACGGCAATTGCGCGGCTCACGACTCCGGCTCGATTCGTCTTTTCCTCTCGCCGCTTGCGGAAGAAGATCCGCCGCACGACGCGCTCGAATCCGTCGTCGAGGCGGTGCGTCGCGTGGGCGGCTTCGCGGCCGATGTCCTCGATCAGCCCGGCGCCCTGAGCGGTGATCGCGCTGCGCACCTCGGGCGCCTCGGCGATCCGCTCGACCAGTTTCTGGGCCTCGTCGCTGGCCAGCAGCCGCCGCCAGACCCGGTCGATCATCTCGCTGTCGATCGCCTCGTTGAGCGCCCGCTCGACAGCGGGGCTGCGCATCGCCTGCTCAACCGCTTCCTCGACCACCGGCCCCTCCAACACCCGTGCCAGCGCCCGCTCCGCCGCCTGGCTCTCGATCGCGCGTACGATCGCCTCCTCGGCGATGGCCTCCGTCGCGCCCTCGATTCCGGTCGCTCGGGCGACGCGTTGGGCGCTCCGCGCGCCTCTGCCGAGCAGGCGCGCCGGGAACGGCGTGCGGCCGCGCCGGGCCGAATCGTCCGGGCGATCGGGCGGGTCGGGGAGGCTGCCGGTGCTTTCCCCCATCGCGCGGCGAGTCTAGGAGGGGCGCCGGTCATTGCCCCGTCCCGGCGCACGGGCCTAGCTTCTCGAACCGGCGCGAGGCCTAGGACGCGGCTGCCGACGCCGAAGCGCCGTTGCCGGAATGACCGTTGCGGTTCCGGATCAGGTACTCGAGGTCGTCGTGATCGACATCTCCGATTGGGAGCCTCTCGCCGAGCGCGGCGCGGGCCGCATCGGGGTCGTCCGTGCAGAGAAGCAGGCCGACGATCGAATTCCGCTCAGAAGAACGGTAAGCGTTCTGCCCGCGAGGTGCGGGGGCGGGAATTGCTGGATCGAGAATCAGCGCCAAGTTGGGGGGCCGTGCCGGAACCGGGTCCAGAGCCGCCACCGGGCACTCGGGGGGCATCAACGACGCGGCGTTGCTCCACAGTGGACCGATCAGTGCTCCGTAGCCGGGGCCGTCGGAACGATCGGCGTAGACGGGGAAGCGGCAGACCTCGGAGACGTAACCCCAGCGCGCACCATCGTCCACGACCGCCTTGCGGATCGAGTCCCACGGGATCTCGAGCCGACCCTTGAGCTCGGCCCGCGCGTCGACGACAAGGGCGTCATCGGTGACCAGCAGCGTTCCGGTCCTGGGCCGGCGCCTTTGCACCGTCTCCCAGACCTTCCTCCCCCGCCTCCGCAGAAAGCCAGAAGGGGGCGAGGCTCCCGCTAGGCGAATCTCTGCGACCGAGCCGCTGCGGGACCCGTTTGCAGATTGGACTACGGAGAGATTGCGAACCGCCACAAATATCCGTATCGGCTCGTAGAGCGGGGTTCCTTAGGGTTATCCAGAGAATCCCTGGTTCAGCTGCTTTGCCAGCCGGCGCATCGCTTTGCCATTGGCGCGCTTCAGAAATATGCGCATCAGCGGCGCCGCCAGACGCTCGTTCCTGGGTGCCTCGAGCCACGCGAACTCGAAGGAGATCTTGGTACCGCCGTCGGGCAGCTTCTCGAGAACGTAGGTACCCCGGGTCCGTCGACGACCCTTTGCGCTGACATCCTCCTCGACGATGCGGCGGGGCGGGTCAGCCTCGATTATTTCGATATCGATCCGCTCGTTGGAGGATTTCGCGTTGACGCGCACCTGTGCTCGGGCTCCGACCCCGGAGCGCGGACCGGAGAGCTGCCAATCGACCATCAGGTGGTCGGTGAACGACTCATGATTGGCCAGCACGTCGAGAAACGCGTAGACCTCTTCGCGGCTGTTGGGAACGCTGACGGAGACGGTGACCGGTTTCACGAGGCCCAGTATCTAACCGCCTCCCGCAGCCGAGCTGCCCGTTCCCAGCGAAGATCAGGCAGCAGCAGCCTGAGCGCGGGCCGCCTCGGGATCGAGGCCCTGGCGCCGCGCAATCGCCGCCCGCGCCCAGGCGAGCCCGGCGCCGCCGATCGCGGCCACGAGGCCCAATCCCGACACGGTGGCTGCCCCCGCGGGGCCGAAGTAGGCGGCTACGAAAGCCAGGCTTCCGACCCAAACGACCCCGCCGGCGACGTTGAAGATCATGAAACGGTGCCACGACATCTGCGCGGCGCCCGCCGTGAGGGGGGTGAGATAGCGGGCGCAGGGAACCCAGCGCGAGAGGAAAACCGCTGGGTCGCCGTAGCGGGCGAAGAACCGCTCCGCACCGTGAAGCATCCGATGGCGCTTGGCGACGAATCGCCCCGGTCGTAGCAGCAGCCTCCGTCCGCCCCGGCGACCGATCACGTAACCGAGGCAGGCACCGAGGATCGTCGCCGCCAGCGCGAGCATGATCACCAGCGGCAGCGAGAGCTGTCCGGCGCCGGCCAACACCACCGCACCGAGCAGGGCGGTCTCGCCGGGCAGCGGAAGCCCGGCGTATTCGGCGAGCAATAGTCCGAACAGCGCCGCATATCCAAGCTCGGCTGGAAGTGAGAAGAGCATCTGTATTGCCATCGGGCCTCGAGGGCCCACCCCTGAACGGATGATCGCTAGCTGGACCTTTCGCCAGCCCACAATCCCCAATCAACTCATCATCACTATGCAGTACTTGGCTAAAGCATGCATCAATTGCGCTCGCCGACAAGCAACGATTGCAACCCACGCCCGATCCGGCCCCGCTCATCGAGCAGCAGGGTGTCGGCGACGCCAATGCCGTTCGGCTGCGGCCTGGTGACCGCGTCGAGGCAGACCCACTCGCCGACCGGCATCCGTTCCAGGTAGACGCTGAGGTCGACGTTGATGAATAGGAAGCGGGTCCAGTCGAGCGTCACGCTGACCCCGTTGCCGGAGTCGGCGGCGGTCAGCACCCGCTGCAGGGGCGAGGGCTGCTCGCCATCGACCAGCGGTTGGCGCATCCGCATCCAGACCTTCGCCCGGGCTCAACTCCGTGAACGCGCCCTCCAGGAAGCGGTACTCCATCGCCGTGTGGTAGCCGACCTCCTCGCCGGTGCTGATGAACTCGCCCGGTTCGGCAGTCTCGGGACCGGGCGGCGCCTCCCCGTTTGGCAGCTCGGGAAGCTCCACCGGGGCGGTGCGCAGGCGCCAGGCGGTGGCCCGCATCACCTCCCCCTCCTCGTCGGACAGCGATCCCTCGACCAGCTGCACGCGGCGCCCCGGTCGTGTCACCCGCATCTCGACCCGCAGCGGGACGATCGGAACCGCGCGCATGATCTCGAAGCTGATGCGAGAGACCTGAAACTCCTCGGCGTCCTCGAGTCGCTCGACCTCACGTCCCAGCAGCGCGGCGGGCGGGCCGGCGTGCTGGAAGTCAGGGTCCCAGGGTCCGCGGGTCAGCTCGGTGGAGACAAAACGGTCCCCATCGGGCTCGTAGAAGGACGCGAGCACGCGGGCATCCTAGGCGCCCGGCGAGCCGAGTCGGTCAGCAGTGGTGACCGAAGTGGTTGACCCAGAGGTGGGCGCTGGAGCTGCCGCCGAGTGGGCCGACCCGCAGCGAGATCCCGAACTCGTCGTACTCGGCACCGAGCAGGTTTTCGCGGTGTGAGGGAGAGTGAAGCCAGGCCTTCATCACCGAGCGCACCGTCCCCAGAGTGCCGCTGCCCCAGGCGAGGTTCTCCCCCGCCCACCAGCAACGGCTGTTGAGGTAGCCGGCGCGGCGGAACCAGAAGAGGAAGTCGCGCCCGCAGGCCTCGTGGCTGAACTGGTTGCAGCGCAGGATGTCGGCCGCCTTGTTGTCGGCGGAGCCATCGAGCTTGCGCGAGTCGGCGAGCTTCGGCAGGCCCGCCTCCTGGCGCGCGAAGTTGACCATGCACTCCATCGCCGCCTCCTGGGCTGCGATCGGGGCGTTCGGGTCGTCGACCCCGAGGCATGAGTCGCCCGGTGCGGCAAGCGTCCGCAGGGCGGTGCGATTGCCCGAGAGGGCAAGCGCGCGGATGTTCGGGCTGCCGCTGGACATAGCGCTGGACGTATTGAGAGCGGGGGCATTGCTCGCCAGCGCAAGCATCAGCAGCGTGCAGAGGATCCCCAGGATTGCCGTTCGCCTCATCGAAGCCCGCTTCGACCCTCTGCAAAACTGACTTGAAGTCAGACAAGTGGAGTCGAACTACCGTCCGCGGGCCATTCGAATGACCGTCCGGCGAGGGGTTGGCGGAACTAGGCTTCCGGACTAGGTAATAGGAGGTAGCGCGTGGCTAGCGAGACAAAGAAAGTCAGTAAATCGGAAGAGGAGTGGCGGGAGCAGCTGAGCCCAGAGGAGTACGAGGTGACCCGGCAGGGTGGCACCGAGCGCCCCTTTACAGGCCGCTACTGGGACAATCACGACGACGGGATGTACCGCTGCGTCGGCTGCGGGACTGAGTTGTTCTCCTCGGATACGAAGTTCGACTCCGGGACCGGCTGGCCGAGCTTCACCGAGCCAGCGAATCTCGAGCACGTCGAGCTGCGGCCCGACAACAGCCTGCTGATGCGCCGCACCGAGGTCGTCTGCAAGCACTGCGGCTCCCACCTCGGCCACGTCTTCGACGACGGGCCGGGCCCGACAGGGCAGCGCTACTGCATCAACGGCTGCGCGCTGACCTTCGAGAAGCCGGAGCCGAGCGAGGGCTAGAGGGCGCCGCCGGCGCCGAGGTAGCTGAAGCGGACGGCCAGCGCAACGGCTTCCGTGCGCGTGTCCACCTCGAGCTTCGCGATCGCGTTGCGAACGTGGGTGTGAACGGTTGCCGGACTGAGGGAGAGTCGCTCGGCGATCTCCTTCACCCGCAGGCCCTCGGCGAGCAGCTCGAGAATCTGGCGCTCGCGCGGTGAGAGGTCGAGAAGCTTTTCGACTTCAGAGGGCTTGCCGCCCGCGAAGTCGCCGCCGAGGAAGGTTCCGCCACCGGTGACCGCCTTCACGGCCTTGGCGATGTCCTCGGCCGGAGCCGACTTCAGCACGTAGCCGGAGGCGCCGGCCCGCAGCGCCAGCGCCAGAAGGTCGGGCTGGGCGTGGGCGGTGAAGATGATCACCTTTGTGCGCGGGCGGGCCTTCAGCACTTCCTTGGTCGCCTCGATCCCGTCGCGCTTCGGCATCTCGACGTCGATGATCACGACGTCGGGGTCAAGCTCCTTGACGACGTCGACGACCTCGCGACCGTCGCCGGCCTCGCCGACGATCTCGACCACGCCGCTGTTGGCCATGCGGGACTTGATCGCGTCTCGCACGATTTCATGGTCATCACAGAGGACAACCCGCTTGCCGTTGTTGATGCTCATGCCTCAATCCTCTTCGGAGAACCATAAGTATGCAGTACTTCTGGGAGCGAAAATGCATGGCTTTCCTCCTGGCGGTTCTCGATCAGCGCGATCAGGGTGCGGCCGACGGCCACGGCTGTGCCGTTGAGGGTGTGCACGTGCGTGGGTGATTCGCCCTCTGCAGGGCGATACCTACAGCCAAGGCGCCGCGCCTGGAAGTCGGTCGTGTTCGAGCACGAGGTCAGCTCCCGGTAGCGACCCTGGCTCGGGATCCAGGCCTCGCAGTCGTATTTCTTGGCGGCCGGGGCGCCGAGGTCCCCTGCAGCGATGTTCACCACCCGGTAGGGGATCTCCAGCTCGGTGAGGATCCGCTCCTGGATCGAGAGCAGCCGTTCGTGCTCGTCTCGCGAGGCCCCTGGCTCGACGAACGAGAACATCTCGACCTTGTCGAACTGGTGCACGCGGAAGATCCCGCGGGTGTCCTTGCCGGCGGCTCCCGCCTCGCGCCGAAAGCAGGTCGAAAAGCCCGCGTAGCGAACCGGCAGCGAGCCTGGGTCGAGGATCTGGTCGGCGTGCAGCGCCGCGAGCGAAACCTCAGAGGTGCCGACGAGGTACAGCTCGTCTCGAGGTATCTCGTAGATCTGGTCGCGGTCGCCGGGAAGAAGGCCGGTGCCAAAGAGGGCTTCCTCGCGAACCAGCACCGGCGGGATCACGGGCTCGTGGCCCTGCTCCCCGACCAGGTCGATTGCATAACGGACCAGTGCCAGCTCGGCCAGCACCAGGTCGCCCTTCAAATAGGCGAAGCGCGACCCCGAGGCGCGCGCCGCCGCCTCCATGTCGATCAGGCCCAGCGAGGTCCCGATCTCGAGGTGGTCGCGGGGCTCGAAGCCGAACTCGGGGCGCTCGCCGACCTCGCGCAGGACCAGGGCGTCCTCCTCGGTCATCCCGTCGGGGGCGTCGGGGTCGGGGAGGTTGGGAAGCTGCGCCGCCAGCCCCTCGAGTGCGGCTTCCACCTCGCCCAGCTCGGCCTCCAGCTGCTTGATCCGCGGCGCCAGCTCGCGCATCTCGGCAAGCTCCGCCTCCGCGTCACCGCCACCGCGCTTCGCCTCGGCGATCGCTTCGGAGGCCTTGTTCTGCCGCGCCCTGCCGTCCTCGATCTCCGGCAGCAGCTCGCGGCGGCGGGCGTCGAGGCGCAACAGCTCGTCGAGCGACTCGGCGGCGCCGCGACGGGCCAGCGCGGCCCGAGCCCCCTCGGGGTCCTCGCGGATCGCCTTCAGGTCAAGCAACTACTGGCCCGGCCGCGGGCTGGTCTGCGCCTGCGTGCCGGCGTACTTGGCGACGAACCTTGCCACCTGCTCCGCTTCCTGGCCGACGACGATGTTCTGGGGCATGATCGCGCCCGAGAAGCCGCCGTTTCGGATCGCAAACAGCGCGTCGTCGTAGCTCTCGGTGCGCTGATCGAGGTTCGGGCCCTGGGTCCGCAGGCCGCGATTGCCGGTTCCCTGCGTCCCCGCTGCACTGAGCGTGTGACAGCCCGAGCAACGGGTGGCGAACAGATCGGCGCCCTGGTAGTCGGAGCTGTCCTTGGAGACCGAAATGCCCTGCTTGCCGCAGGCGGTGACCGAGAGCGCGATCAGGGCCGCGATGGCTGTGGCAAGGAGGGGCCGCACGGGGCGCGATCATATGCTCTCGGGCCAGTGGCGGAAATCGACAGAGACACCTTTCGAGCCGCTATGGGGCTGCTTCCCACCGGGGTCACCGTGGTGACGGCGATCGGGCCGAACGGCCGCTCGGGAGCGACCGCCAGCGCCGTCGGGTCGCTTTCGCTTGAGCCGATGCTGATGCTGGTCTGCCTGGACCGCGACTCGCGCACCCTGCGCTCGGTCCAGGAGGCGGGACGGTTCGGGATCGACGTCCTCGCCGCCGACCAGGAAGCGGTGGCGCGCCAGTTCTCGACCAAGCTCGACGAGCCCGACAAGTGGCAGGGGGTGGAGTGGTCGGAGCGCGACGGGATCCCGGCGCTCGACGGCTCGGTGCTGTGGCTCGGTTGCGAGCTTCAGGACGTGGTGATGGGCGGCGACCACGTGATCCTCACCGGCGCGGTCGCCGACCTCGAGGCCCGCGACGGCGAGCCACTCCTCCACCACCTGGGCTCCTACCGCGGGCTGGGGTGAGGCTCGAAAAGGCTCAGAACGCCGAGCTGGTCCCCGCCGCGCGCAGGGCGAGGAAGAAGATCACGATGCAGCTCACGGTCATGATCCCCATCTCGTGGCGGACGATCGCCAGCGCGATCGTGCGCTGACGATCGGCGGGCAGCGTCTCGAACTCCAGGTCGCCGATCTCGCGCTCGGCGGCCCCGGTTCGGGCGGCCTCGGCGAGCAGCGAGACCGGCAGCGGCAGCAATCCATATAGATAGTGCAGGCCGTCCGCCGCCTCGTGGCCCGTCACCACAAGCAGTGCCCCGAGCATCACCTGTACGAAGACCGAGACCTGGGCGGCGCGGAGCATGTACCAGAAGGCGATCGAGGCGCGGTCGCGAAGCCACGCGACCCCGCCCCAGGCGGCGGCCAGCAGGTTGAGGCCGATCAACGAGACGCCGACCACCAGGTGGACCTCAGCCATTGCCCCAAATCCGCCTGAAAGGGTCGGAAATCGGCTCTCTGATGCGGAAAAGCACTATGTAGCAATCTGCCACAAAGTGGTTGTATAACCACTTGACGTGCTGCGCAGCTACCTCCCCATTCTCGTCTTCGGTGCGCTTGGCGCAGGAGTGGGAGGGGCATTCGTAATGTTGAACCACGTCCTGGGGCCGAAGCGCGGCAAGGGCGAGGCGGTGAAGGTGCAGCGTGAGCCCTACGAGTGTGGCCTTCCGAGCGAGGTCTCGCGCAGCTTCCGCTTCGGGATCAGCTTCTACCTGATCGCGATGCTGTTCATCCTCTTTGACATCGAGGTGATCTTCCTCTACCCGGTGGGGGTGATCCTCAAGGCCGCCGACAGCGTCTTCGTCCTCGCC
>JBBQBH010000060.1:0-15525 GCA_038317345.1 Solirubrobacterales bacterium
TCGCGAAGGCTCCTCGCATGCGAATCGCTTCCTTGTCGTCTACAGCTTTCCCCGTCCCGAGGTGAGCGAGGGAGTGCCCCGACTAGGAGTCTCGGTCGGCCGCAAGGTGGGCGGCGCGGTGGAGCGCAACCGAATCAAGCGAGCGCTGCGCGAATCCTTCTGGAGCCTCGAGGATGAGCTTCCGCAAGGCCACGACTTCGTACTCGTCGCCCGAGCCGAGATTGCAGCGCTGTTCGACCGCGACGGCGCCGACGGCCTGCGGACGTCCCTGCGTGAGGCGCTGCGTCCTGACTCCAAGAGCACCGAGGAGGACCGTTCGACGTGAAACGCCTGCTGTTAGGCGCGGTCGCTGCGTATCGACGCCTGCTTTCCCCAGCGCTCGGTCGCCGCTGCAAGTACGAGCCGAGTTGCTCGGCCTACGCGGCCACCGCCATTCGCCGCTTCGGAGTCGCGCGGGGATCGCTGCTCGCCGGCTGGAGGCTTCTGCGCTGTAATCCGTTCAGTCACGGTGGCTTCGACCCGGTGCCGGATCGCTTCACCCTGCGGGTCGGGCCGATAGATCCGGCGGTCTACCACGGTGAGGTGAACGGCTGATGCCCCTCGCTGACATCTTTTTCATGCAGTGGCTCGAGGACGGCGCTCGGGCGATCATCGAGTTCTTCCACGACGACATCGGCTTTACCTGGGGGACGTCGATCGTCGGGATGACGATCGTGGTTCGCGCAGTTCTCATTCCGCTCACCTATCGGCAGATCAAGGGGATGCGGGCGCTGCAGGCGCTGCAGCCGCAGATGAAGGAGATCCAGGAGAAGTACAAGAACGACCGCCAGCGCCAGCAACAGGAGACGATGCGCTTCTACCAGGAGAACAAGATCAATCCGCTTGCCTCCTGCCTGCCGCTGCTGCTCCAGCTTCCCGTCTTCTTCGCTCTCTTCCGCCTTCTGCGCAGCGACAGCTTCCGCAACCAGATACGCGAGAGCGGCGATGCCGGGTGGCTGTTCATCAAATCGGTGGCCGAGAAACCGCAAGGCAGCGAGAAGATCATCCTGATCGTGCTGTTCATGGGCTCGATGGCGCTCTCGACCCTGGTCATGATCAGAACCTCGCCAAGCGCGGGCGGTCCTCAGCAGTACCTGCTGCTCGGGGTCTTCAGTCTGATCGGGATCACCTTCGTCCCCGGCGTGCCCGCCGGCTTGACCCTCTACTGGATCACGACCAACTTCTGGACCGTCGGGCAGCAGTACGCGGCGGCGAAGCTGATCCCCGCCCCGGCGGTTCCCACCCCGGCGGAGGCAATGGCGGCGAAACCCCCGCCGCCACCTCCTCGTAAGCGCAAAAAGCGCCGCTGACCCGCAGCGGCGCGTCAATACACTGCGCCCGTATGCCGGCGAACTCGCCCGAAGCGATGCCAGAAGAGCCCGCGCAGCGGGTCCGCGTCGTGCTCGAACGGGTGCTCGAGGAGCTCGAGCTGGAGGGGGCGGTGGAAATTGACGAGGGTGACGAGGAGATCACGGCCGTCGTCGCGGGGAACGACGACTACGGCCTGCTGATCGGCAGGCACGGGCAGACGATCGACGCGCTGCAGCTGCTCTGCTACCAGGCGGCCTTCCGCGGCATGCCGGAGCGAAAGCGGGTTGTCGTCGACGCGTCGGGCTACCGGGAGCGGCGTCGCGATGCGCTCCAGCGGCGCGCCGACCGCGCTGCCGAGGAGGCGCTGAGCCTTGCCGGCCCGGTGGAGCTGGATGCAATGAGCGCTCCGGAGCGCCGCGTCGTGCACGAGCATCTCAAGGAGCGCCCAGAGGTGGAGACCTACAGCGAGGGCACCGAACCGAATCGCTGCGTGGTCGTGGCGCCGCTGCTTTCCGAGTGAGCGACGCCGCAGGCGCGCCCGGCCCCGAGTCGCTTCCGGTCGAGCTCGACGCCCAGGCTCGCGGGGCGCTGGAGCAGGTGCTGGGTCTGCTGCGCTCCGAGCGCGCCTCGGTCAGCTCGGTCACCGAGCCGCAGCGAGCCTGGCAGGTGCACGTCGCCGACAGCCTCACCGGGCTCGAGGTGACCGAGTTCGCGGTTGCGACTGCGATTGCCGACGTTGGATCCGGATCCGGATTCCCGGGTCTCGCGCTCGCGGTGGCCCTGCCCGGCGCGCAGGTCGACCTGATCGAGTCGGTGGCCCGCAAGTGCGACTTCATGCGGCGGGCGGCCGCAGAAGCGGGCATCGGCAACGTGCGGGTGGTCAACGAGCGCGCCGAAACCTGGGCCGGATCACGAGCTCCCGAGGGCGGCCGTGAGGCCTATGAGATCGTGACCGCGCGGGCAGTCGGGCGGCTTTCCACTCTCGCCGAGCTTGCTTCTCCGCTACTGCGCGAGGACGGGCTGCTGGTTGCCTGGAAGGGGCGCCGCGGCGCCGACGAGGAGGCGGAGCTCGAGGCGGCGGCAGAGCGGCTGGGAATGCAGCCGCGGGAGGTGCTCGCGGTTGGTCCCTACGCAGGCAGCCGGCACCGACACCTGCACGTGATCGAGAAGGCCGGCCCCACCCCGGAGGGGCTTCCGAGGAGGCCGGGGTTGGCCAAGAAGCGCCCCTTCGGTAAGCGCCGAAGCACTGGCTAGGCTGAGAAGGAATGGGCGCGGTCTATGCGATTGCCAACCAGAAGGGCGGTGTCGGCAAAACGACGACCGCCGTCAACCTCGGCGCCTGCGTATCGGCGAGCGGCGCCCAGACCCTCCTGGTCGACCTCGACCCGCAGTGCAGCGCGACGCTGGCGCTCGGTGCGGACCGTGACGCCACCCCGTCCTCGTATGACTGCCTCTGCGGGGAGGTGTCGGTGGCCGAGGCGGCGCGCCCGGCCGGGCCGGACAATCTCTGGTTGGTTCCCGCCAGCCGCGACTTGGCGGGAGCGTCGGTGGAGCTGCCGCGGATCGAGCGCTACGAGACCCGGCTGCGCGAGCGGCTCGGGCCGGTTCGCGAACGCTTCGTCTTTACCCTGATCGACTGCCCCCCGTCGCTGGGCCCGGTGACCGTCAATGCCCTGACCGCCGCCGATCGGGTGATCGTCCCGGTGCAGGCGGAGTATCTGGCCCTCGAGGGCTTGGTCCAATTCCTCGAGACGCTGGCGTTGATCCGCCGTGAATTGAACCCCCCGCTGGAGCTGTCGGGTCTGATCATCACCATGCACGACGAGCGCACTCGCCTCTCGATCGACGTTGAGCGGGAGCTGCGCGACCACTTCGGTGAGCTCGTGTTCGAAACCGTGATCCCCCGCAGCGTCAAATTGGCCGAGTCCCCGAGCTACGGCGAGCCGGTGACCGCCCATGCACCCGCATCGCGCGGGGCCCTGGCCTACGGCGCGCTGGCGGGCGAGATCGCCGCGCGCAAGGCGGAGGCTGAGGCGCGATCTCTGCGGGAGCAGGCGGCATGAGCGAGCGGCGCGGCATCGGGCGCGGCCTGGCGGCGATCCTCCCCGAGGGACCCGATGGGGACGCGGAGCTGCGCGAGCTGCCGGTGGAGGCGATCAAGCCGAACCCGAGCCAGCCCCGGCGCCGCTTCGACCCGGAGTCGATGGACGTGCTCGTCGCGTCGATCCAGGCAAGCGGATTGGTCCAGCCGCTGCTGGTGCGACCGCTCGCGGACGGAAGCTACGAGCTGATCGCCGGCGAGCGCCGCTGGCGGGCGGCCCAGGAGGTCGGCCTGGAGCGGGTGCCGGCGGTGGTCCGCGAGTCCGCGGAAGCCGAGCGCCTGCAGACGGCGCTGGTCGAGAACATGGTCCGCGAGGACCTCAACCCGGTCGAGGAGGCCCGCGCCTGCGCGGCGCTGGTCGAGGATCTCGAGCTCTCGAAGGAGGAGGTCGGCCGCAGGGTCGGCCGCAGCCGCTCGGCGATCTCCAACCTGGTTCGGCTGCTCGACCTGCCCGACGAAGCGCTGGAGCTGCTCGAGAGCGGTGAGCTGACCGAGGGGCACGGGCGGGCGATCCTGCAGGTGCGCGGCAACGACGTGCGTCGGCGCCTGGCGCGCGACGCGGCCGCAGCCGGCTGGTCGGTCCGCGAGACCGAGAACAGGGCCAAGCTGGCTAGCCAGCCAGATGGAAGGGGGACAGCTAAACGCGCGCGGGCGGCACTCGATCCCGAGCTGCGCGAAGCGCTCGACAAGGCCGAGGAAAAGCTCGAGTCGGCGCTTGGCCACGAGGTGAAGCTGGGGGTGCGGGGTGGGCAGATCAGGGCCGAGATCCGCTTCGACGAGCTCGACGAATTGATCGCTCTGACGCAGCGTTTGAAGTCCAAGCGCGCGGCCTGATACTCCCCGAGCCAGGCATCCGAGCGCCCCGAGCGCCGTCGCTATGATCGGCCGCAAGCGGGCGATTAGCTCAGTCGGTCAGAGCGCTTCTCTGATAAGGAAGAGGTCCCTGGTTCGAGTCCAGGATCGCCCATCAGCTGAATCCCCTGCACTGACGGTTGGGTCGAGCGCCTTCAGGGAGAGCTGTTCACCCGGCTCGGCGGCCTCGAGATCGCCGCCAGTGCCCAATAGTGCCCAATCAGACCCCTCGATGAGGCTTTCAGGTGCTCGCGTTCGCCCTCACCACGGAACATCACCTGGGCGTAGATCGACAGCGTCACCTTCGGATCCGCATGGCCGACCTGCTGCATCACGTAGGGGACCTCGGCGCCTGTCGCGAGCAGAAGCGAGATGAAGGTTCGCCGGAGTGAGTGCGGCGTCAGTCCTTCAGGGAGCGGCGCCGCATCGTGTTCCGCCAGGTTCTCGTTCGCGCGCTCGATCGTTTTGGCCATGGTCCGGCTCCGGACGTTGCTCGGATTTGCCCGTCCGCCCCTGTCGGTTGGGAACACGAAGTCATCGGGCCCTCCAAGCCTCGTCTCTGCCTTGTGGACCGACAGCTCCTCGCGAAGCGCAGGCAACAGATCGATTTGACGTACTCCTGCATCGGTCTTGGAGTCGCGGACGTGCAAGCGGCCGGCAGCGAGATCGACGTCGCGCCAGCGAAGGGCCAGGGCCTCGCCGATCCGCAGACCTCCGAGGGTGAGGGCTGCAAGTAGCGTCCGCCGCGGCGTTGCTCGCCGGTCGACGCGGGCCTCGCGATCCAGCTCGCCGGCGGCCTGCAGGAGGGCTGCGATCTGCTCGGCGCGGTCGAGCCAGGTCCGCTCATGTCGTTGCTTGAGCCGTCGCCTCCGTCCCCGGGCTGGATTCCGTGTGATCAACTCGCGCTCCACGGCCACCTCGAGGATCTGGGCAAGGCGGCCGATCGTCTTGTTGATCGAAGTGGGGCCGAGCACTCCCTCGCCAACCTTCTCCTGTCGATAGCGGTCGACCTCAGCAATCGTGATCGAGGGCAAGCAGTGCTCGGCGAAGAAGGGCAGCAAATGGTTGGTCAGCTCCCACTCGTAGGTGGCGAGCGTGACCGGGGAAAGGCCCTCGTGTCGCAAACCCTCAAACCACTCGGAGGCAAACTCGTGGAAGCTCGGCTCCGATTGCGGCTCGGCTGGGATCCGTGTGGGTTCGGGTGGTCTCCAGATCTCGCGTCTAACGTCCGCCAAGACGTTCTGAAGCTCGTCCTCGGCCTTGCGGCGGGTCCACCGTCGGGGTCTCCGTCAAACCCGGCCTGGCTCAGACGGTGCTCGCAAGATGGAGGCGAGATGAGCCGAAAGTGTCGGCACATCTTGGAGGCGGTCCAGGCTAGGTGTCGTCCGCGGCGATCTCGCCGTGAAGCGTCCCCACCCTTGAGGGCGGCAGGTCCAATCGCGCCAGCGACCGCAGGAAGCCGCGAGTGACGATCACATGGATCCGCAGCTGCGTGGCGCTGTAGAGCCAGGTGCCGAACCGCGCGAACCGGCCGCTGCCGCCCAGCCAGGGGTAGAAGTTACGAACCGCGACACGGACGTCGAGCCGCGCCTGGCCGGGTGGGGCGCTGGCCCGGTCGCGTTCGACGGCGATCCGCAGGAAGCCGTTGCCCCGGCCCTCCTTCGCGACGAGCAGGCCCCGCTCGATCCGCCACTCGACAGAGCCGCTCGAAGCGCTCGTCCGGTACTGCGGCGTGTGGAAGCGAAGCAGCGCAAAGGGGCGCGCCACCAGCACCACGCTGCGCGCGTCGGGCTCGTAGACGACGCGCAGCAAGCCAAACGAGATCCGGTGCAGATAGCGCCAGTAGGCTCGCGCCAGGCGCTCGAGGTATTCGCGCGTCCAGAGCCGCTCGAGCATCGGCTCTGGGAGGAGCACCTCGGCCTCCTGCACGGAGTCGACAGAGCCGCCCTCCGGCACGTGCTCGCTCGCGGGTCGGTCGACGAGGCGTACTGCTGCTGGCATTGAGCCACGCATGGGATCACCCGGGGCGCTTGGGCTCGGAAGACACGGGCTGCCCGGGTTCGGTGCTCAGCCGTGCCGCCGCCTCGGCCGGATTTCCCCGGAGGAAGTGCACGCCCGCGCGGCGGGCGCCCTCCTCGCTGGCACCCGGCCCACCGACCCATACCGGCACCGCGGCAGCCAACTGGCTCAGCCCAGGGCCCGCTGCGGCGAGCAGCTCGGGGACGGCGACGCTCATGACGGCGAGCACCGGGCGCAGCCGACGCGCCGCTTCGGCCAGCGTGTCGAGCGGCGTGTCCGGGCCCAGGTAGGCGACCCGCCAGCCTCGGTTTCGGAGGGAGAGCCCGAACGCGATCAGGCCGATGTCGTGCAGCTCACCGGGGGGGCATGCCAGCAGGGCGAGCGGGCCCAGTCCCGATCCCCAACCGCGCGAAAGGGCGAGCAGGCGTCCTCTCGCCACGTAGGTTGCGAAGTGCTCCTGGGCGACCGACACCTCGCCCCCAGCCCAGCGGTCGCCGATCGCCGCCATCGCGGGAAGCACCACCGCGCCGGTGAAGACATCGAGGGAGAACACGCTCAGCGACCGATCGAGAACGGCGTTCGCCTCCTCCTCGTCGTAGGCCTCCAGCGCATCGCGAAGCCGGCCCGCCTCGGCGTCGGGCGAGCGGACGGACACCGTCGCGCCCGCCGGGTCGGCTCCCGATCCAGCCTGCCTCGCCGCCTCGGCCGCGGAGACGCCCTCGGCGATCAGCGACCGCGTCGCACGTATTCGTTCCTCGTCGGCGGGCGAGTAGAGGCGAAAGCCGCCGTCGCTCCTTGCCGGCTCGATCAGCCCGTAGCGGCGCTCCCAGGCACGAATCGTCTCCGCTCGGACCCCGGTCCGCCGGGCGAGCTCGCCGATCCGCACGAACGGCACCCCCGGCGACCGCGTCTCGTCGCGGGCAGGGCCCGGGCCGGAGGCGTGAGGGCTGGGATCAGACCGAACCATCATTCGACAAACTCTTGACAGACATGAGTGTAACTGGTACAAACCTCCCATGTCAACTTGGACAGACCCTGTGCAGACTCTGGTCGCGGGGCCACCGTCCTCGGCGAGCGCCGGGCGCCGGGCCACGGCCACGATCGTCGACCGCCTGCTCGACTTCTCGGTGGTTCCGGGCTACACCAGGCTGGGGTACAGACTGCGCGGGCTCTCCTGGCAAAGCGCCGTGGCCGGCAGCCTCACCGGCAAGGTCGCGCTGGTCACGGGAGCGAGCTCGGGGCTGGGCGAGGCGACCTGCGAGGGGCTGGCGCGCGCCGGCGCCCGGGTGCACATGCTGGTCCGCAAACGCGAGCGCGGCGAAGCGGCGCGCAAGCGGATCGAATCGAACCTCGACTCGGGGGCCAAGCTCGAGCTGGAGGTCTGCGACCTCGCGGACCTCGAGGCGGTCCGGCGCTTCGCCCAACGCTTCTCCGCGGACGAGCAGAGGCTCGACGTGCTCGTCCACAACGCCGGAGTGCTGCCGGCGGCGCGAGAGCGCAGCAGGGACGGCTTCGAGCTGGCCTTCGCGACGAACGTCCTCGGGCCTTTCGTGCTCACGGGATTTCTGCTCGGGGCCATGCGGCGCGCTGATCACGCCCGCGTGATCAGCGTCTCGTCCGGCGGCATGTACGCCGCTCGACTCGACGCCGACGACCCAGAGCTCGACCTTCGCCGGTTCGACGGACCGGCGTTCTACGCGCATACGAAGCGCGCCGAGGTCGCTCTCACCGAGGTCTGGGCCGAACTGCTGGCGGACACGAGGATCAGCTTCCATTCGATGCACCCCGGCTGGGCCGACACGCCCGGCCTCAGCAGCTCTCTCCCCCGCTTTCACCACCTGATGCGGCCGCTGCTTCGCGACTCCCGCGAGGGCGCCGACACGATCGTCTGGCTCGCGACCTCCGTCGAGCCCGACCAGTGCTCGGGCGGATTCTGGCACGACCGCAGGTGCCGGCCGAAGCACCGGCTTCCCTGGACGCGGGAGTCGAGAGAGGAGCGAGAGCGGCTCTGGTCGCAGTGCGCCCGACGCGGCGGTCTGGCCGCGCATCTCGACGAGGCCGGCATTCCTGGCGTCGAGATATTCGCCGGCGAGAACCCGACAGATAGGAGCGTGTGATGGCGCATTACGCAGCCACCGTGACGTCACCCAGGCCGGCCCGAGAGGTGTTCGACTACCTGGCGAACTTCAGCTCGACGGCGGAGTGGGATCCCGGCGTCAGCGAGGCATGGCCGCTGACCGGTGAGCCGCTGCGCCTCGGAGCGCGCTTTCGCGTCGTCGCCGGCTTTCTCGGTCGCCAGGTTCCGCTCGAATACCGCACTGTCGCAATTGACCAGCCGCGCAGTGTCGTGCTGCGCGCCGAGAGCAGGACCGTCGTCTCCGAGGACACGATCACGGTGGGCGAGCTGCCCGACTCCGGAACGGTGGTGACATACGACGCCCAGCTCCGTCTGCGTGGGCCGCTGCGGATCGCCGACCCGCTGCTCGGTGTCCTTTTCAGGAGGATCGGCGATCGAGCGAAGGCCGGTCTCGCTGAGGCGCTCGCGCAGGACGACCGCAGCAGCGGGTGCGTCGAGCGGAGCCCCGAATGAGGGTCGCGATCGTCGGCGGCGGGGTCTCCGGCCTGGTCGCTGCCCGCCGCCTCCACGATG
This sequence comes from Solirubrobacterales bacterium, assembly GCA_038317345.1. Taxonomy (GTDB): domain Bacteria; phylum Actinomycetota; class Thermoleophilia; order Solirubrobacterales; family 70-9; genus Mayfieldus. The sequence goes on from JBBQBH010000060.1 coordinate 8,973, forward strand.
CCGGCCACGAGACGACCCTGTTCGAGGCCAACGACTACCCGGGCGGCCACACCAACACGATCCGGGTCGACACCGGCAGCGGCGTCTGGAACGTGGACACGGGGTTCATCGTCTTCAACGACCGCAACTACCCGAACTTCGAGCGACTGCTAGACCAGCTCGGCGTCGCGTCCCAGCCGGCCGATATGAGCTTCTCGGTCGCCGATGAGGCGGGCCGCTTCGAGTGGGCGAGCCGCCCGAGCGGTCTGTTCGCAAACCCTGCCCACCTCTTCGACCGACGATTCCATCGCATGCTGTTGGACCTCGTGCGATTCAACCGCGAGGCGCGAATGCTGGTCGGGACCAACGGCGCCGGCCCCTCGCTGCGGCGATTCCTCGCCGACGGCGGCTACTCCGACTACTTCGTCGAGCGACTGATCGTGCCCCAGGTGTCGGCAGTCTGGTCGACGGGCCCCGACCAGCTCTGGTCGTTTCCGGCCAGCTTCCTGGCGGAGTTCTTCGAGAACCACGGCGTCCTCCAGCTCTCCGAACGCCCGCGCTGGCGCACGGTCGTCGGCGGGAGCCGGACCTACGTCGACGCCATCACCGCCCCGATGCGCGACCGCATCCGCCTGCGCACGCCGGTGCGGCGCATCGAGCGCCACCCGGACCGGGTCGAGATCGCCTGGGATGGCGGATCGCAGAGCTTCGACGAGGTCGTGATCGCCACCCACTCCGACCAGGCGCTGACGATGCTGGCCGACGCGTCACCCGTCGAGCGTGAGATCCTCGGCTCCTTCCCCTACGGGCGAAACGAGGCCGTGCTGCACACGGATGAGAGCCTGCTTCCGCGTCGTCGCCGTGCCTGGGCGGCCTGGAACTTCCACCTCACCGACGAGCCAGCCGGCCTCACCACCGTCACCTACCACATGAACCGGTTACAGGGACTGGTCGCCGACCGCGAGTTCTGCGTCACCCTCAACCGCTCGGAGTCGGTCGACCCCGACAGGATCATCCGCCGGATCGAGTACGCCCATCCGATCTACACGCAGGCCGGGATCGCCGCCCAGCGTCGCCACGGAGAGATCAGCGGTCGCAACCGCACCCACTACTGCGGCGCCTACTGGCGCTGGGGCTTTCACGAGGACGGGGTCTGGAGCGCGCTTCGGGCTTGCGAGCGACTGGCCCCCGATCTGCCCGCAATGCCCGCCCCCGAGCCGCTGGAGATCGCCGCATGAGCGACTCGGCGATCTACGAGGGTTGGGTTCACCACCGGCGCTTCGGCGCCATCGCGCACTCGTTCCGCTACCGGATTTTCATGACCCTGCTCGATCTCGACGAGCTCCCGGGACTGTTCGACCGACACCCCCTCTACTCGGCGCGGCGACCGGCACCGGTGCGGTTTCGCCGCTCGGACTACCTGGGAGATCCCGATGTCCCGCTCGCCGAGTCCGCCCGGCGCCTCGTCGAGGAGCGCATCGGCCGCCGGCCCCAAGGGCCGGTTCGACTCCTCACCCACCTGCGCTACCTGGGCCGCAGCTTCAACCCGGTCAGCTTCTACTACCTCTACGATCGCACCGCAGAGAGGGTCGACGCCGTGATCGCCGAGGTCACCAACACTCCCTGGCGACAGCGCCACGCCTATGTGCTCGACCGGAACGGGGATGCGGGGCCGATTCACGGCCGGGCGGCCAAGCGCCTGCACGTCTCTCCGTTCATGTCGATGGAGCAGACCTACCACTGGCGCATCACCGAGCCCGGGGACGCCCTTGACGTGCAGATCACCAACATCGAGCGCGGGAGCAGGGTCTTCGACGCGACGCTGGCCCTGCGCCGGCGAGTGCTCTCACCCGCACTGATGACGCGCGTCCTTCTCACCTACCCGCCGATGTCACTCGCCGTCCCCATAGGGATCTACTCGAACGCAGTGCGGCTGAAGATCAAGGGAGCGCCCTATCATCGCCATCCCGACCGGACGAGAGCGGAGGGGAACTCCGACCTGCGCGGCCCAGAAGCAAGGCCCGCCGAGCAATGATCGCGCGAGCCGCGCGCGCCGCTGTCCATGCCCTGCTGGGACGCGTGCGCACTGGTCGCCTCACTCTGCTGGAGGAGTGGAGCGGCGAGCGCCTCAGCTTCGGCCCCCACGACGCGGGGATTGGCGCCACCGTGACCGTCCGATCCGCCGGCCTCTACCGATCGTTGCTGAGCAGCCGCAGCATCGCCCTTGGCGAGGCATACGTCGACGCCCTCTGGGAGGTCGACGACATCGTTGCCCTGTTCCGGATCGGCGCCCGCGAACTGCGACGTGGCGATCACGTCCGCAGCAGGCTGGCCCCGCTGCTCCGGCCCGTGCAGCGGCTCGGCGCGCTGCCGGTGCTGAACAGCCGCCGCGGCGCTCGGCGGAACGTCGCCGCCCACTACGACCTGGGCAACGAGATGTTCGGGCTCTTCCTGGATCGCGAGTGGATGATGTACTCGAGCGCCTTCTTCGAACGCCCTGATGCGACGCTCGAGGAGGCCCAGCAGGCGAAGCTCGAGCGGATCTGCGACGGACTCGAGCTGGGGCCCGACCAGCACCTGCTCGAGATCGGCACCGGCTGGGGTGGCCTCGCCCTGTACGCGGCATCGCGATACGGCTGCCGCGTGACCACGACTACGATCTCACGAGAACAGCGCGAGTACGCGGAGGGGCGGATCCGGGCCGCGGGGCTGGAGGACCGCGTCCGGGTGCTCGGCGCCGATTACCGGGAGCTCGCCCCGAGCTACGACAAGCTGGCCTCGATCGAGATGATCGAGGCGGTCGGCTGGGAGTACCTCGACACCTTTTTCGAGCGCTGCTCGGCGCTGCTCGCACCGCACGGGCTGATGTTCCTGCAGGCGATCACGATCGACGACCGGGCCTATGAGGGCGAGAAGAGCGCCAGAAGCTTCGCCAACACCCTGATCTTCCCGGGCGGCTGCCTTCCCTCGCTCGGCGCGATGCAGCGTTCGATCGCGCGCCGCACCGACATGCGCACGACCTTCTTGGAGGACATCAGCTCGAGCTACGCCTTGACCCTGCGCCACTGGCGGGAGCGGTTTCTGGCCGCGTCCGAGCAGCTAGCCGAGCTCGGCTACGACGAGCGCTTCCGCCGCCTCTGGGAGATGTACTTCGCGATATCCGAGGCCGGATTTCGCGAGGCACGCCTTCGGGATCTGCAGCTCGTCTTCGCGAAGCCCGCATGGCCCGGAGCATCCTCGGGCGCCGAGTCGGGACAACGGGAAACGTCGCTGACCGGGTGAGTCGTCATCGACGGGTTTTGCGGTCAAGGTCCTCGGCGACGGCGGGCTTCCCTCCCACGACACGCGCCGCTGGGGGTCGGGGCCGCACCTGCGGGTCTCGCTGCGGCGTCTTGGGGCCATTCTCGACCACCTCGATCGCCACGACATTCGGATGTACCGGGTGGCGACTGCGCTTTCATCCTATGCGAGCCGTCCGGAGATGACCCGGTTCCACGGGCAGGTGGAGGAGTGCGCCGAGGAGCTCGCCGAGATCGGTGCGACCGCACGGCGGCTCGGGGTCCGCCTTTGCACGCACCCGGGCCAGTACACGGTCTTGAACTCGGAGCACCGCGAGGTGCGCGAGGCGGCCGTCGCCGACCTCGAGCTGCAGGCGGCGCTTCTCGATGCGATGGGGTTGCCGCCCGAGTCGGTGGTCGTCCTCCACGTCGGGGGTGGGTCGGGCGGCGTCGCGGCTGCAGGCGATCGCTTTCTCGCCGGCTTCGAATCCCTCAGCGAGCGGGCCCGCGCCCGGCTGGCGATCGAGAACGACGACCGCACCTTCGGGCTCGCCGACGTGCTCACCCTCTCGGCGCGCTGCGAGTCGCCGGTGGTCTGGGATTTCCTGCATCACCGCTGCCACGACCCGGCGGGCATCCCGGATGCCGATGCCCTCGCTGCCGCGCTGGCCACCTGGCCGGCGGGAACGACCCCCAAGATCCACTACTCCTCCCCACGGCTCGACGTCGAGGAGCGAAAGCGCCAGCGCGGACATCGCGTCCAGCGTCGAATCGCACTGCCCCAGCTTCGTGCCCATGCGGATCTGGTGGACCCGATCGCCTTCGAGTACTTCCTCCGCGAAGCGGCGGGGAAGGACGACTTCGACATCATGCTCGAGGCCAAGGCCAAGGACGTCGCCCTGCTGCGGATCCGCGATCAGCTTGCGGGCCGAGGATTCGCCTCCGCCGGCGGCAGCCTGACCGTCGCCGCCCACTGACCGCAGAGCCGCCGTCGGCCCCCTTCGGCTCGGAGAGGATCATTCGGCCGCTCGGGCCCGAACCGTGGCGGGCACGTCCGGATCCTCCGCGAGCGCCCTGCGGAGGGCCTCCATGAACGGAATCGGCCTGATGCCGAACAGGGCGGCCCCGGAGCCGTCGGTGACGACAGTCGGGGTCGAAAGACCCTCGACGAGCGGGCGTGCGACACCGGCGTCGACAGGGGTCACGAGGCCGATCCAGAGCGAGGAGAGCCAAGGCGTGATCAGCGGCACGGGAACCCTCGGGCGCCGGCGCACGCCGAGGGCATCGGCCATCAGGTCGAGCATCTCGCCGTAGGAGAGCACGTCGGGGCCACCGATCTGTATCTCGCGAGCCTCCGAGGCTGCGACGTCCGGCGCCGCCGCCAGGTAGGCGATCACGTCGTCGATCCCGATCGGCTGCGTGGGCTTGGAGAGCCAGGCCGGGCCGATCATGGCGGGGAGCCGCTGCACCAGGTAGCGAAGCGTGCGGTAGGACTCGCTCCCCGCTCCGACGATCATCCCGGCGCGAAAGTAGGTCAGCGGCGGCCCCAGCTGCGAGAGGATCTGGGCCGTCAGCCGGCGGCTGCGGAGGTGCTTGGACTGCGGGCTGTCACCCAGCCCTCCGAGATAGACGACCCGGCCGATCCCCTCTCGCGTGGCCATCTCGGCGAAGTTCCCGGCGCCCTGCCGCTCGCGCTCCTCGAATTCGCCGCTGCCCCCGCGCCCCATCGCGTGGATCAGGTAGTAGGCGACCCCCACGCCTCGCCCTGCTCCGCGCAGGGCCTCGGCATCGAGCACGTCCGCCTCGTGGAGCTCGAATCCGCGCTGGGCCAGCTCCCGTGCCCGTGACCGATCGCGCACCAGACAGCGCACCTCCCAGCCCCGGTCGGCGAGCGCGGTGGCGAGTCGCCCGCCGACAAAACCGGTGGCGCCGGTTACCAGGGCGCGCCGAGCCAAGCTCAGCCGCCCTGGGACTCGGCCTGGGCGATCTCGTCCCCCAACTCGGCGATTGTAGATGCGTCCGCGAGCGTCCAGATCGTCCGTTTCTTCCAGGCCGGCGGACGTTGTGGACAGAATGGACGCATCGGTCGGTACCAAAGCGGTACCACAAAACGGCCCCACTCAAGCGGGGCCGTTTCGTATGAGCCGGACCGGGTTCCACGGAGACCCCGCCGCCAGGATTCTGTCCTGGAGGAAGGCAAGTCTCCGCCGATGTCAAGACCAAGGAAGTACCCACCCTTTTTCCATAGGGCTGGCGCTGCCGCCCTTGCTCGTGGAGATTTCCAGCGGCTAGAAGCCTCCGGCGAGACTCGCACGCCTACTCCCGCAGCCCGGCGGCCTCGAGGGCCTCGGCGTGATCCCAGACGTACTGCAGGCCGAAGATCCCTTCCTTTGCGCACCGTGTAAACGATTGTGAACTCGATGTTGGCCGCAGGGCCGCGCCCGGCCCCGTGCCAGACCATCCTCACGACAACGTGGTCAGCGAGGTCCATGAAATCGCTGATCGGTTCCGCTGTGTCGGCGCCCCAGGTCTTGCGGAGCTGCTCTACCCAGGCCATGAACGCCTCCCGACCTACGTATGGCCCCGGCTCCGGCCAACCCTCGGCGGTGCGCACGATGACGTCGGGGTCATACAGCTCACGAAAGGCATCCATGTCCCCGGCGTTCCACGCCTCGAAGGAGGCCCGCACAATCTCCACGTTGTTCAGTGACATCGCCTACTCCGACAGCCCGGCAGCTTCGAGGGCTTCCTGCTTGGTCTCGTACTCGCGGCCTCCAGCGACCTTCCCATCCCGCAGGGTGTAGACGATCCAGATGCGCATGTCGACAACTGCATCACTGTCCTTCATCCGTCCGGTGACGTGGACGGCGGCAACAATCTGCTCTCCCGCGTCGATCAGCCGCTCGGGTTCGGCGCGAAATTCGTCGAAGGTTTCAATCCACTGTTCCCAGTATGCCGCAACGCCTCGTGGCCGTGAAACACGCCGATGTCATCGAGTGCGCCTTCAACCGCCCGGTAGTCGAGGTCCGAGTGCCAGAACTCAATCGCTGGGTCCAGGTCGGGGCCGAATGCCTCAAAAAGCTGCCGCACGACCTCGACGTTCTCCTCCGACATCGCCTACTCCCGCAGCCCGGCGGCTTCGAGGGCCTCGCGCTAACTGCCGTACAAGCGAACCCGCACTACCTTGCCGTCTCGTACGGTGAACACCTCACCGAGCTCCCGCTCGGCAGATACGCCGCTGGTTCGACCGTGACCGCTCTCCCGGGCAAGGACGACCACTTCGCCACCGGCGTCAA
>JBBQBH010000061.1:0-14928 GCA_038317345.1 Solirubrobacterales bacterium
GACCCTGCACCGCCTCGGCATCCAGGCGTTCGAGCCGGTGCTGGTGGAGGGCAAGGCGATCCAGATCCACCCGCTGGTCTGCCACGCGTTCAACGCCGACTTCGACGGCGACCAGATGGCGGTCCACGTGCCGCTCTCGGCGGAGTCGCAGGCGGAGGCCCGCATCCTGATGCTGTCCTCCAACAACATCCTCTCGCCGGCTCACGGCGCGCCGCTGGCGACGCCGACCCAGGACATGGTGCTGGGCATCTATTACCTCACCTATTCGGGCGACGACGTCACTGAGCTCGACGCCTCGAAGCTGAAGCACAAGCCGCACCCGTTCCGGACCGCGCAGGAGGCCGAGCTTGCCTACGAGAACGGCACCGTCGCGCTGCACGACTTCGCGGAGTACAGGCGGGCCGACCACGAGCACTTCCTGACCACGGTCGGGCGGATCATTTTCAACGACCGCATCGAGCGGGCGCTCGAGGAGGCACTGGGCGAGGAGTTCGAGCCCGACAGCTACGAGTTCGTCAACCACTCGCTAAAGAAGCGCGACGTCAACCAGATGGTCTCCAGCCTTGTCGAGACCTACGGAGCCCCGACGGTTTCGCTGGTGCTCGACGCCTTCAAGGACCTTGGCTTCCATTTCGCCAGCCAGGCGGGGATCACGATCTCCAAGAACGACGTGATCTCGCCGCCCAACAAGGAAGAGATCCTCGAGCGCTACGAGAAGGAAGCCGACGAGATCTACGGCCAGTACAACGACGGCTACATCACCCAGGAGGAACGCCACGAGGCGGTCACCTCACGCTGGGACGCGGCCACCGAGGAAGTCGCGAAGGCGATGGAGGACAACCTCCACGAGCTGAACCCGCTCTTCATGATGGCCAACTCAGGGGCCCGCGGGTCGTTCAAGCAGATCCGCCAGCTGGCCGGGATGCGGGGCCTGATGGCGAACCCGAAGGGCGAGATCATCGAGCGGCCGATTAGGGCCAACTTCATGGAGGGCCTCTCGGTGCTCGAGTACTTCATCTCCACGCACGGCGCCCGCAAGGGACTCGCCGACACCGCGCTGCGCACCGCCGACTCGGGCTACCTGACCCGGCGCCTGGTCGACGTCGCCCAGGACGTGATCGTCCGCGAGCAGGACTGCAAGACCAAGGACGGGATCGAGATGCCGCTGCGCAAGGACGACGGCTCGCTCAACGACAACCTGATCGGCCGCTTGGCGGCGAAGAAGTTCGCGACCAAGCGCGGACGCGAGCTGCTGAAGCGAAACCAGCAGATCGAGCTGGAGGACATCGAGCAGATCGCCGAGGCCGTCGGTGACGAGGAGACCTCGGTGCCGGTTCGCTCAGTGCTCAAATGCGACGCGGAGTCGGGGCTCTGCCGCTCCTGCTACGGACTGGCCCCGGCGACGGGATCGATCGTTGACATCGGCGACGCGGTGGGGATCATCGCCGCCCAGTCGATCGGTGAGCCCGGCACCCAGCTGACGATGCGTACTTTCCACACCGGTGGCGTCGCCGGCCAGGACATCACCCAGGGCCTGCCGCGCGTCGTCGAGCTTTTCGAGGCGCGCAAGCCGAAGGGGCTCGCGCACATGGCCGAGGTGGCCGGCAAGGTCGCGGTCGAGGAGACCGCCAAGGCCGTCAAGGTCACGATCACCGACGAGAAGGGCGAGGAGTACGCCCACAGCTTCCCGGCCCGCATGCGGCTGTTCGTCGAGGCTGGCGAGAAGGTCGAGCCCGGCCAGCAGCTCAATGAGGGATCGCTGTACCCGGCCGAGCTGCTGTCGATCAGGGGTCGCACCGACACCGAGGTGTACCTCGTCGGCGAGGTCCAGAGGGTCTACCGAGCCCAGGGCGTCGACATCAACGACAAGCACATCGAGGTGATCGTGCGCCAGATGCTGAAGAAGGTGCGGGTCGACTCGAAGGGCTCGACCTCGCTGCTGCCCGGCCAACTCGAGGACCGCCAGAAGCTGAAGGCGATCAACAAGGAAGCCAAGGAGGGCGGCGGCACGCCCGCCAAGGGCGAAGAGGTGATCCTCGGGATCACCAAGGCCTCGCTGGCCACCGAGTCCTTCCTCTCGGCCGCCTCGTTCCAGGAGACGACCAAGGTGCTCACCGACGCTGCCCTGGAAGGCAAGCGGGATCGCCTGGTCGGCCTCAAGGAGAACGTGATCATCGGCAAGCTGATCCCGGCCGCAACCGGCCTCAAGCACTACCGGACTCTCACCATCGAGCCGACCGAGCCGGTCGAGCCCCCGAGTGAGGAGGGCCTGCTCGACGAGGAGGAGCTGGCAGCAGAGCTCGGTCTCGAGGGCGACGGCGCGGAGCTGGAGGGCTTCGGTCCCTCGTTCGCCGAGGAGCTGGCGGAGCTGGCTCAGGAGATCGAGACCGGCACCGACACCGGCACCGGCACCGACGACGGCGGCTCGTCCGAGTAGCGTCCAGCCACCTCGGCTGGACGAAAAAACCCCCACTAATCCCGATGCGGCGGCGGGCCGGAAGCCGTACCGTTGCCGGCTGCCCCCTTGGCGAGGGTGGAGCAGGTAGATGGGCAGTTCGGATCACTTGAATCGTGGCATCGTCGGCTGGGTACGGCTTCTTGGCCTGACGCTCGCTGCCTGCCTGGCGCTAGGGGCAGCCAGCGCCGCACCGGCGCTCGCGTCGACGGTCACCAAGAGCGGCTCGACGCTCACCTACACGGCCGCCAACGGCGAGACCAACCAGACGATCGTCTCGCTCGCCGGCGGCGTCTACACGATCCAGGACTCGGGTGCCACGATCGCGGGTGGCACCGCCTGCAGCGCGGTCAACGCCAACAAGGTCAACTGCCCGGGTGCCGGCATCAACGCGATCACGGTCAACGCGGGCGACATGAACGACCTCGTCTGGGTCACGGCGGCCACCAGCGCAACCGTGACCGGGGCGGCCGGCAACGACACCCTGATCGGTGGCAACGGCAGCGACGTCCTGATCGGCTGCGCGGGTGACGACAACCTCAGCGGTGGCGGTGGCGCCGACACCCTCCTCGACGGCGCTCTCAACTGCGCCGGGGGCGGGAACGACACCATGGACGGAGGTACGGGCCCCGACGCGATCTTCGGCGGCCCGGGCCTCGACACGGTCACCTACGCGAGCCGTACCGCATCGGTGTTCGTGAGCCTCGACAACGTTGCCAACGACGGCGAGGCGGCGGAGGGCGACAACGTCGCCGACGACGTCGAGAACGTGACCGGGGGCACCGGCGACGACAACATCACCGGAAGCCCGGCCGCGAACATCATCAGCGGCGGCGGTGGCGACGACGTCCTGGTCGGCGAGCCGAATGACAACTCCGGAGGCAGCGGGAGCAGCGGCAACGACGTGATCGTCGGCGGCGATGGCAATGACGCCCTGGAGGGCGGAAACGGCGACAAAAACCTGCTGATTGGCGGCAACGGGAACGACGCGCTGTACGGCGGCCCCGGCGCCGACACGATCGATGGGGGCGCCGGCAATGACGACATTCACGCTCTCGACGGCGTCGTCGACACGATCAACTGCGGGGCCGGCACCGACACCGGAGACGCCGACGATGTCGACGTCGTCACCCCAAACTGTGAGTCGATCACCCTTTCCACGTACGACCCGTTCGGCGGCGACACGTCCGGGGATGGGTTCGATTCCTCCGCGACTGACTGCGGATCGGGCGACGGCTCCACGTTCTTCGATAGCTCCGGTCTCACCGGCGACCCGTTCGCGGGACTGGGCGGGTCCTGTCTTGACTCTCAAGGAGCCGTCTGCGCGGCCGTGCGCGTTTCCCGCCACGCGGCAATTCATGGCGGGGCTGTCGGTATCCGAATCAGCCTGCCGAAGGCACTGGCCGGCTTGGGCCTCGTGTGCAAGGGCAAGCTGAGGCTTGACGCTCTGCCGGGGAAGGCCCGCAAGCCGGATGCAAAGGGGTTGAAGATTGGCAGCACGTCGTTCTCGCTCAAGGGCGGACAGGCGAAGCGCATCGACCTGCAGATCAACCGCGCGGGGCGTCGGCGGCTCGGGGGCACCGGGCGAATGCCGGCCCGGGTGAGTGTCTTCGCCAAGGGCTCTGCCTCACCCGCGAAGAGCTCGACGATCACGATCAACGCCGGCTAGCCGAGCCGGCGCTGCGGCGCTCGGGCAGGCTCCGGAGCCACCGCAATCGCCGGACTGGCCGGCTAGCCAAATCCAGCTTCGCGCGGTAGGTTTCGTGCGTGGCGACACTGCGCGAGGGCCAGAGGGTGTGCGTGATCGGCGCCGGGTCGTCCGGGATCTCCAGCTGCCAGGTGCTGGACGCACGCGGCATCCCCTTCGACTGCTTCGAGAAGGGCTCCGAGGTCGGTGGCAACTGGCGCTATCGCAACGACAACGGAATGTCGTCCGCCTATCGCTCCCTGCACATCAACACGTCGCGCGACCTCATGTCCTACGCGACTTACCCGATGCCCGACGACTACCCCGACTACCCCGACCACTGGCTGATCGCCAAGTACTTCGACGATTACGTGGACCATTTCGGGCTGCGCGAGAGGATCCACTTTCGCACCGAGGTCACCAAGGTCGAGCCGACCCCAGACGGTGAGTGGGAAGTGAGCGTCGAGGACAACCGCGGACGCGTCCAGACCAATCGCTACGGGGCTGTGATGGTCGCCAACGGGCACCACTGGAACGCGCGTTGGCCTGAACCGCAGTTCCCGGGCTCGGACGAGTTCGCGGGCGAGCAGGTGCACGCGCACTACTACAAGGAGCCCGACGTCCTCGAGGGCAAGCGGGTCCTGGTGCTGGGGATCGGCAACTCCGCCACCGACATCGCGGTCGAGTCCTCCCGCTACGCCGAGGCAACCTTTCTGGCGATGCGGCGCGGCGCTTACGTGATCCCGAAGTACCTGCGCGGAGTGCCCACCGACGAGGCCGGCCCCCCGCTGCTCTCACGGCTGCCGCTTCCGATCCAGCGCTACTTCTTCATGAGCGCGATCAAGGTCGCGGCCGGTGACATGACCAAGTACGGGCTGCCGCAGCCCGATCACAAGCTGCTGGAGGCGCACCCGACGGTCTCCTCGGACCTGTTGCCACGGCTCGGCCACGGCGACATCAAGATCAAGCCCAACATCGACCGCTACCCGGGCGGGCGAACGGTCCGATTCACCGACGGCAGCGAGGAGGAGATCGACCTGGTCATCTACTGCACCGGCTACAAGATCACCTTTCCCTTCCTTGACCCCGAGCTTCTCTCGGCGACCGACAATCGCATCCCGCTCTACCGACGCGTCGTATCGGTCGAGCATCCCGGCCTCTACTTCGTCGGCTTCATCCAACCGCTGGGGGCGATCATGCCGATCGCCGAGGCGCAGTCGCAGTGGATCGCCGACCTGTTCGAGGGCAAGGGGGAGCTGCCGTCGCCGCAGGCGATGCAGCGGGTGATCGAACGCGAGGACCGCCGGATGGCGAAGCGCTACGTGAGCTCGAAGCGGCACACGATCCAGGTCGACTTCTATCCCTACCTGCGCACAATCGAGCGCGAGCGCCGTCACGGCGCCCGCCGCAACGGACCGCTGGGACGGCTGCTGGCGCGCCGATCGCACGAGCTGCGTCTCGGCACGAGCTGAGCCGGGCCGGATGAGGGAGCTGGCGCACGACCGCCGCGGCTCCGGCGAGCCCCTGGTGCTAGTTCACGGGCTGGGGAGTCGCCGGCAGGCGTGGAAGCCGGCGATGGAGCTGGCTGCCCAGGCGCGCGACGTGGTGGCGGTTGATCTACCCGGATTCGGCGAGTCGCCCCCTAACGGCGCCGGCACCAGGCTCACTATCTCCGATCACGCTGACCGTCTGGAGCGCTTCTTTAACGAGGCCGGCATCGAGCGGCCGCACATGGGGGGCAGCTCGACGGGGGGCGGCATCGCGCTGGAGCTCGGTCGGCGAGGGGCGGTCCGATCGGTCACGGTGTTTTCGCCGATCGGCTTCTGGGGTCGTCCCGGCCAGGTGTGGTGCCGGTGGTCGCTGCGCGGCGGTTACGAGATCGCCCGGCGACTGCCGGAGAACGCACAGAGCATCACCGCAACGCGCTTGAGCATGTTCATTTTCTCCTTCGGGCGGCCTTTCCATGCCCCCGCGGAGGAGGTGATGGATGCGGCTGCGAGCGCGCGGGATGCGCCGGGTTTCCTGGACGCGCTCACCTACGGCCTCGACTACCGCTTTACCGAGCCCGGGGCACTGAGCGGGATCCCGCTCACCATCGCTTGGGGCAGGCGCGACGTGCTGCTTCCGTCATGGACGCAGGCGCGGCGGGCGCGCCGGCTGCTTCCCCAGGCACGTCACGTGAGTCTGCCGCGCTGTGGCCACATCCCGTTCTACGACGACCCCGAGCTCTGCGCGCGGGTGCTGCTGGAAGGGAGCGGGGGCGACTGAGTCAGCGGCTGCGGGTCAGTGCTCCGCCTCACGCGCCACGTGAGCGGAGCCGCGCCCGTGTGCGAGTCCCGCTCGCAGCGGCGCAGGAGGGCGGATCACGCGACTGCGGCCGCCCGGCGGGCAGCCGGGGAGGGGACGCGCTCCAGCTCCGTGCCCACCGCGGCGCGGACCGCGGGGACGAGACGGTCCTGGGTTGCGAAAGCGATGACCGCCCCCGTCCTCAGGTGCCTCGTCGGGCTGTGGCTCGGCGTGGCTCGCCCACCAGACCAGCCACAGCGATCCCAGCACTGGGATCTTGAGCACGACCAAGAGGAAGAAGATGGGCCAGAACCCCTCCACGGCCAAGCAGTCTAGCCGCCCCGGGAGCCACCTATCCATCCTCGCTCTCCTGCTTGGCCAAATCCACGGCCCATGTCGTCAGCGCCTCCGTCTGCGCTTCCTCGAGCCCATATGGCGCCTCGGTGGGCACCAGCAGTGTCGGCGCGGATCGCCCCTGCGCCCAGTCGAAGCAGCTCTGGTCGAAGGAATCGTCAATCCAGGCGAGCGCTCGCTCGCCGGCGTATTCGTCGAGTGGCCCCAGCTTCCAGTGCGCCGACCCGAACCGGGCGGCGCCGTCGAAGTTCAGATAGGGCAGCTCGGGGAGACCGAGCAGGGGTGCCAGCGAGTCGTTGGCGCGGTCCTCCCAGCCGGTCGCCCAGACGAGGTCGAAGTGGTCGGAGAGGCGGTGCAATCGTTTGCCGGCCGCCCTGGAGATGCAATGGACCATCCCGTCGATCAGCTCGAAGCTCGCAACGCTGCGTTCGGGCGGCTGGTCGAACCCGAAGAGGCTGATCACCCCATCGACGTCGACGGCAAGGAGTGGGCGCTGGGACATGGCGTGAGCTTAGGGAGTGGAGACGGCGAAGCGCCGAGATGCGCAGGTTTGCGGCGGTCTCTACCATTCGCCGCCGTGCCGAATACCAATCAGCTAGTTCGCAAGGGTCGGCGGCGACCCAAGAAGAAAGTCGCGACGCCCGGCCTGAAGTCCGGACAGGGGCGAAAGAAGCGCATCGCTGCGCCGCAGCGCCGCGGCGTCTGCACCCGCGTCTACACGACCACCCCGAAGAAGCCGAACTCGGCCCTGCGCAAGGTCGCCCGCGTGCGTCTCACCAACGGCATGGAGGTCACCTGCTACATCCCCGGCGAGGGCCACAACCTCCAAGAGCACTCGGTCGTGCTTGTGCGAGGCGGCCGGGTCAAGGACCTGCCGGGCGTTCGCTACAAGGTTGTGCGCGGCACTCTCGACGCCTCCGGCGTCTCAGATCGCCGCCAGTCGCGCTCTCAGTACGGGGTCAAGGCCCGCTAGGGATGCCGCGCCGCACCAAGGCACAGATCCGCCCGATCGAGCCCGACGCGCGCCATCGCAGCCGGCTCGTCCAACAGCTGATCAACAAGGTGATGGTCGCCGGCAAGAAGTCGCTGGCCGAGCAGATCGTCTACGACGCTCTGGCGATCGTCGGAGAGCGCGGCAGTGGCGATCCGGTGGAGGGGCTGGAAGAGGCCGTCAAGCAGCTGACGCCGGTGCTCGAGGTGCGCTCGCGTCGAGTCGGCGGGGCCACCTATCAGGTGCCGGTCGAGGTGCCGTCCCGCCGCGCCCGCACCCTTGCGGTTCGCTGGCTGGTTCAGTACGCGCGCCAGCGTCGGGAGTATTCGATGGCCGACCGTCTGGCCAACGAGATCCTCGAAGCGGCCAAGCAGCAGGGCAGCGCCTGGAAGCGGAAGGACGATATTTACCGCATGGCACAGGCGAACAAGGCGTTCGCGCATTACCGCTGGTAGCTAGCGCGGCTTCGTCTTCGCCGGTCCCGGCTTGGTCCGGGTCTTAACCGCGTTCGCGGTCATCTTGGGCGGCTCGCGGGGATGGCGCTCCTGTTGCTTGGAGCGCAACTTCTCGCGGCGTTCGGCGGTCGAGCGGGCGAAGGCGCGGAGCTGGTCGGAGCTGAGGGTCGCCAGCGCCCCTCCGCAGATCGCAAGCACCAGGGCCCCCGCCAGCTCGAGCCAGAAGCCGGTCGCCGGATCAGCCTTGGCCTCAGGCGCTGCAACCTGGTTGATCGAGCCCACCTTTCCGACGTCGGGAAGGTCGATGAGCAGGAAGAGCAGCAGCGCGACGGCCCCGCAGATCGCGACCGCGGTCGCCGCCGGCTTCGACCCGGTGACGACGGCGATCACCAATGCGATCAAGGCAAATCCGGCCAGCACGACCAACGCGTAATGGTGTTGGTCCGCCGCAGTCTGGACGTCCTCGAGCGTGGGTCCCGCGGCATGGAACTTGAAGGTGTTCATGAACTCCGAGGCGGCCAGCAGCGCGGTGCCCCCAGCGCAGGCAAGGGGCAACAGGTGCTCGGCGCGCAGCCTGCTCACGCTCCGCCTCCGGCCACCGACGGCGCGCGCCTCGGTCGCAGCCAGCGACGGCGGGCCCGGCGGCTACCAGTCACGGCGCCCGCCCTCTGGCGCAGGTTGATCGACAGCGCCCAGCCGCACAGCACCAGAACCGCCGAGGCCGCGAGCTGGGCGTAGAAACCATCCGTCAGGGTCGCCTTTGCACCGGCGAATGCGATCCCCGCCGTCCCGGCGTCAAGACCTTTCGGGAGGTCGATTGCGAGGCTGATCGCGATCCCGATCAGGCCGATCACCGAGACCAGCCGGCCGAGCCGCCAGCGGCCGCTGATCAGGGCCACAACCGCGATCGCGAGGACGATGGCGGCGAGTGGGACCAGCACGTAGGCATGCGCGGCTCCGGCGCGGACCTGGTCTGTCTGGGGTGGGGGCGCGATCGTGCTCACCTGCGAATACTGCGGCTGGCCCACCTGGACGCCGCGATAGTCGACGAACTGCGAGTAGGCCAGGCAAGCGGCGGCGGCGGCGATTACGACCACCAACACGCGCTCGGGCGTTGCGTAGCGCTCGGCCAGGGCCAGGGTTCGCCCTCCAACCGACCGGATTCCCGCGAACAAACTGGTGATCAGGCGGGCGACGAAGCCGGCGAGTCGTAGCGGCCAGGCGAGTAGCCAAGCGAGCGTCCGTCCAATCGCGCCGAGCAGGCGCCGCACGCCCGGGCCGCTCTGTCGCACAGTTGCACGGGTCCCCCTCGCCGACGCGGCGCGAAGCCCGGCGAAACGAGGTAGGCGAAGTCGTCGTCGACGGCGGCGGGAATCGGCAGGGACGCGGCTGACCCGTGAACGTCGAGGTTGAAACTCGCGCGTCGGGAGGCGCACTTCGGCCCTCTGCTCGGGCTGGCTGGGTTCCGGCGTCTGCTCGGGCTGGCTGGGCTCCGGCGTCTGCTCGGGCTGGCTGGGCTCCGGCGCTTCCTCTGGCTGCTGCTCGGTGCGCTCGCGCCCATACTCGAGGCGCTCTCTCTGGACCAGCTGTTGACGGCGGGCGCGTGCCCGCGAAGTGCCGCTCTTGCGACGCCTGAGTGGGCTCATCCCTCTGCTATCATCGCGCGCTCGCCCAGGCGTCGCTCAGGCATGCCGCGAGTCGGCTGGAGGACGCCCCTTCGACCAATGGATAGCCGCCCCGCATAGTCGTCTGTCCCGTCGCGAGTGAAGGCTGCGCCGGGCCCATCAGGGCCTTTTTTGTGCCCGAAATCCATTTCAGTTTTGAACACTCTCTCCAAGCCCTGCCTCACCTAGAAACAGACTTTACGCACCTATGGCACGCAATTTCGCACTAGACAAGACCAGAAACATCGGGATCATGGCGCACATCGACGCCGGGAAGACCACTACGACCGAGCGGATCCTCTACTACACCGGTCGCACCCACAAGATGGGAGAGGTCCACGAGGGCGCCGCGGTGATGGACTGGATGGAGCAGGAGCAGGAGCGCGGGATCACGATCACCTCGGCGGCGACCGCGTGTGAGTGGCGCGACCACCGCATCAACATCATCGACACCCCCGGCCACGTCGACTTCACGGTTGAGGTCGAGCGCTCGCTGCGTGTTCTCGATGGTGCGATCGCGATCTTCGACTCCGTCGCCGGTGTGGAGCCGCAGTCGGAGACCGTCTGGCGCCAGGCCGACAAGTACCGCGTCCCCCGGATCGCCTACGTGAACAAGATGGACCGCACCGGGGCCAACTTCGATGGCTCGGTGGAGACGATGCGAACCCGCCTCGGCGCCCACCCGCTGCCGATCCAGCTGCCGATCGGCGAGGAGGCGGGTTTCGTAGGCGTGGTCGACCTGATCGAGATGAAGGCGCTGGTCTGGAAGGACGAGCTCGGAACCGAGTTCGAGTACGAGGAGATTCCCGAAGAGCTTCGCGAGCAGGCCGAGCGGCACCGCACCGAGCTGATCGAGGCCTGCGCCGATTACGACGACGAGCTGATGGAGGCCTACCTCAACGAGGAGGAAATCTCGCACGAGCGGATTGTCGAGTCGCTGCGCAAAGCGACCCTCGACATCAAGGTGACGCCGGTCCTTTGCGGCTCCTCGTTCAAGAACAAGGGCGTGCAGCCGCTGCTCGACGCGATCGTCGAGCTTCTGCCCTCGCCGCTGGAGGTCCCGCCGCTGGAGGGGATCGTGCCTCCGAAGAAGGGCGACGACGGCATCGGCCACGAGGAGGTGCGGCCGCCCGACGACGACGCTCCCTTCGCCGCCCTCGCCTTCAAGGTGATGGCCGACCCCTACGTCGGCAAGCTGACCTACTTCCGCGTCTACTCGGGCAAGCTTGCCGCCGGCAGCCGGGTGCTCAATGCCTCCAACGGCCGCACCGAGCGGATCGGGCGGCTGCTGATGATGCACGCCAACCACCGTGAGGAGATCGAGGAGTGCTACGCGGGCGACATCTGCGCCGGCGTCGGCCTCAAGCAGACCGGCACCGGCGACACCCTCGCCGCCCCCGACGCTCCGATCCTGTTGGAGACGATCGAGTTCCCCGAGCCCGTGATCGCGGTCGCGATCGAGCCCAAGACCAAGGTCGACCAGGAGAAGCTTGGCGCCGCGCTGGCCCGTCTGGCGGAGGAGGATCCGACTTTCCAAGTCCAGACCGACGACGAGACCGGGCAAACCCTGATCCACGGCATGGGCGAGCTGCATCTGGAGGTGATCGTCGAGCGGATGCTGCGTGAGTTCAAGGTCGACGCCAACGTCGGCAAGCCTCAGGTCGCCTACCGCGAGACGATCCGCAAGGCCGTCACCAAGGTCCACGGGCGCTTTGTGCGCCAGACCGGCGGCCGCGGCCAGTACGGCCATGTGGTGATCAACCTCGAGCCGGCTCCCGGCGAGGGATTTGACTTCGTCAACAACATCAAGGGCGGGGTGATCCCCTCCGAGTTCCTGCCCGCTGTCGAGCAGGGCATCGAGGAGGCGCTGGAGAACGGCGTCAAGGCGGGCTACCCGATGGTTGACGTGCGGGTCGAGCTGATCGACGGCTCCTACCACGACGTCGACTCCTCCGAGATGGCCTTCAAGGTGGCCGGCTCGATGGCGGTGAAGGAGGCTGCAAATAAGGCGAATCCTGTCCTGCTCGAGCCGGTGATGTCGGTCGAGGTGGTTGTACCGGAGGACTTCATGGGCGACGTGATCGGCGACCTCTCACGTCGCCGGGGAAAGGTGCAGGGCCAGGAGCAGCGAGGCAACGCTTTCGTCGTCCAGGCTTTCGTGCCGCTCGGCGAGATGTTCGGCTACGCGACCGACCTGCGATCATCGTCGCAGGGCCGAGCGACCTACACGATGCAGTTCGAGCGCTACGAGCAGGTGCCGGACAACATCGCCCAGGAGATCATCGAGCACCAAGCCGGAGAACCTGTCGGAGCCGCAACGTAGCTATATTTCCGAGGTTCGCCGCAAGGCGGGCCGACGAACGCTGAACGCCCGAAATCAAGAGTCAATCAAGCCCAAAGGAGAGAGATGTCCAAGGAGAAGTTTGAGCGCGATAAGCCGCATGTGAATGTCGGCACCATCGGTCACATCGACCATGGCAAGACGACGCTGACGGCCGCGATCACAAAGACGCTCTCCGAAAAGGGCGGCGGCACCGAGGAGCGCAGCTTCGAGTCGATCGACAACGCGCCGGAGGAGAAGGAGCGCGGGATCACGATCGCCACCTCGCACGTCGAGTACGAGACCGAGAAGCGCCATTACGCGCACGTCGATTGCCCCGGCCACGCCGACTACGTCAAGAACATGATCACCGGCGCTGCACAGATGGACGGCGCGATCCTGGTGGTTTCGGCGGCCGACGGGGTGATGCCGCAGACCCGTGAGCACATCCTCTTGGCTCGGCAGGTGAACGTCCCGCATGTCGTCGTGTTCCTGAACAAGATCGATCAGGTCGACGACGAGGAGCTGATCGAGTTGGTCGAAGAGGAGGTCAAGGACCTGCTCAAGGAGTACGAGTTCCCCGGAGACGAGACGCCAATCATCAAGGGCTCGGCGCTGAAGGCGCTGGAGGGCGACGAGGAGGCCAAGCAGGCGATCTTCGAGCTCACCGACGCGCTCGACAGCTACATCCCCGAGCCGGTGCGCGAACTCGACAAGCCGTTCCTGTTGCCGATCGAGGACATCTTCTCGATCACCGGCCGTGGCACGGTCGCGACCGGTCGCGTCGAGCAGGGCATCGTCAACACCGGAGACGAGGTCGAGATCGTCGGCATCAAGCCGACCACCAAGACGGTTGTCACCGGGGTCGAGATGTTCCGCAAGATTCTCGACCAAGGACAGGCGGGAGACAACATCGGTGCGCTTTTGCGAGGCACGAAGCGCGAAGAGATCGAGCGCGGCCAGGTGCTCTGCAAGCCCGGCTCGATCACCCCGCATACGAAGTTCAAGGCGGAGGTCTATTGCCTGAAGAAGGAAGAGGGTGGACGCCACACCCCGTTCTTCTCGGGGTACAGGCCGCAGTTCTACTTCCGCACGACCGACGTCACGGGCGTCGCCAACCTCCCCGAGGGGACTGAGATGGTGATGCCGGGAGACAACGTCGAAATGACGATCGAGCTGATTCAGCCGATCGCCATGGACCAGGGCCTTCGGTTCGCGATCCGCGAGGGCGGGCGCACCGTCGGCTCCGGGGTGGTTGCCGACATCGTCGAGTAGCCACAGAGGGCGGGCCGAGAGCCCGCCCTTTCGCTGCCTAGTGGCAGCGCGACAACTGCAAAGACATACGACCGGGGCGGCGCCCCACCAGCAGTAGGGGCGGCGCCCCTTCCGCGCGAGAAGGAACAAGAGAACAGTGTCAGCCATAACGGGACAGAAAATCCGCATTCGACTGAAGGCGTACGACCACGACGCCATAGATCGCGCTGCCCGCGAGATCGTCGAAACCGCGGAGCGCACCGGCGCCACGGTGTCCGGCCCGGTTCCCCTGCCGACCGAGAAGAACGTCTACTGCGTGATCCGCTCCCCGTTCAAGGACAAGGACTCGCGCGAGCACTTCGAGATCCGCACCCACAAGCGGCTGATCGACATCAATCAGCCGACGCCGAAAACAGTCGACTCTCTTCAGAGGTTGGACGCGCTGCCGGCCGGGGTCGACATCGAGATCCGCCTCTAGCCATGCCCGCGATCATTGGCCGAAAGCTAGGAATGACCCAAGTCTTCACGGACGATGGAACGGTGGTTCCAGTCACCGTGATCGAAGCCGGACCTTGCCCGGTGACCGCGATCCGCGACCCCGAGCGCGACGGTTACTCGGCCGTTCAGCTTGCCTTCGGCGAGGTTGCGGAGCGCAAGCTGAGCAAGGCCGAGCTCGGGCATCTCAAGAAGGCCGGTGCAGGGCCGCTCCGAACTGTGGTCGAGTTCCGCGACGCCGACCTCGGCGGCGAGGAGGGACCGAAGGTGGGCGAGACGGTCACCGTGGAGTCCTTCGAGCCCGGACAGAAGATCAAGGTCTCGGGGGTCGGGATCGGCAAGGGCTTCGCGGGCACGATCAAACGCCACAACTTTCACCGCGGCCCGGTCAGCCACGGCTCGCACAACGTCAGGGCCCCGGGCTCGATCGGCGCCAGCGCCGATCCCGCGCGGGTCTTTAAAGGGACGCGGATGCCGGGCCGATTGGGCGGCGGTCGGGTCACCCAGCTCGGGCTCGAGGTGTTCCAGGTCGATGCTGAGCGCAACCTGCTGCTGGTCAAGGGATCGGTGCCCGGCTCGCGCAACGGGGTCGTCGAGGTGCGTGGTGAGTAAGGCCACAGTCTTGGGCAAGACGGCGAAGGCGGACCTGCCGGCGAGCCTTTTCGGCGAGGACCTGCACCGGTCGCTTCTGCATGAGGCGGCGACAGCCGACCTCGCGGCGCGCCGCCGCGGCACCGCCTCGACCCTTCGCAGAGGCGAAGTGTCGATGACCACCGCCAAGGCGTGGCGCCAGAAGGGCACCGGGCGCGCCCGGGTGGGGGCGCTCAGTTCGCCGACCCGAACCGGCGGTGGCGTCGCCTTCGGCCCCAAGCCGCGCCGCTACACCGTGAAGGTCAACCGCAAGGCCCGCCGCCGGGCGCTGCGTTCGGCCCTCTCGGTCCATGCCGAGCGCGACAGCGTCGCGCTG
>JBBQBH010000062.1:0-14761 GCA_038317345.1 Solirubrobacterales bacterium
GGGGGTGGATCTCCAAACGAATCGGTGATCGCCTTGACCTCCTGGGCCTGCCCGTGGCCGAGCACACGACGGCGGCCGGCGCAGTCGAAGACCAGGGCCGCTTCGGGCTCGTGGTCGCCAAGCGACTCGACCGAAGAGGTGACTGAGTCCCAACCGGAGCGGACCAGCTCGTCGAGGCTGAGAACCGTGAACTCGATCGCCGCGCCGGCGGGGATGTGGGTGGAGCAGAGGAGACCGCCTTCGGGCGAGCGACCGAGGATATGACGCAGGCGCCGGTTGCCGTGCGCCTCCGGCTGGGCGAGCGGATGCGTGATCGCCATCGCCTCAAACGCCTCGTCGCTGATCTGCTCTTTGCCGCCGACCCGCCCCAGGTAGACCTCCTCGGCCGGGCGGCCGTCGATCTCTGCGATCAGCTGGCCCTCGGAGCTGGTCACGACCGAGGGCTCGCCGACGACGCTGCACGAGTGGGCGTTTCCGACCCCGATCGGCCGCTCGGAGCGCAGCGCTACGGCAACCACCGCGTCGGTGAGCGCCTCGCCGTATGCGAACTGAGTCGGGTCGGGTCCGCTGGCTGCGCCGCCGGCGATCGGGATGTCAGGCCCCGACACCTCGTAGGCCCCGGCGATTGCGCCGGCGAGGTCGCCGGCGCGGGTGTCGACGAAGAGCATCAGCAGTTCTGCCGGGTTGCAGAGTTGTGCAACCGCGGCGCGGGCCGCATCGTGTCCCGCGGCGCGGAAGTCGGTGGATGCATTCCCGCCGACCCCCAGCCCGCATTCGATCGCCTTGTCGAAGGCGACCGCCGCGCAGCCTTCGTCAATCGGCTCATTGGCGGCGAAGATTCCCTGCCGGTCATTCCGACCGAGGGCGCGCCGCCTCCCGCGGCGCCCAGCTGCGCCGCCACCCGCCCGCCGTCGTCCAGCCCCGACGTGAAGCAGACCAGCAACCCGAGGTCGTTGCCGAGCGATTCGACCGCCGCCCCGCATGCCTCGGCGACCGCATCGGTGCCGGTGGCGCTCGCGCTGCTGGCTGAGCGAGACGAGGTGGGCGCGATCGGCATCGTTATCTAAGGGTCATCGGATGGCAGATGCCAAGGCTTGACGGTTGAGACGAAAATCGACGCACGTTCATGCGTCCACCGCAATGCCCATGCGGCCAGATGGCCCATAATCAGATTCGTGGGCGTACAGGAGGAGAGCGCCGTCGATCTGCTCGGCCGGGTGCCACTTTTTGCCGAGCTGGAGCACGACGAGCTGGACCGCTTCTCGCGGGTCGCGGTTCCGCGCTCGTTTCCCAGTGGGACCCGGGTCTTTCACGAGGGAGACCAATCCGACGCCTGCTACATCGTGCGCAGCGGCAGCTTTCGCGTCACCCGCGAGCATCCCGACGGGCGGGCGATAACGCTTGCCAACCTGGGCCCGGGCGACATCTTCGGCGAGCTGGCGATGCTCGACGGCGAGGTGCGCTCGGCGAGCGTCGAGGCGCTCGACGACGGTGAGCTGTTGGCCCTTCCCGGCGCCGACGTTCGCGCCCTGCTCTCCCGCCACCCCGAGATCACGGTGAAGCTCGTCGCCGCCCTGGTGCGCAGGCTGCGGCAGGCGAACGAACGGATCTCCCGACAGTCCTTCCAGACCGTCCCGAGCCGGGTCGCGGGAGTGCTCTCCCAGCTGGTAGCCGAGGAGGCACCGTTGCAGGGCAGCGAAGGGGTCACTATCCGCATGAACCAGGTTGACCTTGCCCAGCTCGCCGGCACCTCCCGCGAGAGCGTCAGCCGCTTTCTGGCCGATCTCGAGCGCGCCGGTGTCGTGCGCTGCGGCCGTGGCCGGGTGACCGTCCTGGACCCACTGAAGCTGCGCAACTACATCTTCTGAAAGCCGCCAAGGAAAGCTTCGACACGCAGCGCGCCGGCATGGTCGAGCGCCAGCTGCGTCGCAGAGGCATCGGCGACGAGCGGGTACTGGCGGCGATGCAAGAGGTCCCTCGCGAGTTTTTCGTTCCCGAGAGCCAGAGGCGCCGAGCCTACGCCGACTCGGCGCTGCCGATCGGAAGCGGCCAGACCATCTCGCAGCCGTGGATCGTGGCGGCGATCTGCCAGGCGCTGGAGCTACGTGGCACCGAGAAGGTGCTGGAGATTGGGACCGGCTCGGGTTACTCCACTGCCGTGCTGGCCCGGCTCGCGGCCGAGGTGATCACGATCGAGCGCCATGCGGAGCTGGCGCAGGAGGCTGCTGCCCGGCTGCAGGAGCTCGGCCTGACAAACGTCGAAGTGGTGATCGGGGACGGAAGCCGCGGCCTGCCCGAGCGGGCGCCGTTCGAGGCGATCGCCGTCCACGCGACGGCCCCTGAGCCGCCGATCAGCCTGATCGAGCAGCTGGCTCCCGACGGCCGGCTGGTGGTGCCAGTCGCCTCGCGGAGCGCAGACATGCTGACCCAGTACCGGCGCCGCGACGGCGAAATCGTCACCAACGTGATCGGTCCCTCCCGCTTCGTGCCGTTGATCGGCGAGGAGGGGTTTAACCCCTAACAGGAGGCCATGTGATCGTGGCCCCCGCCCCCGTTGCAGGCGTCATTGCCCGGACCCCCCTGCAGGTCGTCGGCGCCGCCCTTGCCGATCAGCGTGTCGTCGCCACCGCGGCCCACCAGCGAGTTGGCGCGACCATTGCCGATCAGCGTGTCGGCCAGCGCAGAGCCCTCGAGGCTCTCGACGTCGTTGGCGATCTGCCCGGCCGCGCAGATGTTGGCGCCGGGGCTCGTGATCGCCCCACCGATCCGGGCGCTGGCCCCTGTGCGATCGGGGTCAAAGCCAACCTTGTCCTTTCCAGCTCCACCGCTTACCTGCTCGCCTTCGCAGGCAAAGTCAACGACCATCAGGTCGTCGCCGGGCCCGCCGCTGAGCACGTCTGCACCGGTGTCGCTCTGCAAGCTGTCATCACCGCCTCCGCCGTCGAGCATGTCCTGGCCGCTCTCGCCCCCCTGGATGAAGTCGTCCTCGGGCCCGCCGTTGACGACATCGTTGCCGTCACCGCCATCGAGATAGGCGGCGAGCGTGCGCGGCACGCTTCCGTCGATGCTGATCGAGTCGGCGCCCGCGCCGCCCCCCAGCGCCAGGCTGTCGATTTCAGATATCGAGCTGGAGACGCAGGTGGCGGTCACGGCGGAAGCGTCCAGCGCGCACCCGGTGCCGGCCGGAGTCAGGCTGGAGGCGTCAGTGGTCAGCCCAGCCGAGTCGCTGATGGTGAAGACCGACCCCGAAGCGGAGACTTGGATGTGATCGTCAGCGGCTCCGCCAACCACAAAGACCATTGAGTAGCCGTCCAGCGCGCTGCCCACCCCGACGTAGGTCGTGTTTGGGGCAGGCTGCGAGCTGCGATTGCAGATCGAGCCCTGCTGCGAATAGTTGCTGCAGGTGTTGGACCCGCTGCCCCCGTCAACCTGGTTGGTTCCGGCGCCGCCGTCGATCATGTCGTTGCCGAGACCGGCGTCGATGCGGTTGTCCTGCCCGTCGCCGACGATCTTGTCGTCGAAGGGCGAGCCGATCACGTCCTCGACATTGCGAGCATGTCGGTTCTGTGCGTCTTTCCGACGCCGAAGCCAGCTCCGTAGGCGATGCCGTTTGGCAAATCGACGTAAACGCCATTGAAGCCAAACCCGCCGGCGCCGGGAGGACTGTCGGTGGCGAAGGAGGCGATGTCGTGGCTGCCCCCGCCGCCGTCCATGTGGTCGAAGCCCTCGTCTCCGCGAACGACGTCGAAATCACCCAGCCCGCCGTTCACCTGATCGGCGCCGAGCCCACCGTAGACATGATCGCCGTTGCCCGGTCCGCCATCCAAGGGGTCGTCTCCCGGTCCGCCGTAGAGAACGTCGCCGTCCCCGGGCCCTCCGTCGATCTGGTCATTTCCCGCACCACCGACGAGGCGATCGGTTCCATCTCCGCCTTTGATGTGGTCGGTGCCGGTGTCGCCGAGGATCATGTCGTTGCCGGCGTCACCCGACAGGAAGTCGGTCCCTTTGCCTCCCACGACCAGGTCGTTCCCAGAGCCGCCGTGGATGAAGTCGGTTCCCAGCTGGCCGAAGATCTGGTCGTCGCCGTCCTCGCCGTAGATGCGGTCGATCCCCCTGCCCCCCGTGATCGTGTCGTTGCCCGGGCCGGCGCAGATGATGTCGCTCCCGCCCAGCCCGAGGATGCGGTCATCGCCGGCGCCGGCGTCGATGACGTCGCGGTGTGGGCTCACAAGCCTGTCGTTCCCCGCCGTCCCAACCAAGGTTGCCTTGCGCCCGGCGCAGGTCTTCGCCGCCGACGCCGGTCGGCTGCCCAGAGCGCCACAGCGATCCCGGTCAGCAGGGCGAATCTCAGATACGCTCGCGGCGCGATGAGGAGCGGTGGCATCTACGTTCTCAACTTCTATTCGGCAGTCTTCGTGGACCAGCTCAAGCGTGGTCGCAAGACAGCAACCATCCGGCTAGGCGATAAGAGCGGTAAGTACGAGCGTGGCCAGGTGGTCTGGGTAACGGTCGGCTTCAGGCACAGCCCGCGGGAGAAGATCTTTGCCGCCGTGATCGACGACGTCGAGATCAAGAAGGTCGCCGACCTCTCCCCGCGTGACATCGAACACGACAATCCCGAGTTCCGGCGCCTCGAGGAGACCACCAACTTCCTCGAGCAGATCTACGGCCGGCCTGTCGGCACGGAGGACGTGGTCACGGTGATCCGTTTCTCACAGATCGTCGAACCTCCGGGTAGCCACTTCGGCAACGGCGGGACTCCGTCGCGCAACTGAGACCAGGCAGCACCTCCGGATGGCCGAGTACCGATTCCTCACAACGTGGCTGCTCGATGCTCCGCGCGAGCGAGTATGGGAGGCGATCCATGATCAGAACGCCTGGCCGAGCTGGTGGCGAGGGGTCGAGGAGGTGATCGAGCTGGAGCCCGGCGATGCGGACGGCCTCGGCTCCTTCTCGCGACTCACCTGGCGCAGCTTCTTTCCCTACGACCTCGTCTTCGAGGCGCGGATGACGCGAGTCGAGCGCCCCCACTTGAATCGAGGGGCAGGTCGAAGGCGAGCTGGCGGGCGTGGGCCGCTGGCGCCTCTATGAGCATGACGGCGCCACCGCGGCGCTCTACGAATGGAACGTGCGCACGACCAGGGCCTGGATGAACCTGCTTGCTCCGATCGCCCGCCCGATCTTCGCCTGGAACCACGACTGGGTTATGGCGCGGGGCGGTGAGGGGATCGCAGGGCTGCTCGGTTGCGAGCTCTTGGCGGGCGCTTGAGTATCTAAGCCTCAATCGCTTAGATATCCCTTGACCTTCCTGCCTGAATTACCTATTCTTCATAAAGCCCTGGCACTCTCACCTATAGAGTGCCAGCGCGAATTTCCCTAGCAGGCAACCCTGAAGAGACGGAGGTAGTAAGGATGAAGCTGAAGCCCCTCGGCGACCGGCTTATCGTCAAGCCGGTAGAGGAGGAGGAGACGACTGCCAGCGGCATCGTCCTTCCCGACACAGCCAAGGAAAAGCCCCAGAAGGGCAAGGTCATGGCGGTCGGAGATGGCGAGGTCAAAGAGGACGGCACCCGCCGTCCGCTGGACGTCAGCGAGGGTGACGAGGTGCTCTATTCGAAGTACGGGGGCACCGAGATCACCGTCGAGGACGACGAAGTGCTGGTCCTGCGCGAGTCCGACGTGCTCGCGAAGGTCGAGTAGACCCAAGACTTGGAACTGAGAAGGACAAGGAGGAACGGAAACAGATGGCTCACAAGGAGCTGAAGTACAAGGAGGAGGCGCGTGGCGCGCTTCAGGCTGGAGTCGACGCCGTGGCCAATGCGGTCAAGGTGACGCTCGGCCCGAAGGGTCGCTACGTCGTGCTCGACAAGAAGTTCGGCGCCCCCACGATCACCAATGACGGCGTCACGATCGCGCGCGAGATCGATATCGAGGACGTGTTCGAGAACCAAGGCGCCCAGCTGGTACGCGAGGTCGCCACGGCGACCAACGATGTGGCCGGCGACGGCACCACCACGGCCACCCTGCTGGCGCAGACGATCGTGCGCCACGGTCTCAAGAACGTGGCCGCCGGCGCCAACCCGCTGGCCCTTCGCCGCGGCATCGAG
This sequence comes from Solirubrobacterales bacterium, assembly GCA_038317345.1. GTDB lineage: Bacteria > Actinomycetota > Thermoleophilia > Solirubrobacterales > 70-9 > Mayfieldus. The sequence goes on from JBBQBH010000062.1 coordinate 6,108, forward strand.
CAGGCCGTCGACAACGTGGTCGAGCACCTGCGCGAGAAGCAGTCGAAGGAGATCGCCGGCAAGGAGCAGATCGCCCGAGTGGCGGCAATCTCGGCCGCCGATGACGAGATCGGCAACATCATCGCCGACGCGATCGAGAAGGTCGGCAAGGACGGCGTTGTAAACGTCGAGGAGGGCCAGACCTTCGGCATGGAGCTCGAGTTCACCGAGGGCATGCAGTTCGACAAGGGCTACATCTCGCCCTACATGGTCACCGACCAGGAGCGCATGGAAGCGGTGCTCGACGAGCCCTACATCCTGATCGCGAATCAGAAGATCGGCTCGGTGCGCGACATCCTGCCGATCCTCGAGCAGACGATGCAGAGCGGTAAGCCGCTGGTGATCGTTGCCGAGGACGTCGAGGGCGAGAGCCTCGCGACGCTCGTGGTCAACAAGCTACGCGGCACCTTCACCGGCGTCGCGGTAAAGGCCCCCGGATTCGGCGACCGCCGCAAGCGGATGCTCGAGGACATCGCGATCCTCACCGGTGGCGAGGTGATCACCGAGGAGATGGGGCTGAAGCTGGAGAACACGCAGCTCACCCAGCTCGGCAAGGCCCGCCGCGTCGTGGTCTCCAAGGACACCACGACGATCATCGACGGCGGCGGCGATTCGGAGGACATCAAGGGCCGGATCAAGCAGATCAAGCAGGAGATCGAAAACACCGACTCCGACTTCGATCGCGAGAAGCTCCAGGAGCGCCTCGCGAAGCTGGCCGGCGGTGTCGCGGTGGTCAAGGTCGGCGCCGCAACCGAGACCGAGATGAAGGAGAAGAAGCACCGCGTCGAGGACGCCCTGCAGGCAACCCGCGCGGCGCTGGAGGAGGGCATCGTGCCCGGCGGTGGCGTGGCATTGCTGAACGCCACCGACGCGGTCGACGTCGACTCCTTCGAGGACCCGGACGAGCGGACCGGCGCCCTGATCATCCAGCGCTCGCTGGAGGAGCCGGTGCGCCAGATCGCCGAGAACTCCGGGCTGGAGGGATCGGTCGTGGTCAACAAGGTCCGCGACCTGAAGCCCGGCGAGGGCCTCAACGCCGAGACCGGCGAGTACGGCGACCTGGTCGCCGACGGGGTCATCGACCCGACCATGGTTACCCGCTCGGCGCTGCAGAACGCGGCCTCGATCGCCAAGAACATCCTCACCACCGAGGCGATCGTCGCCGAGCCGCCCGAGAAGGAGCCAGCGATGGCCGGCGGTGGCGGCATGCCGGACATGGGCGGGATGATGTAACGGTCGCTCGCACTGAGTGAGCACTTGGAAGGGCCCGGCCAAAGCCGGGCCCTTCTCGTTTGAAGGCGCGAGAAACGGGCTGGCGCGGCGCTTTCTTCGCGTATATGACGAAGAAAGCGCCGCACGCCAGGCGAACGACAAATTTCACGGGACATAAGCCCGCCGCACCCCGGGAGGCCATGTGGTCGACCAGATCGGCTATCAGTACGGCTGGGGCAAGGTCCACGGGCCGGATACGGCTGGGGCAAGGTCCACGGGCCGGGCGAGTGGTGGCACCTGGACTACCTAGGCTAAGCTCGCTGCAACAGGCGAGTGACTTTCGGAGGCCCGGGCTAGCCCGGGCCTCTCGCTTCGCTGCTGAGCACTTCTTCCATCCGCTTTGGCTCTACGCCTAGGTTGCGTGGATCAGCAGCACCGCGTTCGCTGACCATCGGCACCTCCATCAGCTCGGCCTCCTCCCAGGTTGCGAAGACCGCCTCGCCGAAGACCTTGCGCAACGCGATCAAGCCGCTGCGGACAAGCGGCAGCGGGATGTGCAGCAGCGGTCGGGGGCGCCCGCTCGCCCGGCTGACGAGATCGGAGATCTCGTCGTAGCTGAGCGTCTCCGGCCCGGCCAGCTCGTAGCGATCGCCGCCTCCTCGCCCCTCCAGTGCGTTGACCACGCAGCGGGCCACGTCGCGTGCCCAGATCGGCTGGTAGCGCGCCTGCCCCGACCCCGACACGGGCATTACCGGCAAGAACGAAAAGCGGCGCAGCAGCGTGATCCAGGGGTCGGAGTGGTCATAGACGATCGACGGCGCGAAGACGATCGAGTCCAGCGGCGAGGAGGAGACCGCCTGCTCGGCCAGCGCCTTGGCGCGAAAGAAGCGGGTGCGTTGGGTACGGCTGGCGTTGAGCGCCGAGAAGAAGACGAACCTCTCGACGCCGAGGCTCTCCGCGGCGCGCAGCAGCCTCACCGTCGCGAGGCCGTTCAGCTCCTCGATCCGTCGTGGCGGCTGGTCGCGGATCGTCGCCGCCAGGTGGACCACGGTGTCGACGCCGCGCAGCGCCTGGCGCAGTAGGTAGGGGTCGGACAGCTCCGCCAGGTCGCCGAGCGTGATCTGGACGCTGACCCGGCGATCGCCGAGTCTGCGCGGCTCGCGGACCAGGCAGCGGACCGGCTGGCCCGATTCCAGCAGCATCGGCAGAAGCTGCGAGCCGACCGCCCCGGTGGCGCCGGTCAGCAACAGCACGTCGTGTCCCCTGTCACTTGCTTGCGCTCCATAGCTCCGCCAACAACCCTAGTCAGTCCCGCTTGGCCCTAAAATGGCGGACTCGCCGGGCAGCCGTCCGTGCCAGGCGCCACCGAACCCGACCCAGGAGAAGCAACGTCGTATGACCTACGTCATCGCCGAACCCTGCATCGGTACCAAGGACAACTCGTGTGTCGAGGTATGTCCGGTTGACTGCATCCACCCGACACCGGACGAGCCCGACTACGAAGGGGTCGAGATGCTCCACATCGACCCCGACGAGTGCATCGACTGCGACGCCTGCGTCGAGGCCTGCCCGGTGGACGCCTGTTTCGCCGAGGACCAACTCCCCGACGAGTGGAACAAGTACATCGAGCTCAATGCCGGCTACTACAAGTCGAAGTCGTAAGTCGCTTGTCGCTAGTCGCTCGAGGCTCAGGCCCAGTACCGCACCGACTTCCCGGAGCGAAACGACGACGGAGTGGTTAAAGCACATCGACCTCTCGATGAACGGGGACGGGCCGGAGATCAGCTATTCAGACGTTACGATCACGCAATGGCAGCCGGAGGAGAGACGTACTGATGGAGCACGCAGAACGCAGCAGGCAGAGCAGATTGGACCGCTTTCCCTGCGCGCTCGTGCTGCGAGCTGAACCCGAGGAGACTGCGCGTGCCTAGCTACACGCTCAAGATCCGCAGATACCAACCCGAATCGGGTGGCGGTCCCTATTGGGAGGAGTTCCAGGTCGAGCTGGAGGAGTCGCTGTCGGTGCTCGACGGCATCCTCCAGGTCAAGGACCGCGAAGACGGGAGCCTCGCCGTCCGCTGCTCCTGCCGGGCGGCGATCTGCGGCTCCTGCGGGGTGAAGATCAACGGCGAGTCGACGCTGGCCTGCAAGACCCAGCTTCGCCACGCGCACGAGGCCGCCAACCGGCGAAACGGCGGCTCGGAGCCGATCGTCGTCGAGCCGATGGGAAACATGCCGGTGATCAAGGACCTGGTCACCGACATGGAGTCGACCCACTGGGCGCAGATCCGCCGCGTCACCCCATGGCTGCTGCCGGCCGGGGATCCACCGGAGCGCGAGTACGTGGTCCCGCCCGAGTCGATGATCGACGTCACCCAGTCGATGGCCTGCATTCAGTGCGGCGCCTGCGTCTCCGCCTGCCTCTCGATGGAGGTCGATCCGGGATTCATCGGGCCCGCCGCGCTCGCCAAGGCCTACCGCTTCGTCGGCGACCCGCGCGACGCGGAGACTCGCGAGCGGCTCCACGACCTGGCCCAGGACCCGCACGGGATCTATGACTGCACCCACTGCTTCAGCTGCATCGACGCCTGCCCCAAGGGCGTCGCCCCGATGGATCAGATCATGCGCCTGCGCCGCCTCGCCGGTCACGAGGAGGAAATCGAGGACGTCAACAACGGCCACCGGCACGAAGAGGCCTTCACGAAGATCATCGAGCACAAGGGCACCCTCGACGAGTCGATGCTCTTGCAGGAGTCCTTCGCGCCGGGAATCAAGGGCAAGCTGAAGCCGCCGCGCGGAGCGGTCAAGGCGCTGATCGAATCGATTCCCACCGCCCTGCGGGGAATCAAGACCGGCAAGATGCGGTCGCTGCCGAAGCTGATCCCCGGCATCCACCCCAAGCTCCCCGACGGCGCCCAGGACGAGGTGAAGGCGATCTACGAGCACGCCGAGGAGCACCGCGAGGAGCTCAACCTCTACATCAAGGGCGAGGGAGGCGAAGAGGACGAGGGCCAGACCCCGTCCCAGGCGCAGGGTGGCGAAGGGGAACAGGCGACCCCCGAGGCCGCCGTCTAGCCCGAGCCCGACGAGGAGGGCGAGCAATGAAGCTTGCCTACTGGCCGGGCTGCGTGTCGCACGGCTTTACGCCCGAGCTGCACGGCTCGATGGCGCTGGTCGCCGAGCGGCTGGGGATCGAGCTGGTGCAGCTGGACCGCGCCAACTGCTGCAGCGCCGGGGTGATCGCCGAGCACAACCAGGAGTTGGCCGACACCCTGAACGCGCGCACCTTCGCGCTCGCCCAGCAGGCCGCCCTTCAGATGATGAACATCTGCTCGACTCCGATGCCAGCCTCAGCGCAGGCGACGGTCGCATCGTCCAGCGGCAGATCCGTCGCAAACTCGGAAACCAGGCTGGCCATGGTGCCTCCTCTCGGCCGTGGCCCCCTGCATTGTTCTATCCGCTTGAGTCCGCCGCTTCAAGCGCGCGAGCAAGCTAACTCTCGCTCGCCTCAATGATGAGCGCCTCTCCGCCAGCTTCATCGCGAACGATCTGCGTTCTCAACTTCTTGCCGGCCGCTTTGGCCGCTCGAAACGCGACTGCCCGCATGGACTCGCGCAGAATTTGGTGCGGCTCAGAACCGCTACTTGACCGTCAGCGTGCCCTCCATGCCCGCCTGGCGGTGGCCGGTCACGGTGCAGTAGAAGGCGTACTTCCGGGCGTCGGCGCTCACGGAGGTGCTGCGCTGGGAGATCAGCTCCGACTTGACAAGCTGCTGGTTTCCCTTCGCGATCGCGACGTCGTGCTGGATCGGGGCCGGGTTCGTGAGAGCGGTGGCGCGGCCAGCGGCAACGCGTGAAGCCAACCTCCACCACGAAGCAAACCCTTTCAGCAAGCCTGTTCCCGTAACGAGGACTTCATGAACTTGCCACGTCTCATCCACGAAAGGCGGGGCGCTCTGGGGTACTACAGGGGAGGAGAGATGTGGATCCGCGTGCGTGGATTTGGCGAAAATCGCTTGATCAAGCGAAATCGGGACCGCTACAGACACGCTGTTAACCGCTTAGATGGCGTGCTGACTGGCGCACAACTGGCGCACCGATAGGGCCGTCTAGGAGGTGGCGCCTTTGCTGATCCAAGTTCAATCGCCCCGACTAATTCAATCTGGCATAAGGCAAAAAGCAGTGCCTCCCACGGGGCCGCACCGCGCCGCGCTCGCGGTGAGTGAGACACAAGCCAGACCACGCGCCGTGTCGCGCCAGACACAAGCGCAAACCAGGCTCACGGCTTGAGCTTGCGCCCGCTTAAGAACAGGTACTGCGACCACGCGAGCATCCCCGCAGTCATTGCCGCGGTGACCGCGAACGCGAGCCAAGGGGCGACATCGCTCACGCCCAAAAAGCCGTACCGCATCGTGCTAACGACGTAGAACAGCGGGTTGGCGTGCGAGATCTGGTGCCACGGGCTGGGCAGCACATTTACGGAGTAGAAGACGCCGCCGAGGAAGGTAAGCGGCAAGATGACGATGTTGTTGACGAAGGTGTGGTGATCGAAGGTCTCCGCGTAGATGCCGACAATGACTCCAAGGGCGCCGAACAGCGCGACCAGCAACAGCACCGCCGCTAACAGGGCAATTGGTTCGATCACCGGCGCTCCGGTGAGGGGTAGGGCGACTGCCATCAGGGCTGCTCCGATCAGCAGTGCGCGAAAGATCCCGCCGATTGACAGCCCCAGGTTCATCTGCCAGGCCCGCATCGGCGCCGCCAGCACGTCGTTTATGTAGCGATCGCTGCGGGCCTGGAAGATCGAGCTGGAGTTATTCGAGTAGGCGGCCTGGGCCATGGCCATCGCGATCAGCCCCGGGACGATGAACTCCTGATAGGGGAATCCGTCGATGTGGTGAATTCGGTTGCCGAGCGAGAGGCCGAAGACGAGGATGAATAGGGCCGAGGAGACCACCGACGCCAGGACGGTCTGGGTCCACAGCTTGGTCACCCTCAGGCATTCGCGAGCCGAGAGCCAGGCGAGGCCGCGCAGCGGTTCGGGCCGTTCCTGAGTCGCCTCGGAAATCGCGCTCAGGATGCCGCCACCTCCTCCAGATCGCGTCGATGCCTGGCTACGGTCTTCATGTAGACCTCCTCCAAGCTTGTGGCGTCGAAGCGGTCCTTGAGCCTTTCGGCGCTGTCACGAGCCACGATTGCTCCATCTCCGATCAGCGCGATGTCCTGGCAAAGGGCCTCCGCCTCCTCCAGGTAGTGCGTCGTCAAAAGGATCGTCGTCCCGCCGCCATGCAGCTTTGCGATGTAGCGCCACAGCTCGTGACGCAACTCCAGATCGACACCGGCGGTGGGCTCGTCGAGGATCACTAGGCGGGGCTGATGCAGCAACGCCCGGGCCAACAGCAAGCGCCTTCTCATCCCTCCAGAAAGCTTGGGGGCGCGGACGTCGGCTTTGTCGCGAAGGTCAAAGACGTCGATCATCTCCTCGGCGCGCCGAAGGGCGTCGTTCCGGGTGAGTCCGAAATAGCCGCCGTGATACAGCAGCGCCTCGCGGACGGTGAGGAAGCGATCCAGATTGGGCTCCTGCTCGGCGACTCCGATCAGGCGCCTCGCCTCGAGACTGGTGCCCGGATGGCCAAAGACCGAGATCTCCCCGGCGGTCACACGGATCAGATTGCACACCGCGTTGATCAGCGTCGTCTTGCCGGCGCCATTCGGCCCCAGCAGTCCAAAGAACTCTCCGGCCGCGATCTCAAGATCGAGATCGCGGAGCGCGACGGTTCCGTCGTCATAGCGCTTTGTGAGGCCGCTGATGGCCAGTGCTGCCGCTTGGCTAGCTGCCGCCATTACCTCAGCGTAGTTACGCCGCGCGTAGGCCGCCCCAAGGCTTGGGCGCCAGCACGATCGCCACTGGCGCACCGACGGCTGCGGACCGCCACTAACCGCCTGAATTCGGTTCTGATTGGCGCACCACTGGCGCACCGAATCCTTGCACGAAGCTCGTGAATAGCGGATCCTCGGGACGATGAGCGCTGCCGCTCCTCGCGCGAAGGAGGAGTGCCAGACGGCGCCTTGAGCTGGAACTCTGTCTTACATGCGATCGAGGATCCCGCGGTGAAGACCGGACGTAACGATCCTTGCCATTGCGGTAGCGGGAAGAAGTACAAACGATGCTGCGCTGACAAGGACGTCGCCCAGGAAGCCGTCGAGCGCCATCGCCAGGTGGGAATGCGGAAGCTCACGAGGGCCGAGGAGCTACGACCCGAGGTGGCCTCCCTTCGCGCCAAGGTGGAAGCTCAAAACGCCGCATCGCTGGAGATCCTCCGGGAGCGGTTCGGCGTGTGGATCAACTTCGTGGCGCCGGTCCGCTGGCAGGGGCGGAAGGTCTGGGCCATCGGCAGTCGCGTCTATACGGATGGCCCTCCGTTGCAAACGTTCCACGAGTTCCTGTTCTCGGTTCTCCAGAGCACGCTCGGCGAGGAGTGGCGAGCTGAACAGGCGGAACGCGATGACAGGCATTTCGTACTGCGTTGCTTCGATGAGTACTACGCCTGGCTAGAGGAGCGCGCCGAGACGAACGACCCGGCAAATGGAATCTGGGCGACGGTTCCCAATGGCTGGGCGCAGTACCTCAGGAGCCTCGCGTGGGACGTCGCCACGCTGACCCACGCATGTCCCGGTGAACTGCCCGACGACCTTGTTGACCGATTGCGCGCTTCGGTCGCGTTCCAGAGCGCGCGGTATGAGATCGCGGTAGCGGCGATTTTCGCTCGCCTCGATTGCGAGATCGAGTTCCTGGACGCCGACCCAGACCTGAAGGGTCAGAAGCGAGCCGAGTTCATAGCAACACATCGGCCAACCGGCCATAGGATCGCGGTCGAGGCCAAAAGCCGAAGGCGGCAGGGGGTTATCAACGAGCCCGGCAAGCACAACGAGGACGAGCCGCTCCGCGGCGATGCGCGTGCAGTCCGCAGGCTCTTCGTCAAGGCCCTCGACAAGGAGATCACGGATCTGCCGTTCTTGATCTTCATCGACATAAACGCACCGGTGGATCCCACGGCCCGGGGGTTCGACCGCGGCTGGCGCAAGGGGATCAAGGACTGGATGGATCGCTTCGATCCGCCGACGCCCGACCGTCCTGAGCGCTACAACGGCCTGTACGTGACGAACTTCTCGCCGCATTACGACGGCGACGACCTCGCGAGCTCAGGGGAGTGGCTGTGTGTGTTGCCCGTCTACGTCGAAAACCAGCTGGAGTTCGACCTCACGGGAATGCTCTCGCACGCACTGGACCGCCACGATCTCGTACCGGAGATTGGGGAAGGCGGCAAGATCCTCGACTGAGGCTTCACGCCGATAGGTCGGACTCCCGCACAGCCGATGTCAACACGAGCCTTACCTCCGAGG
>JBBQBH010000063.1:0-14323 GCA_038317345.1 Solirubrobacterales bacterium
TCCGGCGGCCCGGTCGGAGTCGGTGCGGCGACCGCGAAGTCGATGGCGCTTAACATCGTCTTAGTCCACATCATCGGAATGACAGGGACCCTGGTCTTCTGGGGTGCCAACCCCAGAGCGCCGATTGGAGGTTGACGTGGCGAGATTTGGACGCAAGGACGACGACAAGGGCTCCGAATGGGTCCCGGATCAGAAGGACAAGGGGGCCGAGGAGCCGTTCGTCGGCTACCCCGGGGAGGGGCAGTACGACGCCGAGCGGGTCGAGGAGGAGATCTACGACCAGCGGGACCAGGGTGTCGAGGTGGTGGCCGAGGGCGCCGATGAGGAGCCGCGGCCCGGCAGTTTGACCGAGCAGGCGGCGCGCGATGCCGAGGCCAGGGCTGACGCCGCCGCGGCACAGTCCGGACAGGCGCAGGCCGGCAACGGCGGCCCGCACGTCGCGGGGGACGGAGCGACGCTCGGGCGCGACTTCATAATTCCAGGCGTCGATTCCGAGGACTCGGACCCCTACCGCTGGCACACCGGCAAGAAGCGCGACCACGGCGGTACCGACGCGATTGAGATCATCGACCTCGTCAAGCAGTTCGGCCGCACCCGGATCCTCAACGGCCTCAACCTCGGGTTGCCCGACACCCAGATCTCGATGGTGCTCGGGCCCTCGGGCACCGGCAAGAGCGTCTTGATCAAGCACATCGTCGGGCTGCTCTACCCGGACTCCGGCGACGTTCTCGTGCACGGCGAGTCGATCCCGAGCATGAGCGACGACGAGCTTTTCGAGGTGCGCAAGAAGTTCGGCCTGCTGTTCCAGGACGGGGCGCTGTTCGGCTCGATGAACATTTACGACAACGTCGCCTTTCCGCTGCGCCAGCACACCGACAAGGGCGAGGAGGAGATCGGCGAGATCGTCAACCGCCGGTTGAAGGAGGTCGGGCTTGCCGAGGCGCTCCACCACATGCCCAACGAGCTGTCGGGCGGGATGCGCAAGCGAGCCGGCTTCGCGCGGGCCCTGGTGCTCGACCCGGCGATCGTCATGTTCGACGAGCCCGACTCGGGCCTCGACCCCGTGCGCACGGCGCTGCTCTGTGAGCTGATCCGCGAGGTGCACGATGAGAATGGCGGTTGCTACCTGGTGATCAGCCACGATCTCGGCACGGCACGGCGGATCGCCGACTTCATCGCCGTGCTCTGGAAGGGCAAGATCGTCGAGAGCGGTCCGAAGGAGGAGCTCTTCAACTCGGAGAACGAGTTCGTCTCGCAGTTCCTCAACGCCGAGGTCACCGGGCCGCTCGCGATGGATTAGGCCCAGCCGAGCGCATCGGCGCTCCGGTCTTGTTCTGGCCCTAACCTTTCCTCGTGACTGCAGGCGAGATGTTTGGCCGCATCGGCGGCTGGTCGGCGCGGCATGCGCGTTTGCTGCTCATCGTGACGCTGGTGGTTGCGGCGGCTGCGGCGGTCGGCGCATCGAGGCTGCGCACCGACGCCGGCACCGACACGCTGGTCGACAGCGACTCTCAGAGTTTCCAGGCGACCGAGCAGTTCCGGCGCCTGTTCGGCGACGACGCCGTCGTGGTCCTGGTCGAGGGCGACCTTCGAAAGCTGGTCTTGACCGCAAACCTCGGCAGGCTGCTGCGTCTGGAAGGTTGCCTCTCCGGCAACGTCCCGAAGAACGTCAAGTCGCTGCCCGGCGCCTGCACCGAGATAGCCCAGATGAAGCCCGCGAAGGTCGTCTACGGGCCGGCCACTTTCCTCAACCAGGCGGCGCTGGGGATCCAGGCGGCGCTCGGCGGTCAGATCAAGCAAACGCAGGCACGCGCCCTCGCCGCTGCCCGCGGCGCCGCGCAGGCCGCTGCCGCGCAGGGTCTGTCGAAGGCAGGGCAGCGGCAAGCGGCGAACGCCGCGGCCCAGGGGGTCAGCAGGCAGTTCCAGCAGCGCCTGCTGCAGGCGGCAGCGCAGTACGGCATCACCCGACTTCCGCAGATCGACGATCCGCTGTTCGTCAGCCAGGTCGTCTTCGACACCCGCCAACAGCCCGGCACCCCGAAGGCCCGCTTCGCCTACCTGTTCCCGAATCGCAATTCGGCACTGATCGCGATCCGCTTGCGTCCCAACCTCAGCGACTCCGAGCGCCATCGGGCCCTGGGGTTGATCCGCGATGCGGTCTACGACACTACGCCGCGCAAGGCCTGCAACAACAAGCCGTGCTTCGCGCTGCAGGGAGCTCGTTACGTGATCAGCGGGGCCCCCGTGGTCGTCGACGGCGTGGCGAGCAAGCTGCGGACCGCCCTGCTTGTCCTCTTCGCCGCGGCGCTCGTGGTCATGGCAGCGACCCTGGCGATCGTCTTTCGCTCCCGACTTCGCTTGTTGCCGCTGGCCCTGGCCCTTGCCACCACCGCGATCACCTTTGGGCTCAGCTGGTTGGTCGGCGGCTCGCTGACGATCGCCGCGATCGCCGTGCTCCCGATCCTGATCGGCCTCGCCGTCGACTATGCGATCCAGCTCCAGGCACGCTTCGACGAAGCGGAAGCCTCCGGGGCCAGCGGCGTCGAGGCGGCGCGGGTCGCGGCTGCTCGCTCTGCGCCTGTGATCGGCACCGCCTGCCTGGCCTCCGCAGCCGGCTTCTGTGTGCTTTTGCTTTCGCCGGTGCCGATGGTGCGCGGCTTCGGGCTGATGCTGGTCGCCGGGGTGGTGATTGGATTCGGACTGGCGCTGACGGCTGGTTTCGCGGCGCTTGCGCTGCGTACCGGAAGCAAGGAGGCAGAGCGCAGAAATGCCGAACGGGCGCAGAGGTCGGAGGCGGGCGAAAAGCTGGCGGCCCGCGCCCGGCGCATCGGACAACGGGCCGGTTCGCTGCGCGACCGGATCGGGAACCGGAGCGGTTCGTTCGGCACCGAGGCGCTCGCGATCTCGATCCGCAGCCCCGCCCGGGTGCTGGCCGCGGCGGGCGCCCTGGCGCTCTGCGGTTGGCTCGTCGCCCCCCGCATTCCAGTGCAGTCCGATTTCACGAAGCTCGTGCCGCAGGACATGCGCGAGGTCCGCGACCTGCACGAGCTTCAGAACGCCACCGGGGTCTCGGGCGAGCTCGACGTCACCGGCCATGCCCCCGACCTGACCGACCCGAAACTGATCGAGTGGATGACCAGCTTCAAGAAGCGGGTGCTCTCAGAGCATGGCTTCAGAGGTGAGTTCCCGAGCTGTCGCAAGGCCGAGATCTGCCCCGGCACCTCGCCGACCGACTTCTTCACGAACCCGGGCGAGCCGCTGACCAGCTCGCGCATCGAGCAGGTCTTCAGCGCGATTCCGGCCTACGACCGCCAGGCCGTGCTGAGCAGCGGCCCGCATAGCGGCGAGCTCGGCCACACCGCCAGCATCTCGTTCGGCATTCGGGTGATGCCCCTCGACGACCAGCAGAAGCTGATCGACGACATCCGCGGCGAGATCGATCCGCCGGGCGCCACCGGGCCTCCGGCCGGCACGGTCGTGCGGCTCGCCGGGCTGCCGGTGCTTGCTGCCGCCTCGAACGCCTCGCTGACCAGCAGCCGCTACTGGCTCACCCTCGCCGGGCTGGCCGCCGTGGCGCTGGCGCTGCTTGCCGTCTACCGCTCGTTCCGGCGGGCGCTGGTGCCACTGATCCCGATCGTGCTTGCCACCGGCTGGGCGTCACTGGTGTTGTTTGCCAGCCATATCAAGCTCAACCCGATGTCGGCGACCCTGGGCGCCCTGGTGATCGCTATTGCCACCGAGTTCAGCGTCATCCTCGCCTCGCGCTACCGCGAAGAGCGCGCCGAGGGCCGATCGGTGGGCGAGGCGCTGCGCCAGTCCTACGCGCGAACCGGTGCGGCCGTGCTGGCATCGGGGTTGACCGCGATCGCCGGCTTCGCGACGTTGATCGTGACCGCGATCCCGGGCCTCGGCGACTACGACTTTCCGATGTTGCGCGACTTCGGCTTCGTCACCGTCGTCGACCTCGGTGTGGCGCTGCTCGGAGTGATGCTGGTGCTCCCCGCGGTGCTGGTTTGGGCCGAGGCCGGCTTCGAGCTTCCGCGTCTGCCAACGCTGCCACGTTCTGGCAAGCGAAAGTCGAGCATGGCTAGGACGCAGGGAGCCGGAATAGCAGCGCTATTCCGGCGACTGAGGACCTCGCGCTTCGCGCTCGCACCGCGCCTTCGGCGCTCAGGCGAAGACTTGCAGCAGCCAGAACGAGGAGGGCGTTGGTGGACGCGGCACTAGCCCGGGTCCGGCTCCCGTGGCGGCGCCTGGCCGCCTCGAGGCGGTGAACTCGCCGGGCCCCGAGGGCGGTGGGGATGGCCCCAAGGGGATTGCGGGGCGCCGCACGATGGGCTCCGCGCCGCGCCCGGGGCGCGGCTACTCGACCGTCGTCGGCCTCTTGTTCCTCGCGGTGATCGTCGTCTGGACGATCCACTCCATCAACACCCACAACCAAGGCATCCTCGGGCTCAACAAAGCGAGCACCGACGAGCCGCTGGCCGAGTTCGCGGTGCCGGTCGCCGCAAGCAATCTCGAAGGCGACGCGAACATCGCCCAGGACGACTGCGAAAGCGACCAGCTGCCCTGCCCTGCCGACCAGCGCCGCACCCCTGCCTGCAAGGTGAGGGGGCCGAACGTGATCCGGGTCTGTGACTACTTCAACCTGCCCCTGGTGATCTCGTTCTGGTTCACGCGCGGGGGCAATTGCGAGGATCAACAGGACGTGGTCAGCGCGGTTTCGCGGCGCTACCGTGGGCGCGTGAACTTCCTCTCCATCGACGTGCGCGACAGTCGCGGCAGCGTCCGCGATCTGGTTCGCGGGCGAGGTTGGCGAATGCCGGTCGGCTATGACCACGACGGTGCCCTCTCGACCCTGTATCGGGTCGGCGGTTGCCCGACTTTCGTCTACGCCTACCCCGGCGGGATCCTCGAGTCGGCGAGCATCGGCGACCTCGGTCCGTCGGAGCTCACGGCGAAGGTGGACGCGTTGGTGGCCGCCAGCCGGCGCAAGGAGCGCGCCGATCGCTAGTGGTCATTCTCGTGACGTTGACCAGGAAATGGCGAGATCCAGATGTCGACAGGCAAGGACGCAGGGAGCCTGAATAGTGGACCTATTCAGGCGACTGAGGACGCAGCATGGCGGCAATCTGGAGCCGCCATTTACGGTCAAACGTTGCGGGAAGGGCCACTGATGGGGGGCGAGGGAGGGGTAGCCGGACTGCCCGCCGAGGGCGAGGCGGTCCCCGAGCGTGGCTGGGTCGCGCCAGCGGTCGCCGACGAGTTCCCCGGGCTGAGCCTCTCCTGGACCACGGTCGAGGCCCACTCCGGTAAAAGCCCGCGCCAGGTCAAGGATCGCCTGCGTGAGCTCTCGAACCGCTTTCACGGCGGTCACGCGATCCAGATGCGCCAGCGCCCGATCCCATGGGCCTACCGGGTCTTCTTCCGTCAGATCGGGCTCGATCCCGACCAGACCCGCACCCCGATCGAGGAGCTTGCCCTGGAGCGGATGAAGAAGGGCGCTTTCGTGAGCCGCAGCCAGCTCGACGATGCGCTGACGATCGCGATCGTCGAGACCGGCGTCGCCGTGCGCGCCTTCGACGCCGACCGCACCGAGGGGCGCATGGGGGTTCGCGCCTCGGCGCCCGGTGAGGCGCTCGAGGGCAGGCCGGGGAAGCTGCCATCGGGGACGCTCGTGATCGCCGACGAACGACGGCCCGTGGCGCTGCTCTTCGGAGCCACGGCCGAGGGCCGCGGTGTGCATCCGAAGACCGCCCGCATCACCCTCGCCGCGCTCGCCGTCAAGGGCGTGCCCGATATCGCCGTCGAAGAGGCCTTGTGGCTGGCGACGGCGGCCTTGACCATCTAGAATCGGCTGGCCGCCAACGTCTGCGAAGGGACCGATGCCGGAGCTGATTAGGGAGCTTGAGCACCGAACCGGAGCGCCTCCGTTCACGGGACGCCTCGCTGATCTCCTGCACGGGGACGAGCGCCCGGCGCGGGTCGAGCTGCGAAGGCAGATTGCCCGCCTCGAGCTCGAGCTCTCGGAGCTCTTCATCTCCGCCTTTCCCCGCGGCGGGATCGCCTACGACGTCGCCGCCGCGGGCGGCCCGCGATTGCTCGGCATCGGCGAGTTGGAGCAGGTGCGCGACCGCTTGCTGACCCGGATCGCCGACGTGCGGGGCATCCTCGAGGACTGCGGTTACGTCGAGGAGCGAAACCGTGAGCTGCTCGAGCGGGTGATCGCGGAGCCCGAGAAATACCACTGGGTCCGCGTCTCCAACGAGGACATCGGCGAACCCGGCTGCCGACACTGGCACTCGCGCCCCCGCTACGGATTGCTGGGGATGCTGATGGGCTGGTGGCGGGTCAAGATCTCCTCCGGTTGCCCGTTAGCCAAGGGACGCCCGGCGTCCCGATCTCCTAGAAATGGCGAAGTCGCGCAAGCGCCGTAAACGGCGCCCTAGGGTGCAGGCGCAAAGGGCCGTGCCCAAGTCGCGGGCTCCGGTTGAGCCGGGGGTCAGGCGCACGGCCCGGGACGAGCGGCCGCAGCCGCTCTGGGGCTCCTTCCCGCTCACCGAGCTGACCGTGCTGGTGGGCCTGATCATGCTGATCGTCGGCTTCGCGACCGGCAGCTTCGCTGGCACGCTGATGGTCGCGGTCGGCATCACGCTCGCCTCGCTGGGGGGCTTGGAGCTCGCGATCCGCGAGCATTTCACGGGTTACCGCTCGCACAGCGTGCTGCTGGCGCTCGCCTGCGCGATGTTCGCCGCGGCGCTGCTCTACGCCCTCGCGGCGGTGGTCTTCGGCTCCGTCATCCCGTTAATACCGGTCGCCGTCGGTGTCGTCGTCTTTGTTCCCGCGTTGATCGCATTGCGCAACGCGTTCAAGCGGGCCTCGGGTGGGCTCTCGTTCCGGATCGGCCCCCTGCGGGGGTGACTCGAGGTCGAGGGCGCGAGAACCGAGCAGGTCGGCGGAGGCAAGCGGTGCGGCCACGCCAGCACACTGAGATCGTGCCTAAGCGAGACGTTCGGCTTGCCTCCGCCGAGATGCGGCGGTTCGCACCGCCCTTAGACGGCCAGGGCGGCTGGGTGGCCGGCCTTTGCCTCCAACTCGCCGGAGACCAGCTGGCGCTGGCGCGAGGTCAGCGTTCCCAATCGCTTGTTCTCTGAAAGGGCCAGGGCGAGGAGGAACTTGCGTGACCGGGTGCGACCCCAGCGCCGTTGGCTGGTCAACAGCTCGGCCAGGGTCATGCTCTCGGTCTCCCAGGGACAATCCCGGACGACCTCGGCGGCGGCGACTTCGCCGCCGGCGATGCTGCGCTTCAGGGCAGCTCGGGCTAGGCGAACCCGATTTGCGTGCTCCAGGGCCTGCATGTGTTGCGGCCGCTGGGAGGAAACAGGGGCACGGGCGATCGTTGCAGCGTTCACAAGACTCCTCCCTTCAAAGGGGATGGTTTGAGGTCTCTCTCCGCGCCGCCCCCCCGGCGTTCTTGCCTGGGCGTTTGAAATGACTGGGGTGCAAGTCCTTCGCGCTCCTGCCCCGGTGTGCGGCGCCGGCGCAAACTACGTGCTGGCGACCCCGGCCGTCAACCCGTATCGCCCCCGCTCACCCCGAGTCGTTCGCTAAGAGCATGCTTTTCGTCGGCGCTCGGAGTTAGTCCATTTCTGGACAAGCCGAAACTACCCATACCGGGGGATACCGGAGGGCTCCGGCCTCCAACTTTTGTCTACCCCGAGGGTCGATTTAGACCCGCGGCAGCTCGGGGAAGTCGGCGATCACCCGGGCGATCGTCCCCAGGGCGCCGTCGAGGTGCTCCGGTTCATGGGTCGCCATCAGGCTGGTTCGCAGCAGGGCGCCGCCGGGTGGAACGGCGGGGTGGATCGCGACGTTGGTGTAGACGCCGGCGTCGAACAGCGCTTTCCAGAGCAGCACCGCCTGCCAGTCATCGCCGACCATCACCGGAACCACAGGCGTGGTGACGACTCTGCCGTCGGGCAACGTCCCCGGGTCGACCACCTTCAACCCCAGGTGGCGCAGGCCCTCCCGCAGGTACTCCGCGTTGGCGAGCAACTTCTCGAACAACGGTGGCCCGTCCGAGCGGATGACCCGAAGCGCAGCCAGCGCCGCGCCGACCGCCGCGGGCACGCCCGAGGCGCTGAAGATGAACGAGCGCGAGGCGATCCGCAGGTACTCGACCACGTCCGCCGGTCCAGCGATGAAGCCGCCGCAGGAGGCGAGGCTCTTGGAGAAGGTGCCCATCCGCAGGTCGACCTCCTCCTCGAGCCCAAACAGTTCGCAGGCCCCGGCGCCGCGGGCCCCCAACACCCCAACCCCGTGCGCCTCGTCGACCATCAGGCGAGCTCCGTATTGCTTGCACAGCTCGACGATCGCCGGCAGATCGCAAACGTCGCCCTCCATCGAGAAGACGCCGTCGACGACGACCAGAACCCCGCCGCCGTCAACTGCGGCACGTTCGAGCATCGTCTCCAGCTTGTCCATGCGGTTGTGGCGGAAGGGGCGCAGGCGGGCGCCGGATAGGCGGCATCCGTCGAGGATCGAAGCATGGTCGCCGGAGTCGCAGATCACCGTGTCTCCGGGCTCGAGGATCGTCCCGATGCAGCCGAGGTTGGCCTGGTAGCCGGTGGTGGAGACGATCGCGTCCTCGGTCCCCATCCAGTCCGCGAGCTCGCTCTCGAGCTCCAGGTGCAGGGGCGTGGTGCCGTTCAGCAGCCGCGAGCCGGTCAATCCCGTCCCATAGGTCTCCAGCGCATCGCGCGCCGCCTGCTTTACCCGCGGATCACCGGTCAACCCGAGGTAGTTGTTGGACCCGAGCATGATCGTCTCGCGGCCCTCCATCTCGACCACCGGCCCGGCCGCCGACTCCAGCAACCGGAAGTAGGGCAGCAGATCGTTCTCCTTCGCCGCCTCGAGCTGCTCGAGCCGGTCGTGGCTGCGCGCCTTCTCGAAGACGTCGACCGGCGCTCGGCTCGTCTCCGCCATAGGGGGAAGTCTGGCAGTAATGGGTTGCTAGTCGCTAGTCGCTAGCTGCTCGGGGTCCAGGATGTGGCCCGGATTCAATCCTCGAGCGACGAGAGACGAGCGACGAGCGACTAGCGACACTCCTATACGTTCCGCCCATGTCGCTCACCATCAAGCCCGTCAAGACCAAGCGCGATCTGAAGCGCTTCGTAAAGGTCCCCTTCCGCCTCCACCGCGACCAGCGGCACTGGGTTGCGCCGCTGATCTTCGAGCGCATGCAGTTCCTGGATCGCTCTCGCAACCCGTTCTTCGAGCACGCCGAGGCGGAGTTCTTCATCGCCGAGCGCGACGGCGAGCCGGTCGGCCGCATCACGGCCCAGGTGGACCAGCGCTGGGACGAGTTTCAGGGCGGCAGCGACGGCATGTTCGGCTTCTTCCAGACCGCGAACGATCCGGCGGTGGCGGCGGCGCTGCTCGACGCGGCGTCCGAGTGGGTTGCCGCTCACGGGCGCGACCGGGTGCTCGGGCCGATGGACTTCACCACCAACGATGAGGTCGGGCTGCTGGTCGAGGGTTATGAGCTACAGCCGATGATTCTTCAGCCCTGGCACCCGCCGTATTACCGCGAGCTGATCGAGGGTCGCGGCTTCACCAAGACGATGGACCTCTGGATGTGGTGGCTGGCTCTGGGGGAGCAGATGTACGACGAGGGGAGTTTCCACCCCGCGATTCACGCTGCCGCGGAGAAGGTGACCAGCGAGCACGGGATCACGATCCGCAACATGAACAAGCGCGACCTCAAGAACGAGATCACCCGTTTCATGGAGGTCTACAACGAGGCATGGGGCCACAATTGGGGCTTCGTCCCGGTCACCGAGGATGAGGTCACCTTCCAGGCCAAGAACCTCAAGCAGGTGATCGACGAGCGCTGGACCTTCATCGCCGAGCGCGATGGTGAGGTGCTGGGGGCGGCGCTCACGCTCCCGGACATAAACCAGGCGCTCGCGAAGCTGAACGGCCGCCTGCTGCCCTTCGGCTGGCTACGCTTTCTGCTCGCCAAGCGCAAGATCGACAACGTGCGCGTGTTCGCACTCGGCGTCAAGCCCGAGTACCAGCACACCGGAATCGCCGCCGCCTTCTACATAAAGCATCTCGAGGAGGCCGACCCCGACGCGGTCTACGGAGGTGAGACCGGCTGGATCCTCGAGACCAACGAGCCGATGAACCGGGCGATGGAGGGGATGGGGGGAAAGGTGGTCAAGAAGTATCGGCTGTATGAGAAGTCGCTGGTCTAAAAGTCGCTAGTCGCTAGTCGCTAGTCGCTCGAGAGTTCGCCCTCGGCCTGGGCTCGAACCCCGGGCGACTAGAGACGAGAGACGAGCGACTTATTTCGCAACTTGCGTCGATTGAACCGCGTGCCTCTCTGCCACCGCCGCATCCGCTTCTAGACTGCCGGCCATGCAGGAACTAGAGGGAGAGGTAATCGCCGAGGAGGACGGCGCGCCGGCCGCGGAAGACTCGGTGCGGCCGCTGCCGATGCGCTACGAGCCCTCGGTCCCAGCGCTGCGCGAGGTCGGCACCGCCGCGATCGCCGCCGCCGGCGGAGCGCTGGCCGGAGTCGCGACGGTGGCCGCGGTACGCGCGGTCAGCAGTTCGAGCACGCGCAAGCGCCCCCAGCGGCGCCTAGTGCGCCGCCCTGATCGCCAGAACGTGGTCGCCAGCCGCTCCTTCTTGATTGACGTTCATCTGCTCGGCAACAAGTGAGCACCCCACTAGCTGCTGCCGGCGTCGAGCCGCTGACGGTCGAGGTGCGCCCGCCCTGGCCGTTCAAGTTGCCCCGCGGCAGCGGAGGCGACGCCACGGCGGCGACTCGAGCGGGGGTCCTCTGCCGACTGCTGCATGTCGATCGACGGCCGGTGCTGGTGCGGGCCTGGCAGTCGCAGCGGCAGCGTGTCTTTCTGCGCGCCGAGGCGCTGACGCCGGAAGCGGTCGTCTATCCGGCCCTCGCAGGCCAGCCTGAGGAGGCGCAGGCCGCCGGCCCGGAGCAGCTCGAGCTGGCGATCGAGCGGATGCGCTTTGCGATCGGCGTCGACGACGACTACTCCGAGTTCCACGCCCGCTTTCGCGACGACCCGCTGCTTCGCCGCCTGATCCGGCGCTTCCCCGACTTGCGCCCGCGCCGCCGCCCATGGCCCTGGGAAGCGCTGGCCTGGGCGGTGACCAAGCAGCTGATCGGCTCGCCGCGGGCGGCGGCGATCCAGCGGCGGATCGTGCGCCGCTGGGGCCCGCGCATCGGCGATGGGCGGGCGGCGCTCGGTGACGTGCCGGCCGCCGGTGTGATCGCCGGCAGGGCGCCGGCGGAGCTCGAGGCGATCGACCTATCGGGCGGGCGGGCCGTGGCCCTGCGGCGGATCGCCGGCGAGGTTGTCGCCGGGCGTTGCACTCCGTCGGATCCGTCCTCCGATGTTCGCCTTCAGACCGTCGCGGGGATCGGCCCCTGGACCGTGCAATGCCTCGGTCTCTACGGACGGGGCGATCTCGATTCGCTGCCCGCAGGGGATCTCGGCTACCTGAAGCTCGTCGGACACCTGGAGGGCAACGGCCGCCGCGCCACGGTCGAGGAGGTGGAGCAGTTCTACGCTCCCTACGCGCCGTTTCGCGGCCTTGCGGGCGAGTTCACGCTGCGTGGCCTGCACGGCCGGGTCACCCAAGGCCCGCCGCTGCGACTGGCCGCCTGACGCCGCAGCGAGCACCGCGGCGGGCGCCGCACCCGTGCAATCTGCCTCCCAGGCGACCGGAAACGGCGACGAACATGCGGCCAGCCAGGCGTCAAGCGACCCGATCGACGGTCGATACCCACTTTTAGAACGGATTTACGCAGTTTGCGTGGAAAGACCTGATTCGGAAGTGGGTCGATTCCAACACCTCGGATTCCCCAGCGACGCCTCTGAGATCAGAGGGGTCGCTGCGCTGCCCTCGAGGAGGTTGGGCCGATGACGTCGCCCGGCTGGTCAACGCGGCAGCTTGCCGAGTTCCTCGAGGCGATCTCGGCGGTAGGCGACGTGGCCACTGCCCGTCGCGCTGCGGTCGACCGGATCGCCGAGGCGCTCGACGCCGAGCTGGCCGCGGTGGTCACCGACAAGGCTGTCCTGGTGGCGATCGGCCTCGATCCCGAACAGGTGTCCGGAACAGCTTTGGCGGCGGTCAGAGAAGGGCGTTCGAAGACGATCGAGGTGCCAGGTCTCGGCCGCTGCGCCGCCGTCTCGATCGCGATCGGAGGCAAAGATGACACGTCGCTGTTGGTCGCCCGCACGGGGCAGGAAAGGTTCACCAGCGAGGAGCTCAGCGTTGCCCGCGGCCTCGCCCACGCGCTTGCGATGGCCGAGCGGATGCTTGCTGGTCGCGACGAGGAGCGCACGCTGCGCGAGCAGGGTGCCGAGCAGGCGAGGGGGCGCGAGGTTGTTGAAGCCCACTACCGCTCGTTGGTCGAGCGTGTGCCAGCGATCGTCTACAGCGCCGAGTTGGGCGAGCGCGGACGCTGGACCTATGTCAGCCCGCAGATCGAGGGGATCCTCGGCTTCACACCGCAGGAGTGGATGGCGGACCCGGAGACTTGGCTGAACCAGCTGCATCCCGATGACCGCGAACGCGCCCTCTCGCACGAGAACGAGGGGGTGCTCGACGATCGCGACCCGCCACCGATCGACTACCGGTTGCTGAGACGCGACGGAAGGGCGATCTGGGTCCTCGACGAGGCGGTGCTGGTTCGCGACGAGTCGGGTAAGCCGAACTGGCACGGCGTGCTCTACGACATCACCGAGCGCAAGCTGGCAGAACGCGAGATCGAGCGCCGCGCCGCGCAGCAGGCCGCGGTGGCCCGGCTCGGCGACCGGGCCTTGAAGGGCGCCGAGCTTCCGGCGCTGATGGAGGACACGGCCGCTTTCCTCGCCGCCGGCGAGGGGACTTTGCATAGCTGCGTCTGGGAGTTCGAGGAGGGAACCGGGAAGCTGATGCTTGTGGCGAGCATCGGCATGGGCGATCGCGGCCAGGAGACCTCGATCGCCGTCGGCAACGACTCGCCTACAGGTCTTGCGCTTGCGTCGGGACAGCCGGTCACGGTCAACGACTGGTCCAGTGAGACTCGATTCGCGCTCCCGTCCTATCTTCAGAACCTCGGCGTGCGTTGCACGATCGCGGCGCCGATCGAGGGCGAGAGCCAGCCGCTGGGCGTGATCGAGGCCCACTCGAACGAGCCCGACGCCTTCTCTGCCCAGGACATGCACTTTGCCCAAGCCGCCGCCAATGTGCTCGCCCACACGATTGAGAGGCAGTTCGCGGGGGAGGCGATCCGACACGGCTCGCTGCACGATCACGTCACCGGACTTCCGAACCGGCCGCTTTTCGTGGACCGGCTCGAACATGCTTTGGACGCGGCACAAGGACGCGAGACGCCGCTCGCGGTCTTCTTCCTCGACCTCGACCACTTCAAGGTGATCAACGACAGCCTCGGCCACGACGCCGGCGACGAGGTGCTGAAGGCCGTGGTCCCGAGGTTGCGCAAGCAGTTGCGCTCGGTTGACACGGTGGCGCGCTTTGGCGGCGATGAGTTCGCGATCTTGGTCGAGGAGGTCGTCGACGAGGCCGAGGCGACGAGGATCGCGGAGCGCATCTGCAACGCCTTCGAGGGGCCGTTCAGCGTCGACGGACTCGAGCAGCACCTGACCACCAGCGTTGGCATCTCGATCTCCGGGCCCGCGACCGAAGAGCCGGAGTCGCTGATCCGCGACGCGCACGCGGCCATGTACAGGGCCAAGGAACGCGGCCGCAACCGCTCCGAGCTCTTCGATCAGGAGATGAGATCGAAGGCGGTTCGCAGGCTGCAGCTGGAGCGCGAGCTGCGTCGGGCGCTCGACCGCGAGGAGCTCTCGCTCGAATATCAACCGATCGTCGCTCTGGCCACGGGAGAGATCCCGGCGCTGGAGGCGCTGCTGCGCTGGGACCATCCGGAGCGCGGGTCGATCGAGCCCTCCGAGTTCATTCCGGTCGCCGAGGAGAGCGGCTTGATCCACCCGATCGGGCGCTGGGTGATCGAGCGCGCCTGCCAGCAGAGCGTCGCCTGGCACTCGCTGCGCCCCGACGCGCGGCCGATCGACATGACGGTCAACCTCTCGGCACGCCAGTTCGCCCAGCACGACCTGCCCGAGATCGTCACCGCGACCCTCTCGCGCACCGGGCTCGAGGCCGTCCACCTGAAGTTCGAGATCACCGAGAGCGTGCTGGTCGAGAAGTCGGGGGCGGCGGACGAGATGCTGCGCGAGCTCAGCGGGCTCGGAGTGCAGCTGATCCTCGACGACTTCGG
>JBBQBH010000064.1:0-14098 GCA_038317345.1 Solirubrobacterales bacterium
GCGCGGCGGAAGCCCGGAAGCCAGGAGACCTGACCCCGGCCGAGCCATGTAATCCCTCGAGGAAAGGGTGGCTTAGATGCCATATTCCAAGTTCAACCGGCTGGCGCTCGCCTGCCTGACCTGCCTCGCGTTGGCGATTTCGGCGGCGCCGGCGCTAGCGGGCACCACCACGGCAAAGCTGCGGGTGGTCAACACCGCCGGCACTACTCTCGCCGACCAGAGCCAGGTCACCGGGGACGTGACGATCAAGACCGACCCGGGTGCGACCTGCTTCGGTCCCCCCGGCGGCAGCGGCAACAACGTCGTCGTGCCCGGGCCGAGCGCGCTGGGGCTTGTCAAGGACACAGCAGACTCGAACCCGGCGCTGCGGCCGCTCTCGGTCACCGATCAGTTCGGCTTTGGTCTGGGCGTCTGCGGGATCGGCGGCTCTACCTTCAATCAGGGCGACACCGCCTCCTGGTATCTGAAGGTCAACCACGTCGGGGCGACGGTAGGCGGCGATCAGTACCTGCTCAAGTCCGGTGACGACGTGCTCTGGTACCTCTCGCCTGGCTACCCCTATCCAAATGAGCTGCAGCTCGTTGCCCCGACCACCGCCAAGAGCGGGGTGCCGTTCACGGTCAGTGTCTACTCATTCAACGACGCGGGCCAACGCAGCCCGGTGGCTGGGGCGCTGGTCACCGGCGCCGAGCTGCCAACGGGCGGCGATGGGACGACGACGGTCGACCTGAACCGCAGCGCAACTCTGCAGGCACTGCACGGGGCAGACATCCCCTCGAACACGGCGATCGCGACCTGCGTCTCTACGGTGCGGAACGCGTGTGGGTACGCCAGCAAGACGCCGCGGCACAGGATCGTCGGCACCAACCAGGCAAACCGGATCAAGGGCACCAAGATGCCCGATCTGGTCAGGGCGCGCGCGGGCCAGGATCACATCAACACCCGCGGAGGCCTCTCGGACGTCGTCAACTGCGGCCGAGGCGTCGACAAGGCCACCGTCGACAGCACCGACATCACCCGCCGCTGCGAGAAGGTGATCAGAAAAGGGTGACCGTGCTGCGCAGCCCGGCGGCCGCGATCGCGCTCCTCTGCGCGCTTTCGGTCGCCGGCTGCGGCCTCGGCCCGGGCCCCTCGGTCGGCGATGTTCAAATCACGGTGACTCGCGACTACGGCTCACAGGTGCTTCTGAAGCGCAGCGAGCCCAACGCCCACGAGTCGGAGACCGCACTGCGGCTGCTCGATCGCAACGCTGACATCTCAACCCGCTACGGAGGCGGCTTCGTGCAGTCGATCGACGGCCTGGCGGGGGCCAACGACGGCAACCGGCGCTTCGACTGGTTCTTCTACGTCGATGGGGTCGAGTCGCCGGTCGGGTCTGCCGACTATCCGCTGCACGGCGGCTACCGGGTCTGGTGGGACTATCGCGATTGGACCGCGGCGATGCGGGTGCCGGCCGTGGTCGGCTCCTATCCAGACCCCTTCCTGCATGGCTACGAGGGCGACCGCCATCCGGTCCAGGTGCGCTGCCTGGGCGGTGGCCCAGCCTGTGGGCTTGCGCGGGCACGGCTTCCAGACACCGGCGCCGAAGGCGGTAAGAGCAGCGGCGATCCGATCCGGGTCCTGGTCGGACCTTGGAAGCGGGTGCGTGGCGACGCCGCTGCGGCATTGATCGAGCGTGGCCCTGCAGACAGTGGCGTGTTCGCCGACTTCGTCCGGGCACATGGCGCCTGGGAGCTTCAGCCTCTGAACGTGGCCGGACAGGCGGTCGGCGCGCCCCGGCAGGCGGGGCTCGTCGCGGCGACCCGAGATGGCGATAACCCGCCGACATGGGTGGTGACCGGATCGAACGTCTCCGATGCAATCGGCGCGGCTCAGCTGCTCGACCCGGCGGACCTGCGCAACCGCTATGCCGTCGCGACCAGTGGCGCCCACCCGATGCCTCTGCCGGTGCCATGAGGTCCCCGCTCTCCTACACGCCGCGCCCCGGGCCGCTTCAGTCCGCGTCGCCGGGTGCGGCGATCGCCTATCTCGGCGCCTTCGTCCTGATCGCCTTTCTGTACTCGAACCCGTTCGTGCTTGCCGCGGCCGCCCTGGGCGCCGCGATCGCCGGCCTCGCCGCTGGAGCGCGGCGGGCGGTCGCCGTCGCAGTTCGGCTCGGCCTCTCGCTGGCGGTCTTCATCACCGTGGTCAACGGCCTGGTCAGCGATCGCGGCGTCACCGTGCTGGCCCGACTCGGCCACTTTCCGCTGCTGGGCCAGGTAAACGTCACAGCCGAGGCCCTGGTCGCCGGGGCCTCGATCGGCCTGCGGGCGATGGCAGCGATGATCGCCGCAGCGGTCTATTCCGCCTGCGTGGATCCGGACCGCGTGCTGCGGTTGCTGCGCCCGCTGGCCGGCCGGTCGGCGCTCACGGCCACGTTGATCTCGAGGCTAGTCCCGGTGGCGGCTCGCGATGCGACTCGGTTGCGCGAGGCGGCGCGGCTGCGGGGACCCGCGGCAGCGCGGGTCGGCCGCGGCGCCTTCGCGCGGCGGTTGCTCGCCGGCTCGCTCGACCGCTCCGTCGATGTGGCGGCGACGTTGGAGCTGCGGGGCTACGGGCTCTCCGCATCGGGATCGGGTCGCGAGAGGCGCCGCAACCGGCACGATCGACGCTTCTGGATCGCCGCCTCGCTCCTCGCCAGCACGGGGATCGTCGCTCGTCTTGCCGGCGCCGGTGGTTTCGAGGCCTATCCAAGCATTGAAGTGGCGACCGATGGGCTGACGCTCGTCGTCGCGGCGACGACTGTGGTTGCCGGTCTCGTGCCGCTGCGCCGCCGCCAGCGCCGGCGCGCGGTGGTCGCCACCAGAGAGGTCGCTCGTGCCTGAGCTGGCAGTGCCCCCTCGCAGCGAGGTGCCGCTCGAGATCGAGCGGCTCGGGTACCGCTACCCGGGCTCCGATCGGGACGTCTTGCACGAGGTCAGCCTCAGCGTTGGAGCGGGCGAGCTGATCGTGCTCGCGGGGCGCTCGGCGAGCGGGAAGACGACCCTCCTGCGCGCCGCCTGCGGCCTGGTGCCGCATTTCCACGGCGGCGAAGTCAGCGGGCGCATCGCGGTCGCTGGACTCGAGACCCGCGAGGCCGGGCCCGGAGACCTGGCCGGCGCGGTCGGATACGTCGCGCAGGACCCCGAGACGCAGGTCGTCTCGACCACCGTGCGGGCCGAGATCGAGCTGCCGCTCGAGCTTCGGGGCGATTCTGCGGCGACCCGAGCCCGGGCAGTCGAGGAGGTCGGGCTCGCCCTGGCAATTCCCCATTTGCTCTCCCGAGCCACCGACACGCTCGCGGGCGGCGAACTGCAACGCGTGGCGCTGGCCGCCGCCTTGGTGACCCGCCCCCAGTTGGTTCTCCTCGACGAGCCGACCTCGCAACTCGACCCTGTCGCTGGCGACGAACTGATCTGGTTGCTGCGCCGGCTCAATGAGGAGTGGGGCGTCTCGATCGTTCTTGCGGAGCATCGTCTGGAACGTTGCTTGGCCGCGGCGGATCGAGTCGTCGCGATGGAATCTGGGTCGATCGCATTCGATGGGGCCCCGTCCGACTTCCTTGCCTGGGCCATCGAGCACGATCCTGCGCTCGCCACCCCAGGCGCACATCTGTTCTCGCTGGCTGGCATCGAGCCGCTTCCAATCGGGGTCAAGTCGGCGCGCGAGATCCTCGCCGCCGTCGAGGGTGGGGAGGCGGCGGCGCACCCCTACCTCACTCGCCACTCGCGCGAGGAGCGGCTGCCGCCTACCGCGAGCCGCCCGGCGCGCTCGGCCGCAAAACGTTCGGACGGGGCGGCACCGCCCCCAGCCGCAGCCCTCGAAGCGCGGGACCTGTGGGTTGAATTGGACCGGGGTGACGAGCTCCACGACGTCCTACGCGGAATTGAGCTCCGAGTCAATCGAGGCGAGCGGGTCGCATTAATGGGCAGGAATGGAGCGGGCAAGAGCACCTTCCTGCGAACTGCCGCGGGGCTCATCGAACCAGTGCACGGCCGCATCCAAGTCGCGGGAGGAATCGCGCTCCTGGGGCAAAGCCCCGATGACTACCTCGTTAGGGAGCGAGTTGCAGAGGAACTTCCGGGCATTGAGGGGAGAACGGCCCTGGCCGCCGTTGGGCTTGAACACACGGCAGACGCCGATCCGCGAGATCTGTCGGGAGGTGAACGGCAGAGGCTGTCGCTGGCGATCACGCTGGCGGGACGGTCTGACGGCGGTGAGGTTCCCGGGCTGGTGGCGCTCGACGAGCCCACGCGGGGAATGGACCGAGCGCGCAAGGACGAGCTTGCAGAGCTGATCGGGCGGCTGGCGGAGCGAGGCGCGGCCGTGATGGTCGCCACCCATGACGTCGAGTTCGCCGCCACCTTCGCCGAGCGCGTGGTTCTGCTCGGCGACGGAATCGTGATCGCCGATGCCGATGCCTCCGAGGTGCTCTCGGGTGGCTGGTACTTCGCCACCGAGGTGGCGCGGATCCTGGGGCGTCCGGGGGTCGTGACCCCGCAGGCGGGGGCGGAGCTGATCGGAGGATGGGAGTGAGCTGGCAGCTCGCGAGCTTCGTCGTGCTCGGTGCCGTGCTGATTGGCGGCTTCGCCTGGTACGAGCGCTCGCGCCCCCCTTCTCAGATAGTCGCCCTCGTGGCCGCGCTTGCGGCACTCGCCGTCGCAGGGCGAGTGGTCGTCGCGGCGATCCCCAACGTCGTCGCCACCACCGACATCGTGATCTTCACCGGCTACGCACTCGGCGGCGCGCCGGGGTTCGTGGTCGGCGCACTGGCGGGACTGATCTCCAACTTCTGGCTCGGCCAGGGCCCATGGACGCCGTGGCAGATGGCCGGCTGGGGACTGGCGGGGATTCTGGGTGCGGTGCTGGCGCGCGCCACGCGGCGTCGCGCGGGTCGCCTGGAATTGACCCTTGCCTGCGGATTCGCGGGAATCGCCTACGGGGCGCTTCTCAACTTCTCGCTGATGGTCAGCTACGGCGGCGCGTTCACACTCGATCGCTGGCTCGCGCTCGAGGTCCGCGCCGTGCCCTTCGACCTCGCGCATGCGATCGGCAACATGACTCTGGCGCTGGTCGGCGGGCCGGCGATGGTGCGGATGCTGATGCGCTTCCGCGAGCGGTTCGAGTTTCGCTGGCAGCCGGTTTCCCCGAAGCGACCGACGAGGCCCGGCCTCGCCGGCGTCGCCACCGCGTTGCTCCTGGCCTTGGTCGCCGTCGCCGTCTCTACCCCGCGGCCGGCGAGCGCCGGCGTGGCCCCGGCGGCGTGGTTGGAGCGGGCCGAGAACGCGGACGGCGGGTTCCCCGCGACGCCAGGCCAGGAATCGAATACCCAGATGACCGGGTGGGCGATGCTCGGCCTGGAGGCGGCCGGTATCAACCCTCTCGACGTAGGACGGGCAGGGCATTCGCCGGTCGACTTCCTACGGGCAAACATCGCCGACGTCCGGACTCCGGGCGATCTGGCCCGGACGATCTTGGCGCTGAGCGGAGCCGGAGTCGATGCCCATCGCTTCGCGGGGCACGACCTCGCGGCAAGGTTGGCGGGCCGCCGCCGCCCCGACGGCTCCTACCAGGGCTGGCCCAACTCGACCGCCTTCGCGGTGATGGCCCTGCGAGCCACCGGCTCTGGCGCCGGCATACACCGGTCGCTGGCCTGGCTGCGCCGAGTCCAGGGCGATGACGGCGGATGGGGAGCCGTGCCGGGCGCCCCGGGCGATCCGGATTCGACCGGCGCCGTGCTTCAGGCCCTCGGCGGCGGTTCGCGCGCCGCCAGCGACGGCGCTCGCTTCCTGCGCCGCTCCCAGCAGTCGGGGGGCGGCTGGGGACTGGCGGCGTCGGGTCCGGTCAACTCTCAGTCGACCGCCTGGGCGACCCAGGGCCTGCTCGCCGCCGGTGTCAACCCATCCTTGGTGAAGCAGGGTGGCCACTCCGGCCTCGACTACCTATCTGCCCGCCGAGCGTCCGACGGGCACTACCGATACTCCGCGAGCAGCAACCAGACCCCGATCTGGGTTACGGGCCAGGTATTGGTAGCGGACGAGCTCAAACCATTCCCGCTCGCTGCAGTCCCACGCGCTGCCGGGCCCAATGGCGGTGGGAGCTCCGGTGCGGGTTCGAGCGGGGGCGGAAGTACGAGTGGGACCGGTGTAGGTGGCGCCGCTGGAGGAAGGAATGGCGGTGGCGCGGCCCGTTCCGAACGTTTTGCGCCCGGGCGAGCCAAGCGAAAGGAGAATTCGTCGGGCGATAAGTCGAGCGAGTGGCGAGTGAGGAATGGGTCCGCCACCGTCCCCTCGCCCAAGAGCGGTGGGTCCGAGCAGCGTCCGTCCACCACCACTGCCTTCGCAGCCAACCAGGGCGACGGGGGAGGGGGGACATCGCCGCTCGTGCCGATCGCGATCGCCCTCGGCGCAGGCGGACTCGTCCTCGGCGGCGCCTGGTGGGCCAACCGACGATTCCGCGCCTAGCGGCAGGGCAGGCACAAAGGGCGAGACAGATACCGTTGGATCGATGGATGTCGAGACCGGGATTCGGACCCGCCGCACGCACAAGGCCTTCGAGCCCGAGCCGGTGCCGCGGGAGACGCTCGACGAGCTGCTCGAGCTGGCCCGCTGGGCGCCCAACCATCACCTCACTGGGCCCTGGCGCTTCCGCGTCGTCGGGCCGCGCTCGTTGGAGCGGCTGAAGGAGGCAGCTGGGCCGGAGTCCGCCGCCAAGCTCGACCGTTGCCCGACGCTGGTCGTCGCCTCCTGCGTCCTCAGCGGCGACCCCGAGCAGGACGAGGAGGACCTGCATTCCACCGCCGTCGCCTGCTACATCGTGCTGCTCGCCGCCCATGCCCGGGGACTTGCCGGCTACTGGCGCACCCCAGGCGTCCTGCGGACGCAGGACGGTAGGCGGGCGGTCGGTCTTCCCGACGACGAGCGCTTCGTCGGCCTTCTCCATATCGGTCGCCCGAAGCAGGAACAGCGGGTTCCTGAGCGCCCGCCTCCCAGCGAGATCACCGTCTATCTCGACTGATGCTCGCGGACGCAATCATCGACTGATGCTCTCCCGCGCCGACGCAATCGAGGCGATCGCCGGCCAGCGGTTCGAGGTCGTCGTGATCGGCGGCGGCGTCACCGGCGCCGGCGTGGCGCTCGACGCCGCATCGCGCGGCTACTCGGTCGCCCTGCTGGAGCGCGACGACTACGCCTCCGGGACCTCCAGCCGCTCGTCGAAGATGGTGCACGGCGGGCTGCGCTACCTGCGCAACTTCGACCTCGGCCTGGTGCGCGAGGCGCTGATGGAGCGCCAGCTGATGGTGCAGCTCGCGCCCCATCTGGTCTATCCGACGCCGTTCCTGGTCCCGACCCTTGGCGAGGACCGCCGCAGCCGCAGCATCGGCATCGGGCTGAACATGTACGACGTCATGGCGACGACGCGCGTCGGCCGCAGCCGGCGCGAGATGCGGGCCTCGAAGGAGGAGGACGAGGAGTACTCGTGGGCGCCGGACCGTCACCGCACGATCGACGGTGCCGAGGCGGCGGAGCTTGTCCCGGCGCTTGCGCCTCGCGATCCGGCCTCGGCCTATCTGTTCTACGACTGCCAGACCGACGACGCGCGCCTCGTGCTGACGATCCTCGGGGAGGCAGAGAGGTTCGGCGCCGTGATGCTGAACGGCGCCGACGTGACTGGGCTGATCGACCGCGACGGCCATGCCGCCGGCGTCGCCTTCGTCGAGGCCGAGTCCTGTCAGCAGATGGAGGTCGAGGCCGAAAACGTTGTCAACGCGACCGGCGTCTGGGCGGACCGAATCCGGCCCGAGGTGGCCGAGGAGGAGGACATGCCGAGGATCGCACCAAGCCGGGGCACGCACGTGATCGTCGACCAGAAGGACCTGCCGACGGGTGAAGCGGCCTGCATCGTCCCTGCCGGCGAGGACCGAACGATCTTCGCCCTGCCCTGGTACGGGCATACCTTGATCGGGACCACCGACAACGACTACGACGGCGACATCTCCCATGTCGCCCCCTCGCCGGACGATGTCGAGTACCTGCTCGAGGCGACGAACGCCTTCTTCGGGACCGAGCTGAGCGTGTCTGATCTCAGGGGCGCCTACGCCGGGGTGCGGCCACTGATTGCGACCGGCGACCCGCGCAAGTCGGTCGACATCTCGCGCAGGGCGGAGCTTTATGAGACCTCGTCGGGGATGCTGACGATCACCGGCGGCAAGCTGACCACGTGGCGGCGGATGGCGAAGCAGACCGTCGACCGTCTGGTGGAGCGCGAGGGGCGCGACGCACCCTGCCGCACCTCCGAGATCCCGCTCGGGATGGAGGCGCGCCCCGAGGACCTCGACGTGGGGGATTGGCTCAGCGAGACAGCGCGCAATCAGCTCGCATTTCGCTATGGCCATGCGTCGCGGGCCGTCCTCGACCTCGCCGAGCAGCGCTCAGAGCTGGCCGCG
Source organism: Solirubrobacterales bacterium (assembly GCA_038317345.1). Taxonomy (GTDB): domain Bacteria; phylum Actinomycetota; class Thermoleophilia; order Solirubrobacterales; family 70-9; genus Mayfieldus. The sequence continues at coordinate 8,465 of JBBQBH010000064.1, forward strand.
CCGATCGTCGAAGGATCCCCCGACCTGCTGGCCGAGGCGGTGATCGCCGCTCGCCTTGAGCAGGCTCGCAGCGTCGGCGACGTGCTTCTGCGTCGCACCCGGCTCGGCATCCTCGCCGCGGCGGGGCTGCGTGACGCCGACTCGGTGATGCCGGTCGCCGAGACGATGGGGAGGGAGCTTGGGTGGTCGTCCGAGCGGGTCCGGGATGAGGCCGAAGCCTGGGTCGAGGTGGCGCGGGCCGAGGGCGTCGATCCGGCAGCGGACTCAGTCGCCTCCTAGTTCCCCGGTCTGTCCTGGGCCGGCTCGCTCGAGTCGGCCCGTCCGCTGTCCGGACCCTTAAGCTGAGGTAATGAGGCTTTTCATCGACACCGGCGCGGTTTCAGAGGTCGAGGAGATCGCCGCCTGGGGGATCCTCTCCGGCGCGACCACCAACCCGTCCCTGCTCGCCAAGGAAGACGGCGACCCCGGCGACATCATCAGGCGCATCTGCGAGCTGGTTCGCGGCCCGGTCTCGGCCGAGGTCGTCTCCCAGGAACCGCAGGGGATGATCGACGAGGGGCGCGCCCTGCGCGAGCTGCACGAGCACGTGACGGTCAAGGTCCCCTTCTGCGAGGAGGGGCTCACCGCCACGAAGGCGCTCACCGACGAGGGAACGCCGGTCAACATGACCTTGGTCTTCTCGCCCAACCAGGCGCTGCTCGCGGCGGCCTCGGGTGCCACCTACGTCTCCTGCTTCATGGGCCGGCTCGACGACATATCGATCGACTCTGGCGCGGTGCTCGAGGAGATCGCCGAGGCGCTGCGGGCCGGAGGCATGACCTCGGAGATCATCGCCGCCTCGATCCGCCACCCCGAGCACGTGGTGACCGCCGCCACCCTGGGCTGCGAGATAGCGACCCTTCCGGCGAAGGTCCTGAAGCAGATGCTCGACCACCCGCTGACCGACGCCGGCGCGGAGAAGTTCCGCAAGGACTGGGAGTCGCGCCCCGAGTTCGGCGAGTGGCTGCGCGAGCTCACCGAGAAGCGCCTCGCGGCCAAGGCCTAGTCGGCCCTGCATGAAGGTTCTGGTCACCGGGGCGAGCGGTTTCCTCGGTGGATCGCTCTGTACGGAGCTGGCCCAGCGTGGACACGAGCCGGTCGCGATGGTGCGGCGGCCGGGCTCCGGTCCGGCCGGCGTCGCCGAGGTGCCCGGCGACCTCGCCGATGCCGACTCGCTGCGTGACGCGCTGGCTTCAGCGAGCCCGGAGGTCGTCGTCCACCTTGCCGCCGAGATTGCTTCGCAACGCAGCGCCGCGAAGGTCCGCGAGGTCAACGTCGAGGGCACGAAGCGAGTGATCGAGGCCGCCGAAGCGGCTGGCACGCGGCGACTCGTCTTCGCGTCGACGGTGGTGACCGGCGACGCGGGCGGCGAGCTTCTCGACGAGACGAGCACGCTGCCGGTCCAGACCGCCTATGGCGCCAGCAAGCAGGAGGGCGAGCGGCTTGTGCGCGACTCCGGTCTGGAGGACGTCGTGCTGCGTCCATCGCACGTCTATGGCGCCGGCGGCTGGTTCGAGGAGGAGTTCGTCAAACGCCTGCGCCAATCCGGTCGCTTCGCGGTGATCGGCCGCGGCGACAACTGGTGGGACGTGGTCCGCGACGCCGATGTCGTGCAGGCGTTCGTTCTCGCTGTCGACAAGGCCACGCCCGGCTCGACCTTCCATGTCGTCGACGACGAGCCGATCCGCTTCTACGACTTCATTGCCCTTACCGCCGAGGAGCTGGGGCTCGGCCCGCCGCGTCGAGTCCCCGCCTGGGTGGCACGCCTGGCGGCCGGTGCAGACCCAGTCACGGCGGTGACCCGGTCGGCGCGCTCGTCCAACGCAAGGATCAAGCAGGAGCTGGGCTGGGCGCCGCGCTTCGCCACCGCAGAGCAGGGAGTTCCCGACGCAATCGCCGTCCTCGGCGGGCGGTGAATATCCTGGCGTCTCTGTGACCCCGGCCAAGCTCGAATCACAGCACCTCGCCGAGCTGCACGCACGGGCCGCCGAGCTGGGCGTGCCCGGCTTCCGCCGCATGCGCCGCGACGAGCTGATCGCGGAGTTGATGGCCAGAGATGGCGGCGAAGCGGCCCCAGAGGAGGCGGAGGCCGAGCGCCCGCCCGCCGAGGAGGCCGATGTCCAAATCGCCGAGGAGGCTGAGGCACCGGCCGCTGAAGAGGCGGAAGACGAACAGCCGCAGGACGCGGAGCCCCCTGCCAAGAAGGGGCGGGGCAGGGAGGAGGAGGCGACTGGAGAGCCGGTGAGCGGCGTCCTCGACGTGGTCTCGGCCGGCCACGGCTTCCTGCGGTTGCGCGGCTTGGAGCCTGACCCCGACGATGTCTACATCTCCGCCTCGCAGATCCGCCGCTGCGAGCTGCGTGCCGGCGACCAGGTCGAGGGCCCTGCTCGCCAGCCCCGGCGCGGCGAGCGTCACCCGGCGCTGGTGCGGGTGGAGCGGGTAAACGGCGAGGAGCCCGGGGAGGAGCGGAGCGCCGGCTTCGAAGAGCTGACCCCAGTGACCCCCCGGCGTCGAATCCCGATCAGTCCCGACCCTGACGACGTGCTGGTGCGCGCGGTCGATCTGCTTGCTCCGCTCGCCTTCGGCCAGCGGGTCCTGGTCGTCTCCGAGCCGCATTCAGGCCGCACGACGCTGCTGCGCGGGCTGGTGAAGGCGATCGGCGCCGCCGACGATCCGCCCGGAGTGATCATGCTGCTCGTCGACGAGCGACCCGAAGAGGTGACCGAGTGGAAACGGCAGGCCACTGGGGTGGAGATCGTCGCGGCGCCCTCGGACCTCGACGCCGCCGAGCAGGTGCGCCACGCCGAGCTCGCCGTAACCCGGGCCAAGCGACGCGCGGAGAGCGGCGAGGACGTTGTGGTGATCGTCGACTCGCTGACCCGGTTGGGAGTCGCGTATCGCGACCCGATTGCGGTCAAGCCCGTGTTCGGCGCCGGTCGCGAGCTGGAAGAGGACGGCAGTGGCTCGCTGACCATGATCGCGACGGTTCTGAAGGAAACCGAGGACGGGGAAGGGGCCGTGGAGGCTGTCGAGACGACCGAGAACGCGACGATCGTGCTCGACGCCGAGCTTGCAGCGGCCGGGGTCCATCCGGCGATCGACGTTGCGCACACCACCGTCGTCGCGGAGGATCAGCTGCGCGATGGCGCGGAGCTGGAGGCAGTGCGGCGCCTGCGCGAGGAGCTCAGCGGCGCCGACCCGGGCGCCGCCGCCGAGGCATTGGCGGAGCGGATCAGGAGCTCGGCCTCGAATGCCGAGCTCCTCTCTTCCCTCTAGTCCCCGGAGCGCCGGGGTCCGCCGTCAGCGGCGGTAAGCGATACGACGCCAGGAAGGCTCTTTGGAGAGCTCGATCAGCTCCGCGCTGCGCTCCGGCTGTACGTAGCCGAAGGTCTGGTTGTCGTCGTCGAAGACCACGTCCAGCTCACCCTCCTTGACCCTTTGGTCAAGCCAGGCACCGCGGAAGACAAGGCGGCGAATCCAGTGCACGAGGCTGCGGTTGGCGGGGCCGACCAGCTCGTCCCAGTTGCCGTTGATGTGCTCGCCAAGCGCTGAGGACGGCTCGCCGATCTCGCCGTTGACGGCGAGGTCGAGCAGGTCCTCGAGCTCCTCGTCGCTCAAGCCCTGGTCGACGAACTTGAGCTTGACCGCCGCCTGTTCGACCCGCTGCGCGAAGTCCTCCTCGTTAAAGGAGAAGCGAAGCTCGCCGTACTCGAGAACATAGTCCGAGCCCGACTCGTAATTCCCTCTGCGGGTTGTCTTCTCTTCCACGCTATGAGCCAGTGAATCGCCGCGGACACCGTGCCCCCGGCGGCCATCGAATCTTGTCGCTGATTCTATGCCGGTGCGGGGGCAGGAGGGGGTCTGAACGAGCCTTTGCACCGTGGGAGATTCGTTGCGGCCGGGGGCGAGGTCCCGATCGCAATCGCATTGCTTCGATATGGAGCCGCGCCGGTTGCGCCGTTTGCCGCGGGCCGAGGTGCACGGCATCGAGGTGCCGGTGGCGCAGGGCCTGCGTGCCCGCCTGCTCGGGCTCGCGTTGCTGCGCCGGGAGTGGGCTGGGCCGGGGCTGCTGATCCCTCGCTGCAGCAGCATCCACACCTTCGGGATGCGCTTCGCACTCGACATCGTCTTCCTTGATGGCGAGGGCCGGACGCTGCGCGAGGTACCGGGCGTTCCCCGGTCGCGCGTTGTCTCCTGCGGAGGCGCGGCAGCCGTGCTCGAGACGCCTGCGGGCGTTTACAGCTCCGCCTGCCGGGTACCGCGCCCGGAGACCAACAAGGAGGTCGACATGAGCCTCATCGACAAGCTGACCGGCCGCGCCAAGAAGGCGGCTGGGGACCTCACCGGCGACGGGTCATTGCGCCGTGAGGGCACCAAGGAAGAAAAGAAGGGCGAGGCGAAGGAAAAGCTCAACCGCGCCCAGGATGCAGTTGAGGACAAGGCCGACGAGGTCGCGGACCTCGAGCGCAAGACCTGAAGGGCGCAGGAGGCGTCGCGGGGGAGGGGTGGGTGAGTCGATGCGCGTGATGCTCGCCATCTATATGGCCGCAATCACGGGCGGACTCGCCTACTTCATCGTCATCGGGTTGACGCACCACTAGAGGCAGGGTCGTGCGGCGCTTTTTGCGCGACAACAGCCTCTCGATCTTCCTGCGCCCGCGCGGCTCGCCGGAGTCGAAGCCGGTCGGGGCAGGGGCACGGGGGGACGGACGTGGAGGGCTGAGCGGCTCGGGGGGAGAAGTTGCGAGCGCCGGGTCCTTGATCCGGCGTGCTGCCGGAGGCCCAACAACTCGCGACCGTGGTGGTCTGTGAGGACGACGAGCCGACGTTGGAGCTGCTCTGCGATCACCTGAACGCCGATCGCTACGAGGCGCTGCCGGCGCCGAGCGCCTCAGATGCGCTGCGCCTCTGTCACTACAACCAACCCGACCTGATGCTGCTCGACCTGATGCTGCCGGACGCGGCGGGCCTCGACGTGCTGCGCGAGGTCCGCACCGCCGACGGGGCGACGAGCAAGTTCGATCCCGAATTGCCGGTGATCGTGCTCAGCGGCCGCGGCAGCGAGCCCGACCGGGTGCGCGGCCTGCGCGAGGGCGCCGACGACTATCTGGTCAAGCCGGTTCACGTTCCCGAGCTCGTGGCCCGGGTCGCCGCGGTGCTGCGCCGCCGCCGGGGACCGCGTGAGGGACCGCGCAAGGTTGGTGAGCTGGTCATCGACCCGGCCACCCGTTCGGTGCGGGTCGGCGACCGCTCGGTCGAGCTGGCCAACAAGGAGTTCGCACTCCTCCGCGCCCTGGCCTCCGATCCGACGCGGGTGTTCACCAAGGAGGAGCTGCTGCGCGACGTCTGGGACTTTCGCTCGCTGGGGCGAACGCGGACCCTCGATTCGCATGCGAGCCGCCTGCGGCGCAAGCTCGATCCCGAGCATGCTCGCTTCGTCGTCAACTGCTGGGGCGTGGGCTACCGTCATTTGTTTGAGCCGATCGTCGTGCGTGGATGAGGGGTCACGGCAGCGGAGGAACTCAATAAGTCGTTCATTAAGGGGGGCAACCCGTTTGATTTTCGCGCATGGGCGCGGCTGGTTTCGAACCAGCG
>JBBQBH010000065.1:0-13801 GCA_038317345.1 Solirubrobacterales bacterium
CTCTGGTTCACCGACGTCCTCGGACAGCTGAAGAGCTTCTCGATCAACTCCTCCGAGCTCGAGGACGCCTTCGACGGAGGAATGGGCTTCGACGGCTCTTCGATCACCGGCTTCAACCCGATCGAGGAGTCCGACATGATCGCCATGCCCGACCCGACGACGTTCGCGGTGCTCCCCTGGCGCCCCGAGGACGAAAACGCGACGGCGCGGATGTTCTGTGACGTCCGCGTGCCCGGCGGCGACGCCTACGAGGGGGATCCGCGCTGGATCCTGCGCCGGGCGCTCGAACGCGCCTCCGATCTCGGCTTTGACGCCTATAACGTCGGTCCCGAGCTGGAGTTCTTCTACTTCCGCTCGGCCAAGCCGGAGGGCGCCCCCGAGGTTCTCGACGAGGGGGGCTACTTCGATCTGACCACGCTCGACGCCGGCTCCGACGTCCGCCGTGAGACGGTCCTGGCCCTGGAGAAGATGGGGATTCACGTCGAGTACACCCACCACGAAGTGGGCCCCTCCCAGCACGAGGTCGACATGCGCTACAAGAACGCGCTGGCGATGGCCGACGACTGCATGACCTACCGGATCGTGGTCAAGGAATACGCGATGAAGTACGGCTGGTACGCGACCTTCATGCCGAAGCCGCTGTTCGGCGAGAACGGCTCCGGTATGCACGTGCACCAGTCGTTGGGCAAGGACGGCTGCAATGCGTTCTTCGACCCCGACGACCAGTACTTCCTCTCCGACACCGCGAAGGCGTTCATCGCGGGCCAGCTCAAGCACGCGCGCGAGATCTCGCCCCTGTTCGCGCAGTGGGTCAACTCCTACAAGCGCCTGGTGCCCGGCTTCGAGGCGCCGGTCTATCTGTCCTGGTCGCGCCGCAACCGCTCGGCGCTGATCCGCGTCCCGCTCTACCACCCCGGCAAGGAGGGGGCGACCCGCGCCGAGCTGCGCTGCCCGGACCCGGCCTCGAATCCCTACCTCTGCTTCGCGGGGATGCTGCACGCCGGCCTTGAGGGCATCGAGCATGGCTACGAGCTGCCCGAGCCAATGGAGCAGAACCTCTACCACCTGACACCCGAGGAGAGGTCGCAGCGCGGCATCGAGCAGCTGCCGGAGACCCTTGGGGAGGCGATCGAGATCGCGGCGGAGTCGGAGCTGATGCTGCGGACGCTCGGCGAGCACACCTTCCGGCGCTTCATCGAGATCAAGCGCCAGGAGTGGGAGGACTACCGCGTCCAGGTGACGCCGTACGAGATCGAAAACTTCCTGCCGATTCTGTGAGCGCGAGGCTCAAGCAAGGAGCTTGATGATGGCCGAGCGCGAACTCCGAGTTGCGTAGGGGGAGCCCGAGGTGGCGCAGCTGCACGTTCTGCGCGTGTTCGTTAACGACGAGGGCGAGTTCGGGAACCAACTCGGCGTCTTTCTCAACGGCTCTGAGGTTCCGGCGGATCGGCGCCAGGCGGTCGCGACCGAGCTGGGCTACAGCGAGACGGTCTTCGTCGACGACCGCGAGCGCGGCGAGATGCGGATCTTCACCCCGGGGATCGAGCTCCCGTTTGCGGGCCATCCCACTGTGGGGGCCGCCTGGCTGCTGCGGAAGGAGGGCATCGCGGTATCAGCGCTGCGCCCGCCCGCGGGCGAACTCGGGGTGCGCTTTGAGGACGGCACGACGTTCATCTCCGCCGAACCGGCCTGGTCGCCTCCATTCGAATATCTGCAGCTCCCCGAACCGGCGGAGGTGCGAGCGCTCGACGGGCCGCCGACCGACGCGGGCGACGTCTACGCCTGGGCCTGGATCGACGAGGACGCGGGGACGATTCGGGCGAGGAGTTTCGCGCCTGGGGCGGGGATAGCGGAGGACGAGGCGACCGGCTCGGCGGCGCTGGCGCTATGCGCGCAGCTCGGCCGTGCGGTGACGATCAACCAGGGTCAGGGTTCGGTGCTGATCGCCCGGCCACTTGGAGATGGAAGGGCCGAGGTGGGCGGCCAGGTGGCGCTCGACGAAGTCCGCGACTTCTAGTCGCGCCGCAGGGCCTTGGCGGCCCGGGTCTTCAAGTTCAGCGCGCCGGTCATGCCCCGCTCGGCGACTGAGCCCTGCGGAGGAAGCGCCCCGAGCTGGCGCGCGAGCTCGGTGCCGCTCGTGTACGCCTCGAGGCTGACCAAGCGGCCGTCGCGGATCGTCGCGATGTCGCAGCCCTGGATGTCGACCGAGGCTCCGTTGGGCTCCATTCCCTCGAAGCGGCCATCACCGCTGAAGGAGCCGGTGGCGCGCCACTCGACCGCCGCCCGCTCGCCCTCGGCGACGACGTCGAGGATCTCGAACTTCCAGTCGGGGAAGGCCCGGAACAGGTTCCCGAACCAATCGCAGTAGTTCTCGCCGACCTTGAGGTCGACCAGCCCGTGGATGCGCCCAATGGAGCCGGGCTCGTAGTGAGCCTCCATCGCGTCGATGTCCTGACGCCCGACGGCCTCGAAATAGCTGCGTGCGACCTCGGCGGTCTTGGCACTTTCCTTCTTGGTTGCGGTCCTAGTTGCCATCCCCGCCATCATCGCCGATCTGGGCCGCGAGTGCCTCAGGCTCGGTGACCGGTGCCTGGCAGGCGAAGTTCTCGCAGACGTAAGCCGTCGGCTTGCCGTCGACCGCCGGGCGGTCGCGCATCAGCTCCGGTCGCTCGCTGCCCTCGGGGCCGCCGGCCAGCACCAGGCGGGGGCGGTAGGCGGCGCGCACCACCCTCGCCAGCTCCGCCAACTCTTCGGGCCCGCCGTCGCCCGGCGCGACAAGCGCCACCTCCTTTGTCTGCTCGAGGTGGAAGTCGAGTGCCTGGAGCAGATGGCCGAACCCCTCGGGGTGGCGAATCGCCGCCGGGTACAGCAACCGCAGCACGCCCACCGCCCACTTCTCATAGTCGTGCTCACCGGTGAGTGCCGCGAGGCGCAGCAGCCCCAGCGCCGCGGCCGAGTTGCCTGCGGGGATCGGGTGGTCGCCGACGTCCTTGCGGCGAGCGATCAGCTCCTCGTGGTCGTTGGAGGTGGAGAAGAAGCCTCCCCGTTCGCGATCACCGAATCGCTCAATCATCGAGTCGGCAATCTCGCGGGCGGCGTCGAACCAGCGGATCTCGAAGCTCGATTCGTAGAGGGTCAGCAGCGCCTCGACCAGATAGGCGTTGTCCTCGAGGTAGGCGTTGAGGTGGGCACGCCCGTCGTTGTAGGTGCGAAGCAGGTGCCCCTGTGGGTCACGCATCTGGTCGAGCACAAATGCGGCGCAGGAGCGGGCCGCGTCGAGGTAGTCGGGTCGGTCGAGCACCGCACCCGCCTCGGCCAGGGCGGCGATCATCAGCGCGTTCCAGGAGGCGAGGCGCTTGTCGTCAAGAGCGGGGCGGACGCGCTTCGAGCGCGCCTCGTAGAGAGCCTGGCGGGCTTGCGCGAGGTTCTCCGGTTCAGGGGCATTCGGACCGCCTGGCAGATGGAGCACGTTTCGACCCTCGAAATTGCCCTGCCCACTGACCCCGTAGTAGGCGATCACGTCATCGGCGCGATCGTCGCCAAGAACGTCGCGGATCTGCTCCAGCTCCCAGACGTAGAAGCGGCCCTCCTCACCCTCGGAGTCGGCGTCGAGGGCCGAGTAGAAGCCACCCTCCGAGCCCCGCATCTCGCGCAGCGCCCAGTCGAGGGTCTCGGTGCAGGTGCGCCGGTAGCGCTTATGTGCCAGCAGCTGCCAGCCGTGCAGGTAGGTGCGGGCGAGCAGCGCGTTGTCGTAGAGCATCTTCTCGAAGTGGGGCACCAGCCAGGTGGCGTCGACCGAGTAGCGGGCGAAGCCGCCGCCGATCTGGTCGTAGATCCCACCGCCGGCCATCGCGTCGAGGGTTCGCTCCGGTATCTCGGTCTCCCCACGGCTGAGGAGGAATTCCAGCGCCGAGGCGGGCGGGAACTTCGGCGCGCCGCCGAAACCGCCGTTGGCAAGGTCGGCGTCGCGGCGCAGCCCTGCGACCGCCGCCTCCAGCGCCTCCGGCTCGAGCGGCCCCTCGGAAGGCTGAACCTCGGCGATCGCACCAAGCTGCGAGCGGGTCTGCGGCGCGCGCTCGCGGATCTCGTCGCGGCGCTCGCGGAAGGCTTCCACCACGGCCTCCATCACCTGGCGGAAGCTGGGCAAGCCTTGGCGCGACTCGGGGGGGAAGTAGGTCCCGGCGTAGAAGGGCACGCCCTCGGGATCGAGGAACACGGTCATCGGCCAGCCGCCATGACCGGTCATCGCCTGGGTGGCCTCCATGTAGAGGGAGTCGACGTCGGGGCGCTCCTCGCGGTCGACCTTGACGTTGACGAAGTGCTGGTTCATGAACGCCGCCGTCTCGGCGTCCTCGAAGGACTCGCGCTCCATCACGTGGCACCAGTGGCAGGCCGAGTAGCCGACCGAGAGCAGGATCGGCCGGTCTTCCCCCCGGGCGCGATCCAGCGCCTCCTCTCCCCAGGGGTGCCAATCCACGGGGTTCTCGCTGTGCTGGAGGAGGTAGGGACTGGTCTCTTGGGCGAGCCTGTTGGTCATTGGTCACTCAATACTTACCCGATAGTCCAATTGCGCCTGCAGCCGCGGGCACGTAGCCTGTGCCTGGAATGAGCGCAGAAATCGAGCTTCCGCAGGATCTGCAGGAGCTCCTCGATCGTGTAGCTGCCGAAGACAGGGGGGCGGTCGCCGACGCATTGCAGCGCACGCTGCATACCGAGGCTGACCTTCGGGACGCAACGCAGCGGTTGGAGGAGGCGCAGCGGCTTGCCCATTTCGGAAACTGGGAGTGGGACATCGGCTCCGACCAGGTGACCTGGTCGGACGAGCTGTACCGGATCTTCGGAGTCAAGAGCGACGAGTTCGAGGCCACCTTCGAGGCCTATTTGGCGCTGATCCACCCGCACGATCGCCGCCCCGTCGAAGATCAGATCCAGCGGGCGATCGACAACGCCACGCGCTGCGTGTTCGAGCACCGGATCCTGCTCGACGAGGAGACCGCTCGCACGCTGCGCTGCCACGGCGAGCCGATCACCGACGAGACGGGCAAGGTGGTGAGGCTGTTCGGGGTCTGCCAGGACGTCACCGAGCTGGCCGACTCCGAGCGCGGACGGCGCTCGGCCGAGAATCGGTTCCGTAACGCCTTCCAGCACGCGCCGATCGGGGTGGCGCTGGTCGCGGTCACCGATGACGGATTTGGGGGCTTCTTGGCCGTCAACAAGGCGATGTGCGCGCTCACCGGCTACAGCGAGGGAGAGCTCGCCGATCTCTCGCTCGATGAGATCACGGTTCCCGAGGACCGCTACCTGGACGGTGCCCAGCGCCGGCGGCTGCTGGCCGGCAAGTTCGACTCCTACACGGTCGAGAAGCGCTTCCGCCATCACGAGGGCCACGAGGTCTGGGGCCAGTTCAGCCTCTCTTTGGCGCGCGAGAGCGAGGAGACCGTTCCCTACGCGATCGTGCAGATGCAGGACATCAGCGAACGGCGCCGCTTCGAGCAGCGGCTCCGCTATCTCGCCGACCACGATGCGCTCACCGGGCTCGCCAACCGCCGCCGTTTCCGAGGCGAGCTGGAGCAGCAGATCGCCTTCTATGCACGCTACGGGGGGCAGGGCGCGGTGCTGATCCTCGACGTCGATCACTTCAAGCACGTCAACGACACCGCCGGCCATCAGGCCGGGGACAACGTGATTCGCGACATCGCCGAGCTGCTGCGGGCGCGGGCCCGAGTCTCCGACGCGGTTGCAAGGCTGTCGGGAGACGAGTTCGCAGTGCTGCTTCCCCAGACCGACCGTGAGGGAGCGATCCGTTTTGCCGAGGATCTGCGCCGCGAAGTCAGGCTCCAGAGCACGGCGACCGGACCGACGCCGATCACGGTCAGCATCGGCGTGGCGATGTTCGGCGGCGAGACCGAGGACGGCGGCGAGCCGGCGCTCGTCGCCGCCGACCTGGCGATGTACGAGGCCAAAGAGCAGGGGCGTGACCGGGTGGTGCTGGTCGACGAGCCTGGCGAGGTCAAGGCGCACTCCCGAACCGGGCTGAGCACCTCGGCCCGGATCCGCGACGCGCTGGTGCGCGATCGCCTCGTTCTCTACCAGCAGCCGATCGTCGATCTGCGCACAGGCAAGGCCAAGCGTCACGAGTTGCTACTGCGCATCCAAGAAGAGAACGGCGAGCTGCTTCCTGCCGGGCGCTTCATCCAAACCGCCGAGCAGTTCGGGATGGTGCAGGAGCTGGACCGCTGGGTGGTTGGCCAGGCGGTTGCGATGCTCGACAAGTTCTACGCGGACAACAACGGCGAGAAGAAGCCAAAGCCGCCGTTTGGGCTGCACGTCAACCTCTCCGGCAGCTCGATCACCGATGCCAGTGTGCTCGAGTTCATCGAGCGCTCGTTTGACACCACCGACGCCTTCCCGGGAGCGATCACCTTCGAGATCACCGAGACCGCCGCGATCCGCAACTTCGAGACCGCGGCCGCCTTCGCCGATCGCCTTACCGAGTTCGGCTGCGAGGTCGCGATCGACGACTACGGGGTGGGATTCGGGCCCTTCTACTACCTCAAGCACCTGCCGTTCGACCTGATCAAGATCGACGGCGACTTCATCCGCGACCTGCCGCGAAACGACGCCGACCAGCTGACCGTGAAGGCGATCGTGGAGATCGCCCGAGGACTTGGCAAGAAGACGATCGCCGAGTACGTCGAGGAGCCGTCGACGGTGGGGCTGCTGCGAGAGTTAGGTGTAGACATGGCGCAGGGCTTTCACCTCGGCAAGCCGGTCGCATTGTCAGAGGGCTGGGACTGACCAGACTCGCGCGGCAGGCGGTAGGTTGCCCTTGCGATGGCAACCGACCTCAGCGTGATCCTCGAAGACCGGCCGGGAGAGCTGGCCAGGCTCGGCGAGGCTAGGGGTTGGAGGGCGTGAACATCGAGGTCGCCTACACGACCTTCGGTGGCGTAAAGCTGGTGATCGTCACCGACGATCTCGAAGCCGCGCGAGCGGTTCTCTAGAGCCTTGGCCGAGATCACGACGATCGCCGAGCTTGGGACCGCCGGCGGCACTCTGGTGCTCGCGATCGCGACCTTCAGCGCCACCCGCTCGGCAAACCGCTCGGCGCGAATCGCGGAGAAATCCCTGCTGGTGGGAATGCGACCGACCCTGGTGGCGTCGCGGCCCGAGGATCGCAGCGAGCGGGTCGATTTCGCCGGCGCAGGGAGTACGGATTCGCTCGATCCCGTCGACCGCGTCGACTCGCGTCAGACTCGTTCGATCTTCCTGGGGACACCGCAATCGTCGTGCAGGAGGACGGGGTTTCGCTGTTCGCGATTTCCTTGCGAAACGTCGGCACAGGGGCCGCAATGATTCAGGGCTGGCATTTGCGCCGGGGTTTCCTCGGCGTAGACGCGCCGCACGCAGACCCCGATCAATTCCGGCGGCAGCGGCGTGACTTTACATCTCTCCGGGCGACACAGGCTTCTGGCAGGGGGCGATTCGAGACTCTTCAGATCCGCTCAACGAAGAAGTTCGCACGGCAATAGCCGAAGACGACTGGCTGATCGCCGAGCTGCTCTACAGCGATCAGGAAGGCGGCCGGCGCTTCGTTCCCGCTTTTCGATGCGGCGGGAAGACGACCATTGGTATCCGGTGGCCGGCCTCCACTGGACCCTGGATTACTGAGCGGATCTAGCCGCCGGTCACGTCGCGCGCGAATCCCTCGAAGGCGTCGAGGTAGTGCTGGATGTCGTCGTCGGAATGGGCGATCGAGATCGTCCATTCCTCCTCCACGCCGGGGGTCATGAAGATGCCGTGGTTCATGTGGTACAGCCAGGCCAGCGTCGCCAGGTCGCCGTTGACCTTGGTCAGGTAGTCGCGGTACTCGTACATCCGCTCCGGCGAGAAGATCACGCAGCCCTTGGCGCCGATCCCTTCCGTGTAGGCGGGAAGGCCGTACTGCTCGACGATCTTCTGGCAGCCGTCGAGCAGCTTCCGATTCGAGGCCTCGAGCTTCTCGTAGGCCCCCGCGGTCAGCACCTGGGTCAGTGTCGCCTCGGCGGCGGCCATCACCAACGGGTTGCCGTTGAAGGTCCCGTACTGGTGCACGGTGCCGTCGGCGACGATCGCCGCCAGGTCCTCGGTCATCCCGATCGCGCCGCCGGGGTAGCCGCCGCAGGTCGCCTTGGCGAGCGTGACGATGTCCGGTGTGACTCCAAATCGCTGTGTCGCGCCGCCGGCTGAGATCGTCGCGCCGGTCTTCACCTCGTCGAAGATCAGCTTCACACCGTGCTTTGCGGTCAGCTCCCGCACCCGCTCGAGGTAGCCCTCGCGGGGCGGGATGATGTTGATGTTCATCATCGCCGGCTCCATGATCAGCCCGGCGACCTCGTCCCCGATCTTGTCCAGCACGTGTTCGAGCGCCTCGGCATCGTTGAAGGGCACCGAGCGGGTCAGGTCGGTGATCGCCTTCGGATAGCCCGCGCCGTAGGGGACGCTGACCGGGTCGTCGCGGTCCCCGAGCGCCTCCAGTGGCGGATAGACCGAGACCATCACCGCGTCGTGGTGGCCGTGGTATGAGCCCTCGATCTTGAGCAGGCCGTCGCGCCCGGTGGCGCCGCGGGCGAGGTGGACGGCATCCATCGTCGACTCGGTGCCCGAGTTGGTGAACCGCCACTGGGGCAAGCCGAAGCGCCGCTGCAGTTCCTCGGCGACGACGATCGAGCCCTCGGTCGGCGCCGCGAAATGGGTGCCCTCGTCGACCCTGGCCTTGACCGCCGCGCCGACGTCGGGGTTGGCGTGGCCGATGCACATGACGCCGAAGCCGTTATGGAAGTCGCGGTACTCGTTGCCGTCGACGTCCCAGACCCTGCTTCCCTTGCCGCGCTCGATGTAGACCGGCCACGGGTCGTTGGCCTGAAACGAAGAGGGAACGCCGTTGGGCATCGACTTCAGCGCCCGCTGGTAGTACTCGGCCGAGCGCCCGGTTCGCTCCCGGAAGGAAGCCATCTGGCCCTCGGTCAGCGACTCGATGCGCTTGCGGTCGAGCGCCGATGCGCCACTTGTGCTCGTTTTAACGGTCATACGTCTTCCTCGACTGGGATCGCAGCCTAACGGGGGCCTATCCGGCCAACCCTCTGGGTAACGCCCGGATCGGTTGAGATACTCGCTGAACGAACGTGCTTGTGCCCCCAACGCCACGGCGACGAGTTGCCAATTGGCGCCTGCCGGTCGCGGTGTTCGGCATGCTTCTCTGTTTGCCGGCAGCGCCGGCCCTCGGGCGCAGTGCGTATGTCGCCCTCGCTGGCTCTAGCGCCGTCGCGGTGATCGACACCGCGACCAACCAGACGGTCGGGGCGCCGATCGCGGTTGGCACGCAGCCCGTGGCCGTCGCGATCACTCCGGACGGCAAGCGCGCCTATGTCAACAACAGCCTCTCCAACGACGTCTCGGTGATCGACATCGCGACCAACCAGACGGTCGGGGGGCCGATCCTGGTTGGCTCGAGTCCGTTCTTCGGCATCGCGATCACGCCCGACGGCGCCCGCGCCTACGTGGTCAACAACCTCTCAAACGACGTCTCGGTGATCGACACCGCGACCAACCAGACGGTCGGGGCTCCGATCGCGGTTGGCACAGGCGCCGGGGCCATCGCGATCACCCCCGACGGCAAGCGCGCCTATGTCACCAACCACGACTCCAACGACATCTCGGTGATCGACACCGCGACCAACCAGACGGTCGGGGCGCCGATCCCGGCGGGCTCCGGCCCGGGGGGCCATTGCTATCACCCCCGACGGCAAGCGTGCCTATGTGGCCGGCAACACCTCCAACGCCGTCTCGGTACTCGACACCGCGACCAACCAGACTGTCGGGGCGCCGATTCCCGTCGGTACGGCCCCGATTGGCGTCGCGATCACCGCCGACGGCAAGCGCGCCTATGTCGCTAATCAAGGTTCAAACGACGTGTCGGTGATCGACACCGCGACCAACCAGACGGTCGGGGGGCCGATCCCGGTTGGCTCGAGCCCGTTCTTCGTCGCAGTAACCCCCGACACTCGCTGGGCCTACGTCCCCAATCCCGGCTCCAACGACATCTCGGTGATCGACGCGGCAAACCAGACGATCGGGACGACGATCCCGATCGCCGCAAACCCGGCAGGTCCGGCGGTGGTCCCCGACCAGCCGCCGCATGCGGCCTTTAGCAATCCGTCGGCGCTGATCGGCGCGAAGGTGGAGTTCACAGCAGCTAAGTCCTCCGACCCCGACGGCCAAGTCGCCCGCTATGCGTGGGACTTCGGCGATGGTAAAAGCGCGCAGAGCGCCAGCCCAAAGGTGTCTCATACGTTCAAAAAGCGCGGCCGCTTCCACGTCAAGCTGACGCTCACCGACAACGAGGGCTGCTCAACCAGCCTCATCTACACGGGCCAGACCGCCTACTGCAACGGCTCTGCGGTTGCCACTTTCACCAGGACGGTCAAGGTCGGGTTTCCCAGGATTCGCCTCAAGTGCCCGAAGGAAGCGAGGGGAGTTTGCAGGCTCAGCGCCCGCGCGGTGAGCAAACGCAAGCACGGAAAGATCGAGTCAGGGGTCGCGAGGGCGAAGGTCAAGCCCGGCAAGTCGAAGGTCGTCGCACTCAAGGTCAAGAAGGCCTTCCAGGCAAAGCTGGGGCGGGTCAAGCACGTGCTGACGCGCCAGAGGGTTCGGGTGCACGACAATCCGCGCACCCGCTATCAGCGCCTGCGGCTGAAGCACCCCTAACTGCATATCGGTCTCAGGACGGCTCCGGCAGAGGCTCGCCGACGAAACTGAACGTCAGCGCGGCACAGGCGAGTGCCGCCACCGAGGCCACATAGAAGGCGGCGCTGTAGCCACCCAGCGCCGCCGCCCCTCCGACCAGCGGCGAGCCGACCAGCATGCCGAGGTCGAAGTTTGCGGTGAAGGTCCCCATCGCGGCGCCGCGTCGCTCGGGCACCACCCGGTTGACGGCGAGCAGCGAGAGCGAGGGAAAAAGAAGCGAGAAGGCGGCGCCCATCGCCATTGCCCCCACGATCACGACCGGCAATGTGTCCGCGGCGCCGATCAGCAGCAGCCCGAGCGATTCGACGAGGGCGGCGCCGAACGCGCAGCGGGCGGCGCCGATGCGGTCGGGAAGGTGCCCGCCGAGGAGTCGGGTCGCGACCACGGTCCCGGCAAAGACGCTGAAGACCTCGGGCCCGTGGCCGATCCCACGCTGATCGAGACTGAGGACGACAAAGGCCGCGACGGCGGCGTAGCCGATTACGCCGAGCGCGAAGGTCAGCCCTGGACCAAGCGCTTCGCGGGAGATCAGCGGGCCGCGGGCCGACTCGCCCCCAGGGGCGACGCCCTCGGGAAGCCTCGCTGCGATCAGTGCGGCAAGCGCAGGCGCCGCGACCGCGAAGGCCCAGACGAGGTTGTAGCCGCCGGCGCGCAGGAGCAGATCGCCCATCAGCGGGCCGAGGGTGAGGCCGGTCCAGATCGCCAGGCCGTAGAGGCCGATCATCCGCCCGCGCCGATCTTCGGGGGCCATGTCGATGACCCATGCCGCGCCGGCGGTGAACACCGTTCCCTCACCGGCGCCGACGAACAGGCGCGAGACGATCAAGCCGGGGATGCTGGCGGGGAGGAAGAGCAATACCCCGGCGATCACCGCCAGGATGGCGCCGATGATCACGGTCACCCGCCGGCCGCGCCGGTCGGCGAAATTGCCCGCGATCGGACGGCAGAAGATGCCGGTGACGGCGAATGCCCCGGTGACGATCCCAACCTCGAGATCGGAGCCGTTGAGCTCGTGGCTGACGAAGCGGGGCAGGACCGGCAGGGTGGCGCCGATCGCGAGCAGCCCCAGATTGGTGACTACGAAGATGCCGGCGAACGCCGCCCAGCCCGGGCCCAGGACGCGCTCGAGGTGACCGCGAACTCGGCCGCCCCTCTGCTCGGCGGTGCTCACCGTCCTCGAAGCTCGGCGCGCTTGATCTTGCCGCTCGGCGTCTTCGGCAGCTCTTCGGCGAACTCGACGATGCGGGGGAACTTGTAGGGCGCCGTGGTGCGCTTGCAGTGCTCCTGCAGCTCCTGGGCAAGCTGCTCGGAGGGCTCGGCATCGCGCAGCACGACGATCGCCCGCACCACCGCGCCGCGCTCGGGATCGGGGGCCGAGACAGCCGCCGCCTCAGCCACCGCGGGATGGGCGACGAGCGCGGATTCGACCTCGAAGGGGCCTATTCGGTAGCCGGAGGAGAGGATCAGGTCGTCGCTTCGGCCCTCGAAGTACAAAAAGCGGTCCTCGTCGGCGCGAACCAGGTCCCCGGTCTGCCACCAATCGCCGTCGAAGGGCTCGCCGTCGAGATAGCGCGCGAAGAAGGTCGGGCATGAGGACGGCTGCAGCTGCAGCTCGCCAGCCTCTCCCGCCTCCTGGGCTCCGCTTCCGGGGGCGACGGGGGACACCCTGACTTCGAACCCGGGCAACGGCTTGCCCATCGACCCCGGGCGGACTGGCTCGCCGGCGCGCATCCCGGTCACCTGACCGGTCTCGGTCTGCCCGTAGCCATCGTGGATCTCGAGCCCGGTGGAGTCGCGAAAGGTGGTGATGATCTCCGGATTGAGCGGCTCCCCGGCCGAGACCAGCTGGCGCAGCGATTCGATCGGCCGAAGCTGCGTGCGCTTGGCCAGCATCCGATACTCGGTTGGCGCCTGACAGAGCACGTTCACGCCCAGCTCCTCGCAAAGGCGCAGCCTCTCCTCGGGGTCGAAGCGGGCATCTTGGATCACCGCCGTGGCCCCCATCAGCCAGGGGGCGACGAAGACGTTGCGGGCCGACTTCGACCAGCCGGTCGCGGTCGTGCACCAAGCGACCTCGCCATTGCGAGCGCCGAACCAGTGCTCGGCTTGCACCCGCTGGCCGTTCAGGTAGCCCTGGGTGTGCAGGACTCCGCGGGGCTCGCCCGTTGTCCCCGAGGTGAAGACGATCAGCGCGCCTTCGCTGGGGTCGAGGTCGGCCGGCTCGACCGGCGTCTGCTGGGGACGGTCCTCGTCCATGGCCTCGTGGACCTCGGCGAGGGTCATCGTTTCGATCCCGTCCGGCAGCTCCGCCAGCAGCTCGTCCTCGCCGACCGCGAGCGACGGGCTGGCGACGCTGGCGCGCAGCTCCAAATCGTTGCGGCGCAGCTGGGTGTTGCAGGGCAGCGCGATCGCGCCCATGCGCCAGCAGGCGAGCATCGCCAGCACCCACTCGATCCGGTTGCCGATCAGGATCATCACGGCGTCGCCGCGGCGCACGCCCCGCGCCGCGAAGGCGCCGGATAGCCCGGCACTGATCGCGATCAGCTCGCCGAAATGCCACACCCTCAGCTCGCCCTCGCGATCGAGCGCGATCACCGCTCTGGCCGAGGCCGGGAAGCCCTCCAGCACTTCTTCGATGAAGTTCACGGCGCCGAAGTTTGCCGCAGGCGACCGTGAGCAGGCCATCAACTGCGACGAAGGTGAGAATTGCCTGGTAGAACTGGCCACGTGTTGAGGAGAGGCGCGGTTCTCGAAAACCGGTGGCGGCTGCGTTCGGTCCAGGGTTGGATGGCACTGGGCTGCGGGCTGCTGGTCTTGTTCTTGATCACCGCGGGGCGTGCGGACGCAGCGTCGTTCGACGCGCACGGCAGCGTCAAGCAGGTCTACGTGACCGGTCTCGGCCCGGGCGCGCAGATGTCGCTGCTCAATCGCCACGGCCGCACGGTTGCCACCCAGCGAGCCGACTCGCTGGGCGGCCTTCTGTTTCGCGACGTTAAGCCGGGGGGTGGATATCGCG
>JBBQBH010000066.1:0-13692 GCA_038317345.1 Solirubrobacterales bacterium
GATCCGCACCTCCTCGTCGGTGTCGATCAGGTACTGGACCATCATCATCGCGTGGTCGCGCTCCTCGAGCGCCTGACGGTAGAAGAAGGCGGCGAGGCGCGGCAGGGTCTCGTTGTCGTAGTAGACCGCCGCGCCGACGTATTGCATCGAGGCGCCGAACTCGTTCGCGATCTGGTCGTTGAGCGCCTCTGCGAATCCCTTGTCTGCCATCAGCTCACCTCCATCTCGCCCGCACCCTACTCGCCCCAACGAAAGCCGGTCGGCGAGGGCACAGGGTCCATCGGGCTGACCGGCAGGCCGTCGGGACCGGCCGGGTCGTTGTAGCCGGAAGGGGCTACGTCGTTGGAGGTGTCGGGGTGAAACAGCGAAGCGAGGTACTCGATCTGGCCGCGGCCGGGCCCCTGCTCGCCCTGACCGCCGCCGTAGATCGCGATCCCTTCCGCGTAGCAGTAGTCGTAGATCGAGAACAGTTCCTGGAGCGAGCCAAACCGCGAGGGCTTCGAGTTGATCGCCTGGGGCTTTCGCTCCAAGGAGGTGAGGGCCGCCAGGGTTTCGAGCGGTGCGTCCCAGGTGATCCGGTCGGCGTGGGGCTCCAGCACCTCCCTCGTCTCGTCGTTGAGGTCGGGGTCCTCGAGCCAGGCTTCGGGGAACGCCTCCGCGACCTTGCGGTACAGCTCGGGGTCGGTCTCGACGTCGACCGGGGTGCCCTTGTAAAGCCCTTTGAGGTCGAGGACGTCGACTTCCGCGATCTCCTGAAGCTCCTCGATCAGCCCGTCGTCCCAGTCGTTCTCGGGATCGAGCTTGAAGTGCAGGGTCGGGTACTTGGCGAGCCGCTTTCGCACCGGCTCGGTGCTGGAGTGGCTCCCTTCGTCGCCAAAGGTGGAAAGACGTGTCGAGCAGACGAATCGCAGCGGCTGCGGCTCGCGCTCGAGCACCTCGTGCAGCGGCTTGCCGGCCTGTCGCAGCGCCAGGTCGAGGGCGGCGGACTCGTAGGCCCAGCGCCGGTAGTGGCGCGAGCTCTCACGCGCGGGGGGTGAATCGACGAAAAGGTCGAGGCCGCCGACCAGCTCGCAGAACTCCCCCAGGTTGCTTGGGCCGGAGAAGTCGTGCACAGGCCCGGCATCGCGGTGAGCGATGTGGTCGAGGACGTCGTAGACCACGTCCTCGCCGACTCCATCCTGGCCGCCACCGCGGAGATAAATAATCGTCGAGGGGCGGGTGAACTCCCCGTAGGTGCGATCGTGATCCTCGAGCTCGTAGCTCTCGATCTGGATCGGAAGCTTGGAGAGGGTGTCGAAAGTGCCCATGGCCGCACCCTAGCGAGCGCCGGCTGCTGGCTAGTCACGCGTCATCGCCCGCCCCGCGAGATCCGCGTAGGCGCGGATCGCCAGCTCGAGGTCTTCTTCGGAGCTGTCCTCCTCGGGCGAGTGGCTGACACCCCCGATCGAGCGCACGAAAAGCATCGCGGCGGGGAGCTTGCGGGCGACTTCGGCCGCGTCGTGCAGGGCGCCGCTGACCAGGACGCGGTCTGAGTCGGCGACCTCCTTGCAGACCTCGCGCGCCATCCCGACCAGGCCAGGGTCGAAGTCGACCGGGTCGATGCCCCAAAGGCGATCGACGACGCAATAGCAGCCCCGATTCTCCGCCGCGCCCTCTGCCGCCGCCTCAACCTCATCGAGCATCTCGCTCAGGTCCCCGGTTTCGCGATTGCGCAGATCGACGACGAGGTTCGCTTCGCCTGGCACGACGGTAGGCGCGCCGGGGCGCAGCTGTAGCGAGCCCGCCGTTGCGACTCCATTGTGTGCGTCGGCGATCCGCTCGGCCTCCAACGCCACCGTGGCCGCGGCCAGCCCGGCGTCGTGCCGTTGGCCCATGGGGGTCGTCCCGGCATGCGAGGCATGCCCCTCGAAGAGGAAGCGCCAGCGCTCGATCCCGACCGTTCCCGAAACCGCGGCGATCGGGATGCCCTCCGACTCCAGCACCGGGCCCTGCTCGATGTGCAGCTCGAGCAGCGCGTCGAGACGTTCGAGGCGCGAGGCGGCAAGCGGAGCCTTCTCGAGCTCCACGCCGTGCTCCGCGAGCACCTCCTCGATGTCGCGTCCATCCGCATCCTTCAGTCCGGAGACCTCCTCGGGCGCCAGCGTCCCCGCGGCCGCGGAGCTGCCGAAGAGGCTGCGGCCGAAGCGGGCGCCCTCCTCGTCGGCCCAATCGACGAGCGCAAGGGTCCACGGCGGCGGGCCGCTGTCCGCCCAGGCGCGCAGCACGCCCACCGCGGCCATCACTCCAAGCGCCCCGTCGAGCCAGCCGCCCTCGGGGACCGAGTCCAGGTGTGAGCCGATAGCCAGCGTGCGCTCCTCCTCGCCCTCCATGTAGGCCCAGAGATTTCCCGCCTCGTCGACCTCAGGGGCAAGCCCGAGCTCGTCGATCAGCTCCTCGAGGAAGCGCCGCGCCTCTGCCCACTCCGGCCCCCAGCAGACACGGCGCGCCCCCTCCGGTCCACCTGTGCGACGGTCGAGCTCGCGCAGGTCGGCGATCACGCGGCTCGCGTCGATCGCCGGGCTCATCCGACCCGCTCCCGGCGCAGCGCCTGGGCGAGGCAATGCGCCCCGCCGCCGCCGAGGGTGAACATGTCGAGCTGCGGCTCCAGCACCTCGAGGCCGTGGGCGCGCATCGCCTCGTTGAGCGACGTCGCACCGGCGCTGGAGAGCACGCGGCCGTCGCCGAGCGATATCGCGTTGGCTCCGAGCGTGAACGCGTCGGCCGCCGCGACCTCGATCAGCTCAAAGCCCAACCCCCGGAGCCAAGCGACCAGGTCCGCGGAGACGACCTCGACGCAGACCGCCGCCAGGCGCTCGGCGAGGATCGCGACGAGCACGTCGATGTGGACGTACTCCTCCGGGAAACGCTCGAGCCGCGCCTCCCAGCCCTCCTGCTCGAACCAGCCGGCGAGCTGACGCGCAGCCGGCTCCTGGGTCCGCGCCTCCCCGTTCCCGATCAGCACCCTGCCCGGCTCGACGATCATCACGTCGCCGCCTTCCAGCGCAGCTGCAGTGACCATTCCCTTGATCGGGATCTCAGCGCCCTGATAGAAGCGGATCACCGGAGCGTATTCGCCGCGTCGCCACCACTGGTGAAGCTGCGTCACCACGGCCCCCCATGGGGTCATCACGCTGGAGTCGCGCGCGAACACTTGGTACGGAAGAGCGGGGTCCGGCTCGAGGAAGTGGCGGCGGACCCCTGCCTGCTCATAGAGCGCCACCATCTCGGCGTGCTGGCGCCGCGCCCGCCCAGGGTCGAAGCTTGCCCCGGACTCCAGCGTCGCCTCTGAGATCGCGCTGGTCGGCAGCCAGCGGAAGTTGTCGGGCGGGCAGAGCAGCACGTCGAGCAGCCGCCCGTGCTCGGAGTCGACTCCCCAGGGGGGCTCGCTCATCTAGCTCTCCCTCGCGACCCGCAGCGTGCGCAGCTCACGGTCAACGGCGCCGCGGACGTAGCCGCCGTGGGCGACGCTCTCGGTGATGTAGTCGAGCGTCTCGCGGGTCATGCGCTCGCCCGGCAGCACGTTGGGCACCCCGGGCGGATAGGCGGCCAGCGACTCCGCCGCCACGCGTCCCTCCGCGTCGTCGAAGGCGACCACGTCCTGTGGGCCCAGAAATGCCTCGCGGGGGGTCATCGCCAGCGGCCCCCAGGGCGGAGGCGGCGCGAACTCGGGGTGCTCGTCCGGCGGGGAGGCGTCGATCTGCTCGACCGCATGCCGCAGCGCCGCCAGCAGTCGCCCGGCCAACGGCTCCGCGGGCGCCCCCATGCCGAAGACCGCCACGGCGACGTTCTCGGAGGCCATCTCGAAGTTGATGTCATCGAGCTCGCGCGCCACGGTCGCCAGCCGGTAACCCGTCGTACCGGTCCCGCGTACGTCGATCGAGAGTCGCAGCGGATCCCATCCCGCGACTCCCGACCGCCCCGCCAGGCGCTCATCGAGGACGTCGAGGCCGGGGATCCCGCGCACCTGCTCGCGGGTGCGCTCCAGGGTCGCGATCGTCTCGCCGAGCAGGTCCTCACCGCGGATTGCGGCCTGCCGGCGGGCGGCATCGAGCGAGCCGGAGAGCAGCCCGCTCGGGCTGGTCGACTCGACCAGGCTGACGCAGCGGTCGACGACGTGCTCGTCAAGTAGCTCCCCGCCGCCGAGGTGCAGCATCGCCGACTGGCCCAGGCTGCCGACGATCTTGTGGGTCGAGGAGATCACGAGGTCGGCGCCCGCCGCGAGCGCGTCCTCGGGCAGGTCTGGGTGGAAGTGCAGGTGCGCGCCCCAGGCCTCGTCGACGACCAGGGGCACTCCGTGCGAGTGCGCGGCTTCGGCCAGCCCGCGCAGATCGGCGCAGGCGCCGAAGTAGGTCGGCGAGACCGCACAGGCGCCGACCGCGTCCGGCGCCTCCGAGAGCGCCCGGTCGAGCGCCTCGGGGGCGAGGCAATGGGCGACGCCCAGCTCGGGATCGAGCTCCGGCGACACGAAGGTGGGCACCAGGCCGCCCGAGACGAGCCCGTCGATGACCGAGCCGTGGACGTTTCGCTGCACGACGACCGGCCTGCCGATGTGCGCGAGGGCCATGCAGGCCGCCTGGTTTCCCTGCGAGGCGCCGTTGATCAGAAACCAGGTCCGCTTCGCGCCCCATGCCTCGGCGGCGAGGCCCTGCGCCTGCTCGAACGGGGTCGGGCGGGCGCCGACGTCTATGCCCTCGACCAGCGCCGGGATGTCGTGGGCGAGGCCCTCTTCCCCGACCAGGGCCCGAATGCCTGGGTCGGCGCCCGGACCTCCCTTGTGACCCGGGATGTGGAATCGACCGGGGTCGCGCGCCGCGTAGGCGAGCAGGGCGTCGAGGTACGGCGTTGAGTCCTGCTGCGCCATTGGCGGTGCTATCCGCCGCCGGCGACCTGCTCGCCGCCGATTAGCAGCCGCGTCTCCATGCTCCGAGGGTAGTGGCTTGGCTCAGCCGAACGGGACGACCAGGACCGGGACCGGTGAGAGGTGCACCAGCTTGAAGGGCACGGCGCCGAGGATCGCCCCCTTCAGCAGTGAGGGGCCGCCCTGGTTTCCGATCACGATCATCCGGCAGTCGACACCCTCGGCTTCCTCGAGTAAGGCCTCCGTCGCGTGCTGGGGAAGCAACTTCGTCGTGACCTTCACGTTGGACCCCTTCGCGGCAGCCTGATGCTCCGCCTCCTGAAGTGCCACCCCGCCGCGTTCCTTTACGGCGTCCGCATGATCGACGATCTCGCCCCCGTAAATTCCCGGCGGGGCGTATCCGAACACCACGGTCACCGAATCGCCGAGCGGCCCGGCTAGCTCGATCGCACGGTCCAGGGAGGCTCTGCTGCCCTCCGACCCGTCGAAGCCGACGACTATCTCCATTTCGCTTCCCCTTCCCTATTCGGCTCGGCCGGCGACCGCCGGCGCGGTTGGCTCACCTTCGAGGAAACCGGCCGGGACCACCTCCGGGCGGCGCCGGAAGTACTCCGGTGAGGCCCTCCACTGCCAGAGCATCAAGACGATGCCGAGGATCACAAAGACGATGGCGATCACCAGCGGTGGGCCGAGCCCGAACCAGGAATTGCCCGACTCCGAGTTCGCCGGATCGGCGAGGTCGATGCTGTTCTTGATCAGTAGGTAGAAAAGAATCACGCCCCCGAGAGCCGGGCCGACCCCGATGAAGAAGAAGTTCTTCACGCTGCGGAACAGCTCGCGTCGGTAGTAGATCGTGCACGCGAACCCCGTAATGCCGATGTAGAAGGAGATCATCAGCCCCAGCGCCGCCAGCGAGTCGAAGAGGACGTTCTCGCTGAGGATGGTCAGCCCCACGTACCAGATGATCGAGGCGAGGCCCATGAGGATCGTCGACACATGCGGGGTGAGGAACCGTGGATGAACCTTTCCGAGGCCGCTCGGCATCGCCCCGTGGCGGGCCATCGACAGAGTCGTGCGCGCGGTGGGCAGGATCGTGGTCTGGGTCGACGCCGCGGCCGAGCTGAGCACGGCGATGATCAGGATCTTGTCCAGGGGCGACCCGAAGACGTCCGTTCCGAGCGCACTGAGAACGTCGTCCTGGTTTTTGACCAGATCGCCGACACCGGCATACGCCTGGGCGGCGATGGCAACGATCAAGTAGATCCCGAGCAGGATCAGGGTGCTGACCACCGTTGCCTTGCCAGGGGCTTCGGTCGAGTCCTCGGTTTCCTCGTTGACGGTGGCGGTCGTATCCCACCCCCAATAGATGAACACGGCCAGCAGCATCCCGGCGGAGATCTCGCTGGTGCTGAGAGAGAACGGATTGATCCAGGAGAGGCTGGGGTGAACCGATGCCGCGGGAGCGCTGCCCGCGTACACCTTGATCAAAGCCACCACCGCGAAGATCGCCAGCGTGAGGATCTCCGCGGCGAGCAGCCCAACCTGGGTGCGGGCTGAGAGCTCGATCCCGATCGTCACGATCGCGGTCATGATGATGATCCAGACGACCCCTACTGCCGTGACCGCGGCGGTGGAGGCGGCGGCCGAATCCCAGCCGAAGAGCAGGAAGGTGTAGAGGCCCGCAATCTGGGCCAGGTTGGCCATCACGATCACGTCGGCGACCACGATCGCCCAGCCCGTGATCCAACCCAGCTGCGGGCCCATCGCCTTGCCGACCCAGGTGAAGCTGGTTCCGCAGTCGGGGTCGGCCTTGTTCATGTAGTAGTAGCCGCCCGCGACCAGGAACATCGGGACGAAGCTGATCAGCAGGATCGCCGGGGCTTTGAAGGCGACGGCGGCGGCGATGAAGCCGAGCGTCGCCGCGAGGCTGTAGCCGGGAGCGGTAGAGGCGACGCCGATCACCACGCTGGAGGCGAACCCGATCGCGTTCGCCTTCAGGCCCTTATCGATCGGGCCTGATCCTGCGGGTTCTGCCTGAGTCGAGCCTCCAGGTGCGGGGACCGAAGCGCTCTCCATGCCTCTCCCGCTCTCCATGCCTCTCCTCTCGTGGCCGATGCTGCCTTACCGCGCGGTTGAGGCTATTTCGCAACCCGGTCGGAAGGCAAGTGGCGGATGTCCCAAAACTCAGGTCAGTCGTTGTACGTTATGTACAAGCCGTATTCGTTGGCTTGACCCAATGACCACTTGCTTTCCCGCCATATCGGTTCTAGCGTTGTCCATATCGTCGTAGGCGTGCGCTGAACCAGAGGAGAGGAAATGGCGATTGCTTCTGAAACCGTGACCAAGGCTTCGCAGGCGAGCCTTCAAGACCTGGCAAAGCGGCACCTGTGGATGCACTTCACTCGACACGGCGCCTATGACCAGGCCGAGGTCCCGATCATCACCCGCGGCGAGGGGTGCTACGTCTACGACGAGCACGACAACCGCTACCTCGATGGTCTCTCGGCCCTGTTCTGTGTCAACGCCGGGCACGGACGCACGGAGATCGGGGAGGCGATGGCCCGCCAAGTGGCCGAGCTCGACTTCTTCACGGTGTGGAGTTACGCGCACCCGAGGGCGATCGAGTTGGCGTCGCGCATCGCCTCTCTGGCTCCTGCGGACCTCAATCGCGTCTTCTTCACGTCGGGCGGCTCGGAGGCGGTGGA
This sequence comes from Solirubrobacterales bacterium, assembly GCA_038317345.1. GTDB lineage: Bacteria > Actinomycetota > Thermoleophilia > Solirubrobacterales > 70-9 > Mayfieldus. Next base: position 7,603 of record JBBQBH010000066.1, read on the forward strand.
GTCGGCGTTGAAGCTGGTGCGCAACTACCACCGCGCGATGGGACACGGCAACAAATACAAGGTCGTGGCCCGCGAGATCGCCTACCACGGAACCTCGCTGGGGGCGCTCTCGGCGACCGGGATCCCGGCCCTGCGCTCGCAGTTCGAGCCGCTCGCCCCGGGCGGGGTCCACGTTCCCAACACCGACGACTACCGTTGGCCCGCCGACCGCGACCCGCTATGGGCCGCGGACCAGATCGAGGAGCGAATCCTCTTCGAGGGCCCGGAGACGGTCGGCTCGGTGATCCTCGAGCCGGTGCAGAACGCCGGCGGCTGCATCCCTCCCCAGGACGGCTACTTCCAGCGTGTGCGGGAGATCTGCGACCGCTACGACGTGCTGCTGATCTCCGACGAGGTGATCTGCTCCTGGGGGCGGGTCGGGACCTGGTTCGGCAGCGAGCGCTACGACTACCGACCCGACATCATCACCACCGCCAAGGCAATGACCTCGGCCTACGTCCCGATGGGGGCGATGATCGTCTCCGACCGCATCGCGGAGCCGTTCATGCACGACAAGGCATCGTTCTCGCACGGCTTCACCTTCGCCGGCCACCCGGTCGCGGCGGCGGCTGCGATGGCGGCGATCGACATCTACGAGCGCGAGGACCTGCCCGGACACGTGCAGCGCAAGGAGGGCGAGTTCCGAGAGATGCTCGAGAGCCTGCGCGAGATCCCGATCGTCGGCGACGTGCGTGGGGCAGGCTTCTTCTACGCGGTCGAGCTGGTCAAGGATCAGGACACCAAGGAGTCCTTCGACGATGCTGAGTCCGAGGACCTTCTGCGCGGCTTTCTCTCCGGCGAGCTGTTTCGCCGCGGCCTGATCTGCCGCGCCGACGACCGCGGCGATCCCGTGATCCAGCTCGCCCCGCCGCTGGTCGCCGACACAGAGCAATTCGCCGAGATCCACGCAGTCCTGCACGACGTGCTCAGCGCGGCTGCGAAGCGGGCGCTGGGCTAGGAGCGGGATGCTCACGGTCGGCAGCCTCCTGGACGAGCTCGAGCTGGAGTCGGCGGCGGGCTCCAAGTCGCTGTCCAATCCGGTCCGCTGGGTGCACATCTCCGAGCTGGAGGACCCGACACCGTGGCTCTCCGGCGGCGAGCTGATGCTGACCACCGGCATCTCGCTGAAGGGCGCCGCGAAGCAGCGTGCCTTCGTGCGCCGGCTCGCGAACCACAACCTCGCCGGCCTCGGCTTCGGCACCGGCTTCGACCACCGCAAGCTGCCAAAGGCGCTGATCGACGAGGCCGAGAAGCACGACTTCCCGCTCTTCGAGGTCCCCTACTCGATGCCGTTCATCGCCCTCACCGAGAAGGCGTTTGCACGGCTGGTCAACGAGCAGTACGAGGTGCTGCAGCGCGGGATCGCCGTGCAGCGGCGGCTCGAACGCCTGGTGCTCGAGGAGCGGGGCCTGGACCAGCTGACGGCGACGATCGCAGCCGCGGTGGGCGGCACGGTGCTGGTGCTCGACGGCCACGGCGAGCTGCTCGCCTCGCGCACCTTCCGCCGCGACCTCCCCGAAGCGGTCGCAGTTGCGATTCGATCGGAGGCGGCGGCCCACGCCGCCGACGGGCACCCCTTCGTCCCCGCTCACGCCTCGGTGGCGGGTCGGGCGCTGGCCCATCCCGTTGTCTCGCCTGGCGGCGGATCGCCGCAGGCCTGGGTGGTGATCATCCGCGACTCCGGCGGGCTCGGCGACTTCGAGCGCTTGATCCTCCAACAGGCCGTCGTCGTGGTCGCCCTGGAGCTGATGCGGCGCCGCGTCGAGCGCGAGACCGAGCGACGCCTGGCTGGTGACGTGCTCGCGGCTGCGCTCGGAGGCCGTCTGGAAACCGGCGAGCTTCGCCGCCGCCTGGCGCCATTCGGGATCGAGGGCGAGGCCTCGGTGCTCGTCTTCTCGGTCGACGATCCGAGCGCCGCCGAGGCATCCCTCGAGGTTGCACTCGCCGAGGCCGGCTGCTCCGCCGTGGTGGCGCCGCACGCGGCCGGCGGACGCGAGCTGCTCTGCGCGGTCATCGACGCCTCCGAGCATGACCCGATCGAGGTCGCCGCAGCGGCGCGGCGCGTGCTCGCGCTGCGGCGCGGCGGGGTTCGCGCGGCGGCGAGCCGGCCGGCCTCGCCCGAGGCCCTGCGTCGCTCGTTTCACGAGGCGCGCTGCGCGCTGGAGGCGACGGCACTGGACAACGGCGAGGCGCCAGACGTCGCCTCATGGCAGGACCTCGGTGCGTTCACCTTGCTGCTCTCGCTCCAGGACGACGAGGCGCTCCGGCTCTACTGCGAGAGCGTGCTGGGCCCGATCGAAGACGGCGACGCCGAGTACGGAGGAGAGCTGCTGCGTTCGCTGGAAGCCTTTATCGAGAACAACGGGCAGTGGGAGCGGGCTGCACGCGAGGTGTTCTGCCACCGTCATACGCTTCGCTACCGGATGCGAAAGGTGGAGGAGCTGACTGGCCGCGACCTTGGTAGGGCGCACGACCGGATCGAGTTCTGGCTCGCGCTGCGGGCCCGGGAGCTAGTCGAGTGAAGGTTGCGGTTTTGGGGGCGGCGGGGACGATCGCGCCGGCGATCGTGCGCGACCTGGCGTCCTCCGAAGAGGTGGAGTCGGTCCTGCTGCTCGACCTCCGAGCTGAGAAAGCCAAGCAGGTGGCCGACGAGCACGGGCTTGGCAAGGCGACCGCCCGCGGCGCCGACGCGCGCAGCAACCTCGCCGCCGAGCTGGCGGGGGTGGACACGCTGGTCAACTCGGCGAGCTATCGGGTCAACCTCGACGCGATGCGGGCCTGCCTGGAGGCCGACTGCCACTACCTCGACCTCGGCGGCCTCTACCGGGTGACCGGGGAGCAGCTGCTGCTCGGCCCGGACTTCGAGCGGGCCGGGCTCACTGCCGTCCTCGGTATCGGCTCGAGCCCTGGCAAGACCAATCTGATGGCCGCCCAGGTGGCGCGCGCGCTGGGGGACGTCGACTCGATCTCGGTCTGCGTGGCCGGCCGCGACCTCGAGCCGCCATCGGGCCCCAGCTTCCCCTACGCGCTAGAGACCCTTCTCGACGAGCTCAAACTGCGGCCGGTAGTGCTGCGAAACGGCGAGCCGAGGCGGGTCGCGCCGATGGCGCCGGGCGGCGAGGTCGATTTCGGCGCCCCGCTGGGTCGCTCGGAGACGATCTACACGCTGCATTCGGAGCTGCGCACCTTCGGCCAGAGCTTCGGTTGCAGCGAGGCCAGCTTCCGCCTCTCGCTCCCGAGGGAGCTGCTGGATCGCCTGCGCGCCCTGGCTACGGCGTCGGAGGAGGAGGTGAGGGCGGCCGCCCGCGAGGCCCAACCACCCTCCCCGCGGACCGTCTCGGTGCACATGGTCGAGGCCTCCGGCCACGGTCGCTTCGTGCGCATGCGCGCGGTCACCGGCTCGCACGATGAGTGGGGCCTCGGTGGAGGCGTGGTCTCCACCGCCGCTCCGATCTCCGCGGCCGTGCGCCTGTTGGCCCGCGGCAGTATCACCGCCCGGGGGGCGCTGCCGCCGGAGAGCTGCATCAGCCCCGAGGAGATGTTCTCCGAGCTGGAGACCCGGGGCAGCCGCTTCGAGCTCGACGTCACCGAGAGCGCATCCGTATGAGAGTCGGCGTCCCGACCGAGACCAAGGCCGACGAGTATCGCGTCGCGATCACTCCGGCAGGCGTCCGCGAGCTGGTCGAGCGCGGCCATGAGGTCCTGATCCAGCGCGGAGCGGGCGAGGGAAGCGCCATCTCCGATGCCGACTTCGAGGCACAGGGAGCGAGGATCGGCGCCGACGCCGCGGCTGTGTTCGGCGAGGCGGAGATGATCCTGAAGGTGAAGGAGCCGCAAGCCCCGGAGGTCGAGCTGCTGCGCCCGGGCCAGCTGCTGTTCACCTATCTGCATCTCGCACCCGCTCCCGAGCTGACCAAGGGCCTGTGCGCGTCCGGCGCTATCGCGATCGCCTATGAGACCGTCGAGGACTCGCACGGACGCCTGCCCCTGCTGGCGCCGATGAGCGAGATCGCGGGCAAGATCGCCACCCAGGCCGGAGCCTTCATGCTCGAGAAGCCGATGGGCGGCCGCGGCATCCTGCTCGGCGGCGTTCCCGGCGTGGCCGCGGCGACCGTGATGGTGATCGGCGGCGGCGTGGTCGGCATGAACGCCGCCTTCATCGCGATCGGCATGGAGGCCGACGTCTTCGTCTTCGAGAAGTCGATCGATCGCCTGCGCGAGCTCGACATCGCCTTCGGCGGGCGCTGCTCCACCGTCTTCTCCACCACGTTGGCGATCGAGGAGATGCTGCCGCGCGTCGACCTCGTGATCGGTGCGGTGCTCGTGCACGGGGCACGTGCGCCATACGTGGTCCGCCGCGAACAGCTCAAGATGATGAAGAAGGGCGCGGTGATGGTCGACGTGGCGATCGATCAGGGGGGTTGCTTCGAGACGTCTCGGCCGACCACGCACCACGAACCGACTTTCGAGGTCGAAGGGATCATCCACTACTGCGTCGCCAATATGCCCGGCGCGGTTCCGATCACCTCGACCAACGCGCTCACCAATGCGACCCTGCCCTACGCGGTGGCGCTCGCTGACCACGGCGTCGCCGATGCAATCCGCCGTGACCCGGGGCTGCGACTCGGGGTCAACATCGCGGGCGGCAAGGTGACGCACCCCGCGGTGGCGGAGGGAGTCGGAGCGGAGTACGTTCCGGTGGAGGACGGGCTGAAGGAGGGAGTAGCTAGTAGCTAGTTACTAGGAACCAGCAACCAGCAACTGGGAGCAGAGAGAGGAAAGATGGCCACAGCAACACTGACGAAATTGCAGAACTTCATCAACGGCGAGCTGGTCGACCCGGCCGACGGCGCGACCGAGGAGGTCGTCAACCCGGCCACCGGGGAGCCGATCGCCGAGGCGCCACTGTCCACCGAGGAGGACGTGGACCGGGCCGTGAAGGCGGCGCGCTCCGCCTTCGGAGACTGGTCGACCAAACCACCGATGGAGCGATCGGCGGCGCTGCTGAAGATCGCCGACCTGATCGAGGAGCGAGGCGACGAGATCGCCGACCTCGAGTCCGCCGATGCGGGCAAGCCGCGCAACGCGGTGCTCGAGGACGAGGTGCCCGTAATGGCCGACAACCTGCGCTTCTTCGCCGGCGCCGCGCGCTGCCTCGAGGGTCGGGCCGCCGGCGAGTACATGGAGGGCCACACCTCGTTCATCCGCCGCGAGGCGATCGGCGTGATCGGCCAGATCACGCCCTGGAACTACCCGCTGATGATGGCGGTCTGGAAGATTGGGCCGGCGCTTGGGGCCGGCAACACGGTGGTGCTGAAGCCAGCCGAGACGACCCCGATAACGACCCTGAAGCTGGCCGAGTGGTGCGCCGACATCCTCCCCGCGGGCGTGCTCAACGTGATCGGTGGGCACGGCGAACCGGCCGGCTCCTCGTTGGTCACCCACGATGACGTCGACATGGTGTCGCTGACCGGCTCGCCGCCGACCGGAAAATGGATCGCAAAGGCCGCCGCGGACACGCTCAAGCGGGTCCACCTCGAGCTGGGCGGCAAGGCCCCGGTCGTGGTCTTCGACGACGTCGACATGGCCGCGGCGCTGGAGACGATCGCCGGCACCGGCTACTACAACGCCGGCCAGGATTGCACCGCGGCGACCCGGGTGTTGGCCGGGAAGGGCATCTACGACGAGTTCGTCAGCGGGCTCGCCAAAGAGGCAAAGGGCTATGTGATGGGGGACACGACGTCGCCCGACACGAACCTCGGCCCGCTCAACTCGGAGCGCCAGCGGCAGCGCGTCGAGGGCTTTCTGGAGCGCAAGCCGAACAACGCCGAGGTGGTGACCGGCGGCTCACAGCCCGATCTACCCGGCTACTTCCTCGAGCCGACCGTGGTCTCCGGACTGGAGCAGCAGGACGAGATGGTCCAGGACGAGATCTTCGGGCCGGTGATCACCGTGCAGCCATTCGACGACGAGGCGAAGGCGATCGAGTGGGCCAACGGCACCCGCTACGGGCTCGCGTCATCGGTCTGGACCCGCGACGTGGGGCGGGCG
>JBBQBH010000067.1:0-12929 GCA_038317345.1 Solirubrobacterales bacterium
CGTCGGCGCGGCGGTCTACTACGACAACGAGACCCTGCCGCGCCTCGCCGCCTTCTTCTACCGTCAGGCGCTCGAGGAGCGCGACCACGCGATGATGATGGTCCAGTACCTGATCGACACCGACGAGGAGGTGCGGATCCCTGACATCACCTCACAGCAGACGCACTTCGACGATGCGGTCTCACCGGTGCGGATGTCCCTCGAGCAGGAAAAGCGAGTCGGTGAGGAGATCAATGCCCTCTTCAAGCTCGCCCGCGACACGGACGAGTTCCGCGCCGAGCAGTTCATGCAGTGGTTCGTCAAGGAGCAGGTCGAAGAGGTGGCGCTGATGTCGGACCTGCTGAACGTGGTCGAGCGCTCGCGCGACAACCTGCCGCTGGTCGAGGACTACCTCGCCCGCGAGCAGCCCGGCGAGGAGGGAGCGGACCCCACCGCCCCACCGGTCGCCGGCGCCGCAGGCTAGGAAACGCCCCAGCCTCAGTAGTCATGTCCGCGGTGGATGGGCAGGTGCGGCTTCTCGCCCGCCGCCCGCTTGCGGAGGTCGACTATCGAGGCGTGGACATCGTCGGCGAGTGCATCGGCCAGCTCGCGGGTCTGGCTGATCTTCACGAGGATCCGAATGATCTGCTGGTCCTCGTTGTCAGGCGGCAGGTGGTAGGCGGGGACCATCCAGCCGCGACGCTGGGCGAGCTCGGCGACCAGGTGGCCGCCCGTAAAGGGCTCTTCGTCGCGAACGCGGGCGATTACCAGCGGCAGCCGAGGGGTGCCCCCCACCAGCTCGAGGCAGTCCTCGGCCCCGAGGCGCTCCGCGGTGCTCGCGGCGTTGGCGTTCATCGCCCGTACCAGCGACGCGTAGCCCTCCCGGCCGTGGCGGACGAAGTTGTAGTACTGGGCCAGGATCAGCGCCGAGCTGCCGGAGAAGTTGAGCGTGAAGGTCGCGTCGCGCTCACCCAGATAGTCCTCGTAGAAGACGAGGTCCTCGGGCAGCTGCTTCTCGTCGCGGAAGACGAGCCAGCCCACGCCCGGGTAGACGAGCCCGAACTTGTGCCCGGAGACGTTGATCGACTTCACCGATTCGAGCCGGAAGTCCCACTCGAAGTCGGGATCGGAGAAGGGAAAGACGAACCCGCCGCTGGCTGCGTCGATGTGCATCGGTACGTCGAGTCCGCGACCGCGTAGATCGGCGAGCATCTTGTCGAGGCCGACGACGTCGTCGCACTCCCCGGTGAACGTCGTCCCGACCACGGCGACGACGCCGATCGTGTTCTCGTCGATCTTCGGCTCGAGATCCTCGGGGCCGACGGTGTACCGGCCCTTCTGGAGCGGGACCTGGCGCGGCTCGACGTCGAAATAGCGGCAGAACTTGTCCCAGACGACGTGCACGTCGGCGCCGTAGACGAGGTTCGGCTTGTCCACGGGCTTGCCGGCCTTCTCCCGCGCGCCTTTCCAGCGCCACTTCATCGCCAGCGCCCCGAGCATCACTGCCTCCGAGGAGCCGGCACAGGCGGTGCCGGGGGAGTCCGGCTCGCCGACGCCATGGAAGAGGTCGTGGAGCATCCGGACGCAGCGCCGAGAGACCTCCGCGGTCCGCGGGTACTCGGCGTGGTCGATCCAGTTGCGGTGCAGGTTGGCGACGATGACCGCACGCGCCTCGGGCTCCATCCAGGTGGTCACGAAGGTGGCGAGGTTCTTCGCCGGATCGCCGTCCAGCAACATCTCCGACTCGACCATCGCGAGCGCGACTCGCGGTTCGCAGCTGTGCTCGGGCAGCTGCCGATCGGCGACCGGCTGGGTGAAGTAGCGCTCGGCGAGGCTGATCTCAGTCGGCTCGTCCGACTTGGCGTTATCGGGCAACGGAAGCCTCCAATTCGATCGGCGTGTCTGTCCTTGACTGCGGCGGCCAATCTACTCGCGCGAGCGTCACCCGCGCTGGACGCTTGTCTTGGACAATTGTCCGTCTCTGCGGCTCAGCGCTGCAGACCCTCTGCTCGGGGGTCGATCCTCCTCCCGCGACGCGGTCCGATCGGATCTGCGCACCAGCTCAGACAACGAGGAGTGTCAATGCAAGCCATGACGAGAATGCGTTCCCTGGCACTCGTCGCAGTTGCGGCCACGATGCTGGTCGCGGTCTCCGCAGCCAGTGGCCACGAGGGACCCCCGAGCGGCACTGGTCCGGCAACCGGCACTGGCGATGGTCATCCGCCCGCGTTCCCGGTGGCGAAGCTCTGCCACCGGCTTGCCAACGACCCGCGCCTCAACGCTAATCAGCACGCCACCGTGGTCGCGGCCTGCAGACAGCTGAAGAGCGACCTGCACGCGGCGCAGGAGAATCTCACCGCAGCTGTCAACACCGCGCAGGCGGCGGTACAACAGGCGATCCGCTCCGCCATGGCCGCGTGCTCGAACGGTCAGTTCGACAGCCAGGCCTGCCGGGACGCCCGCGCGCAAGCGGAGCAGGTCAAGCAGCAGGCGATTCAGGATCTCAACGCAGCACGCGTTCAGTTCCAGCAGGACGTGAAGGCGGCCTTCAGCACCTTTAGGTCGACGCTCGCACCACTCAAGGGTTCGCTTGGGCACGAGGGCGCCAACCACGTTGGCAGCGGCTGACGCGCGTGACTGACTAAACGGGAGCGGGCTGCGCGCCCGCTGGGGACGCGACCCCTAGAAGTGCTCCGCCATGCGGTCGAAGAAGCCCGACCACCCCTGCCCGGCGCGCTCGTACTGCTCGGGGGTCATGTGTCCGCGCTGCTTGAGGAGCATCTCGGTCCGGCCGTCGCCTAGATCGGTTAGGACGACGGTCACCAGCTCGAATGCATCGTCGCCGGGCTGGTCGGAGACGGTGAACACCAGCCGCTCGGGCTCGACCACCTCCTGGTACTCGCCCTTCCATTGGATCTCGCGGCCGCCGTGGAACATCGTCGCCCGCCACGCGCCTCCCTCCCTAACGTCCATCGTGACCGAGGACACGGGCACCTCGGCCTCGCCGCCGCCGTACCACTCAGCGAAGCGCTCGGGCTCGGTCCACTCCTTCCACACCTGCTCGCGCGGCGCCTCAAAGACACGGGTGATCGTGAGCCCCTCTTCAGCGGGGTTGTCGGAGGTCGGTGGCTCAGCCATTCTCGGGCTCCTTCTTCGCCGGCAGGCGCTCGTCGAGGCGGTCAAAGCTCCCCATCCAGAAGCGACGGTATCTCCCGAGCCAGTCGGCGGCGTCCTTGAGTGGCGCCCCCTGTAGCCGTGAGGGGCGGAGCTGCGCCGCCCGACCCCGCGTGATCAGCCCGGCCTGCTCGAGCACCTTCAGATGCTTGGAGACCGCCTGGACGCTTATCGGGAATGGCTCGGCCAGCTCGTTCACCGTGGCATCACCTTCCGCGAGCCGTCCGAGGATCGCCCGCCGCGTCGGGTCGGCGAGGGCCGCGAAGGTGCTGCTGAGCTGATCGACTGGCACGTGTTCACCTCATCGGTTTAGCAACTGATAGGTTGAATACTAACCGACGCTGCGGACCCCGACAACGACAAGGAGGCAAAAGATGGGAAGGATCGTCGTAACCGAATTCGTCTCACTGGACGGAGTGATGGAGGACCCAGGTGGATCGGAAGACTTCGAACACGGAGGCTGGTCCTTCGAGTTCAGCCGCGGAGAGAAGGGCGACAAGTTCAAGCTCGACGAGGCCCTCGAGGCCGACGCCCTGCTACTCGGACGAGTGACCTATGAGGGCTTTGCCGAAGCCTGGCCGACCAGGGACGGCGAATTCGCCGACAAGTTCAACAGCATGCCCAAGTACGTCGTCTCCTCGACCCTCGTAGACCCGGAGTGGAACAACTCGACCGTGCTCAAGGGCGACGTGGCGGAGCAGGTCTCGAAGCTGAGGGAGAGCCAGGACGGGGACATCGTGGTCCACGGCAGCGCCCAGCTCGTGCAGACGCTGCTCGAGAACGACCTCGTCGACGAGGTGCGGCTGATGGTCTTCCCGGTCGTCCTCGGGAAGGGAAAGCGCGTCTTCGGCGAGACGACCGAAAAGAAGACGCTTCGGCTCACTGACTCGAAGACGGTCGGCGACGGCGTCGGCATCCTCATCTACGAGCCGGCGGGCGCTGACGACTAGCCGGACTGACCCCAGCGGATGTGGGAGCCTAGGGCGCGACGAAGGTCGCGGGATCTGGTCCGGTCCGCTTGCCCCTGTCGAGCTCGCCAAACCTCTGCATCTCCTGTTCGGAGAGCTCGAAGTCGAAGAGGTCGAAGTTCTCGCGGATCCGCTCCGGTGTGACCGACTTAGGAAAAACGATGTTGCCGAGCTGAAGGTGCCAGCGCAGGACGGCCTGCGCGGCCGTCTTGCCGTGCGCTTCCGCGATCTCCACGATCGTCTCGTCCTCCAGGACGTCACCCTGGGCGAGCGGGCTCCAGGCCTCGGTGGCGATGCCATGCTCGTCCTGCCAGGAGCGCAGCTCGGTCTGCTGAAGGTAGGGGTGTAGCTCGATCTGGTTGACGGACGGGCGCGTCTCCGTTTCCTGCTCGAGCTGCTCGAGGTCCTCGATCCGAAAGTTGGAGACGCCGATCGTCTTCGCCCGTTCCTCGCTGTGGATGCGCTCGAACGCCCGCCACGTGTCGACGAAACGGCCCTCCGTCGGCACCGGCCAGTGGATCAGGTAGAGGTCGACGTAGTCGGTTCCGAGGCGCGAGAGGCTGGCGTCGAAAGCCTCCAGGGTCGAGTCGAATCCCTGGTTGGAGTTCCACAGCTTCGTGGTCAGGAAGATCTCTTCGCGGGGGATACCCGAGCTGGCGATCCCCGCCCCGGCCCCCTTCTCGTTGCGGTATGCCGCCGCCGTGTCGACGTGCCGGTAGCCGATTTCAAGCGCCAGCTCGACAACCTCCTGGGTGTCATCCGGGGGGACCTGGAAGACACCGATGCCCAGCTGGGGGATCTCAACGCCGTCGTGCAACCTGATGTTGGGGACCTCCTCGCGCATCGCACTCCCTTGTTGTTCTGCGTCTGCCCTTGCTATTTGCCGGGGGCCTTCTCCAGCCGCACCGTTATCACCGAGGCTATCGCCGTGCCGGTGGCGCCCAGACCCCCGATCAGGTAGCCGACGCCCCCCGAGGTCGCCGCGGCTGCGTTGGTCACCGGCTGCGGAAGGCGACCGGCAGTCTTCACAATGCGACCCGCGGGATCGAAGGCGACGATTCGGTCCGTCGCCGATCCATGGGCCCTCCCGCCGAGCACATAGATGCGACCACCGAGCACGACGGCGGAGGCGTGCGAGACCGCCTCGGGGAGATGGCCGATCACGCTCGCGCGGCGACTGGAGAGGTCGATGGCTTGAATCTGATCGGAGTCGCTGCCGTCGGCGAGCTCGCCTCCAAACGCGTAGATCGTGTTCCCGAGCGCCGCCGCCGCGGTGTAGCGAACCGGTGTCGGCAAGTTGGTGACGGTCGAGAAGCGCTGTCCGTCGCTGGTGCGCAGAACCGGTCCAACCGGCGTCGTGCCGTCGTAGCCACCGAGGACGTAGGCGCTCCCGCCCACGGCGACGGCCGAGAGGTCGGAGCGCGAGGTCGGTAGATGCCCGACGACGCGACCCGTGCCTCCTGGGGTCAGGACCTCAACGGCATCGATCGTCGTCGTCGAGCCGCCGCCGAAGACGAGGAGCTTGCCGCCGACCGTCGCCGCGGCAGCGTCATGAAGCGGTTGCGCCAGCGAGCCCGCCGGGCTGAGCCGACCGCCACCGGAATCGAGACGGAACACACCGCTGGCCGAGACAGCGCTGCTGTCCAGGCCCCCGATCACCAGAACGCCGCCGGGCTGGGATGCGAGCGCCTCGCCGGAGATCGGCGCCGCAAGCCCCCTGGGCGCGAGGCGAGCCACCGGTCGAAGCGGAATCGCCGCCTTCGGCCGCGTTGCACCGCTGCCACCCCGCGAACCACGGGAGCCGGATCCGCCCCCGGAGCTGGAGATCAGCACTATCAGCACCACCACGACGAGGGACGCCGCGAGCAATCGCAGCAGTCCCCGCCGACGGGCCGGGCTCACGCGCCCAGGCCGCTGCCGCCGGCGCGGAGGAACCTGGTTCATCCCGTATACGGGTGCGTCGGCATCGTGCCCCCCGGCCCCAGCAGATCGAAGCCGTCCGGAGTTCGCAGGTAGCCCGGTCTCCGTCCGCGCCGGTCGGTGTGGCCGTACTGCCAGACGATCCGCTTTTTTGTCGGATCGATCAGCACTACGCGATGGCGATAGTCGTCGTTGACGCCGATCAGCCCGTTTGGCAGCTGTTCGGCGAGGCTGGGATGGTTGAGCATCCGGTTTCCAGAGTCAGGGTGGTAGAACCAGAGGATCTTCCCGGCCCGGTTGAACTCGTAAAGGCCGCCGGGCTTGTGGTAGTCGGCGACCAAGTAGCGATCTGGTCCGAGCTGCTGCGGATCAGACGCGTAGGCGATCGGGAGCTGGCGGCTCCAGATGAGCTTGCCTTTAGGAGTGAACTCGTCTATGTAGGAGCCGTTGGCCTCAGATACGAGCACGTCGCCGTTCGGAAGCGGCGTGTCGCCGTTCGGATAGCTGAGGCTGTGCGGTGGATCGTGAGTGCAGCTGTGAGTCGTCCCAATCTGCGAATGGGGTCGACCTCGAGCGCTCAGGAAGAGAATGCGGCAATTGAGGGCGTCCGCGACCGTGACCGTCCCGTCCCGAAGCAGGTAGGAGTCGTCAGGCTGGCTTAGATAGCCAGGCGATGAACCGCGAACCCTCGGGTGGCCGTATTGGAATGTCACCTTTCCCGACGGAAACGCCAACTGGACGACCGTGTCGTTGCCCTCCTGGTTGGAGATGATTCCCCGTCCGTGATGGGTGAAGAAGGCGTCGTCCGGGAAGTAGAAGCCGCCCTTCGGTGCCGGCCGGCCGCGATCCGGATATCTCCAGACGATCTTCTTGTCGGGGGTGACCAGCAGCAGCCGGTTGTTGCCGCGGTCGGCGATCAGCAGCCGCCCCGAGAAGACGCCGCCCTTTGAGGCCGACCGGCCGCTGTCTGAGCCTCGCTGCCGCGACCCATTGCCGCCAAATGGATCGGTCAACAGAGCCACGGCCACAACAACCACGGCACCCAAAAGGCCGGCGCGGATCGTTCGCAGCTGGCGGCGTCGTCGCCGGGCCGCTGCCCGGCGGCTGGTGAGGCGGGAAGGGGTGTCGACCAAGTCATGAGGGTTTCGCGCGAACATGAAGCGCACCTGAGGCGCCGGATGGCGCGCGTAGCCGGGCTGTTCACATTCAGTTCGGGGCGAGCGGAGGTCCGAGATCCTCCGCCACCGGGAGGCTGATGACGACTGTCGATCCGTTCACTCGGACAGAGCCGCCGTGGCGCTCGGCGGTCGCCTTGACTATCGCCAGGCCGAGCCCGGACCCGGGCCGTCCGACAGCGTCCCGGTCGCGCCAGAATCGGTCGAAGGCTCGGTCGGCCGCCTGGGGCCCGAGGCCCGGACCCTGGTCGCGCACGGATACCTCCGCGACGTTGCCGGAGACGCTGAGAGCCACGTCGATCGCGCCCTCTGCGGGGCCATGGACCGCGGCGTTCTCGATCAGGTTCTCGAAGGCGCGGCGCAACGCCTCGGGCTCGCCGAGCACGGTCACCGGCCCATCCACGGCCACCCTCGCCTGCGGCCAATGCTCGCTCGCCTCGACCACCGTCCGATCGAGCCGTACCGGCTGGTGAGGTGGCGCGGCGACGTCCTGGCGCTCCAGGGCCAGCAGGTCGTCGAGCAGGTGGCGGAGGCGGTCGGCATCGTGCTCGAGATCCGCGATCACCTCGGCGTTGGTGCCGTGACGGGCGACGAAATCGACGTTGCCTGCCAATGAGGTCAGCGGCGTTCGAAGCTCATGGCTGGCGTCGGCTAGGAAGCGCCGCTCACGCTCCGCGGCCTGCTCCAGCGCGGTCAACATTCTGTTCAGGGTCCGGGCCAACTCCCCCACCTCATCGGCGCTCAGGGGCTCGGCGAGGCGGCGTGAGGAATCCCCGGTCTCCTCGATCTCAGAGGCGGAGGAGGAGAGCTGCTGCAGCGGACGCAGGCTGCGACGGGTGAGGATCGCCGCCGCGCCACCCCCGACAGCGGCGGCGAGCAGGCCGCAGAGGAGCAGCAGCAGACTGAGGCGATGGGTCGTCTCGCTGATGTCCTTGGTGCTCGACGCGACCAGCACCACGCCGCCCGCGACCGGGCCCGAAACGTCGGCGACCGGTGCCGCGAACATGCGCAGGGGCTCTCCCGCGAGCGTCACGTCGGCGAAGCCACTGCGGCCGTGGAAGGCGCCTGAGACCGCCGGACCTCTTGGGAGCAGCTTGGCCCCGAGCGCCAGCGACCGGGCGACGATCGTCCCGCGGCGGTCGAGAACCTCGACGCTGAGCTGGCGACCCGACACCGGTGCCTCGAGCGCTCCCGGCGCGGTCAGCACGGCCGGGGCGGAGACGCTGAGGCGGGCGACATCCGTCGCTCGTTGGCGCAGGCTGTCGTCGAGCGAGGATCGCAGCTGATGGTTGACGATCAGGCGGGCGCCGACGCCCAGCAGGACCACCGCTATGAGCACGGCAACCAGGGCCGCCAGGGTCAGGCGGGCGCTGAGAGCGCGCGTCCTCACGCCTCAAGCATGAACCCAACCCCGCGCACGGTGCGTATCAGTGGCGGCTCGCCGAGCTTGCGGCGCAGCCTGGCCACGTACCGATCGACGATGTTCGGCACCGCCGCCCCCTGCCAGATCGCCTCGATTGCGGCGTCCCTGGAGACGACGGTGCGCGGGTCGCGCATCAGAAGCTCGAGCAGGGCGCGCTCGCGCCCGGTCAGCTCGATCGGCCCCCGCTCGCCCCGCTCGACCGTGTTCGTTCCCAGATCGAGGGTGATGTCGGCATAGCTGATACGACGCCGCAGGTCGCTGCCGCGCCGCGAGAGTGCGTGCAGGCGCGCAACCACCTCTTCGATCGCGAACGGCTTGACCACGTAGTCGTCGGCGCCGGCAACCAGCCCGCTGACGCGGTCGTCCACCGCGTCGCGAGCGGTCAGCATCAGGATGCCGCCGGTCATCCCCTTCTCACGGAGCCGCCGGCACACCGCCAGCCCGTCGAGCCCCGGCATCGCGACATCAAGGACGACGAGGTCCGGCGTCGAGCGCTCCGCCGCCGCCAGCGCTCGGCCGCCGTCGGATGCCGAGGAGACGTCGAAGCCCTCCGCTTCGAGGTTGCGGGAGAGCATGCGCCGCACGGGCGCGTCGTCTTCGACGATCAGCACCCGCGAGGCCACCGGGATCAGTCCCCTGCGACGTCCCGACGCAGGAAGACGAGCGCCGCGGCCGCCAGAGCGGGGAGCGCGTAGATCGCGCAGACCCAGATCGCGCGCAGGATCGGCGCCCAGTCGACAGGCGTGCGCAGGAACCCCTGCCAGGCCTGGAACTGGGTGCTCAACAGGTAGGGGTGAAGGCCGCCAAGGCCGGGAAGGATGCCGACCAGCTGCACCAGCAGGGAGAACATCAAAGTGCCGACGATCGCGGCCCCGCTGTTGCGGAACACGGTCGAGAGCAGCAGCCCGATGCAGGCGATGGCGATGATCGGAAGCAGATACACGCCTAAGCTCGCCCAGACCAACCCCAGCCCGCTCGCCGCCGAGATCCGGGTTCCGGAGAGGCTCACGATCGGGTTGAACCCCGACGCCAGAATCCCGGCGATCAATCCGACCGTCCCGCTGACGACGATCGCCAGGATCGCGTAGCTGATCGCGGCCAACGCCTTCGCCGCGAATACCTGCTGGCGTTCGACCGAGCGGGTGAGGATCAGCTTCAGGGTGTCGTTGCGGTCCTCGGCGGCGACGATGTCCCCGGCGACCAGCGCCGTGATCAGCGGGAACATCCAAACCGAGCCGAACAACAGCAGGACCAGCGGGATGGCGAGACCGGTGTCGTGTACGTAACGGCCGAAGGCGACGTCGTTGGGCCCGCCGCCCCTGGTGGCCAGGGCGACGACGAAGATGATCGGCACCGCCGCCGCCGCGCCCAGCCCCAGGTAGGTGCGCTTCTGCGAGCGCAGCTTGCGCAGCTCCCAGCGGTAGATCGTGAGCACCCCGGACATCAGGCGGCCTCCTCGACGACTTCCGGGACCTCGGGGCCGGCGCTATCCCCCTCGGTGAGCTTGAAGAAGAGGTCCTCGAGCGTCGCATGGCGAGGGCTGAGCTCGAGCAGCAGGGCGCCGGATTCCCCGAGCGCAAGGGAGAGCTCGCCGACGGCCGCCTCGCTCGACGCGTGGAAGGTCAAGCCGCCGTCGGTCGCGTCCTCGACCTCCTCGATCCCGGGCTGTGCCGCGCACACCCGGCGGGCCCGGGCGTCGTCGGTGGTTCGCAACCGGTAGCTGCTGCCGGCCTGTTCGCGCAGTTCGGCCAGCGAGCCCTCATAGGCAACCCGCCCGCGACGGACGATGGCGACCCGGTTGCAGACGTCCTCGACCTCGACCAGAAGATGACTGGAGAGCAGCACGGTGATCCCCTGCCCCGCGAGATCGCGAATCAGCCGGCGCATGTCGCGCATTCCCGCAGGGTCCAGGCCGGTGGTCGGCTCGTCGAGCAGCAACAGCCGCGGTTGGCGCAGCAGCGCAGCGGCGATGCCGAGACGTTGGCGCATGCCGTGCGAGTAGCCCCCGACTTTGTCCTTGGCCCGATCGCTGAGCTCGACGATCTCCAGCACTTCGTCGATCTTCGAGGTGGCGCCGCCCCCGTCGAGCGCTCCGCACAGCTCCAGGTTGGTGCGACCGTTCAGATAGGGGTAGAAGGAGGGGGCCTCGACGAAGCCGGCGACGCCCTCGAGCG
This sequence comes from Solirubrobacterales bacterium, assembly GCA_038317345.1. Classification (GTDB taxonomy): domain Bacteria; phylum Actinomycetota; class Thermoleophilia; order Solirubrobacterales; family 70-9; genus Mayfieldus. Next base: position 10,814 of record JBBQBH010000067.1, read on the forward strand.
CGCTGACGCTGACCTGGGGATCGCGGCCAAAGACGCGAACAGACCCGGCGCTGGGGCGAATCAGGCCGAGCATCATCCGCAGCGAGGTGGTCTTGCCGGCTCCGTTCGGCCCCAGGTAGCCGAACACGTCACCCGGCTCGACGGTCAGGTCTACGTTGTCGACCGCGACCAGCTCGCCATAGCGCTTGACCAGTCCGCGAACCTCGATTGGCGGGCTGTCCATCCGCTCAGAGGCCCCGCGCCGCCGCCTCGGCGGCCGCCGGCGGCACCGATCCGACGACCGTGTAGTCGACGCCCCCGCGACTGAAGCGCAACAGGGTTCCGAGCGCGGTGTCCAGCTCCTCGCCCTGGGTGCCGTTGATCGAGACCTTAGGCAGGCTGACCTCGCCGTTTGACGCTGGTGCCGTGCTCGTGCCCGGCTCCGAGCCGGACTCGATCACCGCGACGCCGCCCAGGCCCTTGCCATAGGTGACGAGGGCAGCCGCATGCTTGCCGATCGTGATCCCGCGGACCTCCCCGCGCGGCAATCCGGCGAGCGAGTCCGGGGCGACGAGCTGGAAGTCGATCTGCTTCTGCACCTCGCTGACGCCGGTCACCGGAGCCGCCTCGTTCTTGTTCGCCGCGGACTGATGGCCGGGCGGGGAGAGGTCGACGACCTTCGCGCCAGGGGGTGGGGAGACGGCAAACACCGACGAGGGCACGGAGCCGAAGGAGACGTCGGTCGCCTCGAGCTGCAGCACCGGGGAGCTGTCTCCGCTGGCATAGACGGCCGCCCGCAGCGGCACCCCCAGGGTCGAGTCCCAGGCCAGCTCGGCTCCGCCCAGTAGTCCGCCGTCGTTCTTGGGGGCGATTCGAACCGTGTAGGTCGGGCGCCCGGCCACGTCCGAGGGAGTGGCGCCGCTCAGCGTCGCGTGCTGCTCCAGCCTGGCGATGTCCTGCTTGATCTGATCCAGGGAGGGCGGCTGCTCCGTGGCGGTGCCGCTCCCCTTCTCGGAGGCTGTGGTCCCCTCGCCCTTTTGGGGGATCGTCCCCTGATAGACGGTGTTGGCGCCGGACTCGTAGATCTGGAAGCGGTTGTGGTCAACCAGCACTTGGCTGTCGCCGCCGCCGCCGTCGGAGGCCTGCAGCTCGAGCCGGAGCCTGCCGTCGGCGGAGGCCCAGAGGCGACCAGTCGCGCCGCTGATGATCGGGTCCGTGCCGGTCTGGATGCTCGACGAGTCGACCAGGTGATTGGTGAACTTGATTCGGGCGCTCACGCCGGAGACCTTGGGCGCGGTCAGCGCGTCATGGACAGCGACCGGGAGAGGCTTGGGGTTGGGCTTGGGGCCGCCGCCATTCGTCGCCATTGCCAGTGCCGTGGTGCCGGCCGCCAGCGCGATCACGGCGCCGCAGACGGCGAGGAGTTGACGGTTGGATATGCGGCGAAGAAACCTCATGCGGCCTCCTGGCTGTGGGTCGGTCTAAGAGCATCGAGACTAGGCCGCCTCTCTGAAAGAACTCTGAAGCCTTAAACCGGCTGCGGATTCGCGGTCGCGACTTAGCGCCGCGCCTGACTTAGCGCCGCGCCTATAAGAATGCCAATCGCGATCAGGATGAAGGCCATGAAAGCCGGCTCTGAATCCGGCGTGACAGCCAGGGGTGGGAGCCCCTGGCTGGGGCAGTCAGGCACGAATTGGCTTAGTTAAGCGGTGTTTGGCGCAGGCTCGCGCAGATACGTTTGGTACCCAAAGTGGTACCCAAATCCGGCAGGGTCCCGCGGCGAAGCGAGGGTGCCGCCGCCGCACGGAACTGCAATCCGCGCCGGGGGCGCGGGCACACCACGGAAGCGGAGCGGCGACGGATCAACGGGCAGGACGCCGGTCACTCGTCGACGCTCGCGGCGTTCCACTGCTCCTTTGCACATGGAAGCGACAGCGATGGCGTCCACTGTCGCTCTCTCACCGAAGCAGAAGCGAGCTGAGCCTTCGAGCCAGCGGCTGCGGACTTTCGCTCTGAATGGCGGGGGCAGTCGGGACGATCACGAGCGGCGGAGCGCCCGGCCTAGCGACCATGGCATTGCTTGCATGGAGTTTTCGCCCGCGACCGTTTAGTGGTCCCGACTTCCCCAAGGTTGGCC
>JBBQBH010000068.1:0-12584 GCA_038317345.1 Solirubrobacterales bacterium
ACCGCTGTCCTGGTCCCTCCCAAGGTGACCCTGGCCAAGCTGCGCGGCGAACCAGCTGCGATCAACTTCTGGGCCAGCTGGTGTGACCCGTGCCGCAAGGAGGCGCCCGGGCTGGAGCGTTTCGCCCGCTCGCTCAAGGGCCAGGCTCGCTTGATCGGGGTCGACTACACCGACGGCCTGAGCGCCGCCCGCAGTTTCGTCCACGAGTTCGGCTGGACCTTCCCCAATCTCCGCGACCCCGACGGAACCGTTGGCCTTCGGTACGGGCTGAGCGGCGTACCAACGACCGTGATCCTCGATTCGCGTGGCCGGATCCAGCAGACCCTGCGCGGGCCGCAAACTGTTCCCGATCTGCGCCGAGCGCTCAAGAGCGTCAGTCGATGAGCACGTCTATGGGTTGTCGCTGAGTGCCAAGGTTGTCGCTCAGGCTTCGCTGGTTCCTGACCCTCCTGTTCTTTGGCGCGGTTGCGGTCGCGTTGGTTGCAGCACTACAGGGCTCCGGCGATTCCCCCCAGAGGGATGCGGCTGCGCTCCTGCAGGCCGATCAAGCAGGCCGGACCGTCGTTCGCCACGACCAGGCGCCGCACTCCTCACCGCTCCCTCGAGGCGCTGTTCCCCGCCTCGCCCTACAGCGGGCGATCGCGGCGGACATCCGCAATCGGGTCCGCCACAATCAGCTCGGCGGGCCGGTGCGGGGCGTCCGGTGCGCGCCAGCACCTCACGGACAGTCGCCTCGTCGCCCGTTCAGGTGCACGGCGCCGGCCGGGGCCTTTGGATATCCGTTCTTCGGCGTCGTCGATGTGCGGGCTCGGCGCCTCAGCTGGTGCAAGTTCGATCCCGCTCCGGCGGGCCAGCTAGCGGTACCGCTCAGCCCGCGATGCCGTGGTTAGTGGCCGAACATACGCTGGCAGAGCTTGGCCCTAGCGCTGCAGCTCGGCGATCTGGGCGGTCAGCGCGTCGTTCTCGCGTCGCAGGGCATCGAGGTCGCCGGTTTCGTCGTCAGCGGCCCCGCGGGCCGGAAGACAGCCCCGGCGGTCACGGCGTGCGTTCCACCACATCATCGCCGGGCAGAAGGAGGCCGCCACGATCACGGCCGCGATCACGAGGACGGTCGTCATCGCCGCTCGACCAGCTCCCCATTGCCGGCCTCGCGCTCGAGGCGCTCAACTTCGGATGCCAGGCGCTGCTGCTCCGCGCGCAGGTCCTCGACGGAGGCCTTATCCGGCTCCTCCTTCTTACCGCCCATCATTCCCTTGCCCATGAAGAACATCATCAGACCCATGCCAATGGGGCAGGCCAGCAGCGCCAGTGGGGTCAGTATCGGGAATAGGCTCGCCATGCTTGCTCCTTCGCTCGTTAGGTACGACATAGGGTAGTAGAAGATGGGGCCCACTGTCCAGTGCAGCGGCTCGGAGGCGACGACCACGGCTGCACCGACTGGGAGAAGTTGAGGCCGATGCGACCTAGGAAGTGTTGCGCCTCGATGTTGAGGCGGAAGAGGTCGCGGCTGAACAGAAACGGCACTGCCATCCCCGCTGAGTAGACGCTCCCCGTTAAACTGACCTGCTACGCAGCATAGTAGCCGGCATGCCCCGTGCCGGCGCTTGTCTACTATGGCGGGTCGTAGCGTGCCGGCTGCCTCTCTGGCTGCTCGGGCGCTGATCGACCAGCAGCGCTACACGCCTCTACAGATGGCGATGATCACGATCAACATCGACCCGATGCTTCACCTCGGCCCTGTGATGATTGCCTGGCACGGGTTGATGATCGGCGTGGGCATCGTCTTCGGGGCACTGCTCGCTCGGCGTTTCGCGGACGAGATCGGCCTCGATCGCGATCGTCTCTTCGACCTGATCGGCATTCTCGTGCTCGCCGGGATCGTCGGCTCACGTCTGCTCTACCTCATCCTCAACGAACCGAGCGCGCTGATCGACCCGAGCCGCTGGCTGGGCAACCGTGGTTTCGCCTTTTTCGGGGCGCTCATCCTGGGGCCGCTGGCCGCTGCTCTCTACATTCGCCGAGCCCACCTCAGCCTCCGCTACCTCGATGCCCTTGCCGCCGGCTTTCCACTCGGCATGGCCGTCGGCCGGATCGGGGATGTGATCAGCGGCGAGCACTACGGGCCGGCCACTACCCTGCCTTGGGGCTTCCGCTACCTCAACCCCCACGCCGAGGTCCCGAGTTCGCAATTTGCCTACCACCAGGGCGGCTTCTACGAGATCATCCTGGCCCTGGCCATGCTGGCAGTTCTGTGGCCGCTGCGCGACCGCTTCCGCCGACCGACCACCCTGCTCTGGACGACGGTCGCCGCCTACAGCGCCGGGCGCTTCGTGATGTTCTTCTACCGCAGCGACACGACCGGCTTCGCTGCGGGCCTTAACGTCGCGCAGGTCACGAGCCTCGCCTTGTTCGCGGTGGCGCTGCTCGGCCTGTGGTGGGCTCGACGCAGCCAGTGGGTCGGCGAGGCGCGAACGGTTCCGGGCTAACCATGCCACTGCTCCTGGCCTTCGCCCTCGTCGCCGGCTTCGCCACCTGCATCTCACCCTGCGTTCTGCCGGTGCTTCCCGCCGTTCTGACTGGCGCCGCCACCGGAGGGCGGCGGAGGCCATTGGGGATCGTGACCGGAATCGTCATCTCCTTCACCTTCGCCACCGTCGCCCTGGTCTACGTCATCGCCGCCCTCGGCTTGCCGAACGACGTGATGCGGACCTTCGCGGTGCTCGTACTGCTGGGCTTCGGCATCTCGCTGATCATCCCTCGGCTCTCGGCCGGCTTCGAGGCCTGGCTCAGTCGCTTGAGCCGCGCCCCACGGGGTACAAGTGGCGACGGCTTCGGCTCCGGTCTCTCGCTGGGCCTCGGGCTGGGCTTTCTCTATGCGCCCTGTGCAGGGCCGATCCTGGCCGGCGTGGTCACAATTTCGGCCGCCCAGGCCTTCACCTCCGCGCGACTGGCCGTGGCCTTCGCCTACGCCTTGGGCTCGGCCCTGGCCCTCTATCTGATCATGCTTGGTGGGCGCCGCTTCACACGCCGTCTCGTCTCTCGTGGCGTCCGTGTCCAACAGGCGCTCGGCGTGCTGATGGTCCTCGTCGCCGTGGTGGTCTACAAGAACGTCGACGTTCGCTTCCAGACCGCGGTGGCCAGCCAACTGCCGGGCTTCCTGACCCAGCCCGCACAGGACCTGCAGCAGGACCCGTCGATCTCGGCTGCTTTGTCGGGCGCTGCCGGGCATGGCTTTGCCGCCGCCTCCGGCGGGCAGCAGGCCGCCCGAGGGGAGCGACTGCCGGTTCTCGGCAGAGCCCCGGAGTTCACCGACACACAACAGTGGTTCAACACTCCCGGGGACCGGCCGCTGACCATGCGGGGTCTGCGGGGAAGAGTGGTGCTGATCGACTTTTGGACCTACACCTGCATCAACTGCATCCGCACCTTTCCGCACCTCAAGGCCCTGGACGCCAAGTACCGCAGCAAGGGCTTGACGATCGTCGGCGTGCACTCACCGGAGTTCCCGTTCGAGAAGGACGCCTCCAACGTCGCTGAGGCGATCGACCAGAACGGCCTTGGGTACCCGGTCGTCCAGGACAACAACCTCAGCACCTGGAACGCCTTCCGAAACGCGTACTGGCCCGCCGACTACCTGATCGACGCAAAGGGCCGGATCCGCTACGTCCACTTTGGCGAGGGCGACTATGACACCAGCGAGAAGGCCGTGCGCTCACTGCTGGCCGAAGCCGGCGCCAAGGGCCTCGGCGGCATGACCCACGCCCACATCGAGTCAGCGTCGAGGGGATTGCGAACGCCGGAGAGCTATCTGGGATCGGCTCGGGCTCAGGGTTTCGTCAACGGCTTGCTGAGGCCGGGCCGCTTTGAGTTCGGCCCCGCCCCCAGACAGCTCCCACCCAACGGCCTTGCTTACGGAGGCCGCTGGACGATCACCCCTGAGTCGGCGACCGCTGGCCCGGGCGCCGAGCTCGAGCTCAACTTCACCGCGCGCCGCGTCTTTTTGGTTCTCGGCTCACCGCGAGGTCCGCGACCGCTCCAGGTCCTGCTCGACGGGAAACCGATCCGCGACCGCTTGGCTGGCCAAGACGTCCGCGGCGCCGTGACCAGCGTTGGTCAGCAGCGCCTTTACCGATTGGTCAACCTGCCGAGGGTCGAGCACCACCTTTTGACCCTCAAGCTCGCCCCCGGGATCTCCGGCTATGCATTTACCTTCGGTTGAGATAAGCAGTCGTGGCTGCCGAGGTGGAAACGTCCGCCAGGTTCGGTGTTTCAATCGATCCCTTGCCGAATCGCCCGTGGACCCCGAGCACGCCGTCGCAAAGATCAGCCACGAAGGAGCCGAGTTTCACTTCTGCTCGCTGGCCTGCGTCGGGCGCTTCTGCGCGGATCCCGAAAGCTTCGCCGGCAAGGACAAAGCGCCGAGAAATTGATCAAATGAGATAGGAGGAGAACTCGTGGCCCAGGAAGTTCGACACCCGATCTTCGCCCGCGTCTATGACCGGCTGTGTGCGGCTATGGCGGAGGAGGCGGCGCCGTTTCGGCAGGAACTTCTCTCGGGACTGTCCGGCCGGGTGATCGAGGTCGGCGCCGGAAATGGGCATAACTTCCAGTACTACCCCTCCTCGGTCAGCCACGTCCTGGCGGTCGAGCCCGAGGAGTATCTGCGGCAACGAGCGATAGGGGCCGCTGCGGAAGCATCGATTGACATCGAGGTTGTGGACGGCCTCGCCGAACGGTTGCCGGCCGAGCCGGAGTCGTTCGATGCCGGCGTGGCGTGCTTGGTGCTTTGCACGGTCGGGGATCAGGCCGCGGTCTTGGCTGAGTTGCGGCGTGTCATTCGCCCAGGGGGCGAGCTGCGCTTTTTGGAACACGTGATCGCCAACAGCTCGGGCTTCTCGCGGGCCCAGCGCGCCGCCGATCGGACCTTTTGGCCGTTTGTGGGTGGCGGTTGCCACGCTGCGCGGGACACTGGAGCCGCGATCAAGCAGGCCGGGTTCGAGATCGAGCGCTGTCGTCGGTTCCCGTTTCGGCCTTCGGTGGCCGTGTTCCTTGTGACGCCTCACATCCTCGGCGTCGCCCGCCGGCCCTAACCGCTGCCGGGCCCGTGACTGTACCCATGGTCTCGGCCTGTTCGTGACCGGGGGAGCGTGGTGGAGGCTGGTGCGAGTGCGGCCCAGCGTACGGACGCTCGTGGTCCTCCGATCGGCCGTTGGCGCGACAATGGAGTCGTGCAGCAACCCAAACCTCAGCCCGGTGCCAAGCGACCAGACGGACGCAAGCGGCAGCTTTTGCGTTTCGTTGGGGCGGCCGTTGTCGCTGTGCTGCTTGTCGTTGGAGCTGCGGACGGCGCCCGAATCCTCAGCGCAGCGTGCTTCGGCCTCATTGGGCTCGGCTGCGTGGCCGCCAACCGTGAGCTCGCCCCCGCCTTCTCCGCAGCCAGCGAAGCGGCACTGGGCTGGTCAAGCCGGGCGGCTGCGGTGGCCCTCGGCGCTTTCTTTATCCTTGGAGGGATCGTCCGGCTGGGCTAATTGAGGGCTCTCTGCTTGCGGCGATGGCGGTGCCAGAGGAGATAGCCCGCAGCGCCGAGCACCGCGACGGCGATTCCGGCGAGTCCAGCGACTTTGAGGATGTGTTCTGCGGCCGGGCCAAGGTAGTAGGCGGCGAGGCCGACCGATGTCGCCCAGGCGATCCCACCGAGGGCGTTCCAGAACAAAAAGACGGGCCATCGCATTCGGTTTATTCCCGCGAGCCAAGCGGCGGCGATGCGCAGCCCGGCCACCCAACGACCCAGAAAGACCGCCTTGGGGCCGTGGCGCTCGAAAAATGGCTCGCCCTTCTCGAGCACTCGTTGGCGATGGTGCTCCAAAAAACCGGGGCGTTCCAGCAGCTTGCGGCCTCCGGTGCGGCCGATCAGATAGCCGATGTTGTCGCCGACAATGGCTGCCACCGACGCGACGATGATGACCAGGGAGATCTGGAAGCGGCCTTGGTGGGCGAGCAGCCCGGCGGCGATTAACGCGGTCTCTCCCGGTACGGGGACGCCCGTGGACTCCGCGCCGACAAGCGCGGCGAGCACGAGGTAGCCGAGGTGGGTTGGGATCTTGATTAGGGCCAGCATCGCCGTGGTGCTCTCTGCCGGGGCAGCGGTTGCAGCAGCGGTCAGGCCGCTCTAGTGCCCACCAGGCGGCGCAGTAGGCCATCCCAGATCTCTCCGCAGCGGCGTGCGACCGCTTCGATCAGCCGCCGAGTAGGGCCGAGCAGATACAGCGCAGCGGCGACGGCGATGCCGATCACCGCCCCGGCGACGACGTCCCCGGGGTAATGCGTGCCGACGTAGACCCGCGAGAAGGCCAAGATCGCGGCCAAGACGAGAAGAACCGTTCCGATCGTGCGGTCATACAGCCAGATCCCAAAGGCCAACGCGAAGGCGCCCGTCGCATGGTCGCTGGGAAACGACGGATCGTGGGAGCGGGAGATCAGCAGGTGAGCGTGCGCGGGATGGGCGAGGTAGGGACGAGTGCGGTCAACAAGGTGAGCGATCGGCTGGTTGATCAACAGGCTGAGCCCCGCCGCAGCGGTGGCCAGCAAGGCCCCATCTCGGCGCTCGGCACGGCGCCGTGGCCACGGCACAAGGAAGGCGAGCGCCACCAAGGCCACGAGGATGCCCGGCAGATAGTTGGCCAAGAATTTGAATACCTCATCGGGAAAGGAGCTCCCGCTGAGGCCGTTGATCGCCTTATAGAGGCTGTAGTCCACGACTGGTCAGCGTACTTGCCGATGAAGCCCCCGGCGTGCCTGAATGTCCGGTTGTTCGCGCTGAATCGAGCCTGTCCGCTTCTGCTTTCCCTGCAAAGCGGCACCGGTGACCACGGGACCCGTGCTTCCGCTTTCGCATGACGTCCTATCCATGCGTGCGGGGCGCTGCCCGAGGGGCGCTTTCCGTGTTGCGCAAAGCGGGAACGCCTCCAGTGTGCGCTACGCCATCGGCTGTGGCGACGCGCCTCGCGCGTGGGCAGGGCACAGGGTTATGGTCCTCACAGCGTGACCGACCAGCACTCCTCAGTTCAGCCAGGACGCCCGCTCCGCCCGATCCTTAACGCGTTTTTCCTGCCGCGCGGACTACTGGGGCGCGTCGGCGGTGTGCTGATGGCCCGCGGCCTGCCCCAGCAGCGTGAGATCGCTGACCTGCTCACGGCCCCGGGCACCGAGCTCTGCGACCTCGGTTGCGGTCCCGGCGTCCTCGGCGGCCTGCTCGCCCAGCGGCATCAGCAGCTCCGCCTGCACTTGGTCGACCCTTCCCCGGTCATGCGCTCCCAGGCCGCTCGCCGCTGCCGGCAGTGGCAGAGCGCCGGCCGTGTCGAGATCTCTGCCGGGACCGCCGACCAGCTCCCCCTAGCCGATGGGGCCTGCGACACGGTGGTCAGCGTAAACACCGTGGTCATGTGGCCGGACCTCGCCGCTGGTTTGCACGAGATCAAACGGGTACTCCGTCCGGACGGTCGACTCGTCCTTTCCTGGCACTCCGCGACCGCCCCGTCACGTACCTCGCGGCGGCTCGCGCTTTCCGACGACGTAATCCGCACACTGAGCGACGCGCTACACGCCACCTTCGGCGACTTCCAGCGGCATGACCTCACCCCACTCCCTGGCTTGGCAGGCGCAACGACGCGGGTAGAGGTCGAGAACGCTAGGCCGTGCTGGCCTGCGCGTCGCCAGTCTCACTTGGTCCACAGTTCCGCCTTCGCGCATGAACGCAGGAGCGCCGTTTAGGAGAGCGGGGGGTTGCGGCAAAGAGACGCCCCGCCAAAATGCGGGGCGCTCTGGGTACTACAGGGGAGGAGAGATGTGGATCCTCGTGCGTGAATTTGGCGAAAATCGCTTGATCAAGCCAAATCGGGACCGCTACGGACCGCTACTAACCGCTCAGATCACGTGCTGACTGGCGCACAACTGGCGCACAGGTGGAACCGCAGGTCGGCCAATTCCCTTTCGCCAGCGCCTCGCCGCAGAATGTCTGGGCTGGGGGTCGAAACGCCACTGGTTCAAATCCAGTCGCCCCGACTACTTCAACTCCGCCGTCAGGCGCGCCTCAGCGAGTTCTAGCGCCGCATGGCCCCGCACGCCAGCGCACCGCGCCCGGCGAGTCAGACACACGCGAGACATTTTGCGGGCTTCGCCAGACATACGAGCCGAGGTTCCGTCGCTGCGACCACGAGGGGAGGCATCCGTGCCTTCAATTTCTCTCCTCCTTCCCGCCGACCTGGGCGGATGAGGCGAGCGAACCTATTCCTCGGCGCACTCCTTGACAAGACGATCGGGCCGCCGAGTCCGACTGGTCGGTAGGGGTCGGGGATGCCCTTTTGCCTGACTTAAAATCAGGTTCAATTGACTTCGGGTCAGCTCAGGGCAGCCGCACCCGGGCGATCGCCGTGAACTGCCGGGACCCGCGCATCGTCCATCCGACAAGCACCAGGCGACCGTTCGCGTCGAGCATCGGCGGGCCGCCGAAGGTCTTGCGCCTCTGCGCGGGAGGGCAGGCGAACCGGCAGTTGGGCTGTCCGAATCCGACTCGTTTTACCCGTTTTCCGAACCGGGGATCGACAGCCCCGTTTGAGCGGAGCCGTGTATAGCCGAACCACATTCGGTTCAGCTGACCGAAGGCGGTGTCCAGAGAGCCGGCGACGACCGGGCGGTCTTGCCCGTCAACTGATACACCGAGCGCGACGGTGCCGAAGGAAGACCTGCCGACCCGCACAAAACCTCGCCCGCCGAACGTCGGGTCGGCGCTGCCGTTGGCCCGCAGGCGCGCGACCGCGTAGCCCGCTTCGAGGGGGGAGATCAGTATGCGCCCCTTGCTGTCGAAGGCGACCCCGGCGCCTACGCGGCCGAAACCCCGGATTCGGGGAAAGTCCTGTCCTTGCCGGCCGAAGCTCGGATCCGGATGTCCGTCGGGGAGGAATCGCCAAACCACCGGGTGGTCGGGTCGATCGGCAACGTCATATGTTGCGCTGCCTGTTCCGACGATCCTGCCCTCGCTGTCGATCGAGACCGCCAACAAGGCCGTAGACGGGCAGCAGAAAAGTCCCAGATTCGCGCGAAACGTGGTGTCTTCGCTTCCGTCGCTCTCATAACGAGCTATGAACGCGCCCATGGACACAAGCCCGCCTTCGGAGGAATTTCCCGTGTCGCCGGCGACGACGATTCGATCCGCTGAGTCGATCGCGATCGCTTGCGCTTGAGGAGAGAACGCCCTGATCTTCGGACGGTCGAACTGCACCAGCCCGTCGCCCGAGAAGCTCCCGTCCAGAGTCCCGTCCGGCAGAAAGCGAGCTAGAAAGCTCTGCGCGATCTGAAAGGGAGCGGCGATCGCCCCCCCGACGACAAGCCTTCCCTTGGAGTCGACCCGCAGCGCCGCCGGATAGACCGGCTGGCTGAAAGGGGTCATCACACGTCCCGTGCCCCCAAAGCCCAAATCGGGAGTCCCGTCCGGCATGAACCGCTCGATCAGCAGGCCGCCGGGGACGCCCGCCGCTGTGAGGATTCGCCCTGATGCGTCGATCGCGTCCCCCGAGGCAGGAAAGCTCCGCGCCGGCAGCTCGGCCAGCACCCTGCCGTGCTTGCCGAACGTCTGGTCGAGCCTTGGGGCCGACGCGAGCGCCGATGTCGCCACGAAAAGCGGCAGGAGCAGGAAGATGCCCAAGGTCTGTGCGCGAGAGAGCCTCCGAGCCATGAGCGGATCTAATCGTAGAGGCTCTCCGCAGCCAGCTCCTGGGCACGCTTGCTCCACAGCTTCACGGTCATGTAGATCTCATCGCCCGCCGTACCCCTCCATCGCGTCGAGCGCGACCAGCGTGAAGCGGTCGTTCGAGGTCGGCTCCTGGTCCACCGTCTCGGCATCCAGCTCGGCCGTCGCGGCAGCGGCGCCGGGGAGCAAGGGCCGCCCCCAGACCAGGGTCACGTCCGCGGCAATGCCCGCCTCCCCGCGCCAGCGACCGATCACGTCGTCGTTGAGGTCGATCTTCCAATCCGGGTTGTCGTCGGCGAGCAAGTCGGTGAAGTCGGCCTTCGCGCGCATGTCCTCGGGATCGCCGTCCTCGTGGGGGATGTAGGAGACATGGCCGAAGAACTCGATCGGGCCCGACTCGCCCTTCTACTCGTCCCGACCAACGGTTGCCTCGAATCGCTTGGACTGTCCCGCAGAGACCTGCGGAACTTCGTCGGGCTCGAAGTCGGCAAGGCCGAAGCGCTCGCCCAGAACAAGGGCCTCATGGTGTTCGAGGCTGTCATCGACGGACAGCCGCGTGACCGGATCATGATCCTAATTGTGACTGGCTGAGCGTTGCCGTTAGAGACCGCCGAGTCGAACGCGTCCTCGGACTCGGCTGACTTGCCCAGCCGCCGCCCAGGCGGTCCCGCGGTCGACGACCCTCTGCGACTCGGCCACCCAACCACCCCGAAGAGCCGGCTTCCGTTAGGGCAACTACTTCCGATTGAGCAGTCGCGTGACGTCTCTGACGATCTGCTGATCCCGCTTCTTCGAATCGGCGAGCTGCGTCTTGACGTCCTCGAGCAGGCGCACGATCCGCTCGTTGGTGGCGAGCTGCGCGCTCTGACTGGCCATTGGTCACCTCCTTTCGCGGTGGGGGCAGGCGAGTCTAATCCGAGCAAGCCAATTCCGCACGGCCCTGATGGGGGGCAGCTAGCGTCGTCCGAGCGCACCCATGAACTAATACTGGTACGCGCACACCACAGGCCTCCCGGCGTGCAGGTGGACGTACCCGCCGCATAGCTGCTCTTTCTGGATGCCACGGATCACATCCATGGCCCCCACGTAGAAGCGCCCGCTCGTGCAGTTGATCCCGGCTTTGCCCGCTGCGGAGCGAGATCCAAGGCCGACGACAAAGTCGACGCCCGCCGTCGGGTCCTGGGCGGTCGGACCCCGGCGCTCGGTAACGAATGGTCCAACGCGCCCTACAGCGCCCCTCAGGAGCGAAAGCCGTCCGCCGGTTCGGACCAGTCGGGCAAACCCGCCATAGACGGCAGAAGGAGTTCGGGCCTCGAAACCAGCGTCTGCCCGGCGACCGCGATAGATCGTGAAGCCCATTAGCTCCGGTTGCGGAGCGATGTATCGCAATGCTGCGGTCCGATTGCCTGAGTTGATCGCTCCAAGGAACCCGTCGAACAGGGTGCGAACCTGTGGCGGCCTGCATCCCTGGGGTAGGCGTGTGGCTGTTGGCCGAGTGGCGGGCGAGGGGCCACGACTCTGCTCGGTTGGCTTGCTGGTCCCGTTGCTGTGGGCGGTCTGACCGCCGCCGCAGCCAACAGCGACCACTGCAAGGCTCAGAAGAACCGACGCAAGCACCAAGCAAGCCACCCTCACACCGGCGAGTCTAGGTCGACCGCAGACCAAAGGCATCGCGCGTCTCAACCCAGCAACCACAACCGTCCCACCACCTCACGCACTACGGATGAAAGTCAAGTCTCAGGCCACCAGCAACCGCTCCTTAGCGCCCGCTCCCAACTCCTCCAGCCGCCCTCACCGCCAACCGCACCACCCCGTCACGCAGCATCACTTCGCAGTGATGACGACAAACGTTTCCGCTCTCAACTATCCCCTGACTAGGTGCGAAGAGCAGCCTCCCAGGCTCCGCCAAACCCCCACCCCAACAGCCGACACACTATGAACTGCCCCAGTTCGGTGAGGCAGCGGCGCATTTCCGCGGACATAGCTGGTGCATGGTCGGCATCACCAAGGTCCAGCGCGCCAACGCCAGATACTGGATCGAGGCCGTGGCCGAGGGCGGCGAGGACTACTACGAAAAGCCCGGCGAGGCACCCGGCGAGTGGCTTGGCGAGCTGGCCGCCCAGCTGGGCCTCGAAGGCCAAATCGAGGTGGACGCCTATGCCGCGATCCTCGAGGGGCGCCACCCGCTGACCGGCGATGAGCTGGTCCACCGCCCGCCGACCCGCACCTTCACCGACTCGCAGGGCCGCCAGCGCACCAAGCAGCCGGTGCTCGCCTACGACGTCCGCTTTGCGGCCCCGAAGTCGGTCTCGCTGATCTATGCGCTGGGCGACGAGGAAGCCCGCGAGAAAGTCCTCGCCGGTTATGACCGCGCCGTCGCCGCCGGCATCTCCGACCTGGAGCAGCAGGCCTGTTTCGTGCAGCGAGGAGCAGGCGGCAAGCTGATCGAGCCCGGAGAAGGGTTCGTGGCGATGGCCTTTCGCCACCGCATGAGCCGGGCCGGCGACCCCGCTCTTCACACCCACGTCCTCGTCCCGAATCTCACCCGGGCGGCGAGCGACGGGCGCTGGCTCTCGCTCGCCGCACCGAAGGGGCGCTCGGCGCTCTACCAGCACGCCAAGGCGGCGGGCTATGTCTTTCAGGCCCAGCTTCGCGCCGAGCTCACCCGAGAGCTCGGCGTGCAGTGGACCCAGACCCACAACGGCTACGCCGACATCAAGGGGATCTCACGGGCGGTGATCGAGCACTTCTCCCAGCGCCGGGCGGAGATTCAAGACGCCCTCGCCGAGCGCGGCGTATCCGGTGCCAAGGCGGCGGAGGTGGCCGCCTACCGCACCCG
>JBBQBH010000069.1:0-12222 GCA_038317345.1 Solirubrobacterales bacterium
AATCACCGTTGCCCAGTACTCACGCACGATGTCCTCGTGCTCGCGCAGAGCCGTGTCCATGTCGGTGAAGATCACGCCCTGGGCCTCGAGCTTCTCGTTCATCTGGTGGTAGACGACCTCGGACTCGTACTGCGCCCCGACGCCCGCCAGGAACTTGCGCTCCGCCTCGGGGATGCCTAGGCGGTCGAAGGTGTTCTTGATGTCGTCTGGGACCTCGCTCCAGTCGCGGCTGTTCTTCTCCGACGCGCGGACGAAGTAGTGGATGTTGTTCCAGTCGATTTGGGCGAGGTTTCCGCCCCAGGCCGGAGTCGGGCGGGACTCGAAGTGCTTGTAGGCCTTGACCCGAAAGTCCCGCATCCATTGCGGCTCGTCCTTGTACTCGGAGATCGACTCGACGACCTCGAGCGAGAGGCCCTTCGGGGACTTGTAGGCGTAGCCGGTCTCCGAATCGTGGAAACCGAACTTCTCCTTGTAGTCGGCGTTGATCCCGGCGACTTCTTTTTGCTCGGCAACCGCTTCTGGGGTGGCCATGTGGTTAGTCGACCTCCAAGACGATGGTTTCGTCCTCGATCGAGACCGGGAACGTTTGGACTGGGGAGTAGGCGGGAAGTGTCTTCGGCCTGCCGGTCGTCAGATCGAACAGCGAACCGTGACGCGGACACTCCACGGTACACGCACCAGCGTCGAACTCACCTTCGGCGAGTGGCCCGTCGTCGTGCGAGCAGCGATCCTCGATCGCGTACAGCATCCCGGCGCAGTTGAATACGCCGATCTTCCGGCCCTCGAATTCGACCAGCTGCATCTCGCCGGGCGGAAGCTCGGCCTCGGGGCAGACGCTGACTTTGTCGCTCAATTGCTCTTCTGTGGTTGTGGCTGTCGTCACTTAAAACCTACCGTCGCAGTCGGATTTTAGCGGTTGGCCGGGTTGCCCGGGCTCGGGTAACGCGCTGTTGACCACGAGCCGGGTCGAGGTGAGAGGATTTGAGGTCCATGCGCGCGACGAGAGGTGAACCATGACCGAGATGACGACCTACGCGCCGGGGACCCCCTGTTGGGTCGACCTCGGCTCCCCCGATCTCGATGGGTCGATCGAGTTCTACGGCTCGCTTCTGGGTTGGGACGTCCCCGAGAGCGAGAACGCCGAGCAGACCGGCGGCTATCGGATCGCAACGTCGCGGGCCAAGTCCGCGGCGGGAATGATGCCGCTGATGCAGGAGGGCCAGCCGCCCGCCTGGACGACGTATGTGAGTGTCGACGACGCCGACGCCACGGCCGCAAAGGTCAAGGAGGCCGGCGGTCAGGTCGTGGCCGAGCCGATGGACGTGATGGAGCTCGGACGGATGGCCCTGTTCACCGACCCGACCGGCGCCTTCTTCGGCGTCTGGCAGCCGAATGAATTCTCCGGCGCCGAGGTGGTGAACGAGCCCGGCGCCTACTCGTGGAACGAGCTCAACACCCGCGATCCCGAGGCAGCGAAGTCCTTCTACTCGGCGGTCTTCGGATGGGGCTCAAACGACATCGACATGGGGGAGGCCGGGACCTACACGACCTGGCGCCACCCGGACCGGGGCGAAGACGGGGAAAGCATCGGTGGACTGCTCGACATGCGCGGCCGCGTGCCCGAGGAGGTCCCACCCCACTGGCTGACCTACTTCAGGATCGACGAGCTCGACGCGGGCACGGAGAAGGCCCAGGGCATGGGGGCGAAGCTCAACTTCGGCCCGATTGATCTGCCCAACGGGAAGCTGGCGATCTTGATCGACCCGCAAGGGGCCGCGTTCGGGATCTACGAGGACACGACCGGCTAGATCCCGCTGCGCTCGAACTCCGCTCGGTCGCCCTGCTCGCCTTCGTCTTCCCAATCGGCGGGTTGGCCGAGGCTGGCGCCCTTGACCACCTTGAGGCCCAGCAGGGCGCACTTCATCCGCGTCGCCGAGATGTCGATCCCGAGCAGCTCGAGGACGAAGTCCTTGTCGAGGCGCAGCAGCTCCTCGCGGGTCATTCCGGCCAACTCGTCGCTGAGCAATGACGTAGCAGCGGTCGAGATCGCGCAGCCCTTGCCCTCGAAACGGACTTCGGCCACCCGGTCGTTCTCGTCGAGCCTGATCCGCATGTGCTGCTCGTCGCCGCAGAACGGATTCGAATCCTCGAACTCGAGGTCGAACTCCTCCAGCGGCCCGAAGTTGTGCGGCCGCTTGTAGTGCTCGAGGATCTGTTCGCGGTAGAGCTGGTCCATATCTAGAGCTCGAACACCCGGCGGGTGTCGATCAGCGCCTCGATCAGCCGATCGACCTCCTCGCGGGTGTTGTAGACGGCGAAGCTGGCGCGGGTGGTGGCGGCGACGCCGAGCCGCTCCATCAGCACCTGGGCGCAGTGGTGTCCGGCGCGGACCGCGACGGCATGGCGGTCGAGGATCTCGGAGACGTCGTGAGCGTGGACGCCCTCGAGCTCGAAGGAGACGATCCCGGTGCGGTCGTCGCCGGCCGGGGGCCCGAAGACGCGCAGGCCGGGCACCTCGGCGAGACGCTCCAGCGCGTAGGCGGTCAGGTCCGCCTCGTGCGCGTGGATCGCCGCCAGGCCCAGCTCGTCGACCCAATCGATCGCCGCCGCCAGGCCCACCGCCTCGTCGATCGGCGGAGTGCCGGCCTCGAAGCGCGCCGGCACCGTCGCCCAGGTGATCTCCTGCTTGGTGACCTTGTGGATCATCGAGCCACCGCCCTCGTAGGGGCCCATCGCGTCGAGCAGCTCCTGCCGGCCCCAGAGAACCCCGACGCCGGTCGGGCCGTAGAGCTTGTGGCCGGTGAAGCCGTAGAAGTCCGCATCCAGCTGCGCCATGTCGAGCGGGATCTTCGGCGCCGCCTGGGCACCGTCGACGAGCACCAGGGCACCGGCGTCGTGGGCCATGCGGCTGATCTCGGCGATCGGGTTGATCGTTCCCAGGACATTCGACACATGGGCCACGGCGACGATCTTCGGGCCGCGCTCCAGCGCAGCGCCAAGCGCCTCGATGTCGAGACGCCCCTCATCGGTGACCGGAACCCAGTCCAACTCGGCGCCGACCTGGCCCGCCAGCAGATACCAGGGCACCACGTTGGAGTGGTGCTCCATCTCGGTCAGCACGATGCGATCGCCCTGGCCCACGTTTGCACGGCCCCATGAGCTGGCGACGAGGTTGATCGCGCCGGTCACATTGCGGGTGAAGATCACCTCGCGATCCTCGGCGCCCATGTGGCGGGCGATCCGCCGTCGCGCCCCCTCGTAGAGGTTCGTCGCCTCCTCGGAGAGCGTGTGCACTCCGCGGTGGACGTTGGCGTTGCTCTCGCGGTTGAAGCGATCGAGCGCCTCGAGCACGGCGAGCGGTTTCTGCGCCGTGGCGCCATTGTCGAGATAGGCGACCGGCTGCCCATGGACCTCGCGGGCGAGGATCGGGAACTCGGTGCGTATCTCCGCGAGCGAGCGGGGGAGGGTGGGGGAGCTCGTCGCGGTCTCCATCATGGGCTGGCGGCGCTAGGCGGCCGCCTCGACCTCCTCGCCGATCCAGCCGTAGCCCTTCTCCTCGAGCTGCGCGACCAGCTCCGGCCCGCCCTCCTTGACGATCCGCCCCTCGAACATCACGTGCACGGCGTCGGGCTTGACCAGGTGCAGGATGCGCTGGTAGTGGGTGATGATCAGCACGCCCATGTCGGGACCGGTGAAGGTGTTGACCCCCTCGGCGACGGTGCGCAGGGCGTCGATGTCGAGGCCGGAGTCGGTCTCGTCGAGGACAGCGATCTCGGGGCGCAGCAGCGCCAGCTGAAGGATCTCCATCCGCTTCTTCTCTCCACCCGAGAAGCCGTCGTTGAGGTAGCGGCTTGAGAAGTCGCGCGGGATCTTGACCAGCTCCATCGCCTCCTGGGCGGTCTTCGAGAACTCCTTGATCTTCATCGGCTTCTCTCCGCGTGTCTCGCGCCTGGCGTTCATGACCATGCGCAGGTACTTGCTAACGGTCACCCCGGGGATCGCGACCGGGTACTGGAAGGCCATGAAGAGGCCGGCGCGGGCGCGCTCGTCGGGGTTGGCCTCGGTGATGTCGTCGCCCTTGTAGGTGATCGTGCCCTCGGTCACCTCGAGGCTGGGGTGGCCCATGATCGCGTTGGCGAGCGTTGACTTGCCCGACCCGTTGGGCCCCATAAGGGCGTGGACCTTTCCCTTCTCGACGTCGAGGTCGAGCCCCTTGAGGATGTGCTTGCCCTCAGCGGTCACGTGCAGGTTGCGGATCTCAAGTTCAGCCATCAATCTCCGTTTCTGGGTCCGGGGGCGCCTAGACGGCGCTGCCGACGGACTGTTTGCTTTCGCGTGGGCCGGCGAACTCGACCAGGTCGGCGAGCGACGTGCCGGAGAGCGCCTTGTTGACGCCACCCTGGACCCGGGTCCAGAGCAGCTTCGTCGCGCAGGCACGATCGCCGTCGCTCTCGTGCGAGCACAGGACCTTGCCCTCCGGCGTCGGGTGAAAGCACTCCATCGGGGCGATCTGGCCCTCCAGCGCTTCGACCACTTCGTCCATCGTGATCTCGTCCGCGGGACGGGCAAGTTGGTAGCCGCCGTGGGCACCTCGGGTCGAGGTGACGAGACCAGCATGTCGCAGCTTCGCGACCAGGTGCTCGAGGTAGCTGAGCGGGAGCCGCTCGGCCTCGGCGACGGCGCTCAGCGCAACCGGCTCAGAGCCCGGCTGGCGGCCAAGTTCGACCATCAGGCGGACTCCGTACTCGGCTTTGGTCGAGAACAACATCGGCCTAAATCCTACTCGATTAGTCGGTTATCCCAGGGCGTTGGCTCCCACGCCAACGTCAGTGCCGCCGGCCGATCCGCTCACGCAGGATCGGCCAGGGGTTGATCCGCATTCCACCCGCCGCCGCGCGCAGCGCCCGGCCAAGGGTCGACTCGCCGATCCGGTCGGGATCGGGGAGCGCCATCACCAGCTCGGTATGGCCCGAGGCGCTGAGGCGGGTGTGCGAACCGCCTGGAGCTAGATGCCGGAACAGGTCCAGAGCCTCGGTGTTGTCGCTCATCACCAGCGCCACGAAGTGATCGAGTCCCTCTTCCCGAGCGCGCCGGACCAGTTGCTGAAGCAGTGCGGTGGCCACTCCGCGGCCATGCCATGGGTCCCCGACGACGACGGCGACCTCGGCCTCGGTGGGGTCGTCGCTGCGCACATAGCGGGCAACGCCGACGATCGTTGCGTTCTCCGGATTGATCGCGACCAATGCCTCGTGATCGTGGTGGTCGACCTCGGTGAGATAGCGCAGGTCCGGTTCGCTGAGGGTCTGCACGGGTGCGAAGAAGCGCCGGTAGCGAGTTTCGGGGCTGAGTCGCTCGAAGGCCTGCGCGAGGCGCCGCTTGTCGTCGGCTTGCACGGGTCGCAGCAGCAGCTCCAAGCCATCTGCGAGGACGACGTGCTTGGCAGCCGGGCTGGCGGTCTCCTCAGTCACATCGATCCTAGGGTTCGATCAACCCGCGCCGGATCGCGTAGCGCACCAGCTCCACCCGATCGCGCATGCCGAGCTTTCGCATCGCGTTGCCGCGATGGTTCTCCACCGTCTTCTCGGAGAGGTGGAGGATCTCGGCGATCTGCCGGGTGGTATGGGCTTCGGCGACGAGCTTCACGATCTCCTCCTCGCGCGGGGTCAGCTCCTCCTCGTCCTCGCTCTGGCGGCCGCGCTCTAGGACGTCCTTGATCAGGGCCTGTTGTGCGGCCGGAGTCAGGAAGGGCTCGCCCCGCTCGACCGCGCGGATCGCCTCCATCAGGTCGGTGTCGGCCTGCGTCTTCAGCACATACCCCGAGGCCCCGGCCTTCAGGGCCTCGAAGAGGTAGCGCTCGTCGTCGTGCATCGAGAGGATCAGCACCGAGACCTCGGGCGCCTGCTTTTTCAGCTCCCGTGTCACTTGCAACCCGGTCAGCTTCGGCATCCGCACGTCGAGGATCGCCAGGTCGGGCCGTTCGCGGACCGCTATCTCGCGAGCCTCGGCGCCGTCGGCCGCTTCGGCGATCACTTCGATGTCGGGCTGGCGCTCGAGCAGCAGCCGCAGCCCCGAGCGGACGATTCCGTGGTCATCGGCTATGAGAACGCGCACAGCGCCATTGTTCCTGGGCGGCGACACATGTGTCGCCGCAGAGGCATGTCAGGCGGCGCAGCCGCCGCAAGTTATTGTGGGCCTCGTGAACCAGGCTGCCGGCGAGCCGACCTCCTATCTGGCCCTCGAGGAGGGCACCCAGGTGCTGAGCTCCGACGGCGAGCCGATCGGAAAGGTGGCCCACGTGCTCGCCGACACCGACGACGACATCTTCGACGGGATCGTGGTCGACGCAACCTGGCTGCCCGGCGGCCATGTTTTTGTCGACGCTGCGCAGGTGGGGGAGATCCGCACAAATGCGGTCACCCTGAAGCTGGACGCCGAAGCCTCCCGGTCGCTTCCCAAGCCATCCGCCAATCCGGCCGCGATGGAAGTCGGTCCCGATGACATGGGGAAGGAAGGCCTGGGGGAGGAGATCAACGAGAAGCTGCGCCGCGCCTGGGACCGAATCTCGGGCAACTACTGAAGCCAGGTCAAGACGATGACGCGGCGACCGTTTCTTCGGCGGGAGTATCGATTCGGAGCCAGACGGTCGTGCCCTCTCCAGGGCGCGAATGGATCTCCACCTCGCCGTCGACCAGCAGCGCCCGCTCCCTCATCCCGGCGATCCCGAGACCCTGGTCAGCGTCGGCGAACGAGAAGCCGCGCCCGTTGTCGGAGACCTTCAACTCAACCCCGGTGTCCAGCCTCTTGAGGCTGACGCTGATCTGGCTTGCCTCGCTGTGGCGGGCGGCGTTCGAGAGGGCTTCCTGGGCGACCCGGTAGACGACCAGCTGCACGTCGTCGTCAAGGTCGGAGAAGTCGCCCTCGGAGGTGAGGGTCGCATCGATTTCGCGCTGGCTCGCGAGCTCCTCCACCTGGCCGGCGATCGCTGCCTTCAGCCCGAGGTCGTCGAGCGCGGTGGGACGAAGCTGGCGCGCCAGGGACAGCAATTCCTCCATCGCCTGGTTGGCAAGCGACCTGGTCTGGGCAAGCTCTGGCTTCAGCTCCGCCGGGGCGCGCTCGCGGGCCGCCTCGAGCCGCAAGAGCACGCCGGTGAGCGCCTGGTTGACCTCGTCGTGCAGATCGCGCGCCACCCGCGTCCGCTCCTCCTCCTGGGCGCGAAGCGCCGCGCTGGAGGTGCGGCGGCGCTCGGCCTCGAGGCGCCGCAGCATGCGCAGATATGCGAGCTCGATCCGCTCCACCTCGGCGGTGCTTCCCTTGCCGTCGATCGAGCTGGGAACGGCAGCGCGCGGGCGGCTGAGGTCGACCTTCTCCATGTCCTCGATCAACCGTTCCAACGGGGTGAAGCGGGCCCGCAGCAGAACCAGGTTGGCGAGCAGACCCAGGACCGCTGCGACCCCGATCACCAGGAGAACGCGGGCGGTCTCGTTGACGTCGAGCCCGGCGAGCAGGCCCGCGGCCAGCGCGGCGGCGCAGATCAGCGCCACGTTGACCGCCACCACCTGGCTGAATAGGGCGCGTCTTCGCATTGCCCCCGAAGCCTAGGTGCAGGCGTGGATGGGGGACTCCGGCCACGCCCGTAGGGGTTTTCCCCTATTTACCGGTTGGGGCCCCGCCGGGATACTCATATACGGCGTTCAATTACCTAGGAGAACTGGCAATGACTACAACCAAGCGATCCACCTTCGGAGCCGGGCTTCGCACGACCATCCTGTTGGCGACGCTTTCCGGCCTGCTCGTAGCGATCGGCTACCTCATTGGCGGCCCCGGCGCCGCACTGGGATTTCTCTTCCTGGCAGCCGTATTGAACATGGGCTCGTACTTCTTCAGCGACAAGATCGCGCTGACAATGAGCCGGGCGAAGCCGATCGCCGAGTCCGACGCGCCGCGCCTCTACCAGATCGTGCGCGAACTCTGCACCCGCGCTGGCCTGCCGATGCCGCGCATCTACATGATTCCCGTCGATCAGCCGAACGCGTTCGCGACCGGGCGCAATCCCAAGCATGCCGCAGTGGCGGTGACGCGGGGCATCATGCAGCTGCTCTCCGAGGACGAGCTGCGCGGCGTTCTCGGTCACGAGCTGACCCATGTCAAGAACTACGACATCCTGATCACCTCGGTCGCGGCGACGATCGGCGCGGCGATCACCTACCTCGGCTACATGCTGCTCTGGTTCGGGGACGACAACAACTCGCCCCTCGGGCTGATCGGCTCGCTGGCGATGGTGCTGCTCGCCCCGCTGGCGGCGACGATCATCCAGCTCTCGATCTCGCGCCAGCGCGAGTTCGCGGCCGATGCCGGAGGCGCCGAGCTGACCGGCAACCCCGAATCGCTGGCCAGCGCCCTGCTGCGCCTCGAGGAGGGGGCCAAGGCGGCCCCGATGCAGGTCAATCAGGCCGCCGAGCCGCTCTACATCGTGAAGCCGTTCTCGGGCGGCGGATTCGCGAACCTCTTTTCCACTCATCCCCCGATTGAGGAGCGGGTTCGCAGGCTGCGTCAGATGCGTCCCGCTCTCGCGTAAGTAGTTTCTCTCTCACAGGAGCCTGGACGGGCCGCTTCGGCGGCCCGTCCAACCTGCCCAAAAAACTTCTGGAAAGAGGCCCATCGCTATACTTTCTGAAGTGTTAGAGTTCCGATCAGGATTGGGGGATTTACGGAGGTAACGATGGCCACCGATCAGGCGACTAAGACCCAGATCGAGGAGCTCAGCCCGGCTGAGGCCAAGAGCGAGATCGACGCCGGCGGCGTCACGCTCGTCGACACCCGCGAGCCTCACGAGTACGAGGAAGCACATATCGAGGGTGGGCGCCTGGTTCCGCCCGGACTCCTGCGTGACGAAATCGCGTCCGTGGTTCCCGATCAATCCCAGCGGGTGATCCTCTACTGCCGCAGCGGCAACCGCTCAGGCAAGGCGGCCCAGGAGATGTCCGAGCTTGGCTATGAGAACGTCGCCAACGTCGACGGCGGGATCCTCGCCTGGCAGGAGCAGGGGCTGCCCGTGGTCAGCGCCGAGGGCCTCACCCCCGAGCAGCGCATGCGCTACTCGCGCCACACGCTGATCCCCGAGGTCGGCGTCGATGGTCAGATCAAGCTTCTGAACGCAAAGGTGCTGCTGATCGGGGCCGGTGGCCTGGGCTCCCCGGCGGCGCTGTATCTGGCCGCGGCCGGGGTCGGAACACTGGGCATCGTCGACGACGACCTGGTCGACGAGTCCAACCTTCAGCGCCAGGTGATCCACAACACGGAGCGGGTTGGAACACCGAAGACGGAGTCGGCCCGCAAGACGATCGAGGCGCTGAATCCCGACGTCAAGGTCGTCGAGTACCGCACGCGTCTCGACGCCTCCAACATCATCGAGATCATCAAGGACTACGACGTTCTCGTCGACGGCGCCGACAACTTCCCCACCCGCTACCTGCTCAACGACGCCTCGGTGCGGCTGCGAAAGCCGGTCGTCTCGGCCTCGATCCTCACCTTCGACGGCCAGGTCTCGACCTTCGTGCCCTACGTGGGCCCCTGCTACCGCTGCCTCTATCCGACCCCGCCGCCGGCCGAGCTTGCTCCGAGCTGCTCGGAGAACGGCGTGCTCGGGGTGATGGCGGGCATCATGGGCCTGCTGCAGGCCAACGAAGTCACAAAGCTCGTGATCGGCATTGGCGAGCCGCTGGTCGGCCGCCTGCTGCTGTTCGAGGCGCTGTCAACTTCCTTTACCGAGCTCAAGGTCCGCCGCGATCCCGACTGCCCAATCTGCGGAGAGAACGCTCCCGAGATTTCCGAAGCGGAGATGGGCAAGTTCCCGGACTACGAAGCCTTCTGCGCAGGCTAGAAGCCAAGCGCAAAGAGCCCCAATAGGATCGGAGCATGCCGACGGTGAAGATCCCGCCAGTGCTGCGCGCCCACACCGGTGGCGAAGCCGAGGTGAGCGCCGAGGGCGCCACGGTGGGAGACGTGCTGCGGTCGCTGGCCGACCGCCACCCAGACACCGCGGCGCAGCTGTTCTCGCCGGATGGGGAGCTGAACCGCTACGTCAACGTCTACCTCAACGACGAGGACGTGCGCGTCCTTGATGGCTTGGATACCGCGATCGCCGAAGCGGACACGGTCGTGATCCTCCCGGCGATGGCGGGGGGCGCGGGCCCCGACGACTAGCGGCGGGCCCGCAGGCGCGACTCTTCTGGACTGCTGGTGCCCGATTCCGACCGCGCGATCAGCCCGCTAAGGCGCCCCATGCCCAGCCGCTCCGCCGTGGCGCCGGCCTCGGAGACCAGCTGGCCGGCTCGCTCCTGGTCATCTGAGTTCCCCCGGGCGCGGAGCGCGAGGCCGAGCCGGAAGCGCGCGCGCGCCAGCCACAGCTCGGAGCCGGCCGTCCGACTCTCCTCGCTCGCCTGCTCGAGCAGCGCCACCGCCGCCTGCCAATCGCCTTCGACGCTGGCCAGCCAGCCGAGGAAATGTGAAACCGGCCCAAGGCAGGCAGCGGCGGCGCCGATGACGATGAAGTGGCCAAGGTAAGGCTCGAGCAGCTCGTGCAGCTCGGCGGCCCGCTTTGTATCGCCGAAGTTGGCGCAGGTCATCCCGAGGAAGGCCAGCGTTGCGAGCCAGTTCTCGTCGAACGGGACCGCGGCGCAGCGGTCCGCCATCAGCGCCTCCAGCTCCGTGCGGGCCCATTCTTCTTCGTCGATCTCGCTGCACAGCAGGGCGAGCGCCGCGCGCCATATCGCCGCGCCCGTGCGCTCCTTGAGCTCACGGAGCGGCTGCTCGAGCTCCTCGAGGGTCCCCTGCTCCCAGCGCAATACAACCAGCTCCACACTCGAGTAATGAAGCGCTCCCGGTGACTGCGCCAGCACCCCCAGCTCGATCACCTCGCCGATCAGCGCCTCGACCTCATCGAAGCGCCCCCTGATCAGGGCGCGAGTGGCGCGGTAGGCGTGGCTTTGAAGCTGGTTGGCCGGCTGCTTGCTCTGATCGGCCAGCATGGCGTGATCGCCGATCGCGGCGCTAAGAGCGTCCATGTTCCCGGTCTCCACGGCGACTCTGGCTTTGAGCGTCTGGGCCTGAAGCGAGAGGTCGCGATCGTGGAGGTTTTCGCAGAGGGAGAGCAGCTCCTCGACCAACTTCACTCGCTGATCCAGGGCATCGGGCCTCTGGCTCGCGTACCAGCGGCCGATCAGCGCCGCCGCCAGGGCGCTGCGGTCGCCCGAAGAGCGGGCGATCTCGATCGCCTGCTCGCCGAGCTGCTCGGCACGCGCCGGCTCTGCGCTCGAGTGAATGAGCTCGGCGAGCCGGGCGGTCAGCTTCGCGCGCAACGCCGGGTCCTGTGGGCCGGCGTCGAGCGCGCTCTCCAGAAGCTGCGTCGCGTCGGGATCGGGAGCGCCGAAACGCTCCCACCCATCGCCGCAGAAGCCCAGCGCCGCCCGAGCCAGCGCACCTGAGTCGGCGCCGGCGCGGGCTATCCGCGCCGCCCGCGTGAATGTCTCGCGGGCGTCCTCGACGTGCCCGGCCCGCCACTCGGCCTCGCCGAGTGCCAGAAGCACCTCGCACCGCAGGCCCTCGTCGTCGCTGGCCGCCATCTCGATCGCGGCCAGAGCGTGCCCGTAGTGCTCGATCGCCTCCTCGTATGAGAAGGCGCCAAGAGCGGCGGCACCGGCCCGAACGCAGTACTCCAGCGCCTTCGGGGCGGCGCCCGGTCCGGCCCCCGAGAAGTGGCGGGCAAGCTCGGCGACGTGGCGGGGATCGCTGCCGTGGCGGCGCTCCAGGGCCTCGGCGAGTCGGCGGTGCAGGGCCGTGCGCCGTGCCTTCGGCAGATCCGAGTACACGGTCTGGCGGAACAGGGAATGCGAGAAGGCGTAGCGGTCAAGCGTCCCGGGGACGTCGATCAACAGGCCGGCGGTCACCGCGGCTTCCAGCGCCGCCACAACCGAATCGGCCGGCAGGTCGCTGACGTCGGCAAGCAGCTCCGACTCGAACTCACGGCCGACCACCGAGGCGACCTCGAGCACGCGCTCCACGTCGTTGCCGAGCTCGCTCGCCCGATGGGCCACGGCCTCGCGCACCAGGCTCGGCACCCCTCCGGCGTAGATCGCCTCGCGCGGCGAGGGCGCTCCCGCCCGCCCGAGTCCGTCCAAGGCCTCGCCGTGCTCGGCGAGATGCTGGACCAGCGCCTCGACCAGA
>JBBQBH010000070.1:0-11684 GCA_038317345.1 Solirubrobacterales bacterium
GGGATCGACCCGGTCGAGGAGATCGACGTGCACGGCGCCGACGCGCTTCGCTTCGGGCTGCTGGCGATGTCCTCGACCCAGGACGTGCGCTACTCCGACGCCAAGGTGCAGCAGGGGCGCGACCTTGCCAACAAAATGTGGAACGCGAGCCGATTGATTCTGCTGAATGCAGATTCTGGGCAGACTCAATCGGCCACAAATGCCCGCCAGGAGCAAACTCCTGTCGGGGCTTCTGCCGGGCCGCCCCAAGTGGAGGCGCCCGAGGACCGCTGGATCCTCTCCCGATTGCAGCGCGCAGTCGAGAATGTCACCCGCAACCTGGAGGAGTACGACTTCGCCCACGCGGCGCTGGACGCCTACAGGTTCTTCTGGTCGGAGCTCTGCGACTGGTACCTGGAGATTGCAAAGCCGCGCCTCTACGAGGGCGAGCCGGAAGTCTCGGAGACGTCGCTCTGGGTGCTCGAGCAGACGCTTGCCCTTATGCATCCGATGATGCCCTTCGTCAGCGAGGAGGTCTGGTCGTATCACCCCGACCGGCAGGGCCACCTCGCCGTGCACACGTTTCCCCAGACCGATGCCGCTCTGATCGACGCCAAGATTGAGGCCGACGTGGGAGCGGCGATCGAGCTCACCCGCCGCCTGCGAGCTTGGCGCGAGCTGGCCGACGTGCCGGTCAAGAGTGTGCTCAGCGGCCGCATCGACGGCGAGCCACCGCATGAGTTCGTCGGTCGCCTGGCTCGCTTCGAGTTCTCGACCGACGGCGGCGACCCGGTGGCCTCGATTGGCCCGGTGCAAGTGCTCGCCACGGACGACATCGACGCCGACGCGGTCCGCGAGCGGATCGAGGAACGGCGGGCGGAGCTGCGGGCCGAGATCGAGCGGGGTGAGAAAAAGCTCGCCAACAAGGGGTTCGTCGACAAGGCCCCGGAGGAAGTGGTCGAGGAAGAGCGACAGAAGCTCGAGGCGTATCGCGCTGAGCTCGAAGACCTTGGTCCCTAGCCCTCGAGCGACGAGCGACGAGCGACGAGCGCTGTGACTTCCTTCGACCCCGAGGCCTACCTCAACTCGCTGCAGCCGCTCGGATGGCGCCTCGGCCTCGAGCGAATGCACCGGCTCACGTCGGTGCTAGGCATGCCCCAGCACCGCTTCGCCTCGATCCACGTGGTCGGGACCAACGGCAAGTCCTCGGTCGCGCAGATGATCGCCGCATTGCTGGAGGCGCACGGGATGAGCGCCGGAGCCTGCATATCGCCGCACCTCGTGCGCTGGTCCGAGCGGGTCCGGATCCGCGGCCTGGAGATCGAGCCGGGAGCGTTTGCAGCGGCAGTCGAGCGGACGGCGCAGGGGGCGGAGGTGGCGAATCGAGCTCTCGAGGAGGGCGATGCGGTGACCCAGTTCGAGGCGGCGACCGCCGCCGCCTTCGTCGCCCTGGCTGCCGCCGGCGTCTCGGCCGGTGTCATCGAGGCGGGGCTGGGAGGGAGGTTGGACGCGACCAACGTGATCCCCTCGCGGGTCGCCGTGCTCACATCGGTGGGACTCGACCACACGGAGTGGCTGGGGGAGACTGAGGCCGAGATAGCCGGCGAGAAGCTCGCGGTGCTCCGCGATCACTCCGTGCTTGTCACCGGCGCACTCAGCGACGAGATGGACGCGCTTGCCGCCGAGACGGCACGACAGCGCGGGGCGCTGCACGTGCGGGCGCCGCTTGACCCCGGGCCCGAGATCGCGCTGCGTGCCCCGGGCGCCTTCCAGCGCCGCAACTTCGCCTTGGCCGTCGCGGCCGCCGAGGCCTTCCTCGGCAGCCTGGAGCCCGATGCGGTTCGTGAGGTCGCCGCCTCAGTGACCATCCCGGGGCGTCTCGAGGTCGTCGCGCACGATCCGACGACGATCCTTGACGTGGCCCACAACCCGGATGGCGCGACGGCGCTGGCCGAGGCGCTGCCCGGGGTCACCGCTGGCAAGCCGGTCTTCGCCTGCATCGGCATCCTCGCCGACAAGGACGCGGAGGCGATGTTGCGGGCACTGGCGCCCGCGCTGGTGCATGTGGTCTGCACCGAGCTTCCGGCCGACCGCCTGCTGGCCAGCGGCCGACCTGGTGCCCATTCCCGGCCCGCCGCCGAGCTGGCGGAAATTTGCGGCAGGTTGGACCTGGCGGCGGAGATAGTCACCGAGCCTGCGGCGGCGCTGGCGCGCGCCCGCGAGCTTGCCGCGGCGGGCGATGGTGTGGCGCTCGCAGCCGGTTCCCACTACCTTCTGGGGGCAGCATGGACAAGGAGGCACGCTCAGAGCTTCTCTCGATGATGGGCTTGGTCGCCGCCGTGGTCGCGGTGGTGATCCTGGTCTTCTTCGGTATCGGCTACCTGTTCGGCAGGATGTTCCTGTGAGCGTGAGGCTCAGCAAAGGAGCTCATGTTCTGGGCCGAACGCGAACAACGTGTGTGAGCACTTGGGCGTGTGAGCGGGCGAGCGCGCCCAGGGAGCTGAGAAAGGGGTTCCTGCCCCTCGTGCCGAAGTAGACTGGCCCGCTCCCCTTCGCAGGGAAACCGCATGCCACTGGCGATTTTCGGGATAAGCAACGGCGGCCTCAACCTGGTCGCCACACTCTTTGTGATGGCGCTTGTCGTCGTCTGGCTTGCGCTGATCGTTTGGACCTATTTCGACGCCCGCAGGCGGATCGAGGACCCGGTACTTGTCGCCTGCGCCACCGCCGCTTCCCTGTTTCCCTACATCGGAACCTTCGTCTACTCGATCCTGCGCCCGCCTGAGTTCCTCGACGACGCGAAGGAGCGTGAGCTGGAGATCAAGGCGGCCGAGCTGCGCGTGCGCCAGCTCTCCGAGCTTGCATGCCCGAACTGCAACTACCCGGTCGAGAAGAGCTACCTGCGCTGTCCCAACTGCCAGCGTCGCCTCAAGGACCCCTGCGAGAGCTGTGGCAAGCCCGTCGACCCGCGCTGGGCGCTCTGCCCCTACTGCGAGACCGCGTTGCCCGGCCGCCAGAGCTCGACGCGGAAGGCCGAGCCGGGGCAGCGAAAGCCGGCCCGCGGGGCGTCACAGCGACCTCCGTCCCGTCGCACGGCGGCGGCGCAGAGGTCTGCGCAGCGCACCGCCTCGCCAACCGCTGGCAAGGGCAAGTCGAGCGACGCCGACAGCGGTCCGGCCGAGGCGCCTGAGCGGCCGCGGGCGGCCCGCCCCAAGTAAGTTGGACCACTAGCGCATGTCGCGCACCCTGATCCTCGTCAAGCCGGATGCCTTCGAGCGTGGCCTCACCGGCGAGGTGATAGCCCGCTTCGAGCGCAAGGGCCTGCGGCTGGTGGCGCTGAAGGAGACGCAGATCGACCGCAAGTTCGCCAGCGTCCACTACGAGGAGCACATCGAGAAGCCGTTCTTCGGCGAGCTGCTGGACTTCATCACCCAGGGGCCGCTGGTCGCGGTGGTGATGGACGGCCCCGACGCTGTCGCGGCGGCGCGGCAGGTGATCGGCGCCACCAACCCACTCGAAGCCGCACCAGGGTCGATCCGTGGCGATTACGCGCTCGAGGTCACCTTCAATCTCGTCCACGGCTCCGACTCCGACGAGTCCGCCAAGCGCGAGATCGAGATCTGGTTCCCGGAGCTTCAGGGCTGAAGGTCATCCTCGTCTCGCGGTCTCCGCAGCGCCGCAAGCTACTGGGGCGGCTCGGGTTGCTGTTCGAGGTCATGGTGCCGGGGGTCGACGAGGTCGGCGAGGGCGACCCGGCTGATGCGGTGCTTGAGAACGCAGGTCGCAAAGCGGCCGGGGTGAACGCCCCCGATACGCTGGTGATCGGCTGCGACACCGATGTCGTCGTCGACGGCCGGGCGCTCGGCAAACCGGCCGACGAGGTGGCCGCCCGCGATTTCCTCGAGCTGCTCTCCGGCCGTTCGCACGAGGTGCTCAGCGGTCTGGTCCTATTGGGACCGGAGCCGGACCGCATCCGCGAGGGTGTTGCCAGAACCGTGGTCACGTTTCGCAAGCTGGGTGCACGAGAGTTAGACCGCTACCTCTCCTCTGACGAGTGGCGCGAGCGGGCCGGCGGCTACGCGATCCAGGGGCTCGGCTCGACCCTGGCGGAACGCATCGAGGGCGACCTATCGAACGTGATCGGACTGCCGCTGGCGCTGCTGCTCGAGCTGGCGCCGGAGCTGGCGCCGTGATGATCGCTGGGCGTCATGTTTCGCGCACTTTGCGCCAATTTGGCGCCAGCGACCGTTCGCTAGACTTCGCCCGGCGTTTCGCCCCGAAAATCGCAGATCCCGGCGAGCGCTAGGCGCCCGTTGGGTCGCCAGGCGCGACCCGACCAACCCCCACCTAAAGAGCTTTCCCGAAACCCAATACATGGGCGTACTCAGCTACCTGACCGGACTCGGCGGCCGCGATATGGCGGTCGACCTGGGAACGGCCAACACGCTCGTCTACGTGCGCGGCCGCGGGATAGTGCTCTCGGAGCCCTCGGTCGTCGCGATCGACTCCCGCAGTGGCGCTGTGCACGCGGTTGGCATCGAGGCAAAGCGGATGCTCGGTCGAACCCCGGGCACGATCAGCGCCATCCGGCCGCTCAAGGACGGCGTTATCGCCGACTTCGACGTCACCGAGCAGATGCTTCGCCACTTCATCAACAAGGTGCATCAGAACCGCTTCGCGCATCCGCGCGTCGTGGTCTGCGTTCCCTCCGGCGTCACCGGGGTCGAGAAACGGGCCGTCGAGGAGGCCTGTCTGTCGGCGGGCGCCCGCCACGCCTACCTGATCGAAGAGCCGATGGCGGCGGCGATCGGCGCCGGTCTGCCGGTCGGCGAGCCAACGGGGTCGATGATCGTCGACGTCGGTGGAGGCACCAGCGAGGTGGCGGTTATCTCGCTCGGCGGGATCGTCGTCTCGCAGTCGATCCGAATCGGCGGCGACGAGCTCGATGAGGCGATCGTCAACTACTGCAAGCACGAGTACAAGCTGATGATCGGCCAGCAGACCGCGGAAGAGCTGAAGTTGGAGGCGGGCTCGGCTTCGCCGCTGGCCGAGGAGGTGCGGGCGGAGATCCGGGGCCGCGATCTCGTCTCCGGGCTGCCGCGCACGATCACCCTCACCTCCGAGGAGGTCCGCGGGGCGATCGAGGAGCCGCTGAATCAGATCATCGGTGCGGTCAAGGACACCCTCGACCGCACCCCCCCCGAACTTGCTGGTGACATCATGGACCGGGGCATAACGTTGGCCGGGGGCGGTGCTCTGCTGCAGGGTCTGGAGCAGCGACTCCGCGACGAGTGTCAAATGCCGTGCCAGCTGGCCGAGTCGCCCCTGACCTGTGTGGCCGTTGGCTCCGGTCTTTCGCTGGAGGAGTTCGAGGCTATCCACCGGGCCAGCAAGAATTCGGGGTCGAAGCAATATCGGTAAACCCCAAGAGACTTAGGTTCCTTCGTGTATCGAAAGCAAGTTCGCCGCCGTAGAGCGGTACTAGCGCTACTAATCATCAGCTCCTTCGCGCTGCTGACCGCGACTTACGGCCAGCAGTCCGGTGGGCTGCAGCGAGGCGTGAGCGCCGTCTTCGGGCCTCTCCAGGAGGGCGCCGACCGGGCGCTGAAACCCGCTCGAGACACGATCAACTGGTTCGACGAAACCTTCGCCGCTCGCGGCGACAAGGCCCGCCTGCAGTCGGAGAACCAGCAGCTGCGCACCAAGGTCGCAGCCGGCGAGGTCGCGCTCTCGGAGAACAACCAGCTGCGCAAGCTGCTCGATCTGCGCCGGGCCGGCGAGCTGCCACTGGGGTTGACGCCGGTGACCGGGCGGGTGATCGCCCGCTCGCCGACGGTCTGGTACTCGACCGTGACAATCGACCACGGCAGCGGCTCCGGGGTCAGCGTCAACGACCCGGTCGTGACTGGCGATGGGTTGGTCGGTCGCGTCACTTCGACGACCGGCGGGACCGCCCAGGTGACGCTGATCACCGACCACACCAGCGCCGTCTCGGCGAAGGTCGTTCCGTCGGGGATCCAGGGCGTGATTCGGCCCGAGGTCGGAAACCCCAGCGATCTGGTCCTCGACTTCATTGACTCCAGCAAGCACGTGCAACAGGGTCAGACCGTTGTCACCTCGGGTTGGACGGCGCGCGGGCTCTCCTCCTTCTATCCCTATGGGATTCCACTCGGCAGGGTGACCCAGGCAACGATCGCCGAGCAGGAGGCGAGCCAGCAGGTCCATGTGCGGCCGTTCGCCGATCTTCGCGAGTTGGAATTCGTCCAGGTGCTCACCAAGTGATCGTCACGCCGCGCATCCTGATTCGCATCGTCGCGATTGTGCTGCTCGCCGTGCTGCTCCAGCTCTCGTTCTTCTCGCAGGTGGAGCTGTTCCGAACCAGCCCCGACGTGCTGCCGGCGGTCGTCGTCTCGCTCGGCCTGCTCGGGGGAAGCCTGACCGGCGCGGTGACCGGCTTCTCAGTCGGCCTGCTGGTCGACTGCCTGTTGGTCGAGGCGCTCGGCGCCACCTCGCTGGTGCTGCTCTCGGTCGGTTACCTGGCTGGGCTGTATCGCGAGCGCTTCGACATCACCAACTCGCTCACGCCGCCGCTGCTCTGCATGGCGCTCACCCTGGTCGCGGAGCTGTCATTCGCGGCCGTGCAGCTGATGCTTGGAGTCGACGCCCCGGTCAGCACGCTGGTGATCCGCGACCTGGCGATGAAGAGCATCTTCGCGTTCTTCCTCGGCATTCCGATCTACATCGGCATCCGCCGCATTCTGCGTCCGGCGCTGATCGAGGACCGAGCGGTGCGGCAGCGGGCGCAGCCGAGGATGATCGGGGCCTGATGATGCCCGCGGCCACGGAGCCGAACATCTGATGTACCTACGCGACGAAGACAGGCGACCGACGATGAGCTCCGGGTTCGCGTTGCGGGTGGCGATCCTCGGCGGCGTTGCACTGGTGATGTTCGCGGTGATCTTCTTCCGGCTCTGGTACCTGCAGGTGCTTTCGGGCGACAAGTACCTGGTCGAGGCGAACAACAACCGCATCCGCGAGATCCGCGTGACCGCACCGCGGGGCCAGATCCTCGACCGCAACGGTCACGTCCTGGTCGAGAACCGAACCAGCCTCGCGCTGCAGCTCAATCCGCAGAAGCTGCCGGGCAACGCGGGCGAGCGCCGCGCCGAGCTGACCCGCCTCGGCCACGCAGCCGGGATTCCGCTGCGCCGCATGAGGCGTGACATGCACGATCAGCTGAAGGTGCTTGCGAGCGCCCCGGTGACCCTGCAGCGCGACGTCAACTACGACCTCGTCTATTACCTGCAGGAGCACCAGGCCAACTTCCCTGGCGTCGCCGTGCAGCGCATCTTCGTGCGCCGCTATCCGGACGGCACCCTCGGCGCGCACCTGTTCGGAAACGTCGGCGAGATCGACTCGAAGGAGCTCAAGGAGCCCCGCTACAAGGGGCTGAAGCCCGGCGACCAAATCGGCCAGGACGGGGTCGAGTACACCTACGACCGCTACCTGCGGGGGCGCGACGGCCAAACCAGGGTGCAAGTCGACTCCCTCGGCCGTCCCACGCCCGGGGGCCAACTCAGCGCCGTCCCGCCAAGGCCAGGCGACAACCTGCAGCTCAGCATCGACTCGGGGGTTCAGGCGGCCGGTGAGTCGGGCCTTGCATCGCTCGGTCTGCCGGGCGCTTTCGTGGCGATGGACGTGCGAAACGGGCAGGTCCTCGGGCTTGGCTCCAATCCGACCTTCGACCCCTCGGTCTTCACCAAGCCGATCACCCAGTCCCAGTACAAGCAGCTGACTTCGAACACGACCGACGCACCGCTCACCGATCGCGCGATCAGGGGCCTCTATCCGACCGGCTCGACGTTCAAGCCAATCACCGCGATGGCGGCGCTGACCGGCGGCGTGATCACGTCCGCCACTCCGATCACCGACACCGGCGGGCTGACCGTGGGCGGCATCACCTTCCACAACGCCGGCGGCGGCGCCTACGGGACCCTTTCGCTGCCGAGCGCCCTGCAGGTCTCCGACGACGTCTTCTTCTACACCCTGGGGCTGCGCATGAACGGCACCCTCCAGCTCCAGAAGTGGGCCCACCGCCTCGGAATCGGCACCCCGACCGGGATCGACCTTCCGGGCGAGTCCGCGGGCCTGCTGCCCACCCCCGCCTGGCGCAACCGCCTCTACCGCAAGCACCTCACCGACCGCCCCTGGTCGGTGGGCGACAACATCAACCTCGCCGTCGGCCAGGGCGACGTGCAGGTCGACCCGCTTCAGCTCGCCGACGCCTACGCGGCGATCGGCAACGGCGGCACCCTGCTCCGCCCGCACGTGGGGATGCAGGTGGTCGACACCGCCGGTCGGGTCGTCCAGGAGCTCAATCCTTCGCCGCGCCGCCACATCCCGATCAACCCCGGCTATCGCAGCGCGATCCTCGACGGCCTGCACAGGGCCGCGCAGAGCCCGGGCGGCACCTCATACGCGGTCTTCGGTGGCTTCCCGGTACCGGTTGCCGGCAAGACGGGAACCGCACAGCGGACGGGCCAGGCCGACCAATCCTGGTACTCGGTGCTGGCTCCCTATCCCAATCCGCGCGTCGTGGTCACGGTGACCGTTGAGCGGGGAGGCTTCGGCGTCGACTCGGCCGCCCCGGTCGCCGAGCAGATCCTCTCGCAGTACTTCCATGCGAAGCCGCACGCGGTGGGCGGCGCCAACGGCGGGAGTCAGTACTGATGCACGCGACCGCGACACGACGTTCACGGTCGGTGCCGTTCAGCACTCGGCCCGGAATCGGCGAGCGGCTCGGGATCCCCTACATGGACCCATTGCTGCTGCTCGCCACGGTGGCGCTGGCGGGCTTCAGCATCTTCACGCTCGCCGAGGCGACGCTGCACGACGTCCCCGGCTCGCCGTACTACTACGTCGAGCGCCAGAGCATCTACGCGGGCCTCGGCCTACTGGGGCTGTTCCTGCTGACCCAGATCGACTACTCGCGCTTCCGCGAGCTCCGGGTTGGCATCTACACGCTGATGTTCGCCAGCATCGGGCTGGTATTCCTCTTTGGCGCCGCCGCGCGTGGTTCGCGCCGCGCATTCAATCTTCCGTTCTTCAACTTCCAACCGGCGGAGTTGGGCAAGGTCTTGCTCATCATCGCTCTTGCCGGATTCGTCATCGACGGCGCAAGGCGCGGCTCGCCGCGCCAGCGGACTGCCCGCTATTTGTTGCTCGGGTTTGCTCCCGCTGCGCTGATCTTTTTGCAACCCGACCTCGGCACGTCATTGGTGTTCGGGGTCGTGACCCTCGCGGTGATGTTTCTGGCCGGGGTTCGCTGGAGCCACTTCTTGGCTATCGCAGCGGGCATCGCGGTCATGGTCACCGCGGTGCTGGTCGTCGCGCCGGCAGTTGGAACGCCGGTCCTCAAGGGCTACCAGGAGCAGCGACTGACGTCGTTCCTGCACCCCAGCCGGGATCCGCGCGACGCGGGTTACCAGCAAAAGCAGGCCACGATCGCCATCGGCTCCGGGGAGAAGACCGGGCGCGGCGATCAGGCCACACAGACGCGGCTCGACTTCGTCCCCGAGAGGACCACGGACTTCATCTTCGCTGTGGTCGGGGAACGCTTCGGATTCCTCGGAGCCGCGTTCGTCCTATCCCTATTCGCCCTGCTTATCTGGCGGGCGCTGCGGATTGTGACGCTCTCAAAGAACTTGTACGGAACCCTGGTCGCAGGCGGGATAACTGCCATGCTGATGTTCCAGGTCTTCGTCAACGTCGGAATGAGCCTCGGGATCATGCCCATCACGGGCATCCCCCTGCCGCTCATGAGCTACGGAGGTTCCTCCGTGCTGGCCACGTTCTTGGCCATCGGCGTGCTTGAGAGCGTTCACATGCATGCTCGCCTCAGCCAGAAGAGCAGGGATTCCTACTGATCTTCGAACTGAGCTGAGGTTATGAAAAAGACAATTCTGGTTTCCGCCGACAAAGGCGAGACGCGGGTCGCCGTGCTCGAAGCGAGCAAGGACCAAAAGCCCGAGGTCGCAGAGCTCTACGTGGAGCGTCGCGGCCGCCGCTCGATCGTCGGCAACATCTACAAAGGCAAGGTCGACAACGTGCTTGCTGGCATGGAGGCGGCGTTCGTCGACATTGGCCTGGAGCGAAACGGCTTCCTGCACGTCGACGAGATCGTGCTGCCCGGCGGTGAGGCAGCGCCAAGGCGCGGCCGCGGCCGCGGGCGGCGGATCACCGAGCTGCTCAAGTCTGGGCAGGAGATCATCGTCCAGGTCGTCAAGGACCCCCTGAAGACGAAGGGGGCGCGACTCTCGATGAACGTCTCGATCGCCGGGCGCTATCTCGTCTACGCCCCGCAGGGAAGCGGCGTCGGGGTGAGCCGCAGGCTCGCCGACGGCGAGCGCGAGCGGCTTCGCAAGATGGTCGAGAACACCTACAAGGGTCCAGGGGGGCTGATCGTCCGCACCGCCGCGCACGGCGCCAAGAAGGCGGACTTCGTGCGCGAGATCGACTACCTGCACAAGCTCAACGAGGTACTGGACCGGCGCGTCAAGGGCGTCAAGGCACCGGCATTGGTCTTCCAGGAGGCGGACCTGCCGGTGAGGGTGCTGCGCGACGTCTTCCTGAGCGACTTCGAGGAGGCGATCATCGACTCCGAGAAGCAGTACGAGCGGGTCACCGGCTTCTTCCAGCGCACGGCGCCGGAGTTGGTCAAGGGTGTCGAGCTCTACAAGGGCAAAAAGCCCCTGTTCGAGAAATGGGGGATCGAGGAGGTGATCCTCTCGACCCTGAACCGCCGCGTTGACCTTCCCTCCGGCGGCTATCTGATGATCGACTACGCCGAGGCGCTGACCGTGATCGACGTCAACAGCGGCAGCTTCACCGGTCGCGGCAAGGGCGGCCTGGAGGAAACGATTACCCGCGTCAACACCGAGGCAGCCGACGAGGTGGTGCGACAGCTTCGGATGCGGGACATCGGCGGGATCATCGTCATCGATTTCATCGACATGGCCCGCAGCCGCAACCGCGAGAAGGTGCTGAAGACGCTGCGCAAGGCGCTCGACGCCGACAAGTCGAAGAGCTACGTGGTCGAGGTCTCGCCGCTGGGCCTGGTCGAGATGACGCGCCAGAACGTAACCGACGGTGTCCGCGAGATCCTCACGGTTCGCTGCCCGACATGCGACGGCGACGGTGTGGTGCTCTCAGAGGAGACCGTTGCGCTCGAAGGGCTGCGCAAGCTGCGTGAGGTCGTCGCGAAGGACTCCAAGCCGGACGCCTACTTGATCCGGGTTCACCCGAAGGTCGCAGCGGAGCTGATCGACCCGCAAAGCGAGTTGGCGGCCCTCGAGGAGGAGACCGGCAAGGAGTTTCACTTCGAGGGCGGCGAGGCGCTTCCGATCGAGACCTTCGAGATCGTCGAGACGGGCAGCAAAGAGCAGATCGTGGAGCGGGCGCTGCCGTTCAAGGTCGGCGAGGAGGTGCTGGTGACGATCGAGGAGCCGCACATGTACAACGCGGACGACGCGGTTGCGCGGGTCGACTCATACATCGTCAGCGTCACCGGCGGCGGCCCGTTCGTCGGCGAGCGCAAGCTGGTGCGGATCGAGCGCGTCGAGCGCTCCGCGGCGGTGGCCTCGCTGCCGGGGGTGGAGGTCTCCGGCAACGGCGCCGGCGATGGGAAGGAGGACGGCGACGGGCTA
>JBBQBH010000071.1:0-11550 GCA_038317345.1 Solirubrobacterales bacterium
GCCACAACGCGGCCCTGCGGGCCGGCCTTACGTGCGGCGGTCAGCGCCGGCTCGCCATAGCCGGCGGCGACGTCCAGGACCCGGCTGCCCGCCTGCACGTCGGCGAGCTCCACCAGCCGCTCGCTGATATGCCCGGCGGCGCTGTCAGTGAACTCGCTCCACTCCTTCCATCCCACCGCAGCGGAGTCCCACTGCTTGTGCTGCGCCTCGCGGAAGTCGACCGGGTCGATCGCCTTGGATTCCATGCTCGCTCCTCCCTACCACCCCATTGAAGTGCACGGCGACGCTAACCGATTCGGGTCGCCGGCGGACTCGCAGCGACGATTGCATCGCTTCCGCTTCGGCTCCGGATGACCAGCAGCACGAGGTCAGGTCGTCCCGTTGCGCCGGCGAACCGCGCGCCTCCCTTCGCGTGAGAGCGAGAGCACCAGTAGTTCAGCGAACCTCGCTTCTTTCGTCGCGCTGAGCCAATGCGCCGTGGCCTGCCGTCATTTGTTTGAGCCGATTTCCGTGTCTGAGAGCGGCCGATAGGTCCGGGTCAACACTTAAACGGAGTGCCGCTCTGCATATGAAGCGGTGGCGCGGGCTCGCGCGCCTGCCTTTCGCCCAAAGCAACACTCTGGATCGGACTGCCCCTTACCCACCGTTGCACCAGTCTGGCGCGAGGATGTTGAGGCCCTTGCAATCCGGTCTCCGGGGAACCCGGTCCGGCACCGCCTCATCGATCCTCGGCTCTCCCGGCAGTGGCGCGTCCAGGCGCTCCCACAGATCGAGTAGCCGGCCGAGGTCAGCGCTCTCGTACTCACGGATCGTGGCTTTCATTACAAGCTAGGATCGCGGAACTTCGGGGCGGCCACAAGTCACAGACTTGCGCTTCGAAACCGTTGGGCAAGCCGGCTCTCGCATCGCGTGGGAGGTGGACGCAAGTCGGCGCTGCTGCTTTTCGCCCAAAGCAGAAGCGCCAGGCGGCTTCTGCGCGATCCCTATTTGAAGGGGACAGTGACGGGACCAGGCAGGCGTCGGTAGACGGCGAAGAAGTCGCGGTCGTCGGGGGTGAGGTAGCGGGTGTCGGGCTGCATCGAGTTCCCCCCGACTTCCGTCGGGACGAGGCCGTGGTGGTGGGTGTAGGTGATCAGGGTGTGCCATTCGGGATTGATGTCGAACTGCATCGCGCGAACCGCGCCCGCACGCTGCAGGATTCGGGCCAAGGTGATCACGGTCTGGCCGTCCGCAGCTGCGTAAATCAGGTTGCCGCGACGGTCGATGCCGACACCGGTGCGCCAGACGCGGACGGCGTTGCCGAGTGTGTAGCCCCACTGCGAACTGTCGTTCAAGGCGGGGTTGAGGCGTCCGTTCCAGACGATCGGCGGCAGGCTCTGGCGGGCCCACGCAACGTTCGACCCCGCGTTCGGGCCGCCGCTCCACTTCACGATCGCGACGTGGCCGTCGCGATAGCCGAGGAGCGTGGCGTTGGCTTTCGCGAGCGGCTCGTTTATGCGGCCGTTGTCGGTCGAGCCGTTGTTGACGTCCGAGTAAATGAAACCGCTGTTGAAGGTCGCAAGCAGCCGCCAGCGCTGGTCGTACGGGACCATCATTGGCCCGCGTACCGCCGCGTTTGGCGGCTCGTAGCGGCCCGGATAGAAGGCGAGCGCGGTGCGCGTGTGGTCGAACCAGGCCGCGTAGGCGACGATGCTCGGATAGTCGAGCTCGGGGCGAAAGGTCGTCACCAGCACCGGTGGGCCACCCTCGACCGGCGGGCCGGTCGGCTTCCAGATCCCTTCGCCGGCTAGCGGGTGCGCGAAGACCGGCTTGATCGGCGGCGGCCAGGCAGCCGTCTTGTTAGGCGCTTTCGCGGCCCGCCCGGTCGGCGGCAGGCTCTTCAGCTGCGGCCCGCCCTTCTGCGGTGTGTTCCAGCTGTAGTAGATGTGCTCGATCTCATCGACCAGCGTGTTGCCGAAAGGTACATCGGCTCTCACCCACTCGACGCTGCGCACGCCGAAGGGCAGGCTCGAAGGCTGCAGCATCCAGGCCGTATACGAATAGATCGCTGGCGGCAGCAGCACCACGACGGCCACGACCAAGATTCGCCGGCGTCGCCGCCTGCGTCTGGCCGCAGCCTCGCGGCGTCTCTGCTCTCGGTGCGCCGCTATCCGGGCGAGCAGCGCCGAGCCGGGCGCTGTGTCAGCCAAATCCGGCGGACCACTCACGCCAGAACCGGCGCCAGACCGCCGCAGACCGCCCATCCGAGACACCCTAGGCTCGATCGACCAAGAAACGCTAAAGATGACAGTCGGGCGGCTTTAGCTCCCATGGCGCGACGCTCAGCCGCTCTAATGATCCGCGTGATCCTCTCGCGCCAATGTCGCCTTGTTTGGGCGCCGGGGCCAGCGGCGGGCCGGGGGGGATCAGCACCATTCCGATGAACATGTGAGCACTGACCAACCCCCCGATGCGCAGGATCGTCACGCCCTCGGCGAGGAGTAGGACGGTCAGCAACACTGCCGCAGCGCTCGTCAGAATCTCGTTGCCCTCTATTCCGCCGAAGCGTTGTCGCGAACTCAACAATGCGGCGTTCTCACCAACCGAGCCATCACGATCGCCTTCGTCTGGCTCGATGCAGGGGAACGTTGACCATCTGTCAGGGCCTAGCCTTACGACCTGCAACTTTTGTCGGGCTCCAGCAACAAGGCCAGAGTCGGGCAGGCGTCAGCGGCTCGTTGGGCATGCTCCAGCAGTTCGGGCGGGATCGGTTCCTGATCGGCGATCGGATAACCCCAGTCGTCGAGTGTGATCCGCTCTGGAAGCAGCTCGGCGCAAAGCCCGTGCGCCTCACAGGAAATCGGGTTGACTCGCACTCGCTTGCTCATCAAGCTGCCCGTGCGTAGTAGGGGGGCAGCGGCAACAGATCGCGCATTGCGGGCTCGGTGGCGCAGGGCCGGCCCGCCTCGTGGTCGGCGACTTCCGCCGCGAATGTATCCAGGCAACTCGTGACCAACCTCAGAGCCCCATCGGGGTGGTGGCAGGCGCCCCGGCCGGCAATGTCAGCGCTCCAGCGCTCGATGCGCCCACTGGCCGATGGTCGGGCCACGCCGGAAGCGATCCCGCCCATTTCTTCGGCCACCGCAGCGAGGCCAAACACACACGGGCCGCACTGGCCTGCAGACTCCTCGGCCAGGTAGCGGAGGACGCGAGCCGTTTCGGCGACTGCGCAGGCGCCGATCGGCAAGGCGATCACGACACCAGGGCCCAAAGAACCTCCGACGGCGCGCAGGCCAGCGTGGCCGAGATGCAATTTCGGCGCTGCGCCACCCGCGAACCAGGTACCCGCGTAGCCTCCGATCAGGAAGGCCTGCACTGGATCGGTGGTGCCTCCCGCAGATTCGAGCAGCGCCATCAGCGGACTGCCGCCCGCGATCTCATAGACCCCCGGCGATGCGACGGCACCCGAAAGTGTGACGAGCAGGGTGCCAGGATCCTCCGGGCTCCCGAATTCGCGGTGCCAGGCAGGGCCAAAGCGGGCGATAAGGGCCAAGTGGGCGAATGTTTCGACGTTTTGGATCAGCGTAGGTCGGCGGTGGACCCCGCGCTCGAAGGGTCGGGGAGGGATGAAGGTGGGTTTAGCGGGCCCACCGTTCAGCTCATTCACCAAGGCGCTCTCCTCGCCGGCGACGTAGCGCCCGGAGACCTCGACCAGCTGAACTTCAACCGGATCGAGGCCGGCTCGCGCGCGTTGACCCAATGCCAGATCGACGCTGCGTCGCGCCGCTTCGGCGTTGCGCTTGACACAGATCAACGCTTGGCGAGCGTCCAGCGCAGCGGCGGCGAGGGCGGCCCCATCGAGCACCAGATGCGGGACAGCCTCGAGTAGCAACTGGTCCTTCTGGCTCGCCGGCTCCCCCTCGGCTCCATTGACCACGACCATCGGGCGCGGCCGCGCGCCCGTCAGTGCGCGCATCTTCGTGGCCGTCGGGAACCCGGCGCCGCCGCGGCCGCGCAAGCCGCTCTGCTCGATGGAGACGATCAGCTCATCAGCGGACGATCCCGGCCACGGCGGGTAACCAAACCGCTGCAGATGCTCGTCAAGGCCTACCGCGCCCTCACTCTGGAGGCCGGCCAGAAGGCGGGGCAGCCCGCTGGGTGGAGCTATCGGATCGCTCACTGGGGACCCCCGGTGGGCGAGCCCTGGGAGTGAACGGTCCCGCTGATGCTCTGGTTGGTCTGGTCGATCGAGAGATCGATGGTGAGACGGACCGCCTGCCCTTGGGCGTTGGCGACCGAGGCATTTAGCCGGGAGCCCTGAAGGGAGACGATGCGACCTCCGAAGAGCTGGGGCTGAACCGGTGGCCCCAAAGTGACCGCGCTCTGGGTCAGAGCGACGCCACCGCCTGCCAGTGGCTGGCCGACGAGGCGGGCGTCAAGGGTGCCGTTAGCGCCGGCACTCATCTTCAGCGGCAGATCGATCTCGACCAGACCCGAGGCCGAGGGCAGGCTCTGATGGACGGTTCCGCTCAGCTGGGCCGCGAGCGGGAAGCTCAAGGTCGCGGCCGGAGAGGCTCCGGCCGCGCGCGGGCGGACTGCGGCAAGCAGTCTCGCCGGCGTACCGGCTCTCGCGGCCCAATTGGAACCCAGTGGACCTCCGATCAACCAAACGAGCAGGAAGATCGGGGACAAAGCGACGGCGCAGGCCGCGAGGACTCGAAGCTCAGACTGCTGCGGCCAGCCCAGCGTGATGCGCCAGCCGACTCCAGCGAGAACGATCAGCAGGCAAACCAGCGTCAGGCCCAACATCCACGGTTGGGTGGCATCGCTACCGGTGCCCAAGCCATGCAGCATTGCCAGCGGCCAGGAGGCATAAGCGGCCCAATGCACAGCTCGCCACGCCCGGTAGCCAAACCCGCGACGGACAACGCTGGTCAACGCGACCGCGAGCAGGATGTCGAAGGCCAAAGCGCCGAAGCCGATCCACAGCGGACGATACGGCGAAGCAAAGGGGATGATCGCGTCCTTCAGCCCGAGCGGAGCGAAGCTGTCGATCACCGAAGTGACGATGTGGATGGCGAGGATCCCCAAGGCCAGCAGAGATACGTTGCGATGGAGCCCGTCGACGATGAAGCGCGGCCAGCGCTCGCTGTGCCAGCGGCTGACATCGACCACTCCCAGCGCCACGGCCGCGGTCAACAGCACCAGCGAAACGGTTCCCGCCCCGCGGGTCAAAAACCAATACGGGCTCGGCCCAGCGGCGAGGACGACTGG
The DNA here is from genome assembly GCA_038317345.1 of Solirubrobacterales bacterium. Classification (GTDB taxonomy): domain Bacteria; phylum Actinomycetota; class Thermoleophilia; order Solirubrobacterales; family 70-9; genus Mayfieldus. The sequence goes on from JBBQBH010000071.1 coordinate 5,254, forward strand.
CATCAGCCTGACGTCCGCGGCCAACCGCCCACACGACGGACCCGGCCGTCGCGGTGGACCAGCCGGCTGGGAAGCCGCAGCCCCTGCAACCAAGCCGCGGCCTCATTTCCGCGGATGATCGCCGCGGTGCTTGCGGTATTGGCGTCGACGCAGGAACCAGCGGCGACGCTGGCCGTCCGCCAGACCACCGACGCACTGGTTCCCCTGCGCGGGTCAACGATGTGGTGCGCTCTCCCTGCACCAGCCCGCCAGTGACGCACAGTCGTGCTCGAAGTTGCCAGGCCGCCGGCGCGAATGCTCACGGTTTCGCCATCTGCGGCCGCGATGTCCCGGTGGTCGTCGCTGACTCGAACCCGCCACCCACCGGGCGGCGCGTTGCCGGCGACGGCAAGGTCGCCGCCCAAATTGATCAACACCCCCGTATTGAGGTCATTCTCTACACGCCTGGCGGCCCTGTCTGCGGCCAAGGCCTTTGCGGTTGCGCCCAGGTCAAGCTCCACCCCGCGGGCCACTCGAACGCTGCTGTTGGGCTTGTCCACCTCGACCGTTTGCCAACCGGCAACCACCGCCCCCGAGGCCGGACGAGAGCGTCCCGCCGAGATCGCGTCAAAGTCGCGGTCATAGCCCACGGCACGTAGGGCGCGACCAATCGTGGGATCGACAACTCCGCCGGTCAGCCGCGCCGCTCGCAGGGCCACCTCGATCGCCTCCATGAATCGCTCGCTGACCCTGACGGCCCGGCCGCCAGCGGCATTGATCGCGCTGAGCTCCGAGTCAGCTCGGAATCTGCTGCACGATTGTTCAATCGCTGCTAGTTCTTGCTCGAGCAGTCTTCGCGCAGCGGCCAAGCGGTGCGGGTCGGTGACGAACACAGCCGCCGTCGTCCCCAAGGCTGTGAACGACGCCGAGGCGATCTCGTTCATGATCCCCCGGAACTGACCGCGGCTGGGGGCGCGGCCGGCAATGGCGCTTGTGGCGGCGGAGCCAGCGCCTCGCCCCCGCCGGTGTCAAGTTGGGGAACAGGTGCCGCTTTGGGCGTAGGCGCCGAGGTGCCGACCCCCTGGCCGGTAGAGCGCCCGGGCTTGGATTGCCAGACATAGCCGGCAAGCAACCCGACAAAACCGAGCGCGCTCACCCCCAGCCAGCGCGTCAGCACCGAAACGCGCTCCAAGCCGGCATCGCGGGCGGCAATACGTGAATTTGCCCGACCTGGATCCCTACTCATGCAGTCCAGCTTCGGGCCGATGGCAAAAGTGCCGCTAAAGCCCGGATTAGAGTCCTCTTAGGGGCCTGCCTGAGCCATCCGCCAGCCTCGGTAGGGCTCTAGCATCAGCAGCACAGTGCCGGATCCTGGTCGTCGAAGACGAGGCGGCAATCGCCGATTTTCTGCGCCGCGGACTCGAGGGCGAGGGCTACACGGTCCTCACCGCGGCCGATGGGCTTGAAGGGGAGCGGATGGCCCTCGACGACGGAGTCGATCTCATCGTGCTCGACCGAATGCTTCCAAAACGCGACGGGCTCGACGTCTTGGATTCGATTCGAGCCACGAGGCCTGGTCTGCCGGTGATCATGCTTACGGCCAGTGGCGAGATAGAGGAGCGGGTCGCCGGCTTGGACCGGGGGACCACCGACTACCTAACCAAGCCGTTTGCCTTCGACGAGTTGGCGGCGCGGGTGCGTGCTCATCTGCGCCTGCCCGAGGCCGGCTCCACCAAGCTGGAGGCGGCCGGGATCAAGCTCGACCTGGTGGCTCGGGAAGTGGAGCGCGATGGCGTCGCGATCTCACTCTCTGTGCGCGAGTTCGACCTTCTCGTCTACTTAATGCGTCACGCTCGCCAGGTCTGCTCTCGTGAGCAGATCCTCGGCTCGGTCTGGGGCTACGAGCACGATCCAGCCACCAACATCGTCCAGGTCTACGTCGGTTATCTAAGGCGACGCCTGGCTGACTCCGGTAGCCCGGCCCCAATCGAGACGGTGCGTTCGGCCGGCTACCGGCTCGCGATATGAGCTCGTTATGTCAATCGCTGGGGCCGGCCAGCCGATGAGATTGATTGGCCTCGATCTGCGTGGCCGACTGGCGCTCTCGATCGCGGCCATCGTCATAGCGGCCTTCGCCGTCACATTCTTCGCTGTCTACCGCGGCACTGGCTCTGCCCTAAGGGGCCGCATCGACAGGGAGCTACGCGCCGAGGTCGATGCGTTGACACACCAGCTCAAGCACCCCTCCGAAGAGCGCGACGCCCTGGCCGTCACGCGCACCTACGTCTCAAGTCAGTCGTTTGGTCCCACCGCGCGATTGTTGATCGTCAGCCTCCCCGGTGGGCGGACGGTTACCAACCAGCCGGAACTGATCGGCGCCGTGCGCGAACGGCCTGAAACACCTGCCGAGCACCGCCGCGAACTGACGCAGGCGATGGCCCTGCGCTCAACCCCTATCGGCTTCACAACTCTGGAGCTCGTTGACACGGGCCAGGTGCGGATGCTGACCCGTCCAATCCAGATTGGCGGCCGCAAGTTGGTGATCCGCGCTGGTGAGCCATTAGCGCCTGTGAGTAGCGCTCAATCCGATGTCTCTCGCACGTTTCTGATCGTCGGCTCGGTGACCCTGGCGGCCGCGCTGCTTGCTGGCTATGTGCTCGCCCTCCGTACGGCGGCTCCGCTGCGACGGATGGCCAGGGTGGCGGCCGCAGTCGACGCCGGCGATCTTGCTCCCCGGATCGGGCCTGAGTCTGGAGCGAGCGAAGAGGTACGAACCCTTGCCGAGTCCTTCGATCACATGCTCGAACGCCTCGATGACGCCTTTTCGCGTCAGCGCCAGTTCGTCTCAGACGCCTCACATGAGCTTCGTACCCCCCTGACTGCCATCCGCGGTCAGCTAGAGGTGCTGGCACAGCAGGCAGATCCCCCTGCGGAGGAGGTTCGCCGTGTGGAGCAAGTGGTGTTGGCCGAAACATCGAGGATCGAACGACTCGTGACCGACCTTCTGACGCTGGCCCGTCTAGACGAGGGCGTAGAGCTCAATGTCCAAGATCTCCAGCTCGACGAATACCTGCGCCAGCTGCTCAGTGATCAGCTCATCAAGGGCGAAGTGGCGATTGGTCGGCTTCCCAGCGGAACGCTGCGCGCCGACTCGGATCGGATCGCCCAGGTAGTGCGCAATCTCGTGGGCAATGCCCGCCAACATGTCGGCCCGCAAGGTTCGGTTCGCATCTCCGGACGCTGCGAAGACGGGCGAGTCGTTATCGATGTGGACGACGACGGACCCGGAATCCCAGCCTCCGAGCGCGATCGGGTCTTCGATCGGCTTCACCGCCTCGATACCTCGCGCGCCCGGGACTCCGGCGGCAGCGGCCTCGGCTTGTCGATTGCCCGTTCCATCGTCGAACTTCACAGGGGGCGCATTTGGGTGGGCGAGTCGCCATTAGGCGGGGCGCGCGTCTCCTTTTCGCTGCCCGGCTTCAGCACGTTGGGACAACGACGGGTGGGATGAACGGATAGAGCAGGGCTTCAGCCACACCTCAGCTCAGCGATGAACAGTTCGCGAGCAGGCTCACCATCGCGGCATGCTCCCAGCCGGCCGCGGGCCCCTACCCGGTGAAAGGATGGGTCGGGGTCACCCCGCCCGGCTCCAGCAGGTCGAAACCATCGGGCGTGTTGAGATGGTCAGGCCCGGTCCCGGGCTGGTCGGTGCGCCCGTACTGCCAGACAATCCGTTTGGTCTTCGGATTGATCAGGACGACCCGGTCGCGGTAGTCATCATTTGTGGCGATCAGGCCATTGGGGAGCCGTTCGGCGAGGCTGGGATGGTCGAGCATGCCGTTGCCTGAAGCCGGGTGATAGGACCAAAGGATCCTGCCCGAGCGGTCGAACTCATAAATCCCGCCGGGTCGGGAGTAGTCAGCAATCAAATAGCGGTCGGGGCCGAGCTGTTGCGGATCCGAGGGATAGGCGATTGGCAGCTTGAGGCTCCAGATCAGCTTGCCGGTGCGAGTGAACTCATCGACGTAGGAGCCATTGACCTCTGATACCAGCACGTCGCCGTTGGCCAGCGGCGTGTCGCCGTTTGGGGAGCCGAGACTCTGGGGCGGGTTGTGGATGCAACTCCCGGTGGTTCCGATCTGCGATAGCGGCCTGCCGTTGGGGCTGAGAAATTGGATGCGGCAGTTCTGGGCATCGGCGACCGTGATCGTGCCGTCCTTGAGCAGGTACGCATCGTCTGGCTCGTGCAGGAAACCCGAAGTCGCTCCGGCGGTGCGCGGGTGCCCGTAGGACCAGGTCAACTTGCCGGATGGGAAGGCGATCTGGACGATCGTCTCGTTTTGCTCCTCGTTGGAGATGATGCTGGTTCCATGGTGGGTGAAGAAGGCATCGTCGGGGAAATAGAAGCCGCCTGCGGGCGCGGGCCGCCCCGGCCCCGGATAGCTCCAGAGGATCTTCTTCTGAGGGTTGACCAGCAAGAGACGGTTGTTTCCGCGATCGGCAATTAGCAGATGGCCCGGGAAGACCTCAGGGCCTTTTGCGGTCGCTGGCCGCGGTGGGGGTTGTGCCTTGGCCAAGCGCAAGCTGACAACGTCCGCGAGCGGAGCGCCGTGGAGACCGATCCCACCGACCAGGTATGAGACTCCCCCCAGGGTGGCCGCCGCTGCATTTGACACCGCAATCGGCAGATGCCCTGCGGGGTTGGTGGACATGTTCGCCGGAGTGAATCCGAGGATCGCGTCGGTGGCAGTCCCGCCCACGCTGCCTCCAAGTAGGTAAATGCGCCCGTCGAGGACGACAGCCGAGGCGTGCGCAAGGGCTCGCGGAAGGTGCCCGACTACGGTCGCCCGACCAGTGGCGACGTCGATTGCCTGGATGGCGGCCGTTTGATGGCCGTTGGCCAGCTCGCCCCCGAAGACGTAGATGGTGTTGCCCAAGGCTGCGGTCGCCGGGTAGCGGACCGGAACCGGCAGCCGAGCCACTTGGGAAAAGCGCTGACCGTCGCTGGTCTCAAGCACTGCCGGACTTGGGGTGTGGCCGTCATAGCCACCGAGGACATAAGCGCGCCCACCGAAAGCCAGGGCATTCAAGTCGGATCGAGCAGTCGGTAGGTGTCCAACGGGCAATGCGGTCTGGCCGGGGCCAAACGACTCGACCGCGTCTGTGCTCGTGGCATCTCCGCCGCCGAAGACGAGCAGGCGGTTGCCCAGGGTGGCGCCGGCGGCATCGTGGAGCGGCTGAGGCAGGCTTCCCGCAGATCCGAGCTGGCCGGTCTGCGGGTCGAGGCGGAATATTCCGCTAGCCGAAGTGCCCGCGCCGTCAAGACCGCCGACAACCAGGAGATTCCTAGCTTGGGATACGACCACCTCAGCGGAGATCGGCACTGGGAGCGGGCGGGCCAAGCTTGCCACGAGCCGAAGTTGGCCGGTTGTGGCCGAACCAGCGGGGCCGATGCCGCCGGAGTTGACGATGAGTAGAAAAACGACCAACGCCCCTGTCACGGCGCAGGCTAGCCGCCGTAAGCCCTGGCGCCGCTGGCGTGCCCGTCGTAACCGTCGCGAGCTATGCCGGCGCGCCACGGTTCGAGCTTCATGCACGCCTCGACCTTCGCCGCGTTATATGAAAAGCGTCTAATCAAAAGGTGAGAATGGTCTTAGGCGGTAGGCGAACTTCAGTCGGTCGAGCGCAAATGCACCTACTGGCAAGCCTCAGCCTCAATCCCCTTCACCCAGAGAACACGACCCGTCCCAGACCAGAGCACTAGCGAATTCCTTGTCTCTTCCGCCCCCGGGAGCACGAAGGCCAGCTCCCTCAGGGCTTCCCTAGACCCCAGTCTCGACCGCCGACACACCATGACCGCGGGGTTCGTCCGGCCCAACGTCGTCGAATCGCGCAGTCTCTCATGTGCCTCTAAACCTCGGTCTCACAGGACAGCTACAAGCACTTCCGCAACCCTTGATACCGGGCAGGCTCATCCACCTCGATCCTCTGAACACCCGGCTGACCGGTCTCCTGGGACCCCCTCCAGCACCTACACCTCACAGCAACCACTCCACCCCCTCACGCACTACCACCGGAGTGGATCTGGATCAGCCGTGAGCAACCGAGTATGGGATGCGCGGAGCACTCAGTCGATAGACCGTGGCCTACCGTTATTTGTTTGAGCCGATTTCCGTACCTGAGAGCGGCCGATAGGCCGCGGTCGAGGTTCAAAATCCCTAAGCAAGCAAGGAGGCCAGCGGGCTGAGCCCGAGGATGATCACCCCGGCGATCGAGCCGGGGATCGCCACGCCGAAGACCGGCAGCTTCATGTCGCGG
>JBBQBH010000072.1:0-11160 GCA_038317345.1 Solirubrobacterales bacterium
CGGCCAGTCCCGAAGCCACTCGATGGTCGCCACCAAGCGCCGCTTCAACCCGAACCTCCAGAAGGTCCGGATCCAGGACGGCGGGCGCACGCGGCGGGTCTACGTCTGCACCCGCTGCCTGAAGTCGAACAAGGTCACCAAAGCCGCATAGGCGTAGATTCCTGGTCGCTCCCCAATGGCCGATCCCTCTCTAGAGAGATTCCGCCGAGTGATGCGCGCCGCCTACGCCAACCTGGAGGCGCGCCGCGAGGAGGTCAACGACCTCAACGTCTTCCCGGTCGCCGACGGTGACACCGGCGACAACATGGCGATGACGATGCGCGCCGTGATGGCCGAGCTCGACCATCTCGACGGCCAGATGGTCGACGAGGTCGGTCGCACCCAGCTCGTGCAGGCGCTGGCCCGTGCCGCGCTGATGGGCGCTCGGGGCAACTCCGGCGTGATCCTGAGCCAGATCGTCCGCGGTGCGGCTGAGGAGCTGGCCAGCCGACCCGGAGAGCTGGTCGACCCGGTCCTGGTCGCCTCGGCCTTCGCCCGTGCCGCCGATGCCGCCTACGACTCGGTGCGCGAGCCCGCCGAGGGAACGATGCTGACCGTGTTCCGCGAGATGGCCCACTCGATCGCCCGCCAGCTCGCTCACCTGGACGCCGAAAAACAGCGCCTCGGCCCCGAGGTCAGCGACACAGAGCAGGACGCATTGCTGGCCGAGGTCCTGGAGCGCGCGATCGAGGACGGCCAGAAGGCGGTGGAGCGAACACCGGAGCAGCTCGAGGTGCTGCGCGAATCCGGCGTCGTCGACGCCGGCGGCTACGGCTTGGTCCTGATCCTGGCGGGGGTCGTCGCCGGATTGCGCGGCGACGGCTCCGAGGTCCCCGCGATCGCCCATCACGAGCCGCCTCGCGTAACCAGGCCCCACCACGAGGACAGCCGCTTCCGCTACTGCACCAACTTCATCGTCACCGGGTCGGAGCTGGTCGGGCGAGAGTTCGTCCCGCGGCTCGAGGAGCTGGGCGACTCGGTGCTCGTGGTCGGCGACGAGGCGACTCTGAAAGTGCACGTGCACACCGACGAGCCCGAGGCCGCTGTGGCGCTGTTCGAGGGATCCGGCGGGGTGAGCCAGCTCGACGTCGGCGACATGCGCGAGCAGATCGCCGAGCGCCGCGAGCGCCTCGGCGTCGCGCGCAGCGGGGTCGTGGCGGTGATCGCCGGCGAGGGCCTGCGCGTCCTGTTCGAGGACCTCGGCGCCCATGTCGTCGACGGCGGCGAGACGCTGAACCCATCCACCTACGAGCTGCTCGCCGGCATCCACGAGGTGGTGGCCGAGGAGGTCCTGGTGCTGCCCAACTCCTCCAACGTCGTGATGGCCGCCGAGCGCGCCGCCGAGCTTTCCGAGAAGCCGACTCGTGTGGTTGAGTCGACCTCCCAGCAGGCCGGCCTGCTGGCCCTGGTCGAGGTGGACCCGGAAGCCCCCGCGGCCGAGAACGCCGACCGCCTCGAGTCGGCCCTGGCGGAGATCCGAACCGGCGCCGTCGCCCCCGCCGCCCGCGACGACGCCCAGGGCCGCTTTCGACGCGGCGACGCGGTCGGCTTCGTCGGCGAGCAGGTGGTCGCCTGGGGCGGCGCTGGCTCGACCCTGGCGGCGACGATCGAGCGGCTCGGTGCCGATGCCGAGCTGGTCACGGTGATCGGAGGCCGCGAGGCGCCGATCCCGCTGGTCGAGGTCGACTCCCACACCCCGGACGCGATCGAGTTGGAGCTCCAGGAGGGAGGGCAGCCGCACTACTGGTGGCTGCTTGCGGCTCAATGAGATGACCCCTGCCGACGGCGACCTGCCCGTCCTCTGGCAGCTGCGCTTCTCGCACTTCAACGAGAAGGCCCGCTGGGCCCTGGACTACAAGAATGTCCCGCACCGCCGGCGCTCGCTGGCTCCGGGGCTGCATCCCCGCCGCTCCATGCGCCTCGGCGGCCGCGGGACGACGCCGATACTGATCGTGGACGGAGCTGCGATCGGGGACACGACGGAAATCGTCGAGAGGCTGGAGCAGCGAAATCCCGATCCGCCCCTCTACCCCGACACCGAGATCGAGCGCAAGACGGCGCTGGAGCTGGAAGAGCACTTCGACAAGGAGCTGGGGCCCGGGCTTCGCAGCGCGATCTTCCACGCCATCCTGCCGTACCGAAAGCTCACCGTTTCGCTGGGGACGCAGGGGCTCGCGCCGATCCACAGGATCGTCTTCAACGCGCTCTATCCACTGGCTCGCCGGGCCGCCGATCGCGGGGTGCAGGCCGACGACGCAACCGCAGAGCGCGGCCGCGAGCAGACCGTGGCGGCAATGGATCTGATCGAGGACGAGCTGGAGGGCGACTATCTGGTCGGCGACCGCTTCAGCATCGCCGACCTCACCGCGGCGGCGCTTCTTTGTCCGCTGGTCTCGCCACCCCAGTTCGCCTACCAGTGGCCTCCCGAATGGCCTGACGAGTGGGAGCAGTTTCGGCGCTCACTCGCCGACCGGCGGGCCTACAAATGGGTGGAGGAGATGTTCTCGCGTCACCGGGGCAGCTCGGCGGCGGTCAGCGACGACTGACTACCCGACTTCCGATGGCGGCGAGCTGCCGGTTCGCCATCGTCGGCCAAGCGTAGCCTTCGCTTCGTGAGTGCGAGGCTCATCAAGAGAGCTCGGCTTTGGGCCGAGCGCGAACCAGGTGCCGGATGAGCAAGTCCGCGGTCCCGGCCACCGCTTCCTCTGAAGACGTGCGGACCCTGGCGGCCGACGGCCCGCCGCGGGCCTTCGGAAGCGGCGAGGCGCAAAGTCATGAGCGGCTCGCCGCCGCCCCGCTGCGGTGGCCGCGCCCCGCCAGCCTGACCGCATCGCTGCAGACGCTGGCCGGGATTGGGCCCAAGCTCTCGGTTGCCGCCGGCGCGGCCGGAGTCGAGACGCTCGGTGACCTGCTGCTGCGGGTGCCGCACGGATACCGGGACCGCACCGACCTGCGCCAGCTCGACGATCTGAAGATCGGCGAGGAAGCGACGGTGCAGGTGGAGGTGCGCAGCGCCAAGCTGCGGCCCACTCGCCGCCGCGGGCTGACGATCGTCGAGGCGAAGGTGGCCGACGACTCAGCGACCGTGAGCGCGACCTGGTTCAACCAGGCCTGGCTGGCCGAGAAGCTGACGCCGGGGACGCCCCTGCTGCTGCTCGGCCAGCTCGACCGCCGCGGCTTTCGGGTCGCCGAGTACGAGTTGCTCGACGCTGGCCAGGACGGCTCGGTCGATTCGGAGGAGCGCCTGCTTCGCGGCGCGGCGCCTGGCCGGCGCCCGCCGCCCGGTCTTCACACCACGGGGTTGGTCGCGGTCCACCCGGCGACCGAGAAGCTGCGCGCGCAGCGGCTTCGCGAGTGGGTCTGGCAGGCCGCCGGGCTGGCGGGCGACGCGATCGAGCCGCTGCCGGCCGAGCTTCGGGCGCGCTGCGAGCTGGCCGGTGTCGCCGACGCGCTGGTCGCGGTGCACTTTCCGGACGACGCCGAGCAGGTCGAGGTAGCCCGCCGCCGGCTCTGCTTCGAGGAGCTGACGCTTTACCAGGCCGCGTTGGCGACCCGCCGCCGTCAGCGCCGCAGCGCCCGCCGCGGCCCGCATCTGGGCAAGCCGGGCGAGCTGGCCACGAGCTGGATCGAGTCGCTGCCCTTCGATCTGACCGCCGATCAGCGCCGGGCGCTGGAGGAGATCGACGTCGACCTCGACTGCGGCGAGCCGATGCAGCGCCTGCTGATGGGCGAAGTTGGTTCAGGCAAGACCGTGATCGCCGTCTACGCGATGATGCGCGCGCTGGAGGCCGGCTATCAGGGGGCGTTGATGGCGCCGACCGAGACCCTGGCCGAGCAGCACGCCGCGACGCTGGATCGTCTGCTCGCCGGCCGGGCGCTGCCCTTTGCGCTGATCACCGGCGCGACCGGCGCCGCCCGGCGCCGAGAGGCACTCGAACGGCTCGCTTCCGGCGAGCTCGGGCTCGTGGTCGGTACCCATGCGCTGATCGAGCCGGACGTCGAGTTCGCCCGCCTCGGTGTCTGCGTGGTCGACGAGCAGCACCGCTTCGGGGTCCGCCAGCGGGCCGCGCTCGATGCCAAGGGGCCGGACGGCGCCGCTCCCCACACGCTGCATATGACTGCAACGCCGATTCCCCGCACCCTCTCGCTGACCGCTTACGGCGACCTCGACTCGACGGTGCTGCGGGAGCTTCCCGCCGGCCGCCGGCCGGTGAAGACCTGGCTTGTCGAGGAGGACAAGCGGGTCGGCGCCTACGAGTTCATCCGCGAGCGCCTGCGCGAGGGCCGCCAGGCCTTCGTCGTCTGCCCGCTGGTCTCGGAGTCGGAGAAGCTTCAGGCTCGTGCCGCCGGCGAGGAGGCAAAGCGCCTGGCGGCGGGCGAATTCGCGGCGTTCGAGGTCGACCTGCTGCACGGACAAATGCCGTCGGCTCGCAAGGCGGAGGCGATGCAGCGCTTCGTGGGTGGGGAGACGGATGTGCTGGTGGCGACCAGCGTGATCGAGGTGGGCATCGACGTCCCCAACGCAACCGTAATGCTGGTCGAGGGGGCGGAGCGCTACGGCGTCTCGCAGCTACACCAGCTGCGCGGCAGGGTGGGCAGGGGCGAGCACGAGTCGTTCTGCATCCTCTTCGCCGATCAGGCCGGCGAGCTGGCGCGGAGCCGGCTCGAGGCAGTGGCCGCTGAGCGCGATGGATTCGCGCTTGCCGAGGTTGACCTTGCGCTGCGCGGCGAGGGCGAGATCCTCGGCACGCGCCAGCACGGATTGCCGCGCTTCAGCGTCGCCACGCTTCCCGAGGACACCCCGACATTGCTCGCGGCCCGCCAGGAGGTCCTCGAGCTGATCCGCCGCCACGGATCGCTGGAGGCGCCGCAACTGGGCCCGCTGATGGACGCGGCGCGCGACCGCTTCGGCGACGAGGCGGTCGAGCCGATACCGCCATGAGGGTGGTCGCGGGCGAGCTCGGTGGAAGGCGGCTGGTGGCACCGCGTGGCTGGCGCGTGCGTCCCACCTCCGACCGTGTCCGCGAGGCGATCTTCTCGGCGCTCGGCGACATCGAGGGGGCGCGCGTACTCGACCTCTACTGCGGCACCGGAGCCCTGGGAATCGAAGCGATCTCCCGCGGTGCCGCCGAAGCGACCTTCGTCGACCGCGATATTCGTCCCGCGCTGGGGAACGTGCGCAACCTGGAACTACAGGACAACATCGACCTTGTCCGGGGTGACCCCACCATCTGGATAAAGCCTCGAGCAACTAGCGACGAGCGACTAGCGACGCCTTTCGACCTCATCTTTCTGGACCCCCCCTATAAACTCGCCGACCGCCTTGGGCCCGAACTCGACCCATATCTACCCGGTCATCTCGCAGAAGGAGGACGTGTGATCGTCGAGTGCTCCGCGCGCCAGCCGCTGGAGCTGTCGCTGCCGCTGCTCCGAGAGCGGCGCTACGGCGCCACCCTGGTTACCTTCTACGGCGCCCCGGAGGAGCAGCGATGAGCGACGAGCGCACGGTCGTCTGTCCGGGCAGCTACGACCCGGTCACCAACGGCCACCTCGACATCATCCGCCGGGCGGCCACGGTGTTCGACCGCGTGGTCGTCGGTGTGGCCAATAACCCGGTCCGTAAGTCGAAGACCCTGTTCAGCGGCGAAGAACGTCGCGGCTTCATCGAGGAGGCGACCGCTGATATGGAGAACGTCGAGGTCAAGGTGTTCGCGGAGCTGCTGGTCGAGTTCGCCCGTAAGAACGGCGCCACCGCTGTGGTCAAGGGCCTTCGGGCGATCTCCGACTTCGAGTACGAGTTCGAGATGGCGCAGCTCAACCGTCTGCTGGCCGCCGAAATCGAGAACATCTACATAATCGCCTCGCCGAGCTACAGCTTCCTGTCTTCGACCGGAGTGAAGGAGATGGCCACATTCGGCGGCGACGTCTCCGAGCTTGTTCCCCCGTCAGTTGCCGCCGCTCTCGCCGAGCGGCTCGAGAAATCCTGATGCGGTCAGCAGTTTTCTGTAGCGATGGGCGGTCGTTTGCAAAAAGCCGTGGAAATCAAGATCTTGCCGCCAAATCTGTTCGGGGTGCGTAGGCTTACCGACCACAAATGGACGTCCTCGTACTAATAGACAAGCTCGACGATCTCGTCCACAACGCCAGGCCGGTGCCGTTGACCGACCAGGTGCGTGTCGACCGAGAAGAGGTTTACGACCTCTTGGACCAGATGCGCGCCACGATCCCCGAGGAGATCAAGCAGGCGCGCTGGATCGTCAAGGAGCGTCAGGAGATGCTCGCGGAGGCGAAGCGCGAGGCCGAGCGGATCGTCCGCGAGGCGCGTGAACAGCAGTCGCGCTTGATCGCCGACGAGGAGATCACCAAGCAGGCCGAGCGCGCCGCCGACGAGATCGTCGAAGAGGCGCGCGGGCGCGAGCGCGAGATCCGGCTCGGGGCCGAGGACTACGCCGACGAGATCCTCAACACGCTCGAGGTCAACCTTCAGAAGTTCCTCGCCGCCGTGCAACGCGGCCGCGATCGCCTCGCCGGGCGCGACGAAGAGCCCGCCGAGATCGAGCAGTAGCCCTCCCGCACGCGCATCTCCAAGGCAGCGTGGAGGCCTACCGAGTATTGCCCTAGTTTGGCGTTTTACCGACTAGTGCCCTTGTGGGCGGGTTGCGGCGCTGACAAAGTTCGACGTCGCACTACGGGATTGAGTCACGGATGGCTTTGGCGTTCAACAACAGACCAGGCTCCACAGCGGAGCCCGGCGGGGGTCAGCAATGAGCGGCCTCGCCGCGACCCTGCGCGAAGCCGAGCCCGGAACCAGGGTCCGTCTGATGATGGAGGACGGCAGCGAGGTCGCCGGCGCCCTTGGTCGGGTAAACGGCGAGACCGTCGATCTGGATGACGGTGACCAGCAGATCGAGCTGAGAGATGTGAAGCGCATGAATCTCGAGTTCAGCTCGACTGCGAGAAGCCGGGCGCAGCGCCAGCGAGCCGCTTAGCGCACCTGACGGAATGAAACGCCGCACCCGAAGGCGGCCCAGCACCGTCGCTGGATCGCCATCCGCGGCCTAGCCAATGGGCACAGCTATTGGCTACGTCCGCGTGCGACGCCCAACTCGGTTCTGGACCGCCCCGGGCACGCCGTCATTCCGTCACGCGCGCTAGCGGTAGTCGGCGACCACGACCGCGAGGTCATCGGCCGTCCAAACAACGTCGCCGTCACACCACTGGGCCAGCTCCTCGCCGGTATCGGGAAAGTCGACCTCGGGTTCCAGCGCAGCCACCTGGACGTCGGCCTTGACGACGTCGCCGAGCACCAGCGCTTGCGACTGCTCGCGCACCCGCCTGAACAGCAGGTGCTTCTCGTCGTCGGTCAGGTGATGGACCGAGAGGACTGAGATCACCAGGTCCCAGGGCCCGTCGGGAAGGGGGTCCTCCATGCGGGCCAGCTGTACGTCCTCGACCAGCTCGCGGGCGCGGAAGACCATGTCGGGGCTGGAATCCAAGCCGGTGATCTGCGCCTGCGGGTATGCCTCGAGGATCCGCTTGGTGGTCTCGCCGGTGCCGATGCCCAGCTCCAGCACACGGGCAGGCGGGAACGGGATCGCGGCAACCGCTTGGTCCTGGAGCTCGTCGTAGCGGGGGACGTCCGCCCGGATCGCCTCCAGGTAGGTCTCGGGGGTGGAGTGAAATTGAGCGCTCACGCTAACCTCGGTGGCGATCATCGTAGTCGTCGTTCGAGGGGAGGCAGACCGCATTGTCCGACCAAGCCAGCACCGTTGATCTCGCCCGCCTCTCGCTGCAGCATGGTGAGGCGGGGACGCTCCACGTGCCCGTGCGCCCACTGCCGCTCGAGCTCGGGGGTCACGACTACTCGGTGATGGGAAGTCCGGTCGACGCGCGCCTCGACGTGTCGCGCACCAATGCCGGCTATGCCCTGCGACTTCGCTTCGATGTTCGTCTCGAAGGCCCCTGCCACCGCTGCCTCGAGGACGCCGCGGTCGATGTCCATGTCGACGCCCGCGAGGTCGAGCATCCGAACGCGGACGACGAGGAGCTTCGCAGTCCCTACGTCGATGGTGAGGAGCTCGAGGTCAGCCGTTGGGGCCACGATGCCGTCGCATTGGCTCTGCCGGGCCAAATCGTTTGTCGGGCGGATTGCGCCGGTCTGTGCACGGTGTGCGGCGAATCGCTCAACGACGCCGACCCCGACGCCCATCGCCACGAGGGTGGAGGCGACCCGCGGTGGGCGAAGCTGCGCGAGCTGCGCCTCGAATGAGGATCGAGCTGGTGGGGGAGGCCGATTTGGCCGACCTGCTGCCGATGATGCGCGCCTACTGCGACTTCTACGAGGTCGCGCCAAGCGACACCGATCTGGAGCGACTTGCGCTGGCGCTTATCGCCGACCCCGATCGCGAGGGCATCCAGGTGATTGCCCGTGGGGATGAGGACGAGCCGCTCGGCTTCGCAACCGTGTACTGGACCTGGCAGACGCTGACTGCCGCGCGTGCGGGGGTGATGAACGACCTCTTCGTTGTCCCCGCGGTCAGGGGTCAGGGCGTCGGCCGGACGCTGATTGAGGAGTGCAGGCGACGGGCCCGCGAGCATGGCGCCGCGGAGCTCGTCTGGGAGACCACCCCCGACAACGTACTTCGCAGCGTCTCTACGGCTCCCTTGGAGCCGACGAATCGCCCTGGATCTACTACTCCCTCAAGACCTAGCGGCGACCCTTCCCCGCTACCATCCTCGCTTCGATGGCCGTCCCCAAGAAAAGAACTTCGCGAGCGCGACGCGACAAGCGCCGTGCCACGCACAAGGTGTCGGCAGCGCGGCTCAACGAGTGCCCGCGCTGCCACAGCCCGCGCCTGCCACATCGGGTCTGCCCGACCTGTGGCACCTACGCGGGGCGCGAGGTGATCCGCCACGAGATCACCGAGGCGCCGGCGGCGCCGGCAGAGCAGGCCGAGCAGGAGGAGTAGTTGGCCGCCGCGGTCGCCCTCGACGGCTTCGGTGCCGAGCGGGGGTTCGACGTGCTCGCCGAGGGCGCGCGCCAGGCCGCTGCGGGAGGGATCCGGCTGCGGGTGTTTGGGCCGACGGGTCAGCTTCGACTGGACGACGTCGATGGCGTCGAGGTCGTTCCGACCGAGGAGTGGATCAGCAACGAGGAGGAACCGGCGGCTGCGGCGCGCTCGCGACCCGAGGCATCGATCGTTCGCGCCGCCCGCGATGTCAGCGAGGGCAATGCGGGCGCCCTGATCAGTGTCGGCTCGACGGGAGCGGCGATGGCCGCGGCGACCTTTGGGATACGACGCCTACAGGGGGTGCAGCGACCGGCGCTTGCCGCCGTGCTTCCCCTTCCCGGCAAGCAGGTCCTCTTCCTCGACGTCGGCGCCAACGTCGAGGTCCGCGCCCAGCACCTGATCCAGTTCGCCTTTCTGGGCGCCGCGTTCAGCGAGGCCGTGCTCGGAGTCACCAGACCCAAGGTCGGGCTTCTGTCGGTTGGAGAGGAGAGCAGCAAGGGGACACCCGACGTCGTCGAGGCGCACGCTGCGCTCGCCGCCGCGCAGGGGATCGACTTCGTCGGCAACGTGGAGGGGGTCGACCTGCCGGCCGCGGTGGCCGACGTCGTGGTCACCGACGGCTTCACCGGGAACGTCGCTCTGAAGCTGATGGAGGGCACTGCAAAGGTCGTGACCGGGGCGATCCGCGACGCCGCGCGCTCCAACCCGATCGCGGCCGCGGGAGGCTTGCTGATGCGCCCGGCGCTGGGCGGCCTGCGCAAGGAATTCGCCCCCGACACGACCGGGGGCGCGGTGCTGCTCGGCTTGCGCAGTCCCACGGTGGTCGGGCACGGAAGCTCGGGCCCGGACGGAATCGCCAATGCGGTGCGATTGGCGGCACGCTGCATCGAGCAGCGCGCGGTCGAGCGCACCGGGGACCTTCTGCGCAGGGGTCACGCGACACGGGGCGACCTGGCGCGGCCCGACGGGTCGGCCGAGCGGATCGAGGCGTGATAGGAAGGGCACCATGACCCGTGACGAGGTGATGACCAAGGTGCGTGGACACCTCGCTGCCGAGCTCGAGATCGACCCGAGCAGGATCGAGGCCGTGACGCGCTTCAAGGAGGACCTCGAGGCCGACTCGCTCGACCTCTACGAGCTGGTGATGGAGCTCGAGGACGATTACGGGATAAGGGTTTCCGAGGAGCAGGCGGCTCAGATCAAGACGGTTGGCGATGCGGTCGAGTTCGTGATCGAGCACGCGCCGGTCTGAGTCGGGTACGAGGCCTGATGCCGGAGCCGAGCGAGGGGACGGTAGGGGAAGAACTGAAGACCGCGGTCGAGCCGCTCTCGGAGCTGATCGGGGCATTGCCCGAGGATTTGGCCAGCCAGGCGCTCACCCACCCCTCCTGGGTCGAGGACCGCACGGTCTCCTACGAGCGGCTGGCGTTCCTTGGCGACAGCGTTCTCGGCCTCGCCGTCGCCTCGGAGGTGTTCGCCCGCTTCGCCGACCAGGACAGCGGGCGCCTCACCAAGACGCTGAACCAGTCGGTGAGCGGTACGTCCTGTGCGGCGGTCGGCCTCGCCCTGGGGGTCCCCGAGCGGCTGCGCGAGACCGCCCCGGCGGACACAGGCGCCGGCATCCCGGTCGAGGTTCTGATCGGGGCTGAGCGTCCGCTGCCCGAGATCACCGAGGCGCTGATCGGCGCCTGCTATCTGGCCCACGGCTTCGAGCGAACCGCGTCCGCGGTAGCAGCCGCGTTTGGGCCGCAGATCGAGTTCGCCGCAAAAACCCGAGTCGACTTCAAGTCGGCGCTCCAGGAACTGCTCGCCCGCCGCGGTGCGCACGTAAGCTACGACGTGGTCGGCGAGGCGGGCCCGCCCCACGATCGGACCTTCGAGGTCGCGGCAATGGTCGATGGCGAGCAGGTGGGCCGCGGCGAAGGTCGAAGCAAAAAGACGGCCGAGCAGGCGGCCGCCGAAGAGGCCCTGGAGCGCCTCGATACCTAGGTCCCGCTTCGCGTCCGATCCGCCCGCGAGCCTACGCACCGCAGACCAGCCGCCATGTACCTCAGATCGATCACGCTGAAGGGGTTCAAGTCGTTCCCCGAACGCACGAAATTGCGCTTCT
>JBBQBH010000073.1:0-10862 GCA_038317345.1 Solirubrobacterales bacterium
AGTCGACAAGATCATCAACATCGACCAGTCGCCGATCGGCCGCACGCCGCGCTCCAACTCCGCCACCTACACCAACGTCTTCGACCACATACGCCAGCTGTTCGCCCAGACGCAGGAGTCGCGGGCGCGGGGCTACAAGCCAGGTCGGTTCAGCTTCAAAGTTAGGGGCTGTCGCTGCGATGTGTGTAGGGGAGACGGCCAGATCAAGAACGAGATGCACATCCTGCCCGACTTCTACGTCCCCTGCGAGCAGTGCCACGGTCGGCGCTACAACCGCGAGACGCTCGAGGTCCGCTTCAAGGGCAAGAGCATCGCCGACGTGCTCGAGATGAACGTCGAGGAGGCCTGCGAGTTCTTCGAGAACATCCCCAAGATCGCGCGCCGACTGCGCACCCTGCGCGACGTCGGCCTCGACTACATCCACCTCGGCCAGTCGGCGACGACACTGTCGGGCGGCGAGGCTCAGCGGATCAAGCTCGCCACTGAGCTGGCCAAAGTCGCGACCGGCAAGACCCTCTACATCCTCGACGAGCCGACCACTGGGCTCCACTTCGCCGACGTGCAGCGGCTGCTCGACGTGCTCGGGCGGCTGGTCGACGCCGGCAATACAGTGATCGTAATCGAGCACAACCTCGACGTGATCAAGACCGCCGACCGGATCATCGACCTCGGACCGGAGGGTGGGGATGAGGGTGGCGAGGTGATCGCGACCGGCACCCCCGAGAAGGTGGCGGCGGTGCAGACCTCCTACACCGGCTCCTACCTCGCCGACCTCGTCAAGCCGAAGGTCACCCGGCGCCGCAAGGCGGCGCCGAAGCGCACCCCGGTCGCGGCCTAGGCGGCTTTTCAGCCGGCTTCGCGGGCAGTCAGAAGCGAGGCGCCGATCGCGCCCCCGAGGTCGCCGAGCTCCGCGATGTGGAACGGGGTTGGACGGTCGTGGATGAAGAGATGCTTTTCCATCTCCTTCAGTAGCGGCTCGCGGTAACGCTCACCGAGCCGCAGACCCATGCCGCCGCCGAAGATCACGGCCTCGGGGTCGATCAGGTTGATGGCCGAGGCAATCGCTGTTCCCATTGCCTCCACGGCGCGGTCGAGCAGATGCTCGGCGACCTTGTCCCCCTGTTCGAGCGCCCGCTCCCAGACGCCGCTGGTGAGGCGGTCCTTGTCGTGTTTCTTTGCGATCTCGAACAGATCCGTGTGCGTCCCCTTCTCCATGTCCTCGCGCGCCTTCGCCTCCATCGCCCCGCGTCCGGCGTAGGCCTCCATGCAGCCCCTGTTCCCGCAGGGACACTTGGCTCCGCCGTGCTTCACCACCATGTGCCCGATCTCACCGGCGGCGCCCCGACCGATCCACGGCTTGCCGTCGAGGACCAGCCCACCACCTACTCCGGTGCCCCAGAAGACGCCGAGGATCGTCTGGTAGGGCTTCCCGGCGCCAAGACGGAACTCGGCCTCGGTTGCGACCTGGACGTCGTTGCCCACCCTCACCTCGGTCCCGAGCTCCTTCGAGAGCGCTTCGGCGACCGGGAAGCTGCCCTCCCAGCCGGGGATGTTCCGTGCGTTCGAGACGACGCCGGTTTTTTCGTCGGCATCGCCTGGAGAGCCAACCCCCACCCCGAGCAGATCCTTGGTCTCGACTCCGGCCGCTTCCGTCGCCTCGCGCATCGCGGCAGCCATCTCCGCCACGACTGCCTTCGGCCCTCCCTCGTGCGGGGTTGGGTGGCGGGCCTCGCCGACGACCTTGCCGTCCTCGTCGATGACGGCGGTTTGGATCTTCGTCCCGCCCAGGTCGATGCCACCGCGTAACGTCATTCTGGAAAGCTAGCCGCATGGCCGGATCTAGTGGATGGCGGCTTTGGTGGCGCAAGCGCCGCTGGTACGAGCGCAACCGCCGCCCCCTGCGGCGCTGGCGCATCAACCGCCACATGGCCCATGCGGGTGCGTTCATCCGCTTCCCGGTCGAGGGGGAGGTACTGGAGGCGCTCGACGAAGGGCGGTTGCAGATCGGCAGCGGCACCTTGCTGGAGCCCGGCTGCTGGCTGACGCTCTCGCCGCAGGCTCGGATCGAGATCGGCGAGGGGTGCTTTTTGAATCGCAACACGATGCTCGCGGCGCTCGATCTGATCGAGATCGGCGATCACGTGATGTTCGCCAACAACTGCTTCGTCGGCGACGCGGACCATCGCTTCGACGACCCCGAGAAGCCGGTCCCCTGGCAGGGCTTCACCTCGAAGGGCCCGGTGAGGATCGGCGACAACTGCTGGTTCGGAGTCAACTGTGTGGTCACCAGCGGCGTCACAATCGGCGAGCGCTGCGTGATCGGCGCCAACTCGGTGATCACCGATGACCTGCCCCCGCGGGTGATCGCCGCAGGGTCGCCGGCCAAGGTGATCAAGGAGATCGAGCTCTCGCGGTGACCTCGGCACGCACCGGTACCTATTCGATCGTTGCGCGAGACGCCGATACCGGGACTCTCGGGGTCGCCGTGCAGTCGCATTGGTTCTCGGTCGGGTCCCTGGTCAGCTGGGGCCGGCCGGGAGTCGGCGTCGTCGCGACCCAGTCGATCGTGGAGCCGGCCTACGGCCCCCGCCTGCTCGACAGCCTGGAGGCGGGCGAAGAGCCCGAGTCAGCACTGAGTGCACTCGTTGCCGATGACGATGCGGCGCGATTTCGCCAGGTTGCCGTCGTCGATGCGGCCGGGGCGATCGCTGTCCACACCGGCGACGGGTGCATTGAGCACGCGGGCCACCTGACCGGCGAAGGCTTCAGCGTGCAGGCAAACATGATGGCCTCGCCGCAGGTGTGGCCGGCGATGGCGGAGGCCTTCTCATCCGCCGAAGGGCCGCTGGCTCGGCGACTGCTGGCGGCGCTCGACGCCGCCGAGGGAGCTGGCGGCGACGTCCGCGGTCGCCAGTCGGCAGCGCTGTTGGTGGTCCCGGCGGAGGGGGAGGGATGGCGACGCACTGTCGATCTGCGGGTCGAAGACGATCCCGAGCCGCTGGCGGAGCTGAGCCGGTTGCTCTACCTCCATCAGGCTTACACGCTTGCTGACGTGGGCGATGAACTGGCCGGGAAAGGTGACCATGGTGCGGCCGCTGACCGCTACCGGCAGGTGGCGGCTCTGGCTCCGCATAGCGACGAGCTTCTGTTCTGGGCCGGGCTCTCGCTCGCCCAGGGCGGAGAGGTCGACGAGGGAGCGGCAGCCGTGCAGCGCGCCATCGATGCCCATCAGGGCTGGCGCGAGCTGCTGCTGAGGCTCGACGAGGAGATTGCCCCCAGCGCCGAGTCGGTTCGGCGAGCGCTGCAAATCGGCGACTAGGACACGACCTGGACGACGACCGTGCGGTCGCGAGCGCGGTCGTCGAAGTCGATCAGCACCAGCTGCTGCCAGGTCCCCAGCGCCAACTTGCCGCCGGTGACCGGAACCGTCTCCGCGCTGCCGATCAGCGATGCCCGCTGGTGGGCATGAGAGTTGGTGTCGTGATTGAGCCGGTTGTGCTCATAGTCGCCCTGGGTGGGAATCAGCCGCTCCAAGGCTTCGCGCAGGTCGTGGACGCCACCCGGCTCGAACTCCATCGTGGTGATCCCGGCCGTCGAGCCGCGAACGAAGGCGGTTGCCTGCGCCTCGGACGTACCGGCGGTGGCGACCACGCGTTGCACACCGTCGGTGATGTCGATGATGTCGTTGTCGCCGTTGGTGGAGAGCCGAAGCTCGCCGGTGTGTACGGGCATCCCCCCGAAACTAGCGGAGCCGGGCCCGTGGGCCCGGCTCCGTACTGCGTACCGGCCGTCCCGACCGGCTGCGACTTCGCTGTTTCAGGTGCCCCTGGGGTGGGCCGAATGGCCGCCCAGGTGGAATGCGTCGAGAACCTTCGGAACGTAGAGCAGGCCACCAACGCCAACCACTACGTAGACGACGTTCAGCAGTGTCCCGCTGAAGATCTCGTCGAGGACGTTGGTGTCGCCGTTGGTCAGTCCGACGATTCCCCAGTTGAGTGCGCCGAGCACGATCACCAGTAGGGCAAAGGGCTCGATTCGCTTGATCATCTCCATTTGCTTGCCTCCTGCAAGGAAAAGAGGGATAGTGCGTGATGTAACAAGCATTACCCCTGCAAATGGGCATGGTTACCGCTGCAATCAGACTGGCGGAGGCGGCGGGTCGTGCTGGCGGAGCGATGTCTCGGCGGGCCGTGACAGGACCCGCCGCCGAAGCCGCTAGGGCAGCGGTTCCCAATCCCAGCTGGAGGCCGAGGCGAGCGTCTCCTGTTCGAGGTAGCGCTTCAGCTCCCTCAGCTCGCCCGGCTCGATGCTGTAGATGTGGTCGGCGCCCGGGAACTCGCCCGAGCGGACCTCGGCCGCATAGCTGCGAAGGCCATCGACCATCGCCCTGCGCACCTCGGCGTAGCGCTTGACGAACTTCGGGGTCCGGCCCTCATGCATACCGAGCAGGTCGTGGAAGACGAGCACCTGGCCGTCGGTTGCCGACCCCGCCCCAATCCCGATCACCGGGATCTCCAGCTTCTCCTGGATCACCTCGGTGACAGCCGCCGGCACGGCCTCGAAGACGATCGCGAAGCAGCCAACGGCCTGAAGGGAGAGCGCGTCCTCGGCCAGTTTCGCTGCCGCTGCCGCCGTCTTGCCCTGGGTCTTGAAACCGCCCAGAGCCGAGGCCGTCTGGGGAGTGAGGCCGACGTGGCCCATCACAGGGATGCCGGCGCGGATGATCGCCCGTGCCCGATCGACAGAAGCCCCGCCACGCTCCAGCTTCACGGCGTCGCAGCCAGATTCCTTGATGAAGCGTTGAGCGCTCAGGACCGCCAGTTCGTTGGAGGCCTCGTAGGAGCCGAAGGGCAGGTCCCCGATCAGCAACGGGGTCTTCAGTCCCCGTCGCACGGCACTGGCCATCGTCACCATCTCGTCCATGCGGATCGGGGCCGTGGCGTCGTAGCCGAGCACCACCATCGCCGCCGTGTCGCCGACCAGCACCACGTCGACCCCGGCCTCCTCAACCGCCTGCGCGGAGGGGAAGTCGTAAGCGGTGACCATCACGATCGGCTCGCCGTGCTGCTTCATCTCCGCAAGCCGCGGAACCGTCACCGGTTTCATGCCAGCCTCCCCGAGTCGGTGCTGTCGGTGAAGGCGCCGGGAAGCTCCTCTGAGTCCCAGTCGGGGACGAACTCGCCCAGAAGCACTTCGGGATTCGAGTCGACGCGGACCGCTCGGTTGTCGGCATCGACGTGGACGACGATCGGCGAATAGGTCTCCAGATCGCGATCGTCGTAGGCCCCAAACGAGGCCACGATCACCTTTTGACCCCGCTGAACGAGCCGCGCCGCCGCCCCGTTCACCTGCATGTCTCCCGAACCCGGCTTGCCCTCGATGACGTAGGTGACGAAGCGGGCGCCGTTGTCGATGTCCCAGACGTGGACCTGTTCGTTGGGGATCAGGTCGGCCCCGGCCATCAGTTCCGGATCGACGGTGATGCTGCCGACGTAGTCCGGGTCACAGTCGGTGATCGTCGCCCGGTGGATCTTCGATTTGAGAATCTGCCTTTGCATTTGGCCTCCGTTTCAGTCCCCTCAGGGTTCGATCAGCTGATGACCGACACCGGCCAGCCGTGCACCGAGGGCGCCGCAGACCGAGTCTGGCGAGGAAGAAGGGCGAAGCCATTGCTGGGGCAAGGGCGAGCCCGATGACAAAGCCAGGCGAAGGAGTGCGGCGTCATTCGGGGTGCGGGGGGTCGGGGACGGTTATCACCACGTTGTCGATCAGCCGCGCGCCGCCGATCTGGGCGGCGACTGCGACGAGCACCGGTCGGCCGTTCAGCTCCGCGACCGGCGTCAGGTCCTCGGCGTCGCGAGCCTCCAGATACTCGGGCTCGATGCCCGCTTCGCTGAGCTCGCGGCGGGCGTCCGCCATTGCCTCGGTCAGCGAGCCGCTGCGCGCCGAGTCTTGCGCCGCGCGCAGCGCCCGCGACAGGGCGGCCGCCCGGTGGCGCTGCTCGGGGTCGAGATAGGCGTTGCGGGAGCTCATCGCCAGGCCGTCCGGATCGCGCACGATCGGCAGCACCTCGATCCGCACCGGGAAGTCGAGGTCGCCGACCATGCGCTGGATCACGAGCGCCTGCTGGGCGTCCTTCTGCCCGAAGTAGGCGATGTCCGGCTGCACGGTGTTGAGGAGCTTGGCGACCACCGTGATCACGCCGCGGAAGTGTTCGGGCCCGCGCCGCTGCGGGTCCCCGCACAGCACCTCCGTCAGCCCCTCGACATCGACATAGGTCGCGTAGCCGGACGGATAGACGTCGTCGGTGCTCGGCGCATAGATCAGGTCGACGCCAGCCTCCTCGGCAAGCGCCGTGTCGCGCTGCTCGTCGCGCGGATAGCGGTCGAGATCCTCGCCGGCCCCGAACTGGGTCGGGTTGACGAACAGGCTCATCACGACCAGGTCGCAGTCGGCGCGCGCCGCGTGCAGCAGCGAGAGATGCCCCTTGTGCAGGTACCCCATCGTCGGCACCAGGCCAATCGTGCGGCCCTCGCGGCGCGGCTCGGCGAGCGCCTCCCGTAGCTCGCTCTTGGCGCGGATCGTCTTCACGCCATCACCTCGGTATCGGCTGCGGCCAGCGAACGGGTGCGCTCGGCGAGCACCCGATACAGCTCCAACAGCTCCGGCATCGCCGCTTCGATCGCCTCCAGATGTCGCTCGACGGTCGCGTCGTCTCCGCGGACAATCGGGCCGGTCAGCGCTTCCGGCCCGCGCTGGGCCCAGTTGGCGGCGCTGCGCAGGACCAGCGGCGCCAGCAGCTCGCGCCCGTTCTCGACCCCGGCTCGCTCCAGGAGCTGGGCCGCCGACTCCTCGAGGGCGACCAGGAAGTTCGACGCGATCGAGGCGGCGGCGTGGTAGACGGCGCGGCGCTCCTCGGGCAGCTCGAGAGACCGCATGCCGAGCCGCTGGGCGAGGGACCGGGCGAGCGCCAGGGCTTCGGGCGTCGTGCCGCTGATCGCGCAGGAGGCGCCGATCAGCTCTGGGTTGTCGTCGGTGATCGTCTGCAGGGGATGCAGTCCGAAGGCCGCCGCCCCCCGCGTGGTTGCCGCGCCCAGCGCCTCGAGGCCGGTCGCACCGCTGGTATGACCCACGAAGCGAAGCCCTGGGGCGTCCGCGATCGTCTCGCAAGCCTCTTCGATTGCGCCATCGGGGACGCAGAGCAGGGCGATTTCGGCGCTTTTGCAGGCCTCTGCAGCGTCGGCGCGGCCGGCCAGCCTCGAATCGATGCCTTCGGCCCGCGCGGCGCGATGAATCGCACGGCCTACACGGCCCGCTCCAATCACCGCGAGCGCCGGGATGTCGCGTTCGTTTCGGTTCAATTCCCGTTCCAGTTCCCACATTCGAGATACCAGACGGAGCTAAGTCAGCTCTCTATTGCTTGGCCGGGCTCACCGACCGGTCCATGCCCGAAGGTCACGGCCAGGGCAAATTATAGGAGGCGCGGTAGGCGCGAAAGCCGGTTCGTACCCGGGTAACTTGGCGTGGTGCCCGAAATCGAACATCCGCAGCCCCGGCTCGAGGACGATCTGATTGCCCTTCGCCCGCCGCGCGAGTCGGACGTCGAGGCGGTCACCGCCGCCTGCCAGGACCCGTTGGTCGCTCGCTTCACCCTTGTGCCGTCGCCCTACGGCGAGGACGATGCCCGCGAGTGGTTTCGAGACGCCGAGCGCCAGCGCCACAAGGGCACCGGGCTGCATTTCGTCACCGTCGACGCCGGCGACGACAGGGTGCTTGCGTCGGTGGGGATCAACGCGATCGACTGGGCGCACAGGGTGGGGCAAATCGGCTACTGGGTGGCGCCCGAGGCGCGCCGGCGGGGCGTGGCGACCCGGTCGGTGCGGCTGCTGTCGCGCTGGGCGCTGGGTTCTCTTGGCCTGGCCCGGGTCGAGATCCGTGTCGACGTCGAGAATGCCGCATCGCAGCAGGTCGCGGAAGCGGCCGGGTTCACCCGCGAAGGCGTGTTGCGCTCCCGGGCCGAGTCGAAAGGGCGGCGATGGGACGAGGTGATGTTCTCGCTGCTGCCGGCAGACCTCGAGGGCGCCGAGAAATAGCGCCAATTTGCGAGCTTCGACAGCGCCAGCCCGGTCGGGTTGCAGGGCTAGGATCGAGGATGAGAGCGATGCCGATCTACGAGTTCGAGTGCGGAAAGTGCGGTAGCCGCTTCGAGGAGTTGGTCAAGAGCGGCACCTCGGCCCCTGCCTGTCCGAGCTGCAAGTCGAGTCGAACCCGGCGGCGCCTCTCGCCGGTGTCGCCTCCCGGGCGCTTGCCGCGCGGCGCGAAGGTGCGCGATTCCGAATCGCAGCGGCGCGAGCGCGAGGCGGCGCGCAGCGACCGAATCGCCGACGCGAAGAAGGCGAGGGGGTCGTGATGAGCTCTGCATCGGAGCAGCGCCGCGAGCAGCTGGTCGAGGTCTTCAACGAGGCGGCGATCTGCGTGAAGTGCCCGCTTTCGGCGACGCGAACCCGGGTGGTGTTCGGTTCCGGCAACGCCGACGCCGACCTGATGTTCGTCGGTGAGGCGCCGGGCGCAGAGGAGGACCGCCAGGGCCTTCCCTTCGTCGGCCGCGCCGGAGGCTTGCTCAGCGAGCTGCTGGAGGGGATCGACCTGTCTCGGGAGGACGTCTTTATCTGCAATGTCCTGAAATGCAGGCCGCCCGGCAACCGCGACCCCCAGCCGATCGAGATCGAGACATGCGAGCCCTACCTGGCCAGGCAGGTGCAGCTGATCGAGCCGCGCGTCGTCTGCACGCTGGGCAACTTCGCCACCAAGCTTCTGACTCGTAGCCAGACCGGAATCACCAAGGTGCGGGGCGCACCGCAGGTCCACAGCCTCGCCGGGCGCACGGTGTTCGTGATGCCGCTCTTCCATCCGGCGGCCGCCCTGCGCACGCCTTCGGTGGCCGACACGCTGCGCTCCGACTTCGCCAAGTTGCCGCAGCTGCTCGAGCAGGCGCCGCCGGATTCCGCACCGGCCGCGGCGGCGGAGCCAACGGAATCCGCGCCAGATTCCCCAGAGGCCGAGCCGGCACTCGAGGCCGACCAGCTCGGTCTCTTCGGTTGAGCAGCCCGAGGCGGAGCTTGCAGAGCGGCTCCTCCGCCGACACCGAGGCGATCGGGGCACGGCTTGCCGCGGACCTGAAGCCAGGCGACGTCGTCTTGGTGTCCGGCGAGCTGGGATCGGGAAAGACGACCTTGATCCGCGGCGCCTGCCGGGCGCTCGGCGTCGAGGAACCGGTCACCTCGCCAACCTTCACGATCGGGCAGCGCTACCGAGGGAGGCTGCCGATCTCCCACCTCGACCTGATCCGTCTCCAGACGCTTGAGGGTGAGGACCCGGGTTTGATCGACGACTATCTGACCGCCGATTCGGTGGCCTTCATCGAGTGGCCGGCGGTGGCCGAACCGGGGATCGAGCGAATCGCCTTACGGGTGCGACTCGAGCACGCCGGCGGCGATAACAGGACGATCACGATCGATTGAGACGATCGCCGAAGCGACTAGTAACCGCTGTTGTTGGCCTGCCTCTTGGCCTCTTTGACAGCCTTGTTGGCCTCATCGGTCGCCTGATTGACCGCCTTCTGGCCCTTCTTTTGGGCCTGATCGATGGCCTTCTGGCTCTGGTCGAGCGCGTTGTTGACCTTGTTGCTTGTGTCGCTGCTTCCACAACCCACCCACACGGCGCCACCTGCGGAGATCGCGATCGCCGCCAGCGCGGCCGCCGACCGCTGCGCGAATCTGTTCACCTCGATCCCCTCTCAGCCATATCGATCTTCGCCACCCTATAGCCAGATGTCCGCAGCAATTGGCCGCATCTGCACATGTCCGTGGTGATCGGGTTCGACACCGCGACCGACGACACCGCCGTGGCCGCGGTCCGCGACGGCGAGCTCCTTTTCGCCGCTTCCGCTGGGCCAGGCGATGATGGGCGACCAGCCCATTCGACGAGGCTGCTCGCCGAAGTGGAGGAGGCCGCCGCTGCGGCTGGTGGCTGGGATTCGGTCGTGCGGATCGCGGTCGGTGTCGGCCCTGGGTCGTTCACGGGATTGCGGATCGGGGTGGCGACTGCCAAGGCGCTCGCGCAGTCGCTCGGGATTGAGCTGGCGGGGGTCGGCACGCTGGCGGCGCTTGCACGCGGCGCCGCATCCGGCGCCGGGAGGCGGCCGCTGCTCGCTGCGCTCGATGCACGACGCGGCGAGCTGTTCGCGGCGCTATACGACGCTGGGGGCGGGGAGATCTGGGAGCCGTTTGTGATTGCCCCCGGGGAGCTGGCGGAACGCCTCGCCCAGCTAAGCGAGCCACCTCTGGCGGCCGGATCGGGGGCGCTACGATTTCGTGATGAGCTGCAAGAAAGCGGGGCCGAGGTTCTCGGTGACTTGGATCCGTCACACCGGATCGCGGCGCGTGAGATCTGCGCGATCGGCCGGCATATCAGCGCGTCTGATCCCGAAAGCGTCGCTCCCATCTATCTGAGGCCACCGGACGCAGAGCGCTGGCGTGAGCGAGACAGCACAGACAACTGACGATGGAGCCGAGCTCGGCTCGGTTGGCGAGTTGCGGCTCCGCCGCCTCTCCTACACCGACCTACCGTCGGTGATCTCGATCGAGCGACGGTCCTTCCCGACCCCCTGGTCGCTGGCGATGTTCGTGCTCGAGCTTTCGAAGCCTTCCGGTATCTGCCTTGCGGCGATCGACGAGGACGGCCGTCTCGCCGGTTACCTGGTCTGCTCGCGATACGACACGATCTGGCACTTGATGAACGTCGCCGTGGACCCTGAGCGGCGCCGTCAGGGGATCGCCACGCTGCTCATCAACCGCCTCTTC
>JBBQBH010000074.1:0-10793 GCA_038317345.1 Solirubrobacterales bacterium
CGGGCGAGGGAGGACCGACTCTCACTGCTTAGCTACTAACTAAGCGGCGAGGGCGAACTCATGGTCCGCACGTATTGGTTTTTCCCGGGGTTTTACGAGGCCTCCGGGAACCTCGACCTGCAACCGTTCGCACGGATCGACTGCGTCGAAGCCTGTCGTCCCCGTGCTATGTAGGCACTGATTCTACGGCGCGAGCGCCGCTAGGCTGAATACGGCCTCCTGGATCGTCCCTCCCGGCTGGGTGGCGACGAACCAGTTCAAGGTCGGCGTACCCCCGCTGCTCGATCCTCCGCAGCCATTGAGGAACACCAGAGCGATCACCGCCGTCAGCAACGCCAGCCCGCTCAGCGGCAGACTCCATGGCATCTCTCCTCCTTGCGCTCCCGGGTCTCCCATCGGGATCTGGAGAAATGGTCCCCGCCCGCGGGAGTTTCTAACCCTCAGACGGTGACGCGGCGCTTCAGGTCGTCGAGGACTTCCTTCGGGAACCCCGGCACGTCGTCGAGGTCGTCGACCGAGGAGTAGCCGCCGCGTCGCTCTCGGTGGGCGAGCACGCGGGTGGCCTGGGTAACGGAGAGATTTATGCCTCGCAGCTGTTCGAAGCTGGCGGTGTTGAGATCGACCAGCTCCGCCGCCGCCGGCGGGGGCTCCTCACGTGGGGGCGCCGGCGGGGGCTCCTCCCGCGGGGGCTCCGGAGGCGCCGCTTGCGGCTGTGCGGGCTCGGGCACCGGCTCGCTTTGGGGCAGAACCGACTCCCGTGGCACCCATTCGGGCGGGCTCGGCTCCTCGAGCTCTGGCGCCGTATTCGCGGCCTGCGGCTCAGGACTCGCCTCCGGGGGCGGCAATTCCGGCGCTTCGTTCCCCGGCGCGTCGGGCCCGATCTCCTCGATGGCCCCGGCGGTCGCCAGCTCCGCGGCGGCGGCACGCTGTTCGGCTTCCTGGGCGCGCTGTTCGGCCTCGCTGACGCTGTCCATCACCTTCCGAAGACGCCGTTCGCGCTCCGCCTCTTCGGTCTTCAGCTGGGCCATCCGCTCGGCGGCGGCTGCACGGCGTTCCGCGGCCGTGGCTCGCGCCTCGATCTGCTCCAGCCGCTGCTGAGCCTCGCTGATCACCTGGTCGTGGCTCTCGCGCTCAGCCCTCAGCTGTTCCTCCATCGCCCGGGCCTTCTCTTCAGCCTCGCGCCGCGCCTGTTCGGCTTCCTGGTTCACCTGCTCGTCGGCCGCCTGCCGTGCCCGGGCCTCCTCCTTGACTCGCCCTTCGGCCTCGGCCCGAGCCTTCGCCTCGGTCTCGCGTCGCGTCTTCTCGGCCACGGCCCGAATCCGCCGCTCGGCCTCGTCGTGTGCGTGGGCGGCGCGTTCCTCCGCCTCCCGCTGGAGTTGCTCGGCCTCCTTCAGACGCTTCTCGGCCGCCTGCTTGATCTTCTCCTCCTCGAGACGCAGCTCCTCCACCTTGGCGCGAACGCTCACCTCAGCCTCGCGGGCAGCGCGCTCTGCCGCCTCCGCCGCCTCCATCTGTGCGGCAGTCTCTGCGTCGCCGGGCGCTGACGCGGGCTCGGCGCCCGATCGCGCCCGAGGCGCCGCCTCGGTTCGCAGGGCCGGTGGGACGAAGTCGGCGCCACTGGGGCCTTCTTGCTTCTCGCTCGCCACCGGCTGCGGCGCCTGCCGAGGGCTCGGCGCCGTTGGCTCCGGTCGGCTCGCTGCGGCTGCCGGTGGCGCGGCAGGCGCTGGCTTGGGCTTGGGGCGTCGGCGGAGAAGCCCGCGCCGCGGCTTTTGCTGGCGCTTCTGCTCTCGCTTGGCCGCCAGCTCGGCCTCTCGTTCGGCTTTCTCCTGCTCGCGCTCGGCGGCTCTCTGCGCCTGCTCTTTGGCCCTTTCGGCCTCCACCGCAGCCTGTTTGGCCGCTTTCTCCTGCTCCTCCCGCTTGCGGCTCTCCTCGCGCTCGCGTCTACGAAGCTCGCGGCGGCCCGGGCCCTTCTGCTTCCTGGGTCCCTCGTCCTCCTTCGCGTCCGTGGCTACGGGCTGCAGCTTCGCTTTCCGCTCCGCCTTCTTTTGCTCCTTCTCCTCCTCAAGCCGGCGCTTCTCATCCTCGCGCTGCTTGCGCTCTCGAGCCTGGGCGGCGCGATGTAACTCGCTCTGCCGCTTGCCTTCGTCGCGCCTGCCCTGGCGAATCTCGCGCCGGCTCTGATCCTTCTTCTCGGGCGGCTTGCTCGGCTTGGGCTGCTGCTTTGACGACGGGGCAGCGGCTGCGCCCGAACCCCCACCCGCGGCAGCTGGGGTCGGAACGGCCGCCAGTTGCCCCTTGCCCTTCTGCTTTGCGTCGCTGCCGCGCGCGCTGCGGCGCTGCATCAACATCACGATCCCCAGCAGGACGATGATCGTGCCCAGCAGGGCGGGCACGAGGATCTGGACATGGTCATCGATGAAATCGCTGACGTTCCCGGCCGGCAGGACGAACCCACTGGCCAGTGCAGGCGGGCCCGAGGCGAATCCCCTGATCCGCGAAAGAGAGGCAAAGCGACGACGCATTCCACGGCATCCTTGCATGGTCGCCTCGTTAATCGCACACCCCCGTGATCACCGCCTGGACGAAATGCAAGCCCGCTTCAGGCGGTTGGCGGACTCGGCGAGAAACTATAGGCACGAATCAGCGCATCCGCCGCTTGTAGTCGCGCTCGACCTCGCGGCGCATGTCGCGATCGGCGATCTCACGCCGCCGGTCGCGCCCCTCCTTGCCGCGTGCCAGCGCCAGCTCGACCTTGGCGTGCGATCCCTTGAAGTAGATCCGGGTCGGGATCAGGGTCAGCCCACGCTGCTGGGTCTTGCCAACCAGGCGCTCGATCTCATTTCGGTGAAGCAACAGTTTTCGCGGTCGCTCCGGATCGTGGTTTTGATCGCTGGCCGGCGCATAGGGCGAAATGTGCAGATTTCGAAGCCAGACCTCGCCCCGATCGACGACCGCGTAAGCGTCTCCGAGCTGAGCCTTGCCGTCGCGCAGCGACTTCACCTCGCTGCCCTTGAGCTGGATACCGGCCTCCATGCGTTCTTCGACCTGAAACTTCTGGCGGGCGCGCCGGTTGGTCGCCACGTCGCCGGATTCCGCCGCCCGCTTTCCCTTCTTCTTCGCCACCGCTACCCCTCCACCGGCTCCAGGTCGACCCTTCCGCGCGGCGCTTCGACCCGTTCGACGCGAACCGAGATCGGGTCGCCGAGCCGCACCGCACGTCCCGTCTTCGTCCCCACCAGCGCGGTCTGGACCTCGTTGAGCTCGAAGCGCTCACCGCGCAGCCGGCGCGCCGGCACGAATCCCTCGTAGACGTTGCCGAGCGTACCCCCGAAGTGCACGAACGCCCCTGCCCCGATAACCCCCCGGACCTCGCCCTCGAACTCGGCCTCCCAGCCGGACTCAAACAACTCCCGCTGGAGCAGGAATGCTGCGCAGATGTCGTCGGCATCCCGCTCGATCACCGCTGCCTCGCGCTCGCGCTCCGAGCAATGCACGGCCGCCTCGCGGGCAAGTTCCAGCGCCGGCGGCTGCTCGTGCTCGCCGATCGTCGCCAGCAACGCCCGGTGCACGAGCAGATCCGGGTAGCGGCGGATCGGGGACGTGAAGTGGCAATAGGCCGAGCTGGCGAGCCCGGCGTGGCCGAGGTTTCGGGCGCTGTATTGGGCTTGCTTGAGAGAACGGAGCACGAGCGATGTATACGCCCCACGGCCATGCCCACGCCGCGCCGCCTCCGTGGCGACCAGGCGGCTGGCCTGGGCGGCCACCTCCGCCGCCTCGCTCGGTGAGAGGTGCTCCCGCAGCGGCGGCGTCGGCAGGTCCAGAGATGCGAGCTGCTCGACCAGGAACTTCACCCGCTCGGGGTCGGGTTGCTCGTGCACGCGGTACAGCGTCACCACCTTCTTGCGCTCCAGCATCGAGGCGACCTGCTCGTTGCAAAGGATCATCAGCTGCTCGATCAGGCGGTGAGCCTCGGTTTGCTCGATGTCGTGGGCGCCGCTCACGTTCCCGTCGGCGTCGAAGTGGAACTCCGGTTCGGCAGAGTGGACCTCGAGGGCGCCGGCCCGCGGCCGTGCCGCGAGCGCGGCCGCAACCGCGCGGGTGATCTCCAGCGGCTCAGCGGCTGGCGCGGGCGGCTCGGCTCGCGAAGCGAAGATCTCGTCGAGCTGGTCGTAGCTCAGCCGCGCGTCGGAGCGGATGCGGCTGCGGTAGAAGCTCGACGAGCGCACCTCCCCGCCCGCCCCCAGCTCGATCTCGGTGGTGACGGCCAGGCGCTCCACACCCGGCGCCAGCGAGCAGGCGTCGGCGCTGAGCGCCTTGGGGAGCATCGGCTCGACTGTTCCCGGTACATAGGTGCTGTTGGCGCGGCGATAGGCCTCACGGTCCAGCTCATCACCGGCCCCCACGTGCGCGGCGACGTCGGCGATGTGAATCCAGAGCCGAATACCGTCGCCCTCGCGGCGCGCGGAAACCGCGTCATCGAAATCCCGCGCGGTGGCAGGATCGACGGTGAAGGTGGCCATTTCGGTCAGATCGCGGCGCGCCCCCGGCTCGGCGAGCGCGCGCTCAGCCGCCTGCGCCGCCGCCCGCTCGACGGCATCGCTGAAGCCGCGGCCACTGGTGCGGTCCCAGAGCAGAGCCTCGACGACGTCGCGCGCTCGTCCGGGGGAGCCAAGCTCACGTAGCGCCCTGGCCCGACCCGGCCCAAACTCGACCAGCGCCATCTCTCCGGCCCCGACGCGGGTGCGGCGGTCCAACTCGATCTGGGGACCGCGCTCGAACAGTGGCTCGGCGACGAGAAAACGACCCCGCCGCTCGATCGTCGCCACGCGGCGGCCGACTGGCCCCCCGCGCCGCCGTCTGTTTGCGCTGCTCACCGCTTCGGGCTCTTGCCGCGCGGGACTTGGGCGGCACCCTGCTGCTTGGCGACCTCGCCCTCGAGCACCGCGAGGGCGCGCTGCAACCCCTCGTCGGCCTTCGTCTGCGGGTTGTCCTTGGCGTAGACGTCGGGCTGGATGCCCTTCGGCGCCAGCGAGATCCCGTCGGCGGTGAAGAACTCGCCCACCGTGAGGTCGAGCTCGCCGCCGTTGGAGAGGTCGAGCAGGTCCTGGAACAGCCCCTTGCCGAACGAGCGGGTGCCCACGACCTCGGCGAGGCCGTTGTCGGCGAGCGCCGAGGCGAGGATCTCCGCCGCAGATGCCGTTCCGCGGTCGATCAAGACGACCATCGGGCGGCGCGGCAGGGGATCGCCCGCGGCCAGGTAGACACGCCGTCCCTCGGTGCGGGAGGCGGTGGTCACCACCTTGTCGTGCTTGGGCAGAAAGACGCTGGAGGTGAGGACCGCCTCGTCCAGCAGCCCGCCCGGGTTGCCGCGAAGGTCGAGGACGATCCCCTCCGCGCCACGGCGCTCGAGGCGCTGGGTCGTGTCGCGCAGCGGCCCGTGGGCTCCGTCGCTGAACGCCGACAGGTGCACATAGCCGAGCCGATCGCCATTGACGCGGCGAATCGAGGACTCGACGACCGGGGTCGAGATCTCCTTGCGCTGGAGCCTCAGCTGGCGGGTCTTGCCGCTCGACGCCTGAACGACGCCGAGGGTCACGTCGGTGCCGTCCGGCCCTTTGATCTTCGCCGTCGACAGGTCCGAGGACTCGCCGGCGATCGACTTTCCGTTCACCGAGACGATCAGGTCGCCCGGCTTGATCCCGGCCTTCGCCGCCGGCGATCCCTTGAACGCCTCGACCACCTTCAACCCGCGCTTCACCTCCCTGACGCTGAGGCCAACACCCGTGAATCGCCCCGACGTCTGCTCATTGAGTATCTGCGCCTGCTTCGGGTCGAAGTAGTGCGAAAAGCGATCCTCCTTGTGGAGGCTGCGCAACGCGTCCACCATGCCGGTGATCGAGCCGTTGTTGAGCTGGTCGCGCGAGACACCTCGGTAGTAGTGGTCCTGGATCGTCTCCGCGGCTTCGCCGCTCAGCGTCGTCGACTCGTCGACGAAGACGTCGCGCAGCGACCGGGGAAGGTCGTTCGGATGCCCGCCAAACCAAAGGCCGGCACAGAGGAAGGCGATCAGGACCGCGGCGAGGGCGGCCGCGGAGCCAGCCCTCATCGAGTGGCGCTCACACCCGCAGGAAGCGGCGCAGCGTGATCCCGCTGCCGATCGCCGAGACGACGATCGCGGAGCAGAACAGGATCCCGACCAGCAACGGGAACGACATCGTGTTCAGGGCCGAGAACAGGGGACTGCTGGAGAGGGGGTCGACGATCGTCACCTTGCCCAGCCACAGAATCAGTATGGCGGCCACCCCGCCGACAAAGCCGACGACCATTCCCTCGAGCATGAACGGCCAGCGGATGAACCATCGGGTCGCGCCGACCAGGCGCATTACCTCCACCTCGCGCCGGCGCGAGTAGATCGAGAGCCGGATCGTGTTTCCGACCAGCATCAGCGAGGCGGCCACCAGCAGCGCCGTGAGGATCGTCAGCACGATCTTCAGCGAGCTGGTCACCTGCTCGATCTTCTGCGCCTCTTGGCGCGAGTCCTTGACGGTCTCGATGATCGGGCTGATCGGGCGCGCGGTGCCGCTCGCGTCGGACGGCGTCAGCTCATTGTGAATGGCGTCGAGGTTGCCAGCGTCGTCGGGCTTGACGTCGAAGGATGCGGGCAGCGGGTTGCTGCTCAGCTCCTTGAGCACGTTTGGGTCCCTGAGCCGACCGGAGAGGATCTTCAGTGCCTCCGCCTTGGAGACGAACGCGGCCGACTTGACGTGCGGAAGGCCCTCGATCTTGGTCTGCAGCGCATTGATCTCGCCCTGCGTGGCGTCGTCGTAGAGGAAGATCTTCAGCTCGAGTTGGTTGCGGACCTCGGCGCTCTTGCTCTGCGCGACCTGGAAGATCGGGATCAGGACGCCCAGCAGAACGACGGTGACGACCGTGGTCACGATCGCCGCCACGCTCGGCGCGGCGTTGCGGCGCAGGGCCCGGGCGGCCTCCCGGATGAAGAACCAGATGCGTCCCATCAGATCAGCTCGTCAACTTCGCCGTTGGTGGCGCCCTCGGGCCCGACGCCCATCTCGGCGCGCATCCGCATGCCGAACTCGTTCGTCGACTCCTCGTAGCCGCCGGCGGTCTCGTCGCGGACGATGCGCCCCTCGTAGAGCTCGACCACGCGGCGGCGCATCTTGTCGACCATCTCGCGGTCGTGGGTGACGACGAGGACGGTGGTGCCCGTTCGATTGATCCGATAGAGCAGCTGCATGATCCCGATCGAGGTGACCGGGTCGATGTTGCCGCTCGGTTCGTCGGCAAGCAGCAGCGGCGGGTGGTTGACGAAGGCGCGCGCAACCGAGACGCGCTGCTGCTCACCGCCGGAGAGCTGGTCGGGATAGCTGTGAACCTTGGTCGACAGCCCGACCAGGCGCAGCGTCTCGGGCACCTTCTCGCGGATCTCGGCTCGGCCCGCGCCAATCACCTGGAGCGCGTAGGCGACGTTGTCGTAGACCGTGCGATTGGGCAGCAGCTTGAAGTCCTGGAACACGGTCCCGATGTTGCGGCGCAGCAGCGGGATCTTCTTCTCCGACAGGGTGCCGATGCTGCGCCCCGCGATCCGCACCTCGCCCTCGGTCGGGTCGAGCTCGCGAATCAGAAGCTTGATCAGGGTCGACTTGCCACAACCGGTCGGGCCGACCAGGAACACGAAGTCCCCCCGCCCGACCGTCAGCGAGACTCGCTCCAGCGCGAGGTGGCCACCCGGGTAGACCTTGGTGACGTCGTCGAGCTCGATGATCGGCGCCGGGCCACGGCGCATCGGGGCCGGCTCATGGGCCCCGTTCCGATTCCTACGCAATCTCGCCATGCAGGACGCAACAGGCTAGAGAGCCGGGTGATGCGGTTTCGCAGGAAGCCGTTCAGTGGCAGGAATCCTGCAGGAAACAGAATGCGCAGCTTTGCAGCGCCCTAGCTGCCGTGGATCGGGGGGTGCGAGACGATCGGCTTCTTGATCATCGCCTCACGCGCCCGATCGGCGATCCCCGAAGCGGTGAGGCCGAAGTGCTCCATGCAGGCCTCGGCGGTTCCGGAAACCCCGAATTCGTCACCCATACCCAGCGCGAAGATCGGCACCGGATGTTCCTCTGCCGCCACCTCGCGCACCGCATCAGCCAGGCCACCGACCACGCGGTGCTCCTCAGCCGTGACCGCGACGCCGGTCTTGGCCAGCGACTGCAGCACCGCCTCGGAGTCGAGCGGCTTGATGATCGAGACGTTGACCACCTCCGCCTCGATCCCGTCCTCGCGGGCGAGCACATCGGCGGCTTCCACCCCGCGCCAGACCATGTGGCCGCAGACGAAGATCGAAATGTCCTTGCCCTCGCGCAGCACGTCGACTCCGTTGCCCAGTGTCTCCGGGATCTCGTCGTAGACGATCGGGGTCGCCGGCCGGCCAAAACGCATGTACATCGGCTCGTCGAAGCGCTCGTAGGAATCGATCACAGCCGCGTATGCCTGGTTGTAGTCGGCGGGGACGACCACCTGCATGCGCGGCATCGCCCGCATCAGGGCGATGTCCTCGATCATCTGGTGCGTGGCGCCGTCCTCGCCCAACGACACGCCACCGTGGCTGGCGCCGATCCGCACCTTGAGGCGGTTGTGGGCGATCCCCACCCGCACCTGGTCATAGGAGCGGGCGGTCGCGAAGATCGCGAAGGTCGAGGCGTAGGGAACCTTCCCCGTGGCCGCGAGCCCGCAGCTCATCGACATCATCCCTGCCTCGGCGGCGCCGCAGTTGAAGAAGCGCTCGGGGAACTTCTTGCCGAACTTGATCGACTGCGTGGAGACGGCGAGGTCGGCGTCGAGGGCGACGACGTCCTCGTGGCGCTCGCCGAGCTCGACCAGCGCGTCGCCGTAGGCCTGGCGGGTCGCAATCGGCTCGGTCTTGGCCTCAGCCATCGGTCGCCCCTCCGTCGCCATCGTCGCTGGCCGCCAGCGCCTCGGTCTGCTCGGTTAGCCGCGCCTCGAGCTCCTTCATCGCCTCCTCCGCATGTTCCTGGGAGGGCGGCTTTCCGTGGAAGCCGAAGCGATCCTCCATGAAGGAGACGCCGCGTCCCTTCTTGGTCTGGCAGACGATCGCTGCGGGCCTGCGCAGCGTGCGGCTGCGCTCCAGCGCCTCGACTATCGCGCCCATGTCGTGCCCGTCGATCTCGATCGAGTCCCAACCGAAGGCCTCGAACTTGGCGCGCACGTCACCGGTGTCCATGACCTCCTCGGTGGTGCCGTCGGTCTGCAGGTGGTTGTAGTCGACGATCGCGGTCAGGTTGGGGACCTTGTAATGGGCGGCGGCCGCGGCCCCCTCCCAGCTCTCCCCCTCCTGGATGTCGCCGTCGGACATCAGCGTGAAGGCCTGCGCCGTCTCGTGCAGCCCGTCGAGGCGCAGCGCGAGGCAGATCCCGACGGCCATCGAAAGACCCTGCCCCAGCGAACCGGTGGAGACCTCGATGCCCGGCGTGCGGGTCATGTCCGGGTGACCCTGAAGGTGCGAGCCGATCTGGCGCAGGCCCATCAGGTCCTTGTGCGGGAAGTAGCCGTGCTCGGCCAGCGCCGCGTACTGGATCGGCGCCGCGTGGCCCTTGCTGAGAACGAATCGGTCCCGCTCCGGCCAGGCCGGATTCTTCGGATCGTGGCGCAGGACCCGGTAGTAGAGAGCGGTGACGATGTCGGCGGCCGACAGCGAGGAGTCGAGATGGCCGGACTTGGCGACCGCCAGCATGCGGACGCAGTTGATCCGCAGCACGGTCGCGTAGCGCTCCAGCTCAGCGATCGAGGGCTGCTCGCCCGCAGCGGGCGGCTGCGGTATCGGATCGGGTACCGGCTTCAGGTGCACGTTGCGGCTCCCCCGCTCGTCCGGCTCAGGGCCGGTCAGGCTAGCAATGGAGGACATGGAGCGGAAGGTGGTTCACAGGGTGCTCGTGCCTGAGCCTACGAGTCCTGACGGACATCGGTGAGACCAGGCGATGGCGCAGTTTGCGCGGAAAGTTGCCGCCGGCGGGGGACGACTCCGCGATCATGGGGCAATGAGACGAATTGCTGTGATCGCCGCGCTGTTCGCGGCATTGGCGCTCGCCGCCTGCGGCTCCGACAACAGCTCCACCACGGCCACCACTCAGGCACAAACGTCGACGGCCACCACGACGGTGACCGATACCGATGCCACGACGACCGCCACCCCGACGGCGCCGCAAAGCGCCACGATCCCCAGCAATGGCGCCCCGGACTCCGGGATCAGCACCAGGCCCGGCGGCCCGGGGAACGGCGGCACCAGCGGCGGCGGCGGGTACTGAGCCTCACTTCAGCAGTGGCACGCTGAAGTCGTTGTAGTACCAGAGCGCGCTCGTGTACCAGAGCACGGCGACCAGGGTGACCAGGAGGCCGCCGGCCAGCGGCAGCGTCCAACCGGGGAGGCGCTTGGAGCGCACGATCGTCACCTTGGCCGCGAAGGCCCCGTAGACAAAGCTGCCGGCGATCGAATGCACGGCGATGCGCGCGTCAAAGGTCTGCACCCCGTAGGCGCGCATGCAGTGGTAGGCGATCGGCAGGGAGACCAGGATCGCCGCCACACCGGCGAGGCGGTGCAGCGGCGGCAGCCAGCCCGGGCGCGGCCTGGCGCGCGGCAGCTTGCCGTAGATCCAGGTCGCCGAGAGGAGTTGGAATCCGGCCAGGCCGAGCACCACGGTCGCCAGCGTCGACTTCAGCGGCAGGGTGTCGGTCGCCGTCTTGCCGAACAGCGCCGTGCCGGAGTAGTC
>JBBQBH010000075.1:0-10651 GCA_038317345.1 Solirubrobacterales bacterium
CTGGCCGTCAGCGCCGCCTGCGGCGTACTGACCCCGAAGGCCAGCCCCTCAGAACGGGTTTCGGCCCCGCTAGAGCGGATTGCGGGTGACAGGGCACCGCTAGCACCCCGCCTAGCACGGTCCATTGATGATGCTAGCGCGGGTCAGCCGCCCTAGACTTGCGCCCATGGCCGAGTACGAAGAGGACGGCGGCGAGCGGGCGGAGATATCCGAGCGCGACGAGGCAGCGCGGGAGAGCGCGATCGCGAAGCTCTCCGCGGCCCTGAAACGCACTGATGAGAAACCGAGGCTGCTGATGGCCGCGAAGCTGGCCCGCGAGCTGCTGCCCGGCGACAGCGGCTACGGCGATCCGCTCTCGACCGGCGGTTCGCAGCCTTCCCAGCAGCTCGGCCGCAGGCTCTCGACCCTGACCGCCCAGCGTCCCAGCCTGCTGGGAGAGATTGGGCTCAGCGCGCTTCAGGTCTGGGACTCGATCTCCGCACAGGGTGCCGACCGCGGACAACGGGAGCTGACGATCCTGTTCACAGATCTGGTCGACTTCTCGGATTGGTCGCTGCGCGCCGGCGACACTATGGCGGTCGAGCTGCTGCGCGACGTTGGGGCGGCGATCGAGCCCCCGGTCACGGCGCACGGTGGCGTCGTCGTGAAGCGGCTGGGCGACGGGTTGATGGCCGCTTTCGATGACCCCGCCAACGCGGTGGCTGCGGCTCTCGAGGCCCGCGACGCGCTCGTCGAGGTGGAGGCGGACGGCTACCGACCGCAACTGCGTGCCGGCATCCACATCGGGCATCCGCGACGGATTGGTGGCGACTACCTCGGCACCGACGTCAACATCGCCGCCCGCGTCGCCGAGGCGGCATCTGGGGGCGAGGTGCTCGTCTCCGATGCGGTTTGCGAGCGGCTCGACGAAGGCGCCGTAAAACTGAAGCGGCGGCGCTTCAAGGCAAAGGGCGCCCCCAGCGGGCTTTCCGTCTACGCGGTGGAGATCCGCAAGTAGGGGTTCGGCCGATGAGTCCCGACGGACCGGTCTTCCAGCCGCCCGCCCGCAGGCGCGAGCTTCGGCGCCATCAGATTCGGCGGCGCCGCAGGGTCGCCATCGCCGCAATTGTCGGCTCGCTGCTGTTCGCGCTCATCGTCGTCCCCTGGGCGGTGGACAAGGTCCGCAAGATCGGACGGGCCGATCCGCGCGGCGCCCAGGTCACAGTGGTGACGATCCACAGCCACGCGGTCGGCGCGACGCTCCACACCACCGTCGTCGTCCCCAAGGCCGCACAGGCCGACAAGCAGAAGCGCCCATTGCTGGTGTTCCTGCACGGCCGCGGCGGCGACCACAACAGCTTTCGCGACGACAACGCGATGTTCGTCGCCCTCTCTCGACTCGGGCCGCGCGCGCCAATCGTCGCCTTCCCGGACGGCGGCGATCACTCCTACTGGCACAACCGCGCCGACGGGGACTGGGGCGACTACGTGGTCAGCGAGGTGGTTCCCCAGGTTGCTCGGTCGGTCGACGCGAACCCGCGCCGGGTCGCGATCGGCGGCATCTCGATGGGCGGCTTCGGCGCCTACGACCTGGTGCTCAAGCACCCGGGCCGCTTCTGCGCGGTGGGCGGACACTCACCGGCGCTCTGGAGCTCCGCTGGGGAGACCGCTCCCGGCGCCTTCGACGACGCCTCCGACTTCGCCCGCAACAACGTGGTCGGAGCAGCGCGCAAAGGGGACTCGGCGTTCCTGCGACTGCCGGTCTGGCTCGACGCCGGCAACCAGGACCCGTTCCAGTCCGGGGACCGCGCCTTCATCGCCGGTCTAAGGAATGCCGGCGGGGAGCTGACCGCGCACACGACCTGGCCGGGCGGTCACGTCGGCAGCTACTGGGACAAACATTGGCTGGCCTACTTCCACTTCTACGTCAAGGCGCTGGCCCAGTGCCAGCTCGGGGGCTAGGTTGTCGGGGTGAGCCCACCGAGCAGCATCGTGCCGATGAAGCCGCATTGCCGAAAGTGCGGGGCGCAGGTCGAGCGGTTTCGCCGCTGCCCCAGATGCGGCCGACGTAATTGGTCCTTTTTCGTCCTTCGCCCCTGGGTCCGGCACTGAGGCCGGCTCAGCGCCGCGCCAGCGCACGCAGGTGATTGCGGAACCCGATCCCGAACGGGGTCGGCTTTCCCTCGTAGTTCTCGATCAGGCTTGGGCCGCCGCCGCAAGTCCAGCTTCCCGGCGCCACCGCGTCCCAGGTCCATCCGAGATACGAGATCCCATGGCGGTCGGCCCAGGGCAGCCAGCGATCGATGTAGCCGTGGCGGCAGTCGGTCTCCCCGAGCTCGCCGACGACGACCGGGTTGACGCGCGCGACCCGGACGATCGCCTGCTTGCAGCTCGGCCCGCAGGGGGCAAGGCGGCCGTAGTTGTGCTCGGAGGCGGCCAGCTGCCCGGCCGGGTCGACGGGACGATGTGCGAGCCAGCCGGAGAGGTTGCGCGCATAGCCGCGACCTCCGGCCATCAGGGGCTGCTGGGCGCCGGTCGAGCGCACCGCGTTGACGAGGTCCTGCATCCCCGCCGCCCTGTAGGCGGGGTGCTGCTGCGAGCCCTCGCCGCCGGCCGGCAGCATGCAGCCGCGCAGCCAGCACTCCCAACCGATGTCGTGCGGCTCGTTGTAGAGGTCGAAGGCGAGCGAGTGGTTTGGCGCGAAGGTCGCGGCTACCGAGCGCCAGAAGTCGGGCGCGTGGTCGGCATCCGGCAGCGGGATGATTCCGACCGCCCTCTCGCTTCCCGGCGCGGCGACGTGCAGGTCGAGGATCACGTAGAGCCCGGCCCGGTTGAGTCGACCGACGAAACCCTCGATCGCCTGGCGATATGACGCCCCGCCGAACTGCGGCTTGACTCCGTTGATGCCCAGCCAACAGTCCTCGTTGAGGGGCACCCGCAGGGCGTCGATGTGCCAGCTCTTCATCACCCGGATGCTGTGCTGGTCGGTCGGGCCGTCGAAGAACCCGTACCCCTGAATGCATGCGTACTCGGCGCCGCTGCGGTTGACGCCCAGCAGCCGAATCACCTTTCCTTGTCCCTCGACGAGGTGGTTGTCGCGGACCCGCAGCTCGAGGCCGGAGGCGACCGAGGCCCAGAGGAGAAAGGCACCGAGGACCGCCGAGAGAACGCCCAACAGCGTGCACTTGCTGCCCTGATCCCTGGCCATCGAGGCCAGCGTAGCGCCGCCCCTTGGTCGGGTCGCCGACCCGCTGGACGGTCCTATGATTCGCGCCAGGGCGCGTAGCTCAGTGGGAGAGCGCTCGCTTCACACGCGAGAGGTCGCTGGTTCGAAACCAGCCGCGCCCATCACCCGAAGTCCCTGCTAAACCGCACGTTTCAGGCCGGCCGAACCTCAATGGACTCGCCGCTCCGGCCGGTCGAAAACGGTGCTGGTGCCCGTTGGTGCCCGATGGACGAGGCGATCAAGCTTGAAAAGCCATCGCGGCGCCGGCTGCGCAGACTCGTCCCTGGCCCGGAGCCGGGTTGCTGCTTTGTATGGAAGCGGAAGCGCGCCTGGCCAGGGTTAAGGTCCCGGCCGGGCCTCCAGGAGCGCGCGATCCGCACGCCCGATCAAAGCCTCAAAGGTGTCGTCAGGACGCAGTCCTGCCAGACCGACGCTGATCGAGGCCCCGGGCTGCATCTGGGCGAGGGCCGCTCGTGCCTCCTCTAGACGGTCACGAGCGGCGTCGAGGCTGGTGTCGGAGATGGTGCAGATGAACTCATCCCCTCCCCAACGAGCAATAAGGTCGTAGGGGCGTAGCCTCGACCGAAGCGCGGTCACCACGTCGCGAAGCAGGGCATCACCGGCTGCGTGACCTTGGCGGTCATTTGTGCTCTTCAGCCCGTCGACGTCGACGAATGCGAGCACCAGCTCTCCGGTGGACCGCCCAGCACGCTCGATCTCGTGCCGCAGAACGATCTCGCCCATTCCGCGCCGGTAGGCCCCAGTGAGCTCATCAAGGTTGGAGCGGCGCAGCTCCGCCTGCAGCTCCTCACGGTCGTTGGCCGCCTCCTCGCCGTCGCGCGCCGCCCGTGCGCGGTTTACGGCGGCCCGTGCGCGATCCCCAGCTCCGCGGGCACGGGCGGCGGCCGCGGCATCCAGCGCCGCTCGTGACGCTGGATTAGCGGGTGCGAGCAGTTCCTCCGTCCCCTCGGCTTCGCGATCCTCCTGATCGGCAGCCCGGTCACGCTGATCGGCGATCCGATCGCGCTGCCGGGCATCCTCATCGCGCTGCCTTGCTTGCTCGTCGCGCTCGGAGCTGCCCTGCTCTCGCACCAGCCCGGTTGTCTGGCGGGCAAGCGTGCCGTCTCCGCGCTCGGCGCGGGAGGCCTGGTAGGTGCGCTGCCACAGAGCGTTGCTCGGTGAGTGGGCGGCGAGCTCGCGATCCGAGGCGGCCTGGTCTAGGTTCGAGGCGCGCTGGTCAGCTTCCGCTGCGGCTTGGTCGCGATCAGATGCGCTCTGGTCGGCGTCGGCGGCCGTCTGGTCGGCGTCGGCGGGCGTCTGGTCGGTATCGGCGGCCGTCTGGTCGGCCTCCGAGAGCGCCTGATCATGCTCGTGACGATTCCGTGGACGGGGACTCACAATGCTTTCACGCCTACAAGTCAGCTTCCGAGATCGGACATCGCCAGATGCTTCGCCGATGACCGGGTCTGGCGCCACCGACCCTATGCTTGCGCCGGGCGCTCCGCAAGGTCAATAATGGGGCTCCGCAAGGTCAGTGCAGATACTGAGTACTTCTCGGCGGGATTTTCCTGCTGACAACTCATTCAGTTCCCTGACAGGCGCTACTACCGTGACGACCGTCGCGAGGAACGGGAAGGCACATATTCGGATGGCAGACAGAGGGACAACGACGCTCCGGGAACAGCCCGGCGCGTGGCCGCCCAAGCCCAAAAAGATCGAGGGCAAGTATCACGTCCATTGCTGGGACGAGGCGAGGCTGACCCTCAGCTTCCTGAGCCGACATAACCGACTACTCAATGCAAGCCTTGCGCCAGGCCCTTCGGCGCCGATAGTTGCCTTTCGCGCTCGGCCTTGCCGGGCAGCCTAGCGGCGCGTCACGCAACCTTCACTTCTCAGCCGCGGCCACCCCGAGCTATGGGCACCAGACGGCTT
Organism: Solirubrobacterales bacterium; assembly: GCA_038317345.1. GTDB lineage: Bacteria > Actinomycetota > Thermoleophilia > Solirubrobacterales > 70-9 > Mayfieldus. The sequence goes on from JBBQBH010000075.1 coordinate 5,138, forward strand.
CTGGTGCCCATATCCGCAGGCATCCACCCATATCCAACGGCATCCGTGCGTGTGCAACGAGCGTGCGGTTCGGAGCGCAGATGGCTTGCCAGAGCCGTAAACGGCCTATCGAAGCGCACGGGTGCGCTACCGCTTCACACGCGAGAGGTCGCTGGTTCGAAACCAGCCGCGCCCATAGCCGCAAGCGCCTACGCCTGCCCCGTTCTGCCCGGCATGAGAAGTACGGTTCGACCCTGTGGGCAGAGGAATTCCAATGTTGTCCGTGCTAGTGCTGGGTGGGGCCGGCACCATCGGTTGTGGGGCAAGCGACACGACGACAACTACTACTAGCGCCAAGGCACGCCGGGCCAAGGCACGCCAGAAGCTGATTGCCTCCGACACGAGGGCGGAGGCGACCGCCCGCACAGCCGTGACCGCGATGGAGGTCTATGCGGTAGATCACAACGGCGATTACACGGGCGCGACCGACGCAACGCTGAAGAGCATCCAACCACAGCTACCCCCCGATCTCGAGGTGATTGGGCAGGTGACCGGCTATTCGGTGACGGTCCCCTCGCAAGTCAGCGGCACACGGTTCACGGTGACCAAGACCGCAAGCGGCGCACTCAGCTCTTCTTGCTCTTCGCCCGGTACTGGCACCTGTCCAAACAGCGGTAACTGGGGATCGTGAGCCTCGCCTGACTATCGTTGCCATGCAGTCTTGGCAGCGAGAGGGAAGTCCTTTGTCTCGACTCCGGTTGCTGAATGCGATCTCGGTCCTTGCGGGGCTTGCCGTAACCGTTGCGGCCTGCGGTGGTGGTAGTAGTGGTGGTAGTGGTGGCGAGGACCCGCAAACGGTCCTCGACCAGACCTTCTCCAGCCACCCATCGATCAAGAGCGGCAATCTGGACCTGACGCTCAAGGTCGACGTCAAGCAACATGGCAACGAGGGAGGCAGCGTCACCACCGAGCTCAGCGGGCCGTTCGAGACCCAGGGCGCCGGCGAGGTCCCGAAGTTCGACTTCGACGTCACGGGGGGCTACGACAACCTCGACCCCGCGGTCCCGGAGTCTGACTTCGGTTTCAAGGGCAGGCTGACCTCGACCGGCGACGCCGTCTACATCTCCCCCAACCTCAAGGGATTCGACTTCCTCTCCGGCAATTTCCGGATCGACCCATCGCAATTCGCCCTTTTCAAGGGAGCCCTGCTGGCGATTCCCGCGTCACCGTCGCTGTTGACCAACCTCAGCAACGAGGGGAACGCCGAGGTCGACGGCACGCCGACCACACAAGTGTCGGGCGATCTCGATCTCGGCGCGGCTCCCAGTGTGTACAAGTACGTTCGCTCCAACGCCAACGCGCTGAAGCTGGTGGGTCTGGGTTTCCTCGGTCGTTCACAGCTGCCCCCCGACAGCGCGATCGTTGCGGGGCTCGATCCCCTGATCAACACCGCAACTGGCGACGTCTACTCGGGCAAGCAGGACCACGTTCTGCGCCGCCTCACGAATCATCTCTCGCTCAACGGCGTCAGCGTCAAGACCGTCGACCTCAACCTCGACGTCAAGCTGAGCGACCTCAACAAGCCGCAAACGATCGAGGCACCCCCCAACCCAAAGCCGGTCTCCGAGCTGGTACAGCGGTTCTTTGCTTTCGTCGCCGCGGCTGGCGATTGAGCTGGACATTCATCGGGAAGAGTCCGCTCTCAAGCCACCGGCTCGCGTGTCTTTACGACCTGTTCGAGAAGTTCCACGGCGACGTCCGGTGATCGAAGCGCCTCGACCTCGTCTCGGAGCCGCTGGGCGGCGCTTCGATAGTCGGGGTTGTCGAGGATCTGGCGGGCCGCCTGCCTGATCGCCTCCGGCTCGATTCGCTCCGGATCGATGATCGGCCATGCGCCGCCCTCCGGCACCTCGGTCGCAAGGTTGATCGCCGCGCCTGTGGAAGCGTATCCCACGCTGGTCAGCGGCTGGTCCGCGGAGATCGGCATCAGGCACACGGGAACGCCCACCGAAGCCGCCGCCATCGCCGTGCCGTGTCCCCCGTGGGAGATCAGGAGGTCGCACTGCGGAAGCAGATCGGGGTGGGACACGAACCTCTCGATCCGAGCATTGGTGGCCGGGATCAGCTCATCGGGGCGACCGTCCCGCCCCACGGACACGATCAGATCCACGTTTTCGTCGGCTAAGGCATCGACGATCGCCTGCAGGAGCCGGGCCTTCTTGTTGAAGACTGTTCCGAGCGTGGCGTGAACGAGAGGCCGCACCTTTGGGGGCGAGGGCAACTGCGGGAGGGCTTCGGACTTGGCCTCCAGGACCAGCGGGCGGATACGGCGGTGGGTCGGGCCGCGCGGCAGCCCGGGTGGATCGAGACTGCCGGGAGATCCCACCAGGTACAGGTATCGCTCGCTGCGTTCGAGCTCGGGATCGGGGGGCAGGCCGTATCTGCCCGGCATCTCGCCCAGAAGGTCGCCGGCCATCACCTGGACGATCTCGCGCGGAACGCCGATGCCGATCGACATCACCGCGTGTGGTAGATCCATCAGCTCGGCGGCCATCCAGCCCCCCCACTCGAATGTCTCCCGAACGATCACATCGAGATGCCAGCGCCGCCCGATCTCCACCAGATCGTCGACGATTCCCTGGCCTGCCAGCTCCGCGAAGATCCTCACCTGCTCGAGTCCCTGCATCTCGGTGAAACCCGGGAACGTTCGATCGACCGCGGCCTCGGTCCAGTCGCGACCGGCGGGAAAGGCGGTTAACCCGAATGCCTCGATGTCGGGCGTGAACGAGGGAGCGCTGGCCACGGCGACCTCATGACCGGCCTGCGTGAGCGAAGAGGCGAGCCGCGCCGCTGGGTGAAGGTGTCCGACCCCGGGCTGGATGGAGAGCAGCGCCCGCATCGGCGCCAGCCTAGCGGCAGGCTGCGCCTATGAGTCAGACTACGAGCACCGGTCGGGCCGCGCCAGCCACGGCTGATGCGATCCGGGCGAACCCAGCTCAAGCCACCCCGTTCCAGGCCGATACCGAACGCTATGGATACCCGTGTTCAGCGTGTGGTGATCGAAACCACCAGGTTTCGAATCGTCGGTGACGTGTCCCTCCCCACCGAGGGTTTTCGTACCAGGCTCTCCGATGTGCTGAACCGCCAGGACACTGGCTTCATATCGCTGGTCAACGTCGAGCTTTCGCCGATCGGCGGGGGCGATGGGGGGACACAGCCCTTCGTCGCGGTCGCCCGCAACCAGATCCAGCTCGCCTACGAGCTCGAAGACAGGCAATAGGCTCACGCCGAAGGAGCATCGGATGAGTTCCAACGGGATAACGATTGAACAGGCAGTCGACGCCGTGAACCAGATTCTGGGCGGGCGGCGAACCGGCGAGGAAGCGGTCGACGGCGATACGCGATTCCTCGATCTCGGTCTTGACAGCCTCGACGTGTCGGAGCTGTTCCTGATGCTGGAGGAAACGGCGGATGAGCGGCTTGATCCCGGGTCGGCGGGAGAGCTGCTGAAGGTCAGCGACCTGACAAAGCTCCGCCCGCTGTCCTGAGCTCGGCTGCGGTCCGAGGGTCATAGCGCCCCGGCGCGAGTATCGCGCCAGGGTCGAGGGCTTGCTTGAGCGTGCTGGCGACCTGCCAGTAGCTGCTGCCGTTTGGGTCGAGCAAATCCATCTCAGTGACACCCGCCCGGTAGGGCGGATACCCCTCGTCAAGCAGCTTGGCGACCAGCTCGCGATGGCAATCGCCTGCGCGCCCAGCTTCGGCAGCCTCCTCGCGATCGAAGGCCAGCAGCGTCGTGACGAAGACCACTCTGTCGTTTGCTGCCGCAATCCTGACCAAGGGTTCGAACCCTCGCTCGAGCATGTGTTCCTCGATGATCTTCACGCAGCGCATGACTTCACTGCCCTTCGCGGGACAGACGGGCGCCACCCAATACAGACCGCAACCCTCAGCCGTGGGATCTTCACAGCGGCCTTCCACGTCCCTCCGCAACCGCCATCGGGACATTCCGAGTCCCTGATAGCCGGGCACTCCGCGAAAGACGTCGAGGCCCGGTCGGGCGCCCTCAACCATGCCGACGATCTCACGGCCGCGCCTCGGACGAACCGCGGAAACAAGCCGACCCCACCTCTGGAATCGATCGAGGGTCGAGGGAGACGTGAAGTAGAGCCGGCCCAAGCCGCAAAGCGCCGCCTTGGTATCGCGAACAGCCGCCTTCACCCCGCGGCGGGTCCCATGCAGCGAGCCGATTGCGTTCCAGCGCGCGGTCAGACCCGGCAAGCGACTCTCGCGGAGCATCGACTCCGCCAGCTCCCGCGGGAGGGGCGTCGCGCCGCCGGTCTCGGCCCACGGGTACGACCGCAATTGAGCGAGCGTGCGAAAGGCGTTGGCGATGAACACCGGGTTGCTCAGCGTTCCCTCGAGCCGGAGCCGTCGGAAGCGGTCGATTGCGTCCTCGAGGTCGGCGTCTCGGTCGATCGTGAATCGGAAGGTCGTGAACGCCTCCGGCCGCACCATCAACCAGATGCCGGCGCGAACAACGACGCCGAGGTTCGACTGCGTGAACAAACCATCGAGGTGAGGACCGAGGCCCCAGCGGTAGAGGTGCCGGCTGGGGGCGTTGGGATAGTGGCCAAGTCCGGTCTCGACGACGGTGCCGTCGGCGAGCACGACCTCCATGCCACAGGCGTGCGAAGCGTGGTCGCTGTACGCGGTCATGCCGAACCCGCGCTCGATCAGGTTGCCCAAAACGCTCGCGTCGGGAGAGCTACCCGTACAGGAATTCCACAGCGGGTAGCCCTTCTCCTCGAGGTAGTCGTGTAGCTGGCCCTGCGAGACGCCGGGCTCGACCACCGCGTAGGCGAGCTCCGGGTCGACCTCGACGATGCGGTTCATCTGTGAGAGGTCGAGCACGAACTGGCCCGGGCCCACCGGGCATGCGTCCCCGTAACCCCAGTTCTTGCCGCGACTGATCGGGTACAGCGAGACTCCAAATTCGCTTGCGATCCGAACGACTTCGACCACCTCGCCCCTGGACCGCGCCATGATCACCCCCGCAGGCGGCACCGCCTGGGCGAGCGTCGAATCGCCATAGCCGTCGAGCTCCTGCGGAGCGGCCGTAACCCGGTCCGCGCCCAGCAGCTGCTGCCAGGCAGCGACCGCCTGCCGGCTCTTCGAATCGTCCGTGGCCATCGGAAAAGCAGCGTAACGGTCCACGCTCCCTCAGCCGAGAAGCCCGACAGGCCCGAATGGACCTCGAATTCTTGGTACCGCTTCCTGCGCCGATTCACCTGACGATCGGTCAGTTGGCGCCATTCAGTTGATTGGGTGACCGGAGCTGCTACGGTCGCGCCCAGCGCAAGGCGGATTCACTTTGTGGATTGGTTTTGCGGTACGACAGGAGGAGGTAACTCGGTGCTTAACAACACCACTCAAGAGTCGCTTGCAGAGCTGATGGATCTATCGGCAAGCGATTACGCAGCGGGCAACGGCACCGGAACGGTGTGCACTCCGCATTCGTGCCTCTGCTGCTACGGC
>JBBQBH010000076.1:0-10217 GCA_038317345.1 Solirubrobacterales bacterium
AGCCGCCGAGGGCTCGATCGAGCCGTCGGTCTCCAACCGCAGGGTCAGCTTGTCGAAGTCGGTGCGCTGCCCGACTCGGGCCGAGTCGACGTTGTAGGAGGCCCGCCGGATCGGCGAGAAGATCGAGTCGATCGGAACGACTCCAATCGGCGCCTCCTCGGTCTTGTTCTCCTCGGCCGCCGAGTAGCCGCGGCCGCGCCCGATCGTGAGATACATCTCGAGCTTCGTCTTCTTCTCCAGCGTGGCAATCGGGGCGTTGGGGTTGAGGATCTCCACCCCGGAGGGGAGGTCGATGTCCTTCGCCTTCACCTCACCCGGACCCGTGGCCACGAGGGGCGCCTCGACCTCATCGGCGTCGGTGTGCATACGCACGACGATGTCCTTGAGGTTGAGGACGATGTCCGTGACGTCCTCTTTGACGCCCGGCACGGTGGAGAACTCGTGCGCAACTCCCTCGACTCGCACGCTTGTGATCGCGGCGCCGCCCAGAGAGGACAGCAGGACGCGGCGGAGACTGTTTCCGAACGTGTATCCGAAACCCTTGTCAAGGGGTTCGACCGTGAAGGAGCCACGATTGTCGTCGACCTTCTCGGCGCTGATTCTTGGTACCTGGAATTCAGTGGTCATGCGTTCCTCGGCTAGTGGTTTTGCTTCGTGTTGCGCGGTCTACTTGGAGTACAGCTCGACAATGAGCTGCTCCTGGACCGGCGCTGAAATCTCAGAGCGCTCCGGGCCCCGGAGCACCTTTGCGGTAAGCGCGTCGTGGTCGGCCTGAAGCCAGGCCGGTACGGTGGCGGTGAGCTCCGTGGCGGCGCGCACCGTGTCGGTGGCAGCCGAATCCGGCTTGATCGTGATCACGTCATCGGGCCTTACCTGGTAGGAGGGGATGTCCACCCGACGGCCGTTGACCATCCAATGACCGTGACGAACAAGTTGGCGCGATTGGCGCCGTGAGCTGGCAAAGCCCAGCCTCACCAAGACGTTGTCGAGCCGGCATTCGAGCAGCCGCAACAGGTTCTCGCCGGTGACGCCCGGCTGGCGCGAGGCCTTCGCATAGTAGGAGCGAAACTGCTTCTCGAGGACCTGGTAATAGCGACGCGTCTTCTGCTTCTCGCGCAGCTGCTGGCGATACTCGGACTGGCGCATCCGCCCGCGCCCGTGCTCCCCGGGCGGGTAGGAACGGCGCTCGACGCCGCACTTGTCGGTGAAGCAGCGCTGCCCTTTGAGGAAAAGCTTCTGGCCCTCGCGGCGGCACTGCTTGCACTGGGGTGAAGTGTCGCGGGCCATTTAGATGTCCACCTTCATGGCCGCGGGCGACTGGGGGCGCGCAGGGCCGAGCAGGTCGAGGACACAGGACGCGACGTGTGCCAGAGGCACACGAGCGCTCGAGGACGATGACATGCGATGTGCCATGCGCGTCATCCAGGCGTGCGGGGTCGTGGAGGTGGGCATCTTTAGACACGCCTCCGCTTGCGGGGCCGGCAGCCGTTGTGCGCCTGCGGGGTGACGTCCTTGACCGTCGTTACCTCGAGGCCCGCCGCCTGAAGGGAGCGAATCGCGGTCTCGCGGCCGGAGCCGGCGCCCTTCGCGAAGACCTCTACCCGCTGAAGACCATGCTCCATCCCCTTCTTGGCCGCCGAGTCGGCGGTCACCTGGGCGGCGAACGGTGTGCTCTTGCGCGAGCCCTTGAACCCGGCGCTGCCCGCCGACTCCCAGGCGATTACGGCGCCGTCGGTGTCGGTCAGGGTGACGATCGTGTTGTTGAAGGAAGTCTTGATGTGCGCCTGGCCGTAGGCGATGTTCTTCTTCACCCGGCGGCGGGCACGCCCCTTCTGTCCCTTTGGCTGAGCCATCGACCCTCCCCTACTTCGCCGTCGGCGCTCTGCGCCTGCCCGCGACGCTCATCCTCTTCGGTCCCTTACGACCGCGTGCGTTGGTCTTCGTGCGCTGACCGCGGACCGGAAGGCCGCGCCGATGGCGCAGTCCCCGGTAGGAGCCGATCTCGGTCAGCCGCTTGACGTTCTGCGAGCGCTCGCGTCGGAGGTCACCCTCGACATTGAGCGCCTCGACTGCCTCACGCAGCTTCACCACCTCGTCCTCGGTCAGGTCCTTGACTGAGGTGTTGGGGTCGATCTTCGCGTCGGCGAGGATCTTTCGGGCTGTCGAGGGGCCGATTCCGTACACGTACGTGAGGCCGACCTCGACCCGTTTGTTGGTGGGGATGTTTACGCCTGCGATTCGTGCCAAACGACTAGCCCTGCCGCTGTTTGTGTCGGGGGTTGGGACAGATCACGAGCACGGATCCGCCGCGGCGGACCACCTTGCATTTCTCGCACATCGGTTTTACGGACGCTCGAACTTTCATCGTCCCTCGAATTCGTATCGAAATAGGAGGCCCGCCGTCCCAGGAGTCGGACTGCGGGCACGAAAAACCGGCCTCAAGGCCGACCGAGAAGGATAGCAAGGTGCGTCGCCTGGCCAGGCGACGCTGAGGCGGCGGCTAGCGAGGGGCGGCTGTTTGGATCGAGACCGCCTGCTGGAAGGTGGGGCGGTTCACTCGTCCTCGTGCCAGGGCGTCAGCACCTGCGGGCCCTCGGCCGTCACCGCGACGGTGAACTCGAAGTGGGCGGCTAGCGAGCCGTCCTGCGAGTAGACGGCCCAACCGTCGTCGCCCATCCGCACCAGCGGGCTTCCGGCGTTGACCATCGGCTCGATCGCCAGCACCATGCCCTCCTCGAGCAGCGGCCCACGCCCCGGCTCGCCGTAGTTGGGGATCTGCGGCTCCTCGTGCATGTCGCGGCCGATCCCATGTCCGACGAGGCTGCGGATGATCGAGAAGCCGTCGAGCTCGACCCGGCGCTGGATCGCCGCCGAGACGTCGCCGAGGTGATTGCCGGGCCGGACTTCAGCGGTGCCTTCGAGCAGCGCTTCGCGGGTGGTCTCGAGCAGCTTCCGCGCCTCGGCGCTTACCGGCCCGATTGGGACGGTGATCGCGGCGTCGGACACCCAGCCGTCACGCACCACGCCCACATCCAGCGACAGGACGTCGCCGCGCTTCAGCTCCTGCGGCCCCGGAATGCCGTGGACGACCATCGAGTTGGGAGAGGTGCAGATCGACCCCGGGAAGCCGCGGTAGCCCTTGAAGGCCGGCTCGGCGTCCTGGGAGCGAATGAACTTCTCGGCGGCGTGGTCGAGCTCCTCCGTCGTCACGCCGGCCCGCGCGCTCGATTTCAGCAGGCGCAGGCAGCGCACCAAGAGGTCGCCGGAGGCGACCATCTTCTCGATCTGCTCAGGCGTCTTGCGAATGATCATTCGATACATGGCGGGCGCTCCATCAGAGGTCGGTGTCCTCTTCCATCTTGAGGGTTGCGAGCAGCGCCCGTATGCGGTCGCCGACCTCGTCGGGCGAGGGAGTGCCGTCGATACGGCGCAGCAGGCCCTTCTCGTCGTAATAGTCGATCAGCGGCTCGGTCTTCTCGTGGTACTGCTCGAGGCGGTGCTGGATCACCTCGGGCTTGTCGTCGTCGCGAACCAGCAGCCGGCTGCCGTCGATGTCGCAGGTCTCGGGCTGCTTCGGGGGGTCGAACTCGACGTGGTAGATGTGGCTGCCATCCTTGGCGCAGGTGCGCCGCCCGCTGAGCCGCCGCACGACCTCCTCGTCGGGGACGTCGATCAGAAGCACGGCTCGGAGAGCCCGGCCGAGCTTCTGCAGCTCGGCGTCGAGGGCCTCCGCCTGCGGCATCGTGCGTGGAAAGCCGTCGAGGATGAAGCCGTCCGCCGCCTCGGGGTCGCCGAGCCGCTCGACGATCACGCCGATGATCACCTCGTCTGGGACGAAGTCGCCGCGGTCCATGTACTCCTTCGCGGTCTTGCCGAGCTCGGTCTTGTCGCGAACGGCCGCGCGCAGGATGTCGCCGGTCGCGTAGTAGGGCAGCTGGAAGTCCTCCTGCAGCCGCTCACCCTGGGTTCCCTTGCCGGACCCCGGCGGGCCTAGGAGGACGAGATTGAGCTCAGACATGAGGAGGTCGAGGGGTTACGCCACGGTCTCATCGGAAATTCGAACAACGGAAATTCGAACGACGAACGGCCCCGAAAACCAAGCAGTTCGGTGAACGCAGGCCAGTCGGCGTGGCGAGCTTAGTTGATACCTAAGTGAGCGAGACGACTGGCCGAGGACGCCGAAATGCGCTGGTTTGCAGGGGCCGCGATCTCACTTCAGAAAACCTTCGTAGTTGCGCATCATCAGCTGGGCTTCTAGTTGCTTCACGGTGTCAAGGGCTACCCCAATAACAATCAGGATTGATGTGCCTCCGAAGAAGAAGTTCGCCGACGTCTGGCTGATCAGGATCGTCGGCAGGGCTGCGACCGCCGCCAAATACAACGCCCCGGGGAAGGTGAGGCGCGAGAGAATGCGGTCGAGGTACTCGGCGGTCGGCCGACCCGGTCTCACCCCGGGTATGAACCCTCCGTACTTCTTCAGGTTGTCGGCCTGGTCGACCGGGTTGAAGGTGACCGCGGTATAGAAGTAGGTGAAGATGATGATGAACAGGGACTCGCCGGCCACATAGGCCCATCCGTTGGGGCTGAAGAATGAGGCGAAGTCCAGCGCGGTGGGCGTGTTGAGCAGCTGCCCAATGGTCGGCGGGAAAGCCATGATCGAGGCGGCGAAGATCACCGGGATGACTCCGGCCATGTTTACCCGCAGCGGCAAGTAGGTCGACCCGCCGGAGGTCATGCGTCGCCCGACGACGCGCTTGGCGTACTGGACCGGAATGCGCCGCTGGCCCTCCTGGACGAAGACGATCGCGACGATCACCGCCAGCGCGATGAACGGCATCATCACGACGAACACCTGGTCGGAGTTGTGCCACCACTTGTCGATCCCGCTTGGGATGCGCGAGGCGATCGAGGCGAAGATCATCAGCGAGATCCCGTTGCCGATGCCGCGCTGGGTGATCAGCTCGCCGAGCCACATCAGAAGCGTGGCGCCGGCGGTCAGCGAGATCACGACCAAAAAGACCTTGGTGAAGGTCCGCTCGCCGATCGGGCTCGTGCCGCCGGCGGTGAACGAGCTGGAGCTGAAGAGGAAGACGTAGCCGATCGACTGCGCGAAGGCCAGGCCAACGGTCAGGTAGCGCGTGTACTGGGTGATCTTCTGCTGGCCGACCTCGCCCTCCTTCTGCAGCTTCTCCAGCGACGGGAGCACGACCGTCAGCAGCTGCAGGATGATCGAGGCCGTGATGTAGGGCATGATCCCGAGCGCGAACAGCGACAGGCGCGAGAGGCTTCCCCCCGAGAAGAGGTTGAGGAAGCCGAGGATGTTGGAGCCCTGGAAGTTGCTGGCGGCGCCGCTGACCACGCTGACGTCGATCCCCGGGGACGGGATATAGGCCCCGAGTCGGTAGAGCGCCAGCATCGCCGCGGTAAAGGCGATCTTGCGGCGGATCTCCGGGACCGTGAAGGCGTTGGCGAGCGTCTGCAGCATCGACTATTCGAGAGTCTCGCAGGTGCCCCCGGCGGCCTCGATCTTCTGCTTCGCCGCGGCGCTGAACCCGTGAGCGCGCACGGTCAGCTTCTTGGAGACGTCACCGCGGGCGAGGATCTTGATCGGGTCAGAGCGCTTCGCGAGGCCGGCCTCGCGAAGGGTCTCGGGAGTGACCTCCGCCCCCGCGTTGAAGCGGGCCTCGAGGTCAGAAAGGTTGACCGGCTGGGTGCGGGTGCGGAAGCGCTCGAACGGCATCGACATCTTGCGATGCGGGCCGCGCAGCTTGCGCATCCGCATGTGGATCGGGTTCTGGCCGCCCTCGTAGGCGACCTTGCGCTTGCTCCCGGAGCGAGCGCCGGCGCCCTTGTGGCCCCGTCCCGACTGCTTGCCCAGCCCCGACCCTTCGCCGCGCCCGAGCCGCTTGCGGGGCTTTTTGGTGCCGGGCTTCGGCTTCAGGTTGTGCAGGCCAATCTGATCGGAGCGATCGGCCATCACTCACCGCCGTCGACGCTGACCAGATGCTCGACCACACGCAGCTGGCCGCGCAGCTGCGGGCTGTCGGTCCGCTCCACAGCTGCCCCCGGTCGACCGAGGCCGAGCGCCCGCAGGGTGGCCCGCTGGTTCGGCTTGACGCTGTTGGCGGAGCGGGTCTGGCGAATCTTTACGTTGGTCATGACGGCTCACCGCCCGAATCACTGCCCGGCACGTCCTCCGCTTCGCGTCCGGACCCACCACTACCCGCCGCCTCCTCAGCTCCGCTTCCGGGGGCGGCGGGGTTCGCTGGATCTGCTGCGCCCTCGGTCGCTGCTACCGCCACGGGATCCGGGGCTTCTGCCGTGTCCCCGTTCGCCTTCGCCGCGCCCTCCTGCTGTAGGTCGAGGCCGAGCACCTGCCTGACGGTCAGGCCACGCAGCTCCGCCACCTGCTCGGGGCGCCGCAGGCGCATCAGCCCGTCCATCGTCGCCTTCACGAGGTTGATCGGGTTCTGCGTGCCGATGCTCTTCGTGAGCACGTCGCGAACACCGCTCAGCTCGAGCACGGCGCGCACACCGCCGCCCGCGATCACGCCGGTACCCGGGCTGGCCGGGCGCAGCACCACATGGCCGGCGCCGTAGCGACCGATGATCTTGTGGGTGATCGTGTTGCCGTACTTGGGCACGCGGATGAGGCTCTTGCGGGCGTTCTCGACGCCCTTCTGGATCGCCAGCGGGACCTCGCGCGCCTTGCCGTAGCCGATCCCGACCACCGACTCCTCGTCACCCACCGCGACCAGGGCGGTGAAGGAGAAGCGGCGGCCGCCCTTGACGACCTTGGCGACGCGGTTGATCTCGATCACGCGCTCCTGCAAGTCCAGGCCCCGCGCGCTCACGGTCTCGATCTCGGTGGTGTTGGATCCCTTCATCGGAAGCGGGTCACCGTAGCGAACTAGTGGTCGCCGTCGTAAGTACGGTCGTATTTGCGGCGGGGACCACTAGAGCTTCAGGCCACCCTCGCGGGCGCCCTCGGCGAGCGCCCTGACGCGCCCGTGATAGCGGTAGCCGGCGCGGTCGAAGACGCAGCTCTGCACCCCGGCCTCCTGGGCCCGTTTGGCGAGCATCTCCCCGGCGCGCTTCGCCTGCTCCATCGGGTCTGCCTTGCGCAGCTCCTTCTCGGTCCAGTTGACGGCCGCAAGAGTGTGCCCTGCGTCGTCGTCAACGAGCTGCGCGAAGATCCCCCGGTTCGAGCGATAGACCGAGAGGCGCGGACGCTCGGCGCTGCCGCGGATCTTGGCTCGGACGCGGCGCCGGCGGCGCAGGCGTCGCTGCTGCTTGGTGAGCACGGTCAATGGCCCCTCCTGCTCGCGCAGTGTGAGCGAAAACCGAGCTGGGCAAGAACGCAGGGTGCAGTCCTTGCTGGCAGCAAGGACAAACCCGAGGACGCAGATCCAGCGAAGGTTTGCAGCCGGCTGGCGTGCGCTGTGAGAGTTGGAGTGGCCATTAGGCCCGCTTGCCCACCTTCCTGCTCACCTGCTCACCGGCGTAGCGAACTCCCTTGCCCTTGTAGGGCTCGGGCGGGCGCCGCTTGCGGATGTCGGCCGCGATCTGGCCGACCTGTTGCTTGTCGATACCGCGAACGATGATCTCGGTCGGCTGGGGAACGTCGAACTCGATTCCCTCCGGCGCCTCGACCGAGACCGGGTGCGAGAAGCCGAGCGCAAGCTCGAGGGCCTTGCCCCGCAGCTGCGCGCGGTAGCCGACCCCCTGGATCTCGAGGCGCTTCTCATAACCCTCTGTGACCCCCTGCACCATGTTGGCGATCAGGCTGCGCGTCAGCCCGTGCAGAGCGCGGTGCTCGCCCCGATCGGTGGGGCGCTCGACTGTCACGGTGCTGTCGGCCAACTCGACCTTCATGTCCGAGGAGACCTCCTGGTCAAGCTCGCCCTTGGGACCCTTGACCGAGACATGGCCAGGCTTGACGTCAACCGTGACGCCGTCTGGAACTGGAATTGGCTGTCTACCGATGCGGCTCATAAATTCGGTGCTCGGAGCTCGGTGCTCGGGTTCGGCCTGATGCTCGAACACCGAAGACCGAGTACCGATTCACCACACGTACGCTACGACCTCACCCCCCACGCCTTTCGCTTTCGCTTCATGCCCGGTCATCACCCCACGCGAGGTGGAGATGATCGAGGTGCCGGTCCCGCCGTGCACGCGCGGCACCTTTTCGCGGTCCACGTAGCGGCGGCGCCCCGGCCGCGAGACCCGCTCGAGTCCAGTGATCACCGGCCGCCGAGCCTCGGTGTACTTGAGGCGGATACGGATCAGGTCGCCGACCCGCGCCGGCTCGGAGCCAAAGTCGGTGATGTAGCCCTGCTCCTTGAGGATCCGCGACATCTCCAGCTTCAGCCCTGAGGCTGGAATCTCCACCTCATCATGGCCGGCCTGGACCGCGTTGCGGATCCTGGTCAGGTAATCGGATATCGGGTCGGTGAGCATCGCCTACCAGCTCGACTTCGTCATTCCCGGGACGTAGCCCTCGTGGGCTGCCTCGCGCAGGCAGATCCGGCAGAGTCCGAACTTGCGGTAGTAGGCGCGTGGGCGGCCGCAACGGCGGCAGCGGTTGTACCCCCGGGTCTTGTACTTCGGCTTGCGCTGCTGTCTTACTTTCTGGGAAGTCTTGGCCATTTCGGTCGCTGGTCGCTAGTCGCTAGTCGCTAGCTTCTTGCTTCTCTCCTTCGTCTGAGCTTTCGGCCTCCGCGGGGACCTCGCCTTCCTCGGCACCCTCGCCCTCTTCGCCTTCCTCCTCGCGGACGCGCTTGGCATAGGCCTCCGGGTTTTCCTCCTTGAGTTGCTCCAGTGCTGCCTGCTCTGCCTCAGCGCGTATTCGCGCCTCCTCGTGGCGGCGCTCCTCCTCGGCCTCGGCCTCGACGTCCTCCATACCCGGCCTGCCCTGCTCCGCAAACGGCATACCGAGGCCGAGCAGCAGCTCGAAGGCCTCCTCGTCGGTGGCCGCGGAGGTGGTGATCGTGACGTCCAGCCCCCGCACCTGGTCGATCGAGTCGTAGTCGATCTCGGGGAAGATCAGCTGCTCGCGGATCCCCATCGAGTAATTGCCGCGACCGTCGAAGGAGCGCGGGTTAAGCCCCCGGAAATCGCGGATCCGCGGAATCGCGATCGAGCACAACCGGTCGAGGAACTCCCACATGCGCGCCCGTCGCAGCGTCACAGAGAGCCCGACCGGCATCCCCTCGCGAATCTTGAAGGAGGCGATCGACCTGCGGGCCCGTCGCACGTTGGGGGCCTGCCCGGCGATCGTCGCCAGTTGCTCGGTCGCGGCCTCCAACATCTTGTCGTCCTGCTTGGCCTCGCCGACGCCCATGTTGAGGGTGATCTTCTCGAGCCGCGGCGCCTGCATCCGGGTCGAGTAGCCGAACTTGCCGGTCAGCGCTGGCAGGACCTCCTGCTCGTAGCGCTCGCGCAAGCGCGGCGGCGGCGTGGTCTGGGCTGTGGCTGTCGCTTCCATCAGATGAGTGCCTCCGTGGCCACGTGCGCGTGGGGGCGCGCATGGCCGAGCAGATCGAGGATGCAGGGCTTTGCTGGATGCAAAGGCAAGCCCGAGGACGAAGATATGCGACGCGCCATGCGCGTCATCCAGGTGTGCGTGGTCATGAGGTCACTCATCTGTTAGTCGATAGCGGCGCCGGTTCGCTTCGAGTAGCGCTCGCGCTTGTCACCCTCGCGACGGACGCCGACCCGGGTCGTCTTGTTGTCCTGGGGGTCGAGCAGCGCCACGTTGGAGACGTGGATCGGGCCCTCCTTCTCGACGATGCCGCCCACCTCGCCACCGCGCGAGGCGTCCTTGACCGAGCGCGGCCGCTCGTGACGCTTGACGATGTTCAGTCCCTCGATGTAGACCCTGCGGCGCTTTGGGTCGGTGCGCAGAACGCGACCGGTCTTGCCGCGGTCCTTGCCGCCGACCACCTTCACGTGGTCGTCCTTGCGTATGCGCATCCGCTTGGCCATCAGCAATCACCACCAATACATACATGTCGCCTCGCAATCGGGCTGCGCGCTGCGCTCGACGCCATCACAACACCTCCGGTGCCAAGGAGACGATCCTCATGAAGTTGCGGTCGCGAAGCTCGCGCGCCACGGGGCCGAAGATGCGCGTTCCGCGCGGATTGTTCTGCGGGTCGATCAGCACTGCGGCGTTCTCGTCGAAGGCGATGTAGGTGCCGTCCGGGCGCCCGAAC
>JBBQBH010000077.1:0-10006 GCA_038317345.1 Solirubrobacterales bacterium
CCACTCACCGAGGCCGGGCTTGAGATTGATGACAGGCTCCGCTTTCGTGCTCAGGGCCCGGGCCAAATGCTGGTCGAGCGGATCGATGCAAGCCGATCTGGATTGGATCAGTTGCCCGGCGCCGCAGGCGAGCCAGTCGACCAGCAAGTGCTGAAGCTCAGGCTGGCCGCGCGGCACCGGGCAGCGGCGCCGGCTTTGCCTGACGATGCGGCTCGGGATCCCGCGGCTGTCCCGGCCGCCCGATCCGGGCCAAGCCGACGCTGAGGATCGCCAGCAGGCTGAGCGCGATCGCCAACACGATCAGCGGCGCCACGGGGGTCAGCCAGCTCGGGACTCCCTTCTTCTGCTCGCGCTGAAGAAGTTGCTTGTCTCTTACAAACGAGCGATCGAAATGCGCAGGGACGACGACCCTGGGCGCCGGAATCGCGGGGTCGGACGGGAAGTAGATCGGCAGGCCGAGGACGCTGCGCCCGGTCTGCAGCCGCACCGTCGCCTTCCAGTCGCCGTTGACGGGGATCGGGACCGTGGTGCGATAGCGGCCGCCACCGAGGCTCTTCAGCCGATCCACTACGAGCCCGCCGCCCTGCCACGAAGTCACGTTGAGCCACTTGGCGTCGGCGGCCGCCGAGGCCGGGTGGACCTTGATCCGCGCCGAGACCTCGCGGTCCGGTCCGGGCTTGACGTCGGTCAGCCGCACGGCGCCGCCGTATCCCTGCGGGACGGTCGTGAGCAGGCCGTTCGCGGTCAGGCCGGCGATCGCCAGCAGCGCGACCAGCGCCGCCGTTCGCGCCACCCGGACGCCCGGCAGCTCCCCGCGCAGCGCCATTGCCATCAGCGCACCGAGGGTGCCTCCGGCGACCCCCGCGATCATCGCCACGATCAGCCCCTCGGGTAGCAGGTGCGAGTTCCAGGGAAGCGTGTAGACGACGTGCGTCCATCCATATTCGGACGCGAAGCCCACTGTTCCAATTGCGCCCCCGGCGACGACTCCGAGAACCAAGGGGCGTCGGAGGAAGGCCAGCGCCGCGACCTCGACGCATGCCGCTTCGGCGAGATAGAGCGGCATCGCGGGCGTGGTCTGGCCGAAGACCTGATGGACGATCAGGGCCACGGCGCCACGCACGAGGATGAAGAAGGCGGCCGCGGCGAATGCGCCGCCGCGTCCGATCCAGAGGCGGGCGCAGACGAGGGCGATCGCCGCCGCCAGCGCGATCAGGATCGGCTGGAAGATCATCTGGAACTGGGGAACGCCGAAGTCGAACTCGCCCTGGAAGGTCGAGAGGCCGATCAGCAACCCACCCGCCGCCATCGACTTGGTCAGATAGCCGCGGGCTCCCCGTGAGGCCAGTGCATCGGGGCGGGCCCGTAACCCCTCGACGATCAGCACGATCATGCCGATCAGGGTCAGCCCCGCGCCGCCGATCAGCATCAGATGCGTAGGCCCCCAGAGGGTCACGTCCTGCCCGAACAGCCGGTGCCACATATCGTCGAGCGGGAAGCCGAGCAGGGCGAACCCCGACGTCGCCATCATTAGCACCCCACCCAGCGACGCGTACCAGCCGCGGTTGATGCGCACTGCGGTGTCGGAGACCTGCTCCTTCGGCAGCGCGATGGCGATGAAGCCGGCGGAGAAGATCCCGAACAGGCCGGCAAGGATCAGATAGTGGGCCGGGTTGGCGAGCGGCCCGGGATCGCGGCCCTGGTCGATGTGCAGGGAGATGTCCCAGTACATCCCCAGCAGCGCGACGAGCAGGGAGACCATCGCCACGGCGAGCGGCAGCGCCGCCCAGCCGGGAAGCCCGGAGCGCTGCTCGGCGAAAGCGGCGGCACGGGCGAGATGCGTGCGGCGGCCGCTGCGGTGGCCCATGACGAGCCAGTAGAGGGCGGCGCTCGCGATCAGCGCCATCGCGTTGGCGATCAGGATCTGCCCGATCGCTGCTCCGCCGGCTGGATTCGCGGCGGCGAGGGTGGATAGCGATGCTGAAGTCATGGCGCCTTCCCGTAGTCGTTCCCGTGCGGCCCGTCGCTATGTGTCATCCCGTGAATGTACCACCAAATGATGGAACATAGACACATGTAAAATGAGCCTAGAATGAGCCTGTGACGCAACTCACGCAGGAACAAAAGGGGATGACGATCGACGAGCTGGCGCAGCGCACCGGGATGACGGTGCGCAACATCCGCGCCCATCAATCGCGCGGCCTGCTGCCGCCCCCCGAGGTCGTCGGACGCACCGGTTACTACGACGACGACCACGCCGCCCGTTTGGAATTGATCAAGGAGATGCAGGGCGACGGCTTCAACCTCCGCGCGATCAGGCGCCTGCTCGAAGGGGTCGGAGACTCGAGCAGCGAGGTGCTCGGATTCGCTCGCGCGGTCCGGGCGCCGTTCGAGGAGGAGGAGCCCGAGATCCTCGAGGCCGAGGAGATCGCAAAGCGCTGGGGCGGCGAGGCGGACCCCGCCCTGCTGCGGCGGGCGGAGCGCTTGGGCCTAATGCGCCCTCTGGGCGAGGGCCGCTTCGAAGTCGCTAGCCCGCGGGTGATGCGGGCCGGCACCGAGCTCGCCGAGCTCGGCATCCCTCCCCAAACCGCGTTGGAGGTGGCGGCAAAGCTTCGCCGTCAATCGCGTGAAGTGGCCCGCGTCTTCATCGAGCTCTTCCTCGAGAACATCTGGAAGCCGTTCGAGCGCGCCGGGCGCCCGGAGGAGGAATGGCCGCGCGTTCGCGAGGCGCTGGAGCGGCTGCGCCCGCTGGCGTCGGAATCGCTGCTGGCGATCTTCGGGCTGGTGATGACGGAAGCGACCGAGAAGGCCTTCGGGCGGGCGTTGGAGAAAGATCTGTCGCGCGACTCGCACCGCCGCCGCGCCCGCCGCCACACCACCCGCGGCCAGCGTCGGTAAATTGCTCCCTGTGCCCGGATAGCTCAGTTGGTAGAGCACTTCCATGGTAAGGAAGGGGTCGTCGGTTCGAGTCCGACTCCGGGCTCTTCGAGGAGGTCCGCGCGCTGGCTCGGAACAGGAGATCAGAGCTACAAGAGATCCAGATCGCCGAGGCAAAGGGCCCAAGAATCGCGCCTGGTGGGGTCGGGAACTATGCCTTCTTTGAGCTGCTGGACCGTCGTTAGTGTGTCGCCTCGCAGGCGCACAAAGCCGCACCGAACCGCTGCGCGTCGCGCTGCAGAACCCGAGGGGAAGTGGCAGGTGAGGTAGTCCACCGGAGCCGCCTGCACCGCCCTCCGCAGCAAGTGGTGTGCTGTCCGGAGATCGCCCGGCTCGACAAGCAACTCGCAGACCGTCGAGGCCGACAGCGGACCCCGGCGGCGAACCCGGAAGATCGCCATTCCCACGAGACGGCCTTCTCGCTCTTCTCGAATCGCTCGGTAGGCCACAAGCGACCCATATCTCCAGCGAAGGTAATCGAGGTCCTTGGCTGTCATGAACCGATCGCTCGCCTCCTCGGCCTGGGCGAGCAAGCTGGATACGCCGTGACCATCTTCCAGCGCTACAGCAGCCGGCTCAGCATCCGCGGGTGGGGTTGTAACGCGAGCCTCCCCACGGCGTTTCTCGTAAATCAGTCGCAGCCCGGCCCGTATTGGAGCGCGCACGCGAATGAAATTGGGCATCGTGCCAGCGTCGTGCCGTCCGGCCTTGAGGGTGCCGGACCGACTTTGCTCGTTGGGATTCGAGAACGTGAACGCAGCCTCCTGTGGGAAGTCCTCCTTCGCCTCACGCATGAACGCCGTGTGAATGCCCCGTCTTCGATGCTCAGGGTCAACCACGAGATCGACTCCGCGCACCGCTTGGAAGGTTCGCCCGCCCGCCCTCAGCCTCCAGCGCAGCCACCCCTCGAAACCGACGACCGCGCCGTCTGCCTCCGCGACCATTAAGATTGAGCGCCCAAACGGGCTTTCCATGTGCTTCCATCGGAAGAATTCTGCTGGAGCCTGGCCCTCGATACCGTGCGGCCAGGTTCCGAAAGCCGTTTGGAGCAGGTTGACAACGTGCGGACCGTCCTCCGGCCGATAGGCGCGGATCTCGACACCGGCGGTGTTCGTCCTTCCCATTACATCGACGATACCCAGCGCCGGGCTTCGCTCCAAAGGCCGAATCGTGGCTCCTCCGGCCCCCCGATCTGGGGCCGAAACAGTGGAGCGACCGCGGGATGCGGCGGCGCCTAAGGAGAGGCGAGGCTCCCGTGCTTCAACGTGATGGTGATTCCAATTGTGGCGCCTCCCGCGCTGATGCTGCAGCTGAGGCTGTCTCCCTCGTTGATGATCACTCCAGGCTGACAAGTAACTGTCCAACCTTCAAGTCCATATGACGGAAGTTGTTGTGCGATTTCCCGCTCGACATCGGCTGAGGTGTAGGAAGGCGCAGAACTAGGATTCGCAGGGACCTGAGGTTGCTGAGGTTGGGTGGGTAGGGGCGTGACGGGCGGCGCGGGTTGCTCGGGCGCCGGAGGCTGCACAGCAGCCGGAGGTGGGGCGGGCTGCAGGGCTTGCCGCGGAGGTTCGACCCAAAGCGTGCCCTCCGGGTAGCGGAGGGCAGCGGCGATTGTTTCGTTGCCCGGAGCGATGTCGTGATATTGCTCTGGCTGCGACTGCGCTGAAATAGTCTCGGCGTGCCACATGAAGTCCTCGAAGGGCGTTGACGACGGCAGCTGATCGCGAGCGATCACAATCGAGGTGCGGTTGCCGGCCTGGCCGATCTCGGCCCTTCGAACACCATTGTCGAGGTCCGGATTGGCCGTCGGTCGCACTGTGACGTAGCGCTGGCCGTTCGGGTCGAACACCAACCTGATGTCCTCCCCCGCAAAGCCGCCGGAAGGCTCCGCACCGCCTGGGGTTTTCATTGCCAGCCAGACGCCGAGCGTCGCACCGCGCTGCGGCCGCGCCTTGGTGGTGAAATCGATGCAGAGCCTGTCGCCGCCCCGGGCGACCGACACCTCGGTTAGATCGAGCTGCGGTTGGTCGGCCGGCGGCGCTCCGAGCCGGTAATAGAAGACATCGCCGGATGGATCCGAGGTGCTGGTGACCTTGCCGATCGACGCGCAGTTCACAAACGACTCTGCAGTGGTTCCGCTGGCTCCAGAGTTGTAAATCGCAAAAGCTGCAGCGAGCGAGACGTCAATGACGCCCAGCCAAGCGACTAGCCGCCAGTTGATGCGGCGAGTGGGCTTGCCGCGCTGGGGGTTCTTCCAGCCCCAGCCACCCTCGTTCAGCGACTTAAAGGGTGCTCCTTCTTTCACCCTGGGTCCCTGCCGATCGCGCATAAGGCAAACATGGATCAAATTTCACCCCCGGCCATCGATGCAGCGTCAATGCGGCGTTTCCAAACCAAAGCCAGGAGGTGTTTGTAGCGGCGAGGTGGCCCGCTGTTCTAATTACTTTTCGAGCTGGAAGCCCGAGCACGATTCATTCCAGCGGCCCCGCAACTCCTTCCGGCGCGGGGGTCTTTGATAGAAGCGGTGGGCTGCGGGACGAGGCACTAGTGCTCGACTTTGCGCTGCAAATGAAGCAATCAGAGCGGCGAGCTCGGCTCACCGGGCTGGTCCTGATGGGCGTCATCGTCTGCGCCTCGCTGATCGGCGCGCCAATGGCGTCGGCCGGGACTCATACGCGGGAGGTCCGTTACCGCGGATACGGCATCGACGTGCCTGGGTCGTGGCCGGTATACGAGCTGGCTGCCGATCCCTCACAGTGCGTCCGCTTCGACCGCCATGCGGTGTATCTGGGCCGGCCAGGCGCGAACCAGCGCTGCCCAGCGCATGCTGTGGGCCGAACCGAGGCGATCCTGATCGAGCCGCTCGACCAAGCTCAGCCAACCCGACCAGACTCGATCACCCTGAATCGCACCGGGGTCAGGCCGCGCTCATTGCCTTCAGCGTCCTCGACCGAGGCACTTCTTGCGATCCCATCCGCGGGCGTGAAGGTGACCGCAACCTGGCAGCGTGACCCCAGGCTCGTTGAGGGAATCCTTCATCGTGCGCGGCGCGTGGCTGGAGCGCAACCCGCCACTCCCGCGCCGGCTCGCACACACGCTCGCCGAGTTCGGCGCCGACACCACCAACCTGCTCTGCACCCGGCCGGCGGGATCCTCGGCCAGGTGCCGCGAGCGACCGCGTCCTACTACACCGGGCTGGGCTTCGACGCCTGCACCGCACCGTCCACCGCGACCATGACGGCGTGGACCGCTTCGCCCTATAGGGGGCTCGGGATCTACATCGGCGGCGCCAATCGGGGCTGCAGCCAGCCGAACCTCACCAGCACTTGGGTGAGCACCGAGATCGCAGCCGGCTGGCAGCTGATCCCGACCTACGTCGGCCTGCAGGCGCCGAGCAACGGTTGCGGTTGCGCGGCGATCAAACCGGCTCAGGCGGAGGCGCAAGGGATTGCCGCGGCCGACGACGCAGTAACCAAGGCCGCAGCCGTTGGCATCGGGACCGGCAACCCGATCTACTTCGACATGGAGGGCTATTCCCGCGGCGGGACCAACAGCTCGGCGGTGCTGGCCTTCCTCGGTGCGTGGACCGGGGAGCTGCACGTGAGGGGGTACGTATCGGGCGTTTACAGCAGCGCCGCCTCGGGTATCGCCGACCTGGTCGCCCAGTACGGCAGCGGCTTCGCCGAACCCGACGACCTCTGGGTGGCCGACTGGAACAAGCAGGCCACGACCGCCTTCTCCTACATTCCGGTGACAGATTGGGCCAACCATCAGCGCCTGCACCAGTACCGAGGCGGCCACAACGAGTCCTACGGCGGCGTCTCGATCAACATCGACAACGACTACCTCGATGGCGCCCTCGCCGGCAACGCAAGCCCGCCTGTCGTGGTCCGGCGGGGGCACTGCCCCAAGGTCTTCTTCGGGCATCACTCCAAATATGGAGCCTTCGACATCCGCACGTTCAACGTCCTTCACCCGCTGCACTGCGGGAAAGCCCGCAAGGTCGCGGCGGCCTCCCGGGCGAAACGCTTCGGACCTTTGGGGGGCGCCCGCGTCTATCGTCGCCGGGGTTTCACCTGCCGCGGCAGCACCGTGGGTCGAGCCCGCGTGATCTACATCTGCCGTACCGGCGAGGCGCAGATCAGATTCGTGCGAGCGGACTGACTGCGTAGCCCGCCAGAGCCGATTCGACGCCCAAGAGGCGCCGCAAGCCGAGCCGTTGGGAGTCTCGGCACGGCGCGCTAAAGTTCTACTTAACGTGAACGTCAAGAACCCTGGTCGCCGGCGGGTGGGCGTCGCGGCCGAGCACCCCAACTACAAGTGGTGGGCCCTGTCCTGCACCAGCCTGGGGATGCTGCTGGCGACCCTCAACTCGGGCACCCTGATCATCGCCCTGCCGGACCTCGAGCGGTCGCTGCACACCCCGCTGCTGGAGCTGGTCTGGGTGATCCTCTCCTACATGATCGCCTCCACCGTCCTGGTCCTCACCGCGGGGCGGCTCTCCGACCTGTTCGGGCGCAAGAAGGCATACGTCGGCTCCTTCATCCTCTTCTCGCTGGCATCCCTTGGTGCCGGCTTTTCCTCCGGCGGCACCGAGCTGATCCTCTGGCGGATCCTCCAAGGGATTGGCGGCGCCTTCCTCTTCGCCAACGCCCCGGCGCTGGTCACCGACGCGTTCCCGAAGGATCAGCTCGGCATCGCGATGGGAACCAACACGATGGTGGCTGCGATCGGGCTCGTGCTGGGGCCGGTGCTCGGCGGGGCACTGGTTGCGATCTCCTGGCACTGGGTGTTCTGGTTCAACGTCCCGCTGGGGCTGCTGGGCGCGTTGTGGGGCGGGCTGGTGCTGCATGAGCTCGCCAAGCGGGATGCCCAGCGTGGCTTCGACCTGCTCGGGACGGCGACCTTCGTCGCCGGCCTCACAGGGCTCGTATTCGGTCTCACCAAGGGGGGAATCTCGGGCTGGAATCAACCGTTGGTGATCGGCAGTCTGATCGCCGGCGCGATCCTGCTGCCGTTGTTCGTCCTCATCGAGCACCGCGGCCGCGCACCGATGCTCGACCTGAAGATCTTCCGCAACCGCATGTTTGCGGCGGCGACCGGTGCCGCGTTCATCAACGGGCTCTCGCGTTTCGCACTTTTGTTCCTGTTCGTCTTCTACTTCCAGGGCGCCCAGGGCGACGACCCGATCACCGCCGGTATCAAGCTTTCCCCGATGGCGATCGGGATGCTGATCGCCTCGCCGCTGGCGGGAATCTGGGCCGACCGGCATGGCTCGCGAACGCTGGCCGCGATGGGGATGCTGGTCGGGGCCGCAGGGCTGGCGCTGATGACCCTGCTGCAACCCGCAAGCCCCTACTGGCAGAGCAGTCTCTACCTGTTCGTGGTTGGGATCGGCTCGGGCATGTTCAACTCCCCCAACACCGCCGCGATGATGGGCACGGTCCCCGCCGAGCGCCGCGGCATCGCCGCCGGCGCCCGCACGATGGTGCAGAACACGGGTGCCGTGATCTCGATCGCCTTCGTGCTGGCGGTCGTCACCGCCGCGGTGCCGAAGCAGGTCCTGTTCCAGATCTTCTCCGGCCTCGCCCAGGGGCTGTCGGACGCAAAGCTCGCGCCCTTCATCCACAACATGCACACGGCGCTCTGGGTGCTTGCAGCGACTTCGGTGGCCGGCGCCGGCGTCTCGCTGCTGCGGCCCAAGCACGGGTCGGCCAGCGACGAGCTCGCGGAGGACCACCGACCGCCGATCCACGAGGAGCCGATCTTGGAACGGGTCGAGGCGACGCCGTGAGCGCCGTTCCCGAACAGGGACCCCTGCGCATCGGCGAGGTCGCCCAGCTGACCGGAACGACGCCTCGCACGATTCGCTACTACGAGGAAATCGGGCTGCTCCCGGCGGCGAGCGGGCGCGAGCCAGGCGCCCATCGCATCTACGCCGAGGGTGACGTCGAGCGGCTTCAGGACCTGCTGCGGCTCAAGGACCTGTTGGGGCTCTCCCTGGAGGAGCTGCACGATCTGATCTCGGCCCAGGACGCCCGTGCCGCGCTGCGTGAGGAGTGGCACAGCGGGGTCGAAGACCCGGTGCGGCGGCGCCAGATCCTCGAGGAGGCCGTGACTCATATCGATAACCAGCTGCGGCTCGTGCGACGGCGACGCGACGAGATCGCCCAGCTCGAGGGAGAGCTGAACGCGAAGCGACGCCGGAACCGAGATCGGATGCGCGAATTGCAGCGAAGCGGAGCGACGGGTTGAGCGGCGAACGGCAGGGCAGCGGCGAGTCGGCGGCCCTGGTCGACGGCCTGGTCGTCAGCTTCGGCGAGCTGCGCGCGGTCGACGGCATCTCCTTCGCCGTCTCGCCCGGCGAGGTATTCGGCCTCATCGGTCCAAACGGGGCGGGCAAGACGACGGCGCTGCGCGTCTTGACCACGCTTTTGCCGGCCGACGAGGGGCGGGCGCTTGTCGCCGGCCATGACGTGCGCTCCGACGGTCTGGCGGTGCGGGCGTCGATCGGCTACGTGCCGCAGGCGCTCTCCGCCGACGGCGCGCTGACGGCCGGCGAGAACCTCGACTTCTACGCTCGCGTGACCGGCGTGCCGTTCGGTGCGCAAGGAGCGCGTCGCCGCCGCAGTCGAGGCGATGGACCTCGAGCCGCTTCTGCCCCGGCTCGCCCGCGAGCTCTCCGGAGGGATGCTGCGTCAGCTCGAGATCGGATCGGCGCTGATCGACGAGCCGGCCGTCCTGTTCCTCGACGAGCCCACGGTCGGCCTGGACCCTGTAGCTCGCTCGAGGGTCTGGGAACGCCTGCACGCCCTGCGCGAGCGCGTCGGCACGACGATCCTCGTCACCACGCACATGATGGAGGAGGCCGAG
Source organism: Solirubrobacterales bacterium (assembly GCA_038317345.1). GTDB lineage: Bacteria > Actinomycetota > Thermoleophilia > Solirubrobacterales > 70-9 > Mayfieldus. The sequence continues at coordinate 9,814 of JBBQBH010000077.1, forward strand.
CGCCACTGCGAGCGGCTGGACCGTCTCAGCTGCCCGCTGCTGCTGGTCGTCGGCGCCGAGGACTCCAACCCCTCGCCCGACGATGCGGAGGTCCTCCGCCAGCGGTTGGAGGCCGCCGGCAAGCAGTTCGAGATCGAGGTCTACGAGGACGCCGGCCACGCCTTCTTCGCCGACTACCGCCCCAGCTACCACG
>JBBQBH010000078.1:0-9515 GCA_038317345.1 Solirubrobacterales bacterium
ACCGAGCCACCCGTGGGCGGGGGCAATGGCGAAGTGGTCGAGACCGTGGTCAAGGAGGACCGCGACAAGATCGGCCGCAACGACCCGTGCTGGTGCGGATCGGGCAAGAAGTACAAGAAGTGCCACGGGGCCTAGAACCGAGCTCGACACAGACCGACCTAGTGCGCCGTTTCTATGAGGCGTTCAATGCGGAGGACCTCGACGGGTTCGTCGACACCCTTCACCCGCATGTGGAGCTTCAGACCGCGAGGGGTCTGCGGATCGGCCTCTCTGAAGCACGCGCTTGGGCGACCCGCAACCCCAGCGGCGACCTCCGGCAGCGATTCGTCGTCGAGGAGCTGATCGAGGAGGGAAATCACGTGGTCGCCATAGTCCGTAAGCAGTGGCGGTGGAAGGAGACCGAGGAGCTCGCCGAAGAGCAGGAGATGGCGGCGCTGTTCACCTTCGAGGGCGGCTCGATCGCGCGCTGGCAGCCGTTCATCGAGCGGGCAGAGGCGCTGCGCGCCGCCGGCATCGAGCCCTGAGGGCGAGGGCGCGCTCTCAGTAACCTCTCGGCAATGACCCCCTCGACCCCGAACGGCCCCGTCCTTTTCGCCTACGACGGCTCCGACTTCGCCAAGGCGGCGATCGAAGTCGCCGGTCGCGAGCTCCAGGGCGGTCGGCCGGCGATCGTGATGACGGTCTGGGGGCCGCTCGAGGGGGTCCCCTTCGGCAGCACCGTCTCGCGGGGCATAAACGAGGAGGTGGACCGCGGGCTGGTCGAAGAGGCCACACGGGTCACGAAGGAGGGGGTCGAGCTGGCCAAGGCTGCCGGGTTCGACGCGACGTCACTTGTCGAGCGCGGGGATCCGATCTGGAAGCTGATCGTCGACGCCGCGGATCAGCACGACGCCGCAGTGATCGTCCTCGGCTCGCACGGCAGGACGGGCGTGATGGCGGTGCTGTTGGGAAGTGTCGCCGGCGCGGTCGCCAGCCACTCGAAGCGACCGGTCCTGATCTCGCACTAACCTATCTCCGATGGCAGAAGTCGTCTCCAAGGAAGGCGTCACCGCGCGGCTCGCCGAAATCCGCGGTCAGCTGAAGCTGCTCGCGGATTACCTTTGACCCTGCTGCACTTCAGTCCGAGATAGATCGCCTCGAGGGCGAGATGCAGAAGCCCGGCTTCTGGGACGACCAGGCCGCCGCGGCGCGCACCTCTGCCGCCCACGCGAGCGCCCAGCGCCGGCTTCAGACATTCCGCCAGCTGGAGTCCGACGTCGGCGACCTCGACGAGCTGGTCGAGCTGGCGGCCGAGGACTCCGAAATGGCCACCGAGCTGGAGACCCAGCTCGACTCGATCGAGCGCCGGCTGGCGCAGCTCGAGGAGGCGCGGTTGTTCAGCGGCGAATACGACCACGGCGACGCCGTGGTCACCGTCCATGCCGGAGCCGGCGGCACCGATTCCCAGGACTGGGCCGAGATGCTGCTGCGTATGTACCTGCGCTGGGCGGAGAGACGCGGCTTCTCGGTTGAGATGAAGGAGGCCTCGCCGGGGGAGGAGGCGGGATTGAAGTCGTCGACCTTCATCGTCCGCGGAGAGAACGCCTACGGGCTGTTCGCCGCCGAGCGCGGGGTCCATCGGCTGGTGCGGATCTCTCCCTTCGACTCATCGTCGCGGCGTCACACCAGCTTCGCCCAGCTCGACGTTGCGCCCTTTGTCGATGAGGACGTCGACGTCGAGATCGACGACGCCGACATCCGCGTCGACACCTACCGCGCCTCGGGCGCCGGGGGCCAGCACGTCAACAAGACCGACTCCGCGGTCCGCATCACCCATATCCCGACCGGCATCGTCGTGCAGTGCCAGAACGAGCGCTCGCAAGCCCAGAACAAGGCGGTGGCGATGCAGCTGCTGCGTTCGAAGCTGATCGAGCTGGAGGAGCGAAAGCGCGCCGAGGAGCTGGCCAAGGTGCGCGGCGAGGTCAAAGACGTCGCTTGGGGCTCGCAGATCCGCAGCTACTTCATGCATCCCGACCAGCGGGTCAAGGACCATCGCACCGGACATGAGACAGGCGACATCGAACGGGTCCTGAACGGTGACATCGACGACTTCGTCCGCGACTACCTGCTGAAGACCGCGGGCTAGTCGCCCGAGCCGAGCGCGCCCTCGAGCTCCAGCAGCGCCTGCTTGACGTCCAGACCGCCGCCGTAGCCGCCCAGGGTGCCGCCGGTCCGCAGCACGCGGTGGCAGGGCACGATGATCGGCAGCGGGTTGGAGCCCAGCGCCGAGCCGGCGGCTCGCACCGCCCGCGGACTGCCGGCTGTGGTCGCCATCTGCTTGTAGCTGCGGGTCTGGCCGTAAGGAATGCGGGCGGTGGCCCGCAATACCTTGCGGTAGAAGCCGTGCGTCAGCTGCCAGTCGAGCGGCAGGTCGAAGTCGTGCAGCCGTCCCTCGAAGTAGCGGTCCAGCTCGCGGCGCGCCTCGTCGAGACGTCCGGGCGACTCCAACAGGCGTGGGGAGACTGAGTCCGCGAGCTGCTCCAGCACCTCGTCGGGCGGCTGGTTGGGGAACGCGACCCTGACCAACCCCCGCGAGGTGCCCGCGAGCAGGATCCGGCCGACCGGGGTGTCGATCTCCGCGTAGGCGACGTCGAGCAATCCCTCCTGCTCCGCCCTGCGCAGGAACTCCGCCGCCAGAGCTTCATTGCCGGCGGAGTTGCGCTGCGCCGCGTCACGGAGCGTGCGCTCCAGGTTCAATCGACCCTCAGTGGTGTTTTCGTTCTTTGAGCTCATGCCAATTCCAATCTCAATTGTTTGATTCCTTCGTGCACATTGCGCCGCGCCGCGTCCTCGGATATGTCCAATGCCGCGGCGATCTCGCGATGGGGAAGGTCGCAGGCGAAGCGCAACGCGACCGCCGCCCTTTGCTTCGGCGGCAGGGCGGCCACCTTGTGCCAGATGCCCGACTCCTTCTTGTGCGCTGCGGCAGCCCTTGGATCGGCCACCTCGGGGGCGTCGCCGACCGGCGTCGCACGCCGTTGGCGGCTCCGGTGGTGATCGATCGCCTTGCGATGCGCGATCGTGAGCAGCCAGCCGCGCAGATTGCGGTCGTCCTCGAGTCTGGGATACGCACGCAGCGCGGCGAGGAACGTCTCCTGAAAGCAGTCCTCCGCGTCCTGCGGGCCCACCGAGGCGATCAGGAAGCCGATCACGTCGCCCTGGTGGCGCTCGAGCAATTGTTGAAAGGGGGGCAACTTCTTCTTCACTGCCGAATAAACGTCGCAGATCGCAGAAACGTGAGATTTCGTGTGTGGATGGGCGACGGGCGGAGGCGCTCGCTAGCCAGCCACCCCATAGCCCTAGCTCGCACCCCCGCCCGCCGCCCACACACCCCAGGGTTAGGCTGCGGCAATGACCGAAGCCGACCTCCGGGATCTGGTTGCCAGTGCGCTCGCCGAGGACATCGGCGACGGCGACCTGACGTCCGATGCGGTCGTGCCGGCCGACGTCCACGCCCGCGCCACGATCACCCAGAAACAGCCGGGAGTCTTGTTCGGGTTCGGCGCCGCCGAAGAAGTCTTTCGTCAGTCGGGTGCCGAGGGTTTCGAGGCGCTGGCTCCCGAGGGCGAGTGGCGCGACGAGGTGCCGGTGCAGATCGGCGCCGCGAACGGTCCGGCGCGGGCGCTGCTTGCCGCTGAGCGCACGGCGCTGAACCTTCTATGCCATCTCTCCGGCGTGGCGACATTGACCGCGCGCTACGTCCAGGCGATCGAGAGCAGCCAGGCGAAAATCCTGGACACCCGCAAGACGACCCCGGGCCTGCGCGCCCTCGAGAAGGCGGCGGTGGCAGCTGGGGGCGGACACAACCACCGGCTCGGCCTCTACGACGCGATCCTGATCAAGGAGAACCATGTAGCGCTCGCGGGTGGCCTGGGCGAGGCGGTGCGGCGGGCAGCCACCGCGGAGCCGGAGCGGACGGTCGAGGTCGAGTGCCGCGACCTCGACGAGGTCGCGGCGGCGCTCGACGCCGGCGCCGGACGCCTGTTGCTCGACAACATGGAACCGGAGGCGCTGCGCCGGGCGGTCGAGCTTCGCGACAGCTCCGCCGAGGCCCACGGGCCGGTGGCGACTCTGGAGGCCTCCGGCGGGGTGACGCTCCAGAACGTTGCCGAGATCGCCGCCACCGGGGTCGAGTTCATCTCCGTCGGCGCGATCACGCATTCGGCGCCGGTGCTCGACCTCAGCATGCTGGTCGAAGCCCTCTAGCGCCGTGGGGCACCCGCGGATAGAGTCGGCCCATGACCACCGCCGAGTTGCAACAGCGCCGCGAGGACATCGTGCGCGAGCACATGGAGTCGGAGAACCGGCACGAGTTCGACCTCACCCTCGAGACCTTCGACCACCCGCGCTACGAGCTGATCGGGACCGGGGAGGTCCACGACGGGCCCGACGAGGTGATGGCCTACTTCGAGGAGACCCGCACCGCCTTCCCGGACCAGCGCAATGAGCTGATCGCGCTGCATCACGCCGACGACGCGGTGATCGTGGAAGCGATGCTCTACGGGACCCACAACGGCCCGCTCCGCGGGCTACCGCCGACGGGACGCAAGTTCGAGATGCAGTTCGCCGCCGTCTTCGTGTTCGAGGGGGACCGGCTGGTCTGCGAGCGGGTCTACTTCGACCCAGGAAAGATCCTCCGCGACCTCGGGATTGCCCACGACCCCGTCAGCGTGCGGGGCCGGGTGGCGACGGTCGCCAACCACCCGCTCACCATCGGCCGGGCGCTGCTACGCCGCGTCATGAATCGCTGAGCCCTTCGTCCAAGGGAGAAACCCGACCACCCGGCGGGGTTAACTTCCCCCGATGACGGACTCCGTGAGACGCAGTATCCGCGCATGGAAAGCGCTTTTGGTGCTGCTGGTCGTCGTCGACGTGGTCCTCCTGTTCGTTTTCTTTTTTTCGATGGCTGTCTATAACTGCCACGGCGGGTACGAGTGTCCATTTTGAGATCCGTACACACCGAAAACGTCGTCTACCCCGCCGCCGCTGCGGTTGAGCCCGAGGAGCGGCTACGGCGCCTGAGCCTCGCCGTCCTCACCGCCGCGGCGGTCGGGATAGTCCTGCTCTGGGGCAGCCTGCTCGTCCTCGGCGCCGGCGTCGGAGGGGAGGACGTATGCACGGATTACATCTTTCAATCCAATCCCCGGCTTTTTGACTGGTGCCAAGGGAACAGTTGGCAGGGGTGGGCGCCCGCTTGGAGCATCGGCGCCTTTCTGATCGTTGCCGGCGCTCGGGTCCTCGCTGGCCGCCGGCGCAGCGCCTGGCCGATTTATGCAGCGATTCCTCTTGCCTGCATCGCAGTCTGGGTCGGTCTCGCCGTACCTCAGGTGATCCTCTCCTGAGCTCGGTCAGCAAGCCTGTGAAGCGGCGCTATTTCAGCAGCCGCGAAAACCGCCGGTCCTTCAGCACCCGGCCGGCGGTCTGCTCCTCGGGGCAGTAGTTGGCCTGGTGCTCCTTGAAATAGACGGCGGCGATCGTCGTCCCGCAGCGCGGGCATGGCTCGCCCTCGCGCCGGTGCACCTGGAGCGGCATCGGCAGCTTGTCGGGCACCGTCTCGCCGATCACCTCCTCGTAATGGTCGATCGCTCCGCCCAAGACCACCAGCGCCCTGTGCAGGGTCTCGACCTCGGTCTCGAGCAGCTCCGATCCCTGCTTGAAGGGAGAGAGGCGCGCCTCCCAGAGGATCTCGTCGACCCAGGAGCGCCCGATGCCGGCGATCACGCGCTGGTCGCGCAGCAGCGGGTGCAGGTGGCGCGGCTCGTCGATCAGCTCCGCGAAGCGCTCCAGAGGAGGCGCCGGCCAGGCCTCGGGACCGAGCGTGGCGACCATCTCGTCGCGAGAGACCTCGCCTGTCGGGAGCAACTTCGCCCAGGCTCGCTGCCGTGTCCCGAACTCGCGCAGCCGCAGCTCGCGGCCGTCGGCGAGCCGGACGAGGACCCGCGAGGCCCGGTCGCGTGCCGAGGCCCGCTTATCGAAGAGCTGCAGGCGCCCGGCCGACATCAGGTGCACGAGCAGCGCCAGGTCGCCTCCGAACCCGACCACCGGCATCTTGCCGATCCGCCGCACCGCGGTCACCTTGCGGCCCTCCAGCGCCTCCAGTGGCGGGTCGAAGGTCTTCAGCGCGACCATGCCGGGGGCCAGCGCCGATTCCACCTCGGCGCCCTTCAGGGCGCTCGAAAGTCGGCGGGCGGTTATCTCAACCTCGGGCAGCTCGGGCATAGCTCAAGCCTAGGGGCCGCTAGACTTCGGGCCAGTTCATTCCCAAGGCTCTAGGCGCGCACACGATGCGCCGCGCCGGGCCCGGGAACATAGAAAGGAAGGGCTCCGTGCAGGAGCTTCCAACGCTTCAACCGAGCGGCGTGCCCGAGCTCACACCCGAGCAGGTCGGCGAGCTGAGCGAGGAAGTGCGCGAGCTGGCGGCTCAGCGCGACGCCGTGATCCTCGCCCACAACTACCAGCTCCCAGAGCTTCAGGACGTGGCCGACTTCACCGGCGACTCGCTCGGACTCTCGCGCCAGGCCGCTTCCACCGAGGCGGAGGTGATCGCCTTCTGCGGTGTGCACTTCATGGCCGAGACTGCATCGGTGCTCTCGCCGCGGAAAACCGTGCTCATCCCCGATCTCAAGGCCGGCTGCTCGCTGTCTGACTCGATCGACGCCGATCAGCTTCGCGATTGGAAGGGCGAGCACCCCGGCGCGATCGTGGTCATGTACGTGAACACCTCGGCCGAGGTGAAGGCGGAGACCGACTACTGCTGCACGTCCTCGAATGCGGTGCAGGTGGTCGAGCACATCTGGCGCCAGCACGGCCCCGAGACAGAGATCCTCTTCGGGCCCGACATGTGGCTCGGTGCTTTCGTCGAGCGTGAGACGGGACTGCTCGACGATCGCGGGCGCGGGGCCCGCTTCCATGTCTGGGACGGCGAGTGCCACGTGCACGCCGGGATTCGCCCCGAGGACATCGAGCGAACCCGAGCCGAGCACCCCGACGCCGAGTTCCTGATCCACCCCGAGTGCGGCTGCTCGACCCAGGCGATGGAGTACGTCGCCGCCGGCGACATCGACTCCGAGGGCGTCCACATGCTCTCCACCTCGGGGATGCTCAAGCACGTCGAACAGCATCCCGACGGCAGCTACATCGTCGCCACCGAGAACGGGATGCTCTATCCGCTCCAGCAGGCGGCGCCGCAGGCGAACCTGATCGAGGCCAACCGGATGGCCTTCTGCAAGTACATGAAGATGATCACGCTGCCGAAGCTGCGCGACTCGCTGCGCGAGATGAAGTTCGAGGTCAATGTGCCGGAGGCGATCGCCGAGCGCGCCCGGCTGCCGATCGAGCGCATGGTCGCGATCGGCTAGGCGCCGCCAGCCTCGATCCGGTTCAGCGCCGTGGCTAGGCTGGGACCGAGCCCCTCCGGTCACGCGCCCTTTGCGGTCCTCATCCGGATCGGCGACCCCGCGGTCCGGGTGCTCCTTCGCTCACCTGTGCATGGGGCCCTGAGCCGCATCTCGCGCTGATCACGGTGACCGGCCGGCGCACTGGGCGCGAGCGCGCCTTTCCGGTCGGGTACCGGCGTGACCGCGACATCGTCACCGTCCGGGTCGGTGCGCCAGAGCGCAAAAGTGTGGTGGCGCAACCTGATCGGGGGCGCGGTTGTGGGCGTCCGGATCAGACCTCCTTCTGTGGGGAGAGCCTCTTCTGTGGGGAAAACCCGTCTGCTGAGAGACTCCCTCCTCCAAAGTGAGCCCTCTCTGAAGCTTCGGGGAGAGTGCCTGGTTCGGGGAGAGTCCATCCTTCGGGGAGAGCCCCCGGTGAATACCGGCGCCAACTCCGCCCTTCCATCGGCCAGCCAGCAAGGCGGCGCCGGGGCGGCGCCGGCCGGCGGTTACCTCCCCCAGGCAGCGCCGACCCAGACAGCGCCGAACGCCTCGCCTCGCGCCGGTTCGGGCGGCATCAAGGCCGAGGCCGCACCGGCCTCCGGTGAGGTCGCTGAGGCGTCCTGATTCTTGCAGGGCTAGAGCTCGGCGCGTGTGCCGTGCGCCAGCCGCACGAAGCCGCTTATCGACGGCACGACGCTCAAGTCGACACTCTCCGCTGAGATCGAGAACGCGCTCAGCCGGCCGTGCCGGAAGACAAGCACAAGGCGGTACGCCTGCCCCGTGCCGTCGCCATACGCATGGGTTTCGGCAAAGGAGAAGGCCGGTCCTCCGGCCCCGGTGACCGAATGCATCGCGACCGTCGTATTCGGCTGGTTGCGTATTCCCTGGGCGTTGTGCGCGTACTGCCTTTTCACCTGACGGAACGCGGACCTCGTGCCGGGCCTAATGCCGATGAGGACATCCGCCAGGTCCCCGCTGTCGTTCCCATAGGCACAGATCGACTGCGTTCCAGCGCTTCCGCTGTACGCATGCGTGATCTGAAGCTGCAACGCGCCTGCCACCTGCGCCTTTGGCACCGCCTTGCACACGTTCAACGAGTGGGCAGCGTCGGCGCTTGCCGGAGTGACCATCCCAATAATCACTAAGACAAATATCGAGGAGGCTGTACGGCAGGTGCCCCGCACCAGTAACACTCTAGCCCGAGGCCGGCCGGGGCGTCAAAACAGCGGAGCTGGCTTGGACGCCTCCTGCTCGGCCGCGCCGCTCCTTCATCATGGGCGATCCTGTACTCGACCCAGGGACCTCGTCCTTATCAGGCGCGATCGGGAGAGGCCCCAAAGGCCGAAATCCGCATTCCCAAGCGGAATGCTCCAACTGCCCCCGCCCGCCAGCCTCGATCCGGTTCAGCGCCGTGGCTAGGCTGGGGCCGATGCCCTCTGGTCACGCGCCCTTTGCGGTCCTCATCCGGATCGGCAACCCGGTGGTCTAGATGCTCCTTCGCTCATCCTTCATGGGGCCCTGAGCCGCAATCTCGCGCACCGTGGCTTCGCCAGCTCGGCGAGGAACGAAGTGGTGTGACGGTCCAGATCCAGCTCGACCCGGGCAGGTGCTAGATTCGCGCCCAATGCTGTGGCAGGGCTTGCGTCTTGTATTCGCCGCGGTGCTGGTGGTCTCCGCCGTCGCCAAGCTGGCGAGCCCCGAGTCCAGCGCTGCGGCGCTGCGCACCTTCGGCATCGAGGGGCAACGGCAACGCCGCACCCTCTGGGGCACGCTGGTCGCTGTCGAGCTGTTGCTTGCCGCCGGCGTCGGCGCCGGGCTCGCCGCCGCCGCCTATGCCGCCGCCGCGCTGCTGGCCGCCTTCGCATTCGCCCTGCTGGCGGCGCTGCGCGCCGGCCGGGTCGGGGCACCGTGCGCCTGCTTCGGCTCGCGATCGAAGGTGGGCTGGAGCGGGGTCGGGCGCAATTTTGGCCTCGCCACCGGGTTCGCGGCGCTGCCGCTGCTCCCGCATCCCGATCTCGGCACCGATCAATGGCTGGGCCTGGGGATCGCGGCGGCGCTGTTGGCCTGCGCCGGGCTTGCGATCGCGGTCCTGGCCCT
>JBBQBH010000079.1:0-8770 GCA_038317345.1 Solirubrobacterales bacterium
CGGGTCCTTGCGGTCCTGATCCCACTTCTTTATGTCCTTGACGCCGGCCCCCTTCGCGACCGCGGTGAGGAAGTCGTCGGTGACGTAGCCGCCGTTCTCCGTGCCCTGGTTTTGGTAGAAGAGCTCGACGAAGCTCCAGAAGCGGCCCTGCTCGCCGGCGGCGTAGGCGGCCTCCGCGGCTGGGTCCGAGTCGGGGCCGATGATCGTCCAGGGGCGGAAGTCGACCTTCACCTTTCCCGCCTTGACCACGCCGGAGAAGAACTTGGGCAGCACCTTCTCGGAGTAAAGCTTGCAGACCGGGCACTGCAGGTCGCCGAACTCGATCAGCGTCTTGGGCGCGCTCGGGTCGCCGAGCACCGACCCGTTCTGGGGTAGCCCGGCGAGCTCGGAATTGACCGTGTCGACCCCGCTGATATCGGTGCTGCCGCCGCCCGAATCGCTGCCGGACTGGCTGACCACGATCGCGACGACGACCGCGATCACGGCCAGGAAGACCGCCGCGCTGGCAACCTTGACCAGCCGCTGGCGCCGCTCGCGCGCGGCCGAGTGCTGCTCGGCCCGCTGGCGCTCCTCGCGCCGCTTTTGCTTTTCCTCTGCTCTGGATGCCATCGCTCAGGGGCCTGGGTCACTCGACGCCCGCGGTGCCTGCCAATGATGCCGAGTCGCCCTCCCGGTCGATCTCAGAGGCGGTATATGCGAAGGCGCGGACGGCGTTGAGCGCCAACGTTAGCGTCATCAGCGCGGCGCTTGCCACGCACCACTGGCAGATCGCGTCGATCACGAACAGCTCCAGGTAGGTGAGATAGGCGCTGAAGCCGAAGCCGACCAGGGCAATCAGCAGGCCGGCGAAGCGCCCGGCGTCACCGGGGAGCAGCGCAGCGACGACGAGCAGGACGTAGCCGGCGATCCCGAGCGCCGCGACGTTGGCGCCGAACAGGTGCGAGTAGGAGCTGTCGGCGACCGTCTCGCAGCCGCCGCCGCCGGCGACGCAGAGCGGATGGCCGCCGCCGGCGTCGGCGATCGTGATGTAGGTGGCGACTCCGATACCGATCAGGGCGACCGCGGTCGCTGCGATGCGCAGGTTTCGCTCGCTGGGCATGGTCGCAAATGGTAGATAGGCAATTCGGCGCGCTTCCTGCCCGATCCGTGAGACTGACAAAGCTATCCTTTTGTCATGGCAGTCGACGATCGGTTGGGCGACCTCGCCCGTCACACCGAACAGGGGTTTGCCCGCATCGACGATGATCTGCGCTCGTTGAACGCCCGCTTCGATGCCCTGCAGCGGACGATGCTCGCGATGATGGCGAGCATCCTGGTCGGCTTCGCCGCCCTGATCGCAACCCAGCTGTAGCCCGGCTCGCCTCAGGCCGGCGCCGGCGCCTGGCCGGCCCCGTTTCGCTGCGCGACCAGCTCGACGATGTCGCCGATCATCCGGTTGATCTCGAAGTCCTTCGGCGTGTAGACGCGCTCGACCCCGCCCGCCTGAAGCTTCTCGGCGTCGGCCGCCGGGATGATCCCGCCGACGACCACCGGCGCCTCGACCCCGCCCCCGCGCAGCAAACGCACGATCTCGGGGACGAGCTGCATGTGCGAGCCGGAGAGGATCGAGAGCCCGACCACGTCGACGTCCTCCTGAAGCGCCGACTCGGCGATCTCCTCCGGGGTCAGGCGGATGCCCTGATAGACGACCTCCATGCCGGCGTCACGGGCCCGCAGCGCGACCTGCTCGGAGCCGTTGGAGTGACCGTCCAGCCCCGGCTTTCCGACCAGGATCTTGATCCGGTGCCCGAGCTGCTCGGAGACCTCGTCGACGCGCTTTCTGACCCCCTCTAGCAGGCCGGGATCGCCCGCCGGGGCGGCGCCGCCGACCCCGGTCGGGGCGCGGTAATCGCCGAAGGCGTCGCGCAGCACGCCGGCCCATTCGCCGGTCGTCGCGCCGGCCTTCGCGGCCTCGATCGTCGCCGGCATCACGTTCTCGGACTCGTCGGCGGCGACCCGCTTGAGCTCGGAGAGCGCCTTTTGGACCGCGTCTTCGTCACGTTCGGCCCTCCAGCGCTCCAGCGCTTCGACGCACTCGCGCTCGACCTCGGGGTCGGGCCGCAGGATGCCGCCCTCGGCATCGGCGGTGAGCGGCGAGTCCTCCGACTCGGTGTAGGAGTTCTGGCCCACGACCTTAAGCTCGCCGCGCTCGATCCGCGCGACCCGCTCGCGGTGCGACTCGACCAGGCGCGCCTTCATGTAGGGAACGGCCTCGACCGCGCCGCCGTGCTCCTCGACGACGGCCATCTCGGCGCGGGCGCCGTCGGTGATCTCTGCGACCAGGCCCTCCATCACCTCGGAGCCCGCGAACAGGTCGGGGTACTCGAGCAGGTCGGTCTCCTCGGCGAGGATCTGCTGGATCCGCAGGCTCCATTGCTGATCCCAGGGGCGGGGAAGGCCGAGCGCCTCGTTCCAGGCAGGTAGCTGGACTGCTCTGGCGCGGGCGTCGCGGCTCAGCGTCACCGCCAGCGCCTCGAGCACGATGCGGGGAACGTTGTTCTCCGGTTGGGACTCGGTGAGACCCAGCGAGTTGACCTGCACGCCGTAGCGGAAGCGCAGCATCTTCTCGTCGGTGACGCCGTAGCGCTCGCGGCCGATATCGGTCCAGATGCGGCCCATCGCGCGCAGCTTCGCAATCTCCTCGATCAGCCTGATGCCGGCATTCACGAAGAAGGAGATGCGGCCGAACACCTTCGGGAAGTCGGCGTCGGAGACCTGCCCTCGCGCCTTGACCTCGTCGAGGATCGCGATCGCCGTGGAGAGCGCGTAGGCGATCTCCTGCACCGGCGTGGCGCCCGCCTCCTGCAGGTGGTAGCTGCAGACGTTGGTCGGGTTCCAATCCGGCGCCTCGTTGACCGCGAAGGCGACCGTGTCGGCGATCAGACGCATCGAGGGCTCCGGCGGGAAGGCGTAGGTGCCCCGCGACAGGTACTCCTTGATGATGTCGTTCTGGGTCGTCCCCTTGAGCTTGGTGCGCTCGACGCCGTTCTCCTCGGCGACGGTGACGTAGAGCGCGAGCAGCCAGGCTGCGGTCGCGTTGATCGTCATCGAGGTGTTCATCTCGTCGAGCGGGATGCCGTCGAGCAGGGTGTGCATGTCGCCCTTGTGGACGATCGAGACGCCGACCTTGCCCACCTCGCCGCGGGCCAGCGGCTGGTCGGGGTCGTAACCGGTCTGCGTAGGCAGGTCGAAGGCGATCGAGAGGCCGGTCTGACCCTTGGCGAGATTGCGCCGGTAAAGCTCGTTGGAGCGGCGGGCGTCGGAATGCCCCGCGTAGGTGCGCATCACCCAGGGGTGGTCACGCTCAGGCAGGCGATGCTCGGCCATGCGTAGATTCTAGGCCGGTGCCCGAAAGGCGCCGCCAGAGGCGTGCCAGGCGCCGAAGGCGTCGCAATTGATGTGATTTCCGGTGCACACGTACGACGGAGCGCATCTTTCGCCCGCGCCTGTGTTTAGGCTCTCCGAAGCACGATCAGTAGTGCCTTGCTCGAAGTCATGAAACGACCAGTCCGGATCGCGATCCCGCTTGCCGTCCTCGGCTCGGCTGCTGCCGCCGCCGTGGCGCTCGGCGCCTCGATCCCGATCTACACCAACGCGATGTCGAGCACGGCTGCGCGAAGCCAGCTCGTGCACCTCGGCAAGAGGACTTGTTCCCGTGGGGGTGGCGCGGGGGCGCTGAACATCACCGTGGGCAAGGCAACGCGGGAGTGCCAATTCCGCACCCCCGTCGTCGGTGCCAACCTCGACATCACCGCGACCACGCGCCTGTTGTCGGGCACACCGAGCGCGATCCAGGCCCGCACCTTCGTCGCCCTCTCCCTTCGCGACGGCGGCAACGGCCAATACCAGCTCGCCGTGTTCCCGAAGAAGGGCTCCTACCAGCTGCGGCGCGACGTGCCCCCGAAAGCCGATCGCACGCTGCTGGCGAAGGGCAAGGCGAGTGGAATCAAGGCGGTGGGCAAGCCAAACAAGCTGCGCCTACAGGCATTTCCCACCGCAACCGGGGAGACCAACCTGACCGCCTTCGTGAACGGTAAGAAGCTGGCCTCGGTGGTCGACGACGCCCACACGGCGTCGACCCTCACCGGCCGCTTCTCGACCGTGTCGGTCGGTTCGGCCAAGGCCGCCAAGGGCGCCGCGGCGAGTTTCGACGACCTCACGGTCGCGGTCCCCGACCCCTTCGGTTGACGCACGCCGACGGGTCGGCATCCGTCTAGTCTCTTCGCCGTGGAGACGACCACGGTGGAGCGTCCCGGCGGTGCCGGGCCGGGCTCGGGCTTGGGGAGCAATTGGATGGTGATCGTCGAGAACGACAATCACAACACGTTCGAGCACGTGGCCCAGACGCTCGCCCGCGTCGTCCCGGGAATCAGCATCGAGCAGGGGCACCGGTTCGCCGACACGATCCACAACAGCGGCCGGGCCTGCGTGTGGACGGGCCCTCGGGAGCCGGCGGAGCTTTACTGGGAGCAGCTAAAGCAGGCGGGGCTGACGATGGCCCCGCTGGAGCAGCACTAGCGGCTACTGCGTCTCGGTGTCCTTGCCGGGGCCGCCGACGAGCTTGTCGCCGCTGGGGCCACCCTTGAGCAGGTCCCGGCCGGGGCCGCCGAGCAGTTTGTCGCCGCCGGGTCCGCCGAACAGCGAATCGGAGCCGGGTCCGCCAGTCAGCTTGTCGCCACCCGGCCCGCCCCTGAGGGTGTCGTTGAGGTCGCCCCCAGTGACGGAATCGCTGCCACCCCCGCCGTTGAAGATGTTTATGTGCTTCGCCGCCCCAATCAGCTTGTCGCTGTCCGGACCTCCAGTGGCATGGATCTCGATTGGTCCCTGGCCGCCCCCGAGATCGTCCGGCAGCTGCGAGAAGTCCATTACCCCCGACACTCCGAAGCCGACCGCGACGATCTTCCTCAGGTCACGGCAGTAGAAAGGACCGTCGTCGACGCTCACCCCGCTGACGGTGATCTCGCCGTCGTTTGCGCAGCGAGGGACGATCTTGCCCTCCCCGCCGCTCACCGTGAGCACGCCGCCGCTGAAGGTGCCAAACGCGTCCGCCTTTGGAGGGGTCAGCGCGGCGATCGCCAAGGCAAGGGTCAGGCCGAACAGCCCGAGGGCCAGACCGACATCAAAGCGCAGCTTCTTCACCGTCACGCAAACCTCCGAGTTGGACGAGCCCCCGCGCTGACACTAGAGCAATGCGTCGGGTTGCAGGTCCCGGCCTGCTGCTAACGAGTCAGTCTCTTCAGCAGCCGCGAGCTGACCGCGACGACCCGATCGGACCCGCCGAAGATCTGCGCGAATCCGGGGAGGTGCTTTCGGCCTCGGTGGGGGAGTCCGCCCGGGAACTCCTTGTCGCGACCCGGTCCGCCGCGCAGCCTGTCGCGCCACCGGCCCCCGACGAGCGTGTCGTCCCCCGCGCCCCCGAAGATGGCATCACGACCGGCCTGGCCGAAGAGCGCGTCACGCCCCGCCTTGCCGACCAGCTTGTCCTGCCCCCTTCCGCCGACGGCGAAATCGGAAAGGCGGCCGCCGACGATGGTGTTTGCGCCGTCGCCCCCAAGACCGACGCTGAACCCAGTGCTGCCACCGATCCGATCGTTGCCGGGCCCTCCGGCCATCAAATCGACCAGCAGGGACTTGCCGAACAGCTGGTCGTTACCCGGTCCACCGAACATCAGCGCCGCCAGCGCGCCCGGCGCGGTGAGCACGTCGTCTCCGGGGCCGCCGCTGAAGGTCTCGTCGGTTGCATCCCCGCGCAGAATGTCGTTTCCTTCCCCGCCGCTGACGCTGAACTCGGGCTGGCTCCCGTACTGGTCGAAGGCGAGCCCGCTCGCGCCCGAGCGGTCGGGGGCGAACCCGGTCAGCGTGATCGTGTCGTCGCCGCCGAACCCGAAGACGTGCAGCTTCTCGAGGTCGGTGCAGCTCGCCTGCCCGTTGGCGGCCGAGCTTTCGTTGACGGTCACGAGCCCGCCGCGGCACTCGACCGCGATCAGGTTCGGGCCCTCGTCGCCCTTCACGTACAAGATCGTGAAGGCAGGGTCCACGGTGATCTCAGCCGAGGCGCCGGGTTGGAACCGCGACCACCGCCAGCGCCGCCACCAACCCCCCGACGAGCCGTCCCGAACCCCTCCTCATCGTGAATCGATGGTAGCCCCGCGACCGGCGTTCGGCCAGGGCATTAATCGGTAACTAACTGGCTCTGGAGTCAGTTATTCGGCGGCTACTCGTCCTCGATGCTGCACTCGGCTTCGCCCTCCACGCTGGGCAGGCGCTCGAGTATCTCGCTGAGGGTCTTCAGCTCTGTTTTCGCGAGGCGCGCCCCGACCAGCTCCTCGATCACGGCGTCGTGCGACCGCCCTGCGGCCTTCAGCAGGCTCATCCCGTCATCGGTCAACACCGCGTAGCTGACGCGGCGGTCGCTCGCGCATTCGGCCTTATCAACCAAACCCGCAGCCCCGAGGCGGTCGAGCATCCGGGTGATCCCGGAAGGCGAGAGGATCAGCTCCGTCGCGATGTCGATACGTCGCAGCCTGAATTCGTCAGCGCGGGCCAGCAGCAGGAGCAGCTCGTACTCGTTCTTCGTCAGATCGTGCTCGGAGCTGAGGCGCGCGTTGAGCTCGCGGGCAATCGCCGCGTAGGCGCGGACCAGTTGGGCCCAGCTCTGCTTGGCGTTAGTTGCTTGTGTCGTCAATTGTTGCATCATCAAGTAATCGTGGAGAATTGCTTGCAGAGTCAAGTATATCCGCTCAGTCAAACGGAAGGGTTTTTTGAAATGACAACAGCAGAAGCGATTCTCCCCACAGGCAACTGGAAGTCCGACCCCGTCCACTCGAGCGTCGGTTTCTCGGTCAAGCACATGGGCGCGGGAACCTTTCGGGGCAGCTTCGACGACTACGGCGTCTCCCTCAGCGAGGTGGACGGCGCAGCTCGGCTAACCGGCTCGGCCAGGGTGGAGAGCGTCGACGTCAAGGACGAGAACCTCAAGGGACATCTGTTGTCCCCGGAGTTCTTCGATGCCGAACGCCATCCGGAGATCTCCTTCGTCGCACGGGACGTGCGCGCAGAGAGCGACGGCATCGTCGTCGAAGGGGACCTGGCGGTCAAGGGCATCAGCAAGACGGTTGAGGCCCTCGGCTCGATCAGCGGTCCGGTCGAGGCGCTGGGCGGCGGCCAGCGGATCGGCGTCGATCTGGAAACGGTTGTCGACCGCCACGATTTCGGTCTCGACTGGAACGCCGATCTGCCCGATGGCGGAAAGGTCCTGGGCGACGACGTGACCCTCACCGTCCACCTCGAGCTTGCCAGCGAGGAGTAACCATGCGGGTGCTTGCGATCTCAGGCAGTCTGCGGCGCGACTCCGACAACACCAAGCTGTTGCGGGCGGCGAGCGAGTTGCTGCCGCCGTCCGCTCGGCTCGAGCTCTTCGAAGGGCTGGCCGAGGTCCCGCCCTACAACGAGGACGAGGACGTCGACCCAGCACCCCCGGCGGTGCAGAAGCTGCGAGAGGCGATTGCCGACGCCGACGCCGTGCTGATCGCCTCCCCGGAGTACAACGCATCGATCCCGGGTGTCCTGAAGAACGCCCTCGATTGGGCGTCGCGGCCGTTTCCCAACAACGCCTTTCGCGGCAAGCCGGTGGCGGTGATCGGTGCCAGCACCTCGATGTTCGGCGCCGTTTGGGCGCAGGCGGAGCTGCGCAAGGTGCTCGGCGCGATCGGCGCGAGGGTGATCGACCGCGACCTGCCGTTCAGCACCGCGGAGGAGGCGTTCGACGCGCAGTTCAAGCTCGTCTCCGACGAGCAGCAGGAGAAGCTGGCCGAGATCCTCGACGAGCTCGTCGAGGAGGCACGGCGCAGCCAGACGATTCCAATCGCCGCCTAGTTCCGTTACTCGGAGCGGACGATTGAGTGCCAGTCCGGTAGGACAGGCTTGCCGTAGTAGTTGATCGCCTCTTCGCGGGCCGCCGTGGTCTCCTTCGAGTACCAGTAGCGGTCGAAGTCGTCGTGGCTCTCCCATATCGCCGTCTGGCGGATGTGGAGGGGGTCGTCGATGCTTCGGGTCAGAGACCAGCTCGTGGCCCCGAAGGCAAGCACGCGGGCCGCCGCCGGTGTCCAGATCTCGAGGAACTGATCGGCGCGAAACGGCGTCACGTGCCAGTCGATGTAACAGACCTCGGCCATCAGGCGGTTGACTCCATGGCCGCGTGTGGCTGGGAGGCCGCGGGGTCGAGCAGGGCTAGGATCTCGCGCATCGCGCTCGCACGCGTCTCCGGCGCTGGCGAAGCCTTTGGTGGTGCCAAAGGCGAGCCCGAGGACGACGACATGCGAAGACCCACCGGGCTATCCAGACATGCGCGGATCGTGGGGTCAGCCGTCATGCGCCGACCTCGGCCCGGATCGCTCCCGGACCCTCCTCGGTCTTCCCCTCCCGCTCATCCTCGGCGCCGACCAGGATCGAGATCTTGCCCAGGTGCTTGTTCTCGTAGAGCAGCTGATGCGCCTCGGGGACGCCCTCGAAGCCCATCGTCTGCCAGAGCACCGGCCGGATCTTGCTCTCGATGATCAGATGGTTGGCCCGCATGCACTCATATGCGTTGGCGAAGTGCGATCCGATGATCTGCTTCTGGCGCATCCACAGGTAGCGGACGTCGAAGTCGAGGTTGTAGCCGGAGGTGGCGCCGCAGATCACCACCTTGCCGAACGGCTTGACCACGAAGACCGAGGTCGGGAAGGTCGCC
>JBBQBH010000080.1:0-8194 GCA_038317345.1 Solirubrobacterales bacterium
CGTGAACTCCTTGTCGAGGTCGGCGACGACGATGTCGGCGGCGAGGCTGGAGCCGGTCTCGTTGAGGTGGATGCCGTCGGACTCGCGGACGATCTGCTCGGAGCCGCCGACCTGCATCGCGTCGCGGTAATGGTCGCCGGGGGTGAAGACCGGAACGGTGTCGATCAGGTGCACCTGGTCGCGCCACGGCGCAGCGGCGACCGCGATCGCCTGGTTGACCGCCCGCTCGATCCGCTGCCGGGCCGGGTCGCGCGGGGTCGGCACGGTTAGCCAGAAGACCTGCGCCGCACCGGCCTGGCGGTAGGTGTTCATCATCTGCCGCGCCCGGTTGGCGAAGATCGACGCCCACACCGATCCGCAGCAGCTCACGTCCTTGCCGCCGGGGCCGGGCATCGGATAGCCCTCGTTGGCGCCGATGAAGACGACCACCGCGTCGGGGCGGTCGTTGTCGACCTGGCTGGTCGAGAGCTTGCCCCAGTCGACCAGCGAGGTGTTCGATATTCCGGTCGCCAGGTGGGGGTCGCGGATCACGTTCACTCCGTCGGGCGCCAGACGCCGGGCGATCTCGGTGTCGAGCGGGGTCGAGAGCGAGTCGCCGGTGACCAGCAGCGTCTGCAGCGGCCGCTTCTGCGCGGGCTGCTCGCCGAGGGTCAGCGGATCGAAGTTCTCCGGCGTCGCCGGCGGCACCTTGGCGGTCGGGCCGGAGCTGATCGGCTGATCGAAGCCGCCCGCGGTGCCGAGGCTGTCGTTGGCGGCGACGACGCTGGTCAGGTTGTCCGCGGCGTCGGCGAGCGGCAGCCGATCGGCGAGCCAACCGGCGGGCTTGCCAAAGCCGAGCACGATGTCGTGTCCGATCCCCGGCTTCATCTCTTCGCCGGCGTGGCGGATCGAGGCGCCCGAGAAGAGGATCAGCAGCAGCGAGGTGATCGCGACCGCGACCACCGCCTGGCGGGCGCTGAAGCGCCGCAGCCCCTCGTCGTCGAAGCGGCCCATCAGGTTGTCGTCTCTTGCGCGTGGGTCTATGGCCATCTCAGAAGCGGAAGTAGATGAACGGGGGGACGCCGTTGCTGGGGACGGTGGCGCCGACGAAGAGGATAAGGACGGCCAGAGCGGCGCCGAGCAGGGCGGGATTGAGGCGCTCGATCCGCACCTCCCAACCCTCGGTTTGGCGCGGTGGGAGCAGCTGAAGCGCGATCACGAGGCCGATCAGCGCCAGGACCGGGAACGTCCACAGCGTTGGCGCCGACCAGACTGCGAAGCGCTGGAGGAAGTCCCAGAACAACCCGAGGCTCTGGCTGCGGAAGAGGATCCAGCCGAAGCAGACGAGGTTGAAGGTGACGAAGCCGCGCAGCCAGGCCGGGGTGCGGCGGCCGATGCGGCCGTCGATCGCATGCTCTGTGACCAGCCCGACGCCATGAAAGCCGCCCCAGAGGACGAAGGGCCAGGCGGCGCCGTGCCAGAGGCCCCCGAGCAGCATCGTGATCATCAGGTTGCGGTAGGTGAACAGGCGGCTGCCGCGGTTGCCGCCCAGCGGGATGTAGAGAAAGTCGCGCAGGAAGCGCGACAGGGTCATGTGCCAGCGCCGCCAGAAGTCGCGAAAGCCGGTCGCCCGGTAGGGGCTGTTGAAGTTCTGGGGAAAGACGAACCCCATCAGCAGCGCCAGCCCGATCGCGATGTCGGTGTAGCCGGAGAAGTCGCAGTAGATCTGCGCCGCGAAGGCGTAGGTCGCCATCAGCGCGTCGGGCGCGTTGTGGGCCTGGGGCACGTCGAAGACCGGATTGACGATCGTGCGCCCCAGGTAGTCGGCGATCGCCACCTTCTTCACCAGACCGAGGCCGATCAGCCCCAGCCCGGCGCCGACCGCGACTCGGTCGGGGTCGCGCGGGCCGGCGAGCTGGGGCAGGAACTCGCGCGCGCGGACGATCGGGCCGGCGACCAGGTGGGGGAAGAAGCTGAGGTAGATCGCGCAGTTGATCAGCGACGCCGGCTTAACCAGCCGCCGCTTCACGTCCACCACATATGAGATCGCCTGGAAGGTGAAGAAGCTGATTCCGACCGGCAGCAGCACAGTGATCAGCGGCGCTGGCACCCCCATACCGATCGAGTTCAGCGTGTCGTCTACGTCCTGGGCGAAGAACGAGTAGTACTTGAAGAAGCCGAGGACCAGCAGGTCGCCGGCCACGGCAAGACCGACGATCCAGCGCCGCCGCCGCTCGTCGTCGGTGCGGTCGAGCAGCACCGCGCCGCCCTGGTTCCACAGCGTGACCCCGGCGAGCAGAAAGCAGAACATCGGGTTCGCCGCCGCGTAGAAGACGTAGCTGGCGACGACGATGAACGGCTTCCAGAACCGCTGGCGCGGCATCAGCGCCCAGTTGAGCGCCAGCACGATCGGGAAGAAGAGCCCGAACTGAACGGTGGGGAAGAGCAGTTTGGGAGGCCCTGCTGTTAGCTTGCGATCCCGGTCGCCGTGGGGTGCGGCCGGGCGATGCTAGATGATCGGATGCGCATGAGTACCAGCAGCAGGGGACGAGCACTGAGCGCCGCCGTATTGGCCGTGGCGCTAGTCGCCGCGCTCGCGGTGGCGCTCACCGAACCGTCGAGTGTCGGGGCCTCGTGCGGGGGCGTGGTGAAGAAGAGCCCGCCCCGCAAGATCGCCCGCCACGTCAACCCGAAGGGCCGCCCGCCGCTCGCGATCGGCGACTCGTCGATGTTGCTCGCGGTCCCGAACCTGGCCCGAGCCGGCTACAGGGCCAACGCCCGCGGCTGTCGCCAATTCACGGAGGGAATCGGAATCGTCGGGGCGGCAAAGCGTCAGCACAAGCTCCCACACATGGTCGCGATCGCGCTCGGCGCCGACGCCTCGATCAGCCGCAGCCAGATCGAGCACACCCTGCACCTGATGGGACCCAGGCGGGTGCTCTGCCTGGTCACGCCGGTCGAGATCGGCGGCGGCTCGGGCAGCGACGCGCAGCACGTGCGCGACGCCGGTCAGCGCCATCCGCACCGGGTCCGGGTCCTCGATTGGGTCGCCTTCAGCCAGGGCCACCCGGGCTGGTTTCAGCCCGACGGGCTGCACCTGACCTTCCCCGGCGCGCACGGGTTCACGAAGCTCTTTCGCAAGGGCCTACCGCTCGCCAAGGCGGGTAAGTTCCCGGCACCGAAGTAGGCCGATGCGTCCCCGCTTCCTCATCGCCCCGACCGTTCTGATCGCACTGGCGTCCCTGGCCGGCTGCGGGTCTGGCAACGGCGCAAGCAGCCAGTCGTCGACCGCGACGATCAGCTCCGCGCACGCCACTGCTCCCCAGGTCGCCCGCGGGTTCCTCGCCGCCGCGAAGAGCGGGCACGGCGCACGGGCCTGCTCTCTGATGACCGCCGAGACGGTCGCGGAAGTCGCCAGGTACGTGGAGTCGACCGGTCATGGCGAGGGGCATCCTGCTCGCGACTGCGCCCAATTCTTCAGCGCCTACCAGACCACGATCGGTGGAGCCCTCGCAAATCTGGCGATTGGACGGGTGACCGTGAACGGCAGCACCGCGCGGGCCGCGGTCGTTTGCTCGCCGCCCTGCACGAAGGGCTTTCTCCCCCTTGCGCTGCGAAAGACCGCTCCCGGCTGGCGAGTCGCCTACAACTATCGTCGCGGTTACTGAGTGGCTGCTGCCAGGCGTCGTCAGGCACGGATCTTTCGCCGTTTTGGCCGCTCGCGACGCCCCGCTATAATGCCGCGCGCCCTGACCCAGGGTGGCGACGAGAAGTCGCCGCATCTGGGTCCTTTTTGCCGTCGGGGGCGGGCAAAGGGACCCAGTCCACGAAGCAGAGGCAGAGAGGTAGAGAGCCGTGAGTCGTCAATCGGTTATCACGAAAGAGGGGCTCGAGAAGCTCAAGGAAGAGATCGAGTCCCTGTCGACGGTCAAGCGCCGCGAGGTCGCAGAGCGGATCAAGGAAGCACGCGAGTTCGGCGACATCTCCGAGAACGCGGAATACGACGACGCCAAGAACGAGCAGGCGCTGCTCGAGCAGCGGATCGCCCAGCTCGAGGAGCGGCTGCGGCGCTCCGAGGTGATCGATTCCAAGGACATCGACACGAGCGAGGTCAGCGTCGGCACCGTCGTCCACGTCAAGGACCAGAAGTCAGGTGACTCGCAGAAGTTCCAGATCGTCGGATCTGCCGAAGCCGATCCGACCGAGCAGAAGCTCTCCAACGAGTCGCCGATCGGAATGGCGCTGATGGGCCACAAGCGCAACGAGGTCGTCTCGGTCGAAGCCCCGCGCGGGCCGAAGCGCAAGCTCAAGATCACCAAGATCGAAGCCGCTTAGGCGGTCCGTGGCCTATTACGCGGTGACCCAGGTTCACGGCGGGGGCTGGGACACATCGCTTGCGCTGCGCGACCAGAAGCAATGGGCCGAGCACGCCGCGTTCATGAACGAACTCGAGAACGAGGGCTTCGTTGTCCTCGGCGGCCCGCTCGGCGACGGCGAGGAGGTCCTGCTGATCGTCGATGCCGAAGACGAGCAAGAGATCGAAGCCCGACTCAGCGATGATCCCTGGAGGCCGCTCGGGTTGCTGCGCATCGCGAAGATCGAGTGCTGGCAGGTTCTGCTCGACTCCCGGCGCCCATAGGGTTTAGACCGATGAGCGGGCCGCAGCAAGGAGAAGACGCAAACCCCGGCACCCCCGGACGCACCGGAGCAAGCTCCGGTCACCAGTCGCCTGCGGCTCCTTCGGAGGAGGTGCCGGGCAATGATTTGCTCCGCGAGCGGCGCGAGAAGCTCGAACGCCTGCGCGAGTCGGGCCTCGACCCCTTCCCGCACTCGTTTCCCGACCGCGAGGAGATCGCCGAGGTGCGGCGCGCCCACGAGGGCCTCGTCGCGGGCGCGGAGACCGAGTCGCGCCACCGGGTCGCGGGGCGGATCGTCGCCCGCCGCGGCCACGGCAAGGCCGCCTTCATCGACCTGCGCGACGCGACCGGAGAGATCCAGCTCCACGCTCGCGAGGACCTGCTCGGCGAGGAGCGCTTCGAGCAGCTGGTCGGGCTCGACCTCGGCGACGTGTTGGGCATCGAGGGGGTCGCGTTCGCCAGCAAGCGCGGCGAGCTTTCGCTGCGCATCGAGGGCTGGGACCTGCTCGCCAAGAGTCTGCGCCCGCCGCCCGACAAGTACCACGGGCTCGAGGACACCGAGACCCGCTACCGGCGCCGCGAGCTGGACCTGATCGCCAACGAGGAGACACGGCGGCTGTTCGCGATCCGGGCCCAGATCGTCAACGAGGTGCGCCGCTGGCTGGACGAGCACGGCTTCGTCGAGGCCGAGACGCCGGTGCTCCAACCCCTCTACGGCGGCGCGCTTGCGCGCCCCTTCGTCACCCACCACAACGCGCTCGACCGCGACTTCTACCTGCGCATCGCCACCGAGCTGTACCTGAAGCGGCTGATCGTCGGCGGCTTCGACAAGGTCTACGAGCTGGGCAGGGACTTCCGCAACGAGGGCATCTCACCGAAGCACAACCCCGAGTTCACGATGCTCGAGTGGTACGAGGCCTACGCGGACTACAACGACACCGCGGCCGACCTCGAACGACTGGTCAGCGGCGTCGCCCAACGGGTCCTCGGCGGCCATGAGATTGAGCGCGACGGCCACAAGATCGACCTCTCCCCGCCCTGGCAGCGGATCACGCTGCGCGAGGCGATCCGCGAGCACACCGGGCTCGACATCGCCGAGCATCCGACTCGCGAGCAGCTCGCCGCGGCGATGGACTCGGAGCCAGACCCCGGGGAGGGCTGGGGCAAGCTGGTCGACGGGCTGCTCTCGAAGGAGGTCGAGCCGAAGCTGATCCAGCCGACATTCGTTCTCGACTACCCGGTCGAGATCTCGCCGTTCGCGAAGGCCCACCGCTCAGAGGAAGGGTTGGTGGAGCGCTGGGAGGCATTCGTCGGCGGGGTCGAGATCGCCAATGCGTTCAGCGAGCTCAACGACCCCGACGAGCAGCGCCGCCGCTTCGAGCAGCAGGCCGAGGAACAGAAGCGCGGCGACGAGGACACCCAGCCCTACGACGAGGCCTACATCGAGGCGCTGGAGCAGGGGATGCCCCCCACCGGCGGCGTCGGGCTGGGGATCGACCGCCTGGTGATGATCCTGACCGGGGCCGCCAACCTGCGCGAGGTGGTGCTGTTCCCCGCGATGCGCGGCTGACCGGCGCGGTCGTGGCCGAGCACTGGCATCCTGCGCCGCATGTCGGAGAAAAACCTCGAACTGGCGCGCGAGGGCTATGAGGCCTGGAATCGCGGCGACGCCGACTGGCTCATGGAGCACATGACCGAGGACGTCGAGGTGGAGCCGCTGCGCGGGGTCGGGGACTTCGACAAGGTCTACAGCGGCCACGAGGGCTGGAAGCGGTTTTGGGAAGGCTGGCGCGAGGCTTGGTCGACGATCGAGGTTCGCCTCGAGCGGATGGAGGACATGGGCGACCAGGGCGCCCTCGCGCTGCTCACATTCGAAGGGGTGGGGCGGGGAAGCGGCGCCGAGGTGTCGATGACCGTTTCGCACTGGTTGTCGTTCCGCGAGGGGCAGGTGTCCGCCGTCAGGGTGCTGACGCCCGACGCTGCCGAGCGCCGTCGCGAAGCGCGGGGGTGAAGGACTCGGTACCACGATAGGCACCCCGCCATCGCCATCGTGGCGTAGTTCGCTGTGCGGAATACTGAGCCGGTGTCGGAGAACGTGGAGCTTGTGCGACGGATCTACGAGGAGCACCTGCTCGACGGCGACCCGGAGCGCTTTGCCGCGCTCGTCACCGACGACGTGGAATACGTCAACCCCCCGGATGCTGTCGAACCGGGCGTTCGCCGTGGCGTGGCTGACGTTGCGGAGGCGCTTCGGAACACCTCCGAGTTCTTCAGCTCCTCCCGATACGAGCTTCACGAGCTGTTCAGCGCCGGGGACCTTGTGGTTGCCTCGGTCAGCTTCTACGCGCGGAGCCGCGGCAGCGAAACGGAGATCTTTCAGGAAGAGGCGCATACGTGGACCTTGCGCAGCGGCAGGATCGCGAGGTTCGAATGGGGGCGCGATCTCAGAGCCGCCCTCGAGGCCGTCGGATTGCGGGCGTGATGCAAGATGCACGCCAGCCGGGAGCGGTCGTAGGGCAAGGCCGCAGCGCCGACGTCTACGAGTACGAGCCCGGCTGGGTGCTGCGCCGCTACCGCGAGGCGCGCGACACCGAGCGCGAGGTGGCGGGGATGGATCACGCGCGCCGCAACGGCTTCCCGGTCGTCGAGGCGAAGGCCCTCGACGACTGCGACATCGTCATGCAGCGCCTGCACGGCCCGACAATGCTCGACGAGCTGGGGCGCCAGCCGTGGCAGATCGGCCGTCACGCCGCGATCCTCGCTTCACTTCACCAGCGCCTACACGCAATCGAGGCACCGGACTGGCTGCCGGCGCCGATCGGCGCGGAGGAGGTGCTTCTTCACTTCGACCTGCACCCCGACAACGTGATCCTCACCGAAGACGGGCCGTCGGTTATCGACTGGCCCAACGTCGCCCGCGGGCCGGGCATTGCCGACGTCGCCTACACCTGGATCATCCTCGCCACCGCGGCACCGCCGCGTCCAACGGTTAGGGCGCGGTTAACTTCGGCAATCGGACGCCGCATTTTCCTGCGCCTATTCGTCCGCCACTTCGACCTCGCCGAGGTCAAGCATTGGATCCCGATCGGAGCCGATTTCAGGCTCTCCGATCGCACCCTTCCCCAGGCGGAGCGCCAGAAAGCCGCCCGTCTAACAACCGGCTAGTCGACTCGACGTGTGACCGATGTCTCTCGGGGTTTGCCCAAAACCCCGCAACTAGCGAGCCTTCGACCCCCTCCGGCCGACCATCGGCCCTGCGTATAATTGTCTCTGGTCGTCCCCTAAAGAACCGGAGGTCAAATCCATCGGCCCCTCCCAGCCGAATTATCTGGACTTGACCCCCGGCAATGTTGCGTCCCTGAAGAACAAATGGCAGGAACTTGGGAGGCGGGGCCTAAGCAAACAACAACCCCCATGCCGATAGTGACTTAACCCGAAATGTTCGAGAGATTCACAGAGAGAGCCAGGCAGGTCGTCGTCCTCGCGCAGGAAGAGGCCCGCACGCTCAAACACAACTACATCGGCACCGAGCACATCCTGCTCGGGCTGCTGCGTGAGGAAGAGGGTCTTGCCGCACG
>JBBQBH010000081.1:0-7610 GCA_038317345.1 Solirubrobacterales bacterium
GTTATCCATGGGATGAGTGGCTTGACGGGCAGGTCCGAGAGTTGATCGCAGGGCAGGACTTCAACTCCAAGACGCCCACTCTCCGAGCTAACGCAAAGCTCCAAGCTAAGAAGCGGGGAGGTAAAGCAAGAACGACCCTCCGCGCCGAAGCTGGCCAGGAGAAACTGGTCCTCCAATTCGTCCCCAATTCGCACCCTGCCACATAGGGACCAATCCGCCGCATGGCCGCTGCGCTCTCGCCGTTCTTGGCCAGAGCGTGGCGGCCAGCTACCGGGCGCAAAGCTGGCATACGGCCATGGGTATCCAAGCCGCCTTGCCCTCGGGTTGACCTCCGGGTCGCCCCTCCCGCCCCTAAAATCGAGGCGATGACACCACCGCCTCTCGAGCCGCGCCCCTGGCCTCACTTCACCGGCCGTGCGCTGCCGAACGCGCTGGCCTACGGGGTGCTGGCAGGAGGCGTGGCGCTCTACACCGGGGGCAACCTGCCGGGGACCCTCTCGGCCGAGCCGATGAAGCCGCCGATCCACTACACCGCGCCAAGCAACGGCGGCACCGCGATCATCACGGTGCCATTCACCGACACCGCCGGCGCCCTCACCGGGGCCACCACCTGGACGCCGAGCCCAGGCACCCGATTCGAGTTTCCCTAGACGCTGACCACCGGATGAGGACACCATCGGTCTCCTCGTAGGCCTCGGTGTAGAGCCGATTCTGAGGTGGTGGTAACGCGGGTGGTAACTCACGCCTCGGCCTCCTCGGCCAGGCAGGCATCCAGCACTGGTCGGCGAACCGGCGCCCTCCCAGTCCGACATATGTAGTGTCGCCGCGGGGATTTCGGTGAGTAGAGCGGGAAAGCTTGCGGCGGCCAGCGCTGTGGCGCTGATCGCCTTGACCAACGGGGTGGCCAACGCCGCTCCGCAGCCTTACGGCACCAACGACTACGGCGGCTTCACCGCGATCCTGCCGCCGGGGACAAACGGCCTCGCAAATCCGTTTCAGCTCGCCAACTTCGAGGCTTCGGGCGCGCGACCGCCCCACAACGACGACCAGTACGCGCCCTACGCGAACCTCGTCTACGCCCCGCTTGGCCTCACGGCGTCCCAGATCCCCAATTACTTCCACGACGCCACCTTCGGTGCCCCGCCGGGCCAGCTGGAGCGCACCTACAGCCCCCGCGGCGACGTGACGATCCAGCGCGACAACCTCGGTGTCCCACACGTCTACGGCGACACCCGGGCGGGGCGATGCTCGGCCTCGGTTACGCGGGCGCCGAGGATCGGCTCTTCTTCATGAATGTGCTGCGCCACGCCGGGAGGGGCGAGCTGTCCTCGTTCGCGGGAGGATCGGCGGCCAACCGCCAGATGGACGAGGAGGTGTGGGCGGACACCCCCTACACGGAGCAGGACCTGCAACGCCAGTGCGACTATCGCCCAAAGGGATTTGAAGCGCAGACCGATCAACTTCGCCAAGACGTCGCCAACTACATCACCGGCATCAACCAGTACATCTCCGAGGCCCGGCTCGACCCGACCAAGATGCCGGGTGAGTACGCGGCGATCGGGCAGCCGCTGGGACCCCAGGACTGGACCTGCCGCGACGTCGTCGCGACCGCCTCGTTGATCGGCGGAATCTTCGGCAAGGGCGGCGGTCGCGAGCTGGACTCGGCACTCGCCTTCGAACAGGCCCAGAGCCAATTCGGCCGCAAGCGCGGCAAGCGTGTCTGGGGCGATTTCCGAAACGCCAATGACGTCGGGGCGCCAACCACCGTCCACCGCAAGCGCTTCCCCTACGAGGCGCCGCCCCGCAAGCACGTGCGTGGGCTGGCGCTTCCCGATCCCGGCAGCGTGCAGCTGTCCCAGGTGTCGAGCGCTCCGCCTGCCGGGGCTGACTCTGGCTCGCTTCCCGGAGGTGGCTTGCTGGGGCCGATCGGCGGTCTGCTCAACGGCGGCCCGTTGCGCGCCGCGGCCTCCAACGCGTTGTTGGTCTCGGCGCGCGAATCGCAGGGCGGCCACCCGGCGGTCGTGATGGGACCCCAAGTCGCCTACTTTGCGCCCCAGATCCTGATGGAGGAGGACGTGCACGCGCCGACGATCGACGCGCGCGGCGCCGCTTTCCGGGCGTCAACCTATTCGTCGAACTGGGCCACGGCCGCGACTACGCCTGGAGCGCCACCTCGGCAGGGCAGGACGTGGTCGACACCTTCGCGGTTCCGCTCTGCAACCCAAGCGGCGGGCAACCAACGCTCGGTTCGAGCGGCTACGTCTTCCAGGGGCAGTGCCTGCCGTTCGAGGTGCTCACCCGCACAAACTCGTGGACGCCGAACCTCGGCGACCAGACGCCGCCCGGCTCCGAGACGCTGACGACGCTGCGCACGAAGGTCGGCATCGTCATCGCCCGCGCCCGCGTGCACGGCAAGCCCGTCGCCTACACGAAGCTGCGATCGACCTACTTCCACGAGGTCGACTCGGCGGTCGGGTTCAGCATGTTCAACAACCCCGACGCGATCAACGGCCCAAAGGATTTCCAGCGCGCCGCGAACTTCGTCAACTACACCTTCAACTGGTTCTACGCCGACGACCACAACATCGCCTACTTCAACTCCGGCTGGAACCCGGTGCGGGCGAAGCGCACCAACCCGAATTTCCCGGTCAGCTCGAAGTTCATCTGGCGCGACTTCCAGCCCGACTCGTTGTCGGGCGCGACGCCCTACACGGTCGCGCTTACACCGTTCCGCCGCCACCCGCAGGTGATCAACCAGAACTTCCTCACGAGCTGGAACAACAAGCAGGCCCTCGGCTATCGAGCCGCCGACGACAACTGGAACTTCGGGCCGGTCTTCCGCTCGACCGCACTCGACGAGCGGGTCAAGGCGCTGATCAAAGGCAAGCGCAAAGCGAGCCTCCCCGGGCTGATCGAAGCGATGAAGGAGGCCTCCACGGTCGACCTGCGCGGGCATACGGTGCTCCCCTACGCGCTGAAGATCATCCAGTCGCGGCCGATCGCCGACCCGGCGGTGCGAAACGCGGTCGCGGTGCTGAGCGATTGGGTGCACTCGGGGGCGCATCGCGTCGATCGCAACCACGACGGCCATTACGACAACTCCGACGCGATCCGCATCCTCGACGCTTGGTGGTTGCCGCTGCTGCACTCGGAGTTCGAGCCGACGTTGGGCAAGGACCTGTTCAACAAGATCGCCGACATGACAGTGCTCGACGACTCTCCGCACCTTCACCTCGGGTCCGCCTACGACGGCGGCTGGTACGTGTACGCGAACAAGGACCTGCGCACGATGCTGGCCAGGGGCCATCCGCGGCGCCTGAAGCGGATCCCGGACCGCAACTCACGCATCTATTGCGGCGGCGGCAAGCTCGGCCGGTGTCGCAATGCCCTGACCTCGAGCCTCAAGGCGTCCCTCGGCACCGACCCGTATCCGGCCAGCCAGTCGACCTGCCACTTCGGCGACAAGCAGATGTGCTTCGACGCAATCGAGTTCCGTCCCACAGGTGGGGTCACCCAGCCCGACATGGTGTGTATGAACCGGCCGACCTTCCAACAGGCCGACCAGATCCAAGGTCACCGTTAATCGTTAAGGGAGCAAGCTAGTCTCGGCCCGATGACCTGGGTCGAGACCGAATCGCTCAGCTTCACCGCCCGCCACGACACGGGCGACACCGCCTACGCCCAGCGGACCCTTGACCGGCTCGAGGACCTGCGTCTGCGGCTCGAGGACAGTTTCGAACGAGTGCCGGGCGAGGTGACGGTGGTCGTCCACACCAACCCCGCCTGGCTGGCGCTCGCCCACCCGTTTCTGCCCGCCGCGCGCTGGTCGGCCGCACCCGCAGGCCGCCGCTATCTCGCCGGCTGGGCGATGTCCACCGAGCTGCACGTGCTCAACGATCCCCACATGGACCGCCGGGCGGCAGGCGAGGACTCCAAGGAGGCGCTGCGCGGCACAGCGGAGCGGCTCTACGCGCAGCTCGTCGTCGCCGCCAACAACTCCGACCTGCCGCCCTCGTGGACGCCGCGGCGCTTCGGCCGCTACCTGCGCTGGGCCTGGCTGGTCGAGGGCGGAGCGCAGTACTTCGCACGCCAGGTCGGCCTCTACCGGGCGGCGGTCATCCGCCGCTTGCGCGAGGGGTCTCGCCCCTCGTTTCCCCCCTCGCGGCGCGATGCCGTGATCCTCGGCGGGACTCTCTTCGACCTGCTCGAGCAGCGGCGGGGCCCAGACGCCTGCCAGCGGATGGTCACCGAGCTGGGCCGCGAGGGCCCGCAGCTACAGCTCGCCAGCGCCTTCGACGCCCGCCCGCGGGAGGTCGAGTCGGCCTGGCGCGACTACCTGCGCGAGATCGCGCGGCGCAGCGTCGACTAGCGCGTCAGCTCGGCGCCTCGAGCCCGCCTGAAGCGTAGATCAGCCTGTCGCCTGGTACAGCAGCCAGACGATCGCGAAGGCGGCGGCGGCGGCGGCGAGGACCCAGAACGCCAGGCGTCCGGGGGTCGTCGGCCCGGAGCGGGCGAGCTTCGCCTGGCCCCGCATCTCGTCGATCTCGTCGCCCTCGGCCGCCAACTCGATATCGGCCAGCAGCCGCCGCGCCGCCTCGGCGCCGGCTTCGGGAACAAGGATGTCGCGGGGTCCGGCAGCCAGGTAAGGAATGTCGAAGCCATGGTTCCGTCTGAGCATGCTCGGGATCCCCTCGTCGAGGAGCATTCCCTGGACCATCTCCCCCGCGGCCTCGTTGCGCGCAAATGCCACCTTCACCGGCTCGCCGCGGGCGTACTGGGGCTTTATCTTGCGAGCCCGCTCGTGGGTTTCGGTGATCGGCTGCTCGCCGCCGCGCCCGGCGTAGACCAGGGGCATGCCGCAGTTGGAGCAGAAGCGCTCCGAGAGCGGGAAGGTCTCGGCGCAGCGCGGGCACGAGAGCGGTTGGCTAGACGACATCGAGCTCCGCTTCGTCGATCTGACCGTCGCGGATCCAGAATCCGCGCACGTCGGGGTTCTGGGGATCTTCGAGCGAGACGATCACGTACACGGCGTCCGGATAGGCGGCCAAGTTGACGTCGGTCTGCGACGGATAGGCGGCGCTGCCTGTATGCGAGTGGTAGATGCCGACCAGCTCCTCACCGCGCTTCTCAATCTCCTGCATGATCCGAAACTGATCGCTGGCGTCGAGGCTGTAGCGCAACGGGCTTGCCTCTGCGTTGATCGAACGGTAGACGGTGGTGGCACTGCCGTCAGCGCCACCGATCATCCCGCAGCACTCATTGGGCGCTTCCTCGCGCGCGTGGGCGACCATCTCCTCGACCATCTGGCGGGGAATCCTCATCGCGGCGAGGCTAGCGGACGGCATCGATCGCTCCGGCCGCGCACTCAGTACCAGAGGCTGCCGTCGGGCCTCGGCGGCTCGCGCAGGTCTGCTCCTCCCGTCGTCCCAAGCAGATCGGCGTCGTTGCGGCCGAGCTCCCAGAGCAGATCGTCGAGCAACGGCGGCTCGATTCCGGCCTCCTGCGCCACCCGCTTCAGGGCCATGCGGGTAGCCGCCCGCACCGCATCGACCGGCCGGGGCTGCACGAGCCCGGAGCGCAGGGCGAGCCTCATCAGGACGTTGTCCGCACAGACCTCCCAGCACTCCGGGTCGACGACCTTCAACCAGCCGCGCCGGGCGGCGATCTTCGCGAAAAGGTAGGCCTTCTTGGCCAATGGGTCGCCGAAGGCCGCGAACTGGGCCAGTCGCTCGATCAGGCCTTCGGACCCGCCGAGCCGCGATTGCGCGGCGCTGAGAAGCACCGTCGTCGATCCTTCGTAGCGCTCGGTCAACCCGGCCGCGAGGTTGCGCCAGAGGCGCGCCCGCTCTTGCGCACCGGCAATCGTTTCTCCCTCGATCCGGAAGAGCTCCTCGACCTGCTCGAGATCAACCGCGAAGAGCGAGGCCGCGCTCAGCAGCCCGGGTCGACGGCGCTCCGCGGCGCAGCCGAGTGCCCAGAGCACGTCGCTGCCGTCGTAGGGGCCTTTGCCGTCGACCAGGTGAGCACCGGCGTAGCCGGTTCGGTGGTCGATTGCGCAGAGAAAAAGCGCCGCGTCGGCGCCCGGCGCCTCGGCGAAGTCCGGGGCCTGGTAGTCGGCGGCCAGGCCGCGCACCCGCTCGGCAACCTGCGAGATCAGCTGGGGGTCGACCGGGTGGCGGGCCTCGACGGCGCCTACCACCACACCGTCGAATCTACGTCCGTGAGCTCCTCGATCGGCTTCGTGTAGACGCCCGAGGAGAGGTACTTCCATCCGTCGTCGGGGATCAGGAAGACCACGTTGCCCTCTTCCAGCTCGGCTGCGATCCGCGCTGCGACGAAGGCGATCGCCCCGGAGGAGACGCCCGCGAAGAGCCCCTCCTCGTCGAGCAGCTTCTTGGTCCAGACGATCGCGTCGTGGTTGGAGACCATGATCTTCCGATCGAGCAGCGAGAGGTCGATGATCGGCGGTATGAAGCCATCGTCGAGGGAGCGCAGCCCCTGCACCAACTCGCCCTGCATCGGCTCGGCGGCGACGATCAGCGTCGCGGGGTCGTGCTCCTTCAGGCGCCGGCCGTTTCCCATCAGTGTTCCGCCGGTTCCGAGACCGCCAACGAAGGCGGCGACCTCGTCCAGCTCCTCGAGGATCTCCGGCGCCGTGCCCTCGTAGTGGGCGCGCGGGTTGGCCTCGTTGCCGTACTGGTAGGGCATGTAGTAGCTCGGGTCCTTGGCCATCTCCAGCGCCAGCTCGACGGCGCCGTTCGATCCCTTGGCACCCTCCGAATAGACGATCTCCGCCCCGTACATCTGCAACAGCTGGGTGCGCTCCTCGGTGACGTTGTCGGGCATCACCACCTTCAGCGGGTAGCCCTTGCGGCGGCAGATCATCCCCAGAGAGATGCCGGTGTTGCCCGAGGTCGGCTCGAGGATCGTCTGGCCGGGCTCGATCAGGCCCTGGGCCTCGGCGGAGTCGATCATCGCCTTCGCGACCCGGTCCTTGACCGAGCCGGTGGGGTTATGACCCTCGAGCTTGGCGTAGATGCGGACCCCTGCCTTCGGCGACATGCGCGGGAGCTCGACCAGCGGCGTGTTGCCGATCGACTCGAGGACGTTCGTGAAGCGCCCTCCGCAGGGGCGATTTAAAAGTTCGTCGGATGGCACCGGGTTCCCCTCAACTCCTCTACTTCAGAAAGTGTAGTAAAGGGCGCCCCCGCTGGCTGGAGGCAGGCGATATACCCTGCGTGACTGTGCCAAATGGACTTGCCAACACATTGGAGGGAGACCCGATGAGATTGACCCGGCCCCGCGTTTTGATCGCGATCTTTTCGCTGTTCGCCGTAATCCTGCTCGGCGCCGGCTGCGGCAGCAGCAACGACAACAGCACGACCAGTGCGAAGTCGAAGGCTGCTCCGTCGACCCCTACCCCGGGGATCAACGTCGCCAAGGACCCGAAGATCGCCGCCGCGGTTCCGAAGTCGATCTCATCCACCGGGACACTCAGCGTCGCGGCCGACGCGACATATCCGCCTGACGAGTTCATCGGGCCCGACGGTCACACCGTGGTCGGAATGGACGCCGATCTGGCCACGGCCATCGGTCAGGTCATGGGGCTG
>JBBQBH010000082.1:0-7339 GCA_038317345.1 Solirubrobacterales bacterium
AGGGCGGCTCACCGGGGCGCTGCTTCTTGAACAGCTCGATCAGCGCGCCCTCGTCGGTCTTCGTCTGCTCGGTGTCGGAGGCGATCGTGTGCTTGATGTAGACCGAGTCGTCGAACATCTTCAGCAGCTCGGCGTCCTCGATGTAACCCATCGCGCGCAGCAGCACCGTGACCGGGAGCTTGCGCTTGCGGTCGATCCGCACGTAGACGCGCCCCTTCTTGTCGATCTCCAGCTCCAACCATGACCCTCGTGCCGGCATCAGGTTGGCGATGAACATCTGCTTCTCGGGGTCCTTGGGCGCCATCACATAGGCGCCCGGGGAGCGCACCAGCTGAGTCACGACGACCCGCTCGGTGCCATTGATGATGAAGGTGCCGCGATCCGTCATCCAGGGGAAGTCGCCCATGAACACGGACTGCTCGCGGATCTCGCCGGTCTCCTTGTTCTGGAAGGCGACGGTCGCCGAAAGCGGCCGCGAGTAGGTCATGTCCTTCTCGCGACATTCCTCGATCGAATGAGGGGGCTCCTCGAACTTGAAGTCCGCGAAGACGATCGCAAGGTTCCCCGTGTAGTCCTCAATCGGGGATATGTCGTTGATCGTTTCCCTCAGCAGCCCCTTCTTCGGATCCGTGAGCTCCTCAAAGGAGCGACGCTGGATATCGATCAGATGTGGGACTTCGAGAGGGTTCTTGAGGCGGGAAAAGCTCCTGCGAATAACGGGGGCAGCATTAGAACGTGCCAAGTCGGCGACTCCTCAAAGGTTCAGAGGGACGGTTATACGGCGCGGATTAGCGACGGTTGTACGGCGCGGATTGCGGGCAGCAGGGCACAACGGCGCGCGACCGTAAAAAATAACACACGGGCCGTGCGTACTTCAAGCCTAAGGGCGATTTTTCTGTCTACTTGAGCTCGACTGTGGCTCCGGCTTCCTCTAGATCCGCCTTCAGTTTATCGGCCTCCTCGCGCTCGATGCCCTCCTTGATCGCCTTCGGCGCCTCGTCGACAAGGGCCTTGGCCTCCTTTAGGCCGAGCCCAGTCGCGGCACGCACCACCTTGATCACAGGCACCTTCTGGCCGCCGACCTCGGTGAGCATGACGTCCACCGTCGTTGCCTCCTCGGCGCCGGCCTCGCCATCGCCCCCAGCGGGGGCTCCTGCAGGAGCGGCGGCGTTGACCGCAGTCGCGGAGACACCGAACTCCTCCTCGAGCGCCTTGATGCGCTCCGAGAGCTCCACGACCGAGATGCTCTTCAGCTCCTCGATCCAGTCCTCAGTACTTGTCTTTGCCTTGGTTGCCATCTACTCGCTTTCCTCGCTTTCGTCTGAAGTCTCTTCTTCCGCCGCTGCTTCTTCTTCGGCCGGCGCTTCCGCTTCCGTCTCGGGTTGTTCGGTGGCCGGTGCCGGCTCCTCAGCGGTCTCCGCGGGCGCTTCCTCCGCCGCAGCCTCCTCCTCCGCAGCCTCCTCCTCCGCAGGTGCTTCCTCCGCAGCGGGCTCTTCGGTGGGCGGGGCTTCCTCCGCCGGGGCTTCCTCCTCCGCTGGAGCCTCTTGCTCGGCCTCCGCTGGAGCCTCTTCCTCCGCCGGGGCCTCGCCACTGACCAGGCCCTGATCGACGATCTGCTGAAGCTGGCTTGCAAGACCGGAGATCATCGAGCTCAGGCCGCGGACCAGACCGGTCAGCGGGCTCGCCACCATTCCGGCCAGCTGCGCGTGGAGGGCATCGCGGCCGGGGAGCCGAGCGATCATGTTGAACTCCTCCGGGTCGAGCATCTCGCCGTCGACGAGCCCGCCCTTGAAATCGAGCACCTCCCAATCGCGGTCCAACGTCGTGATCGTCTTCGCCGCGAGTGCCATGTCGCCGCGCACGAAGGTGAGGGCGGTGGGGCCCTCAAGCAATTCGGTCAGCTGCTCGCGACCGGCCTTCTCCGCCGCGAGCTTGGTGAGCCGGTTCTTGACCACCCGAAAGCTGGCATCGGCCTCGCGCAGCTTGGCCCGAAGCTCGGCTGCCTGCGGCACGCTGATCCCCCTGTAGTCGATCACGAAGATCGACTCCGCGGCCTCGATCTGGCCTGCGATCTCCTCGACTGCTGCGGCTTTTTCCTCGCGGTTCAATTTCGTTCCTCGTTCCTCGTTACTCGTTACTCGTTACTCGTTACTCGGGAACCGGCGGGAAAAGAAAAACCCGCCGGCAGGCGGGCTCGAAGAAACATGTTCTCGGGCTCAACCTGCACCGGGCTTCCGGGCTTGCGGCCCAGCCGGTGGTCTTCGGCAGGCGCCGATGGTAGCTAATGCGAGGCGCTAGGCGGCCGGCGAGGCCTCGGCCGGCTCCTCGGCGTCGCCGGCTGGCTCTTCGTCCGCGCCCTGCTCTTCGGCATCGACCGATTGCTCATCGGCGGCCGGTTCCTGGTCGCCGCCGTTCTGTTCATTCCCCGCCGTAGCCGCGGCGCCGGCCACGATGTCGCGTTCCCCGGTCTTGCCGGTGTCGACCCGGATTCCCGGGCCCATCGTCGTCGTCAGGGTGCTGGAAAGGATGTAGCGGCCCTTGGCGGCTGCCGGCTTGGCGCGCACGATCTCGTCTATCACCGCGGCGTAGTTCTCCAGCAGCTGGCGCTCGTCGAAGCTCGCCCTGCCGATCGTCAGGTGCACTATCGCCTGGCGGTCGGTTCGATACTCGACCTTTCCCGCCTTCGATTCGCCGACCGCCTTCTCGAGGTCATCGGTGACGGTGCCCACCTTCGGGTTCGGCATCTTGCCCTGGGGGCCGAGGATGCGCCCGAGCTTGCCGACCACCGACATCATGTCGGGCGTCGCGATCGCGACGTCGAAATCGGTCCAACCCTCCTCGACGCGCTTCGCCAGGTCATCGTCGCCGACGAAGTCGGCCCCGGCGGCCTCTGCGTCGCGCGCCTTCTGGCCCTTGGCGAAGACGGCAATCGTCACGTCCTTGCCGAGGCCGTGCGGGAGCGCCAGCGTTCCGCGCAGCTGCTCCTCGGCGTGCCGCACATTGACGCCCAGCCGCACGTGCAGCTCGACTGTCTCGTCGAACTTCGCCGTCGCACCCTGCTTCAGCAGCTGCACCGCCTCGGGCGGCGGGTACTGGCGGGTGCGGTCGATCTTCTCGTAGGCCTGGCGGTAGCGCTTGCCGTGAGCCATAGCTAGCTCCCCTCGACGTCGACGCCCATCGAACGGGCGGTGCCGGCGATGATCCTCGACGCGGCGTCGATGTCATTGGCGTTCAGGTCCGGCATCTTGCGCTCGGCGATCTGGCGCACCTGGGTCATGCTGATGGTGCCGACCTTGTTGAGGTGCGGTTCACCGGAGCCCTTGTCTATTCCCACCGCCTCCTTGATCAGTACCGCTGCCGGGGGCGTCTTGGTGATGAAATCGAAGGAACGGTCCTCATAGACGGTGATCTCGACCGGGATGATCGTCCCGGCATCCGCCTGGGTCCTCTCATTGAAGACCTTGCAGAACTCCATGATGTTGACCCCGTGCTGACCCAAGGCCGGGCCGACCGGCGGTGCCGGATTCGCAGCCCCGGCAGGGATCTGCAGCTTGATCAGCGTGAGGACTTTCTTGGCCATCGGCGGGCGAGGATAGCGGGAAGAACCAGCATGCCTCGCCGCGCCGCTAACAGCTGGCGATGCGGTCCTTGCCCGACCCGCTTCGGCAGCGGTCGCTGCCTCCTCCGCCAACCAAACGGTCCCTGCCGCCCTGCCCCGCCAAGCGGTCCTTGCCGGGACCGCCCTTTATGCGGTCGCGCCCGCCTCCACCACGCAACAAGTCCTTGCCGCCCTGGCCGAAGATCGTGTCGGGGCCGCCGCCCCCATCGACTTTGTCGGCGCCGACACCGGCCCGAATCGTGTCGCGGCCACCGCGGCCGCAGACGAGATCGTCGCCGCCCAGAGCGAGGATCAGATCGGGGCCCGAAGTGCCGACGATCACGTCGCGGCCCGGGGTGGCAGTGACCGGGCCGGAACCTCCCGGCGCCAAAAGCGTGGCGCTCTGCCCGAAGCACTTCGGACCCCGTCGCAGCACCGTGAACTCGTCGGCACCGATGTCAGGCGCCGCACCCTGGGAGCGCGACTCGCCGTCGATGTCGACGCTTCCGGCGGCCGCGTCCCTGGCCCCCCGGTCGATCGTGAATGAGCCGGCGAGCTGATGGACGTCGCCGGCGGCCGGGTTGGCGAGCATCGCGGGGCCGGTCTGGTTTGTGTCGGAGCCCGGGTCAGTGACCGAGCCGTGGGTCGCGTCGAGCTGGGAGTCGTAGTTGGAGAAGGAGAAGTCGGCGATCGCGGCCGAGCCGCCCGAGCCGCCGACTGCGCTGACGTCTGTGGAGATGCCGCTGGCGATCACACTGCTGGCGTCCACCGTGACGCTGCCGCCACTGCCGCTGCTGGTCGACGTGACTCCGGTCGAAGAGGACCCGGTGGCAACGGCGGTGACGTGGCGGAGCACGGCGACGGCGTCGTCGCCCGGCGTCACCCCGGCGCTTCCCATCAAGGCCGTGCCCCCGCTCCCGGTTGCGATGCAGCCGCTGTCGTTGAGCAGCGGAGGACTCGCGGTGCTGGCCTGCAGGTAACAGCCGGTCGCGCCACCGGCGCTGGCGATCGAGATCATACGCTGAGCCCGCGCTCCAGCGCCGACGATCAGCGCGATGCCAGCGGCCGAGGTGTGCAGCTCGACGTCCTCCAAGGTCGCGCCCGCATGGCCGAGCACGACGGCAAAGCCGGAGTTCGAGTCGATCAAGGGGCGGCCCGCGCCAGCGGCCGGATGGATAGAGATCGCGTCGCTGGCCACCAGCGGGTCGGTTCCGGTGCTGTAGGTGCCAGCGAGCAGGACCACTTCGTCGCCGTCGGTGACCGCAGGCGCCTCGACCGCGGTCTGGATGTCGCAGGGAGCGGCCTCGGTGCAGGCCGTGCCCCCGCCGCCCGGAGCGGCGAAGCGAAGCGCCGCTCCAGCCGCGGCGGGCGCCAATAGGAAGAGCAAACCCGTCAAGGCGATTGCCCAAATAGTCCTGCGTGCGATCAACGACCCTCTCCCTGCTCGGAAAGAGAGTCTAGGCGCGCCTTTTCGGCGTTACATCCCCGTTATTTAGATCTTCTTGACCTGGTCGTAGCCGACCTCGACCGGGGTCTCGCGGCCGAAGATCGAGACCAGCACCTTGAGCTTGGCGGCGTCCTCGTTGATCTCCGCGATCTCGCCGGAGAAATCGGACAGGGGCCCGGAGATGACCTTGACCTGCTCGCCGATCGAGAATTGGGCCTGTGTCCGCGGACGCTCGGCAGTCTCGCGATGCAGCAGCCGATCGACCTCGGGCTTGGAAAGGGCCACGGGCTTGTTGCGCGCGCCGACGAACCCGGTCACCCCGGGGGTGTTCTTGACCAGACCCCAAGCGTCGTCTGACATCTCCATGTTGACCAGCACGTATCCGGGCATGGTCCGCTTCTCGGTCTGAATCTTCTGGCCGTCTTTGAGCTCGGACACCTGCTCGGTGGGCACGACAACCTGACGGACCTGGCGCTCCTGGCCCATCGTCTGCACCCGGTGCTCGAGGTTGTGCTTGACCTTGTTCTCGTGGCCCGAGTAGGTGTTTATTACGTACCAGCGATACATCAGAGGATCTGCTTGATCATCCAGTTGAAGAGCGCATCCAGGGCGCCGAGGTAGGCCGCGGCTACCGCGACAAAGACGACCGTCACGGTCGAGGCCTGCACCAGGGTATCCCGATCCGGCCACTGGACCTTCTTCAGCTCTGCCCAACAGGAGGCGATGAACCCAACCACGGCGCCGCGCTGACGTTCCCCGGAGGCCTGCTTCTCCTTCTTCGCCAAGCGCTCGCTTTCCTTGCGCTTCTGGTCCTCGCGAGCCCGCTTCTCAGCGTCCTTCTGGTCTCGCTCGGCGGCGCGGCGCTCGGCGCGGGTGGTCTTCGGGGCGTCGGGTGTCTCCAGCTCGGCCTCGGGGGCGCCAACCGCCATCCCAACCTCCACCGCCTTTATCTCGGCGATGTCGCCGGACTCCGGCACTTGGGTGTTGTGCTGCGCCTCGGCGAGACCGTCGGGCGATGCCTTCGCCTGGCGCTGCTCCTGCGCCTCGCGGGCGCGTCTCTCGGCCTTGCGCTGCGCGCGCGTCTTGGCCATCTCTAACGGGTCTCCTTGTGCGGAGTGTGGCGGCCGCACCAGCGGCAGAATTTGCGCAGCTCGATTCGGTCCGGGCTGTTTCGCCGGGACTTGTTGGTCTGGTAGTTGCGGCGCTTGCAGTCTTCGCATGCAAGCGTCACCGCGATGCGTACCTCTCCGCGAGCCATTTCTCCTAGGGGACGCCGTTACAGAAAAACGTTCCGGGCGCGGGGCGCGCCGGAACCCGGCGAAGAATAGCGCGCCGCCTCGCACGGCAAAGGCCCCAGAAACGCGAAAGCGCCCCGCATCAGGGCGCCCAGCGCGCTTCAAATCCCCAATCGGCCTCAGCTTGGACCGGAGCCATCCCTCTGCTTCCCTGCTTTGAGAAACGCCAATTTGGAGCTTCGGGCGGCTTGTCGCAGTAGCGACAGTGAGGAAAGATAACACATGTACTACTTAATTCTCACTAGGGAATTGTCGTACTTTCGCTTAGGACCGCCCCGAAAACTAAGGTGCCCACGCCTGGAGGCACCGGAGGGCGTGTCAATCGGGCCGTCTCGAACATCCGCCCAATCTTCGCGGAGGGCTAAAGGAATGCGGCGGCGGTGCCGATAAGACTTTGTTGGCCCGCATACCGCGGGCCTTTTCTTGTGCCCTGCGAGCTACCAGCGCTCGACCGAGGAGGAGGTCCGACAGCGAAGCCGCTGGCTGTGGCGGGCCGACAGCGACGCCCTCAGCTGGGTGCGGCCGAAGTAGCCGTCGCGCACCAGCAGCGAGACCGAAGAGGCGGGATGCCGGCGGGCGGCATGAAGGACGATCCGCAGCCCGCGTCCCTGCTGGCGCCAGCCCCGGTGGCGCCAGCGGACCAGATGGACTCCACCCACCGC
The DNA here is from genome assembly GCA_038317345.1 of Solirubrobacterales bacterium. Lineage (GTDB taxonomy): Bacteria > Actinomycetota > Thermoleophilia > Solirubrobacterales > 70-9 > Mayfieldus. The sequence goes on from JBBQBH010000082.1 coordinate 7,003, forward strand.
CCGCGAGGCGCTAGCGTCCAGGGTCCAGCGGCTCGAGTGCCGGCGCAGCCGCAGGCAAACCCTGCTTTGCGGCGGGGGGGCGAGCACCGCCGCCGCCAAAGAGCGCATCCGAGCCGAGGCCTGCTCCTGTGTCGGGTCGCTGTAGCTGGGGTCCGCCGGCCGTGGCTGCGAGGGCCCAAGCGTTCCTCCGAGCCCGTACCACAGCAGCAGCCCGGGGCGGGAATTGAGAAGGATCGTCTGGCGCTGATGAAGCTGCTCGGTGGGGGTGGGATAGCGAAACCGCGACAGACATTCCTGCGGCGCCTCCGCAGAGCCGCAGCCGCCGACCGCCTGGGCG
>JBBQBH010000083.1:0-7066 GCA_038317345.1 Solirubrobacterales bacterium
TGACCGTCCAGGAACGCCTCCTGCCCCTGGGTCGAGTAGGCCCGATGGACCGCGCTGCCCGAGAACGACAACCGCAACGTGAACAGGAAGCACTTCGTGCGGACCCCAGCCAGATCGATCCAGAGGTCGGCGAAATCAACCATCAGCCTCGGCCCCCGGCTCATGGGTCTGCGGGACGAAGGCCTCCTCGACCGCCTTGCCGGCCGCGGCCAGGATCTCCGGCCGGCGCTTGGCGACGTAGTCGCGGACCGCCGAGTAGGTCAGTTCGCTCAGCTGGTGCTCGGCGACCAGTCGGGCCAGGATCCGACGGGCCGTGTGGCGCTGCTTGCGCGGAGCAGTCAGGTCCTCGCTCAACATCGCGTCGATGAACGCCTTCGCCGGATCCAGCTTCGGAGCCGCCCGCTCAGGGACCTTCCGCGCCGGCGGGACCGCGTTACCCAACGCCTGACGCACCGTCCTGCGATGCACTGCGTGCCGGTCAGCCAACGCCCGGATCGACATCTGCTCCAAACGCTCATCCCGCCGGATCGCCTCAAACAACTCCACCTTCGACCTCGCCACTTCCGCCCCTCCCGATCGCCGCCAACAACACGACGAGCCTTCGGGGTGGGGCCAGATCAGACCGTCATAACCAGGCCCCGGCGTGTCGGAAGTGGGGCCAAATCAGACCGTCACAGTGGGGCCGGATCAGACTGACAGGGCCAAGCATTGCCTCGCTCGCTTGCTGTCTTAGACGAACCTGCTCCTCCACTGAGTGACTGGCGAGTCTGCGGCGGCCCTCTGCGATCAAGTCGTTATACCTCTGCCGACGGATGGCCAGCCTTGGGTTTGTCGCTGACGTGAAATCGACTGCTGCCCGAGAGATCAACGTCCTCCAGAGGCCGCCCGGAGCCGCATAGGCGAGCCAGTCCCGGCTGTACCTCCTTAGCTCTTGGACGGCTTGAATGGAGCTCCCAGCGGCCACCAGCAGCGCCCCGATCGCGGTCGCCCACTCAACCTCACGGTCGGAGCCGAACATGAGCGAAAGGGCGAGGTAGAACAATGGGACGACGACCATGCCGGAGGCCAACCAACGATCCAAGTCAAGACTCACCTGGCCAAACTGGTCGGGCTGTTCTGGTGCATCAACTCGCTTGGGCCCGTAAACAACGTCAGCGACCCGGGCCCTACTCGCGTCTTCTCGTTCGGACGACCGCTCGGCAACGCGCGTATCTGGGGACTCAGCGACCCGGGCTGCTTGCTCTGGACGACGTTCCGCAGCGATCGAGGATCGGCTCGTCGCCATAGCCTGGTCGGCGATCTTGTGGATGACTTCTGGCTCGATCACGTCACCTGACTGCGAAAGCACAAGAGTGAGAGCGGGTTCGACATCAGTTAGCGCGTCATCGGATCCCTCGCGCGGCTCCTGATGTGCCCTATAGATCGACAAGGCGGCTGCCACAAGACACTCCGCGACGTCACTCCATTCCGATGCGGCGGCGACGTCCTTGCCGGCGAAGGTTTCGTCCGCGTGACACCCAGGGTGTCCCGCTGCGGCTTGCCGCCGTCCAGCCTCTTCACGCTTCCGCGCCACGCGCGCTGCCTCCAGTAGGCACTCCACAAACCGGCCGGACTCGCCGCCTAGCCTCACGGGCTCCGACTGAACAGCACGTAGCAGTTCAGTCGCGACGGCAAGGAGGCGGTCAACATCGCTACTTTCAATAGAGCCTGCCATGGGTGAGATCGTCTCAGACTCCGCCGTGAGTACCCGCTCGATCTAGGCGAGCAGATCGGCAGCCACCTACGGCCGCGTCCGACTGCCGGATACCCCTTCTTTGGAACGTTCATGTGGTAGATGCGCGCAAATCATTGGACAGCAGCAGGCTCGCCGGTCCTAGCGGCGGTCTCCCGGACGCCGCCGGAAGGGATGCGGCCCGTATCGCCTGGGTGTCCGTCCGGGATCCGCCTGCGGTACGGCCCTCCGGTAGCCAAGACGGCGGCGCGGCATACTCATCGGGGTGATAAGGCGGGCTCGGCGGAGGTCGTGGCGGCGGTGGCCTTGGGGGCCGAAGCACGGAATCGCGCGCCGTATAGCGGTCTACGGCACGCCTGGCGCCGACTCATTTGCCGCATCGCTGGGTGCCTGTGCCGAGTTGCGGTCGTGGGCAGCCAACCGCGGCGTCGTCCTCAACGATCAGCCAGACGACCTGGTGGTGCTGGACCGCGTCCTCGATGAAATACGGGCTGCGCCCGCGACCGAGGCGCGGGTGGCGACTGACATCGGCATGTACCTTGGCACGGTCATCGTTAGTACCATTCCCGGCGCGAGTTGGCACGCATGGCCGAACGGGCACCCGGTCGTCGCCGTACCCCATGGCAAACCGATCGACGTCGTCGCGATGGCTGATCAGTGTCTACGCGACCGTCGCCTCACCTTGGCTGATATCTACGCCGACGCAGCGAGCCGACGCTGACACAGCCCGCAGCGGGATCCCTGACCGGTCGCGTTCTCGATCAGACGGTGGTGAAGGAGCTCGGGTTTCCTCTGGCCACGCCTGCTTGCTCGTCTGCGAAGTGGTCGTCGAGATCATCCAGGTGCCGGGCGTTCTGTGAACCATTCCCGTTGCGTTGGGAGTGAACAGTACGAGCAGAGCCATTAGCACGGCGACTGCTGGTGTGCGGACAAGTTCGTGGGGGTAGAGCAACGTGCGCCAGCCCTGTCACGACGTGATGAACACCAACAGCACCAACGGGAGGTGCAAAACGTTGGAGGGCAGGCAGGCGGCGCGGGCAGCAGCAGCGGTCAGCAGGACGGCAAGCGCCACGAGAGCCGGGGTGGTGATCGAGCCGATCTCGGACTGGTTGAAGTCACCGAGCATGAGTGTGTGCGCGTCGTTGAAAGTCACGAGCCAGCCGTGAATAGGCCAGCCCAGGTTGCCGTCTTGGTAATCGGCCGGCCACTGATGGAGCCGAGACGCGACGTAGAGGTACCAGACCGCGAGGGGCACCGGGGCCAGCACAAGTGCCGCGAACCGCTTCCTCGCGCCTGCTGTCGAACGTCGTGCGCGGGCAAGCTCGACGATCTCGAACAGTACGAGCCCGACGGGTAGCGCGACGTACTGCTCCTTGTCCAGGCAGGCGAGCATCAGCAGTGCGACGGCCAGTCCAATTCGTCGGCGGTGCCAGGACAGCAGCGCACCGAGCACAAGCTGCGCCGACCGCCTCGGTGGTCGAGACCGTCGCTGAGTAGAGCAGTCCCGGCGAGGTCGCGACCAGCAAGCAGAGCCAGGGACGACCTCCCAGATCGTCGGCAAGCCTGCTGGCGAGCCAGCCCGCGGCGCCAAGACCCAACAGGCTCAGAGCGAAAAGCGCTCCGGGAATCGCATTGGGGTCGCCCGCCGACAACAGCGCCGCCAACCAACCATGTAGCGGATGCCCGTAGCGGTAGGCGGCCTGGTCGATCAGAGTGTGTGCTTGACCGAGCGCGAACGGATCGCGCGCAATCGCGTAGTAATACAGGCCGTCGTAGTGCTGCGCAGGCGTCACCAACGGGAAGTGCGGGTCACCGGCGCGCGCAAGCGTCGCCAGTGGATAAGTCCCGGCCAGATTGATCATTGCCTTCGGGTTGATCGAGCCATTCTGGGACACGAAGGCCGCGACCAAGCCGGCCAGCGCGGACAGCACCCCGCAGGCCAGCGCCACCCACCGCTTGGCGCGACCAGATCGCGCCGAAGGTAGCTCGGCAGCCAGTGTCGAGATCGTGTCCGCTGCAGCCTCGCTCACGAACCCGTGGGGGCTTGCGTGCGCTGCGGTCGTAGTGGTTTCCGCTGGCGGGCTGGGCGGTAGTCGCGATGCGGACGGCGCGATGGTACCGGATCGTTGAGCGTCAGCTGATATCCCTGCGTTCTCACCGGCACAGGATCGCAAGCCACTTATAAGGGCGCCATTCAACGTCCGGCAAACCTCTGCACGGCATTTCAGTCGGGGCCGCTGCCATGAGCGTGCAGTAGCGCGCAGCGCTGCATGTCAAACATGTTCGGATGTTTTCGGGTTGTCGACAGCACCTCGGCGCGCGTCCCGTAAGCCGACCTTGAGCGGGCACCGCCGGCCCGCGCGTCGAGTCGCGTGTAAGCGCTGGAACTGCGCGATCCCACACGACCCGCCCGGCGATGTGTCTCGATCAGGTGACAGCGGCCACGGGAGACTGCCCGGAGACGGCGATGTAGCTGCCCGGTGGCGGACATGAAAACTGCCCGCTGACGGTCACGGGATCTGCTTGACACTTTGTCGTCTACCTCGCCGCTTGCGCGGTTGAGGCCCCTTCCTCGGGTGTGGTTGGCGGTGCTGATGCGCCGTCACCCCGAGGAAGGGGCAAGTTGAAGTCTGCCGAGGAGATCATGGAAATGTTGGATGCATTCGACCTGACCGGGTCGTTGCGGGATGCCGCGGAGTTGTCGGGCTGTTCGCATCACACGGTCGCCAGGCATGTGGCCGCCCGCGAAGCGGGCGGGGTGTGTGCTCAGCCGGCGGCGCGGCCGCAGCTGATCGACGAGTTCTTACCGAAGATCGAGGAGTGGATGGAACACTCGAAAGGCAAGATCCGCGCCGATGTCGCGCAGGACAAGCTGCTCGCGATGGGTTATTGCGGTTCGGAGCGCACGACGCGGCGTGCGGTGGCCAGTGTGCGGGCAGCGTTCAAGGCCGGCCGGCTGCGTGTGCACCGGCCCTGGATCACTGAACCTGGGATGTGGCTGCAGTACGACTTCGGTGACGGGCCGGTCATTGGCGGGACGAGGACGACGCTGTTCTGTGCGTGGCTGGCGTGGTCACGGTTTCGGGTGGTGCTCGCGCTGCGGGATAAGACGATGCCGTCGGTGTTCGCCGCGCTGGATCAGACCCTGCGCCGGGTCGGGTGCGCCGACGGAATGTGTTGACGACAACGAGAAGACCGTGACGGTCGAGCATGTCGCGGGGATCGCGGTGCGGAACCTGCAGATGGTGGCCTTTGCCCGACACTATTCGGTGACGGTGCATACCTGCGAGCCGGCCGACCCGGCCAGCAAAGGCGGCTCGGAGTCGACGGTGAAGCTGGCTAAGGCCGACCTGGTGCCCAAGGACACAAATCTGCTGGCGGAATACGGGTCGTTCGCCGAGTTGGAAGCGGCGTGCGAGGCGTTCTGCGAGCAGGTCAACGCGCGGGTCCATCGGGTCACGCGCCGCGCCCCGCTCGACATGCTCGCCGAGGAACTCACCCACCTGCACCGGGTGCCGGTAGCGGCGCACACGGTGGCGTTCGGGGTGACGCGCACCGTCGCGGCCAAGACGCCGATGGTCGTCTTCGACGGCGGGCAGTACTCGGTGCCACAGGAGCTGCTCGGGCAGGTCGTGTGGGTCCGTACCCACGGCGTCGGCGCCGGGGAAAGGGTCGTGATCGTGCACGTAAGCCCCGGCGGGCCGGTGGAGGTGGCCCGCCACGCTCGGGCCACGCCGGGCAGCCCGAAGCTCGACGATGCGCATTTCCCGCCCGCACCGGCAGGCGCGCTGGGCCGGGCCCCGAAGGCCCGCTCCGCGGCCGAGGCAGAGTTCCTCGCCCTCGGTGAGGGGGCGCATCTGTGGTTGACCGAGGCCGCCGCCGCGGGCACGACGAAGATGCGGGTCAAGATGGCCGCCGCGGTCACCACCGCGAAACTGCTCGGCGCCACCGAGGTCGACCGGGCACTCGGGCACGCCGCAGTCAACGCCCGCTTCGCCGAGGCCGACCTGGCCTCGATCCTCGACCACCAGGCCCGCACCCGACCCGGACAGCTGCACCGCGCCGGTGAGGACCACTCCCTCACCCAAGGCACCGGCAACTGGGCCGCGTTCGGTGGCACCGCCCAGACCGTCCCGGATCAGGCCGACCCGGATCAGGCCGTCGACGGCGAGGGTGAGGTGAGCTCGTGAGCACCACGAACCGGGCCGTGTCGGCTCGCGACACCGTTATCGCTGCGGGTGTTCCGGCCGCGCCGCCGCTGCCCGATGACCTCGAGCAGCTGCTGCGACGGTTGCGGCTGCCCCACATCCGCAGGCACGCACCGCAGGTGATCGCGACAGCCAAGGCGCAACGGTGGGAACCGGCCGAGGTGCTGCGCGCCTTGTTCGGGGAGGAGGCCGCCGGGCGGGAACGCTCCGCGCTGGCGACCCGGCGTTCGGCCGCGGCGTTCCCGACCGGCAAGACGTTCCAGGCCTGGAAAGCTGACGCGTCCTCGATCCCGGCGCCGACGCAGCAGGCGCTACGCACCCTGGAATGGGTGCACCGGCGGGAGAACCTCGTCGTCTGCGGCCCATCGGGCACCGGCAAGACGTTCCTGCTCGAAGCCCTCGGCCAGCAGGCCGTCGAGGTCGGGCTCAAGGTCGCCTGGTTCACCCTGGAGGACCTCGGCCTGCTGCTGCGCCGACACCGCGCCGATGACAGCGTCAGCAAAGCGATCACCCGCGTGCTCCGCGCCGATCTCGTCGTCGTCGATGACATCGGGCTCTTACCGGTTGCCCAGGACGCCGCCGAAGGCCTCTACCGCCTAGTCGATGCCGCCTACGAGAAACGCTCCGTCGCGGTGTCGAGCAACTTGCACCCGGCAGCGTTCGACGAGCTGATGCCGAAAACCCTCGCCACCGCCACCGTCGACCGGTTACTGCATCACGCCCACATCTGCCAAACCAGCGGCGAATCGGTACGGCTATCGCAAGCCTTCGCCGGCATCGGTGTCACCCCACTCACCGGGCCAACCCGATGACCGCCGGAACCGGAATCGGGTCGTCTACGAATGCCCCGACTGCGAAACCCGATACCTCGACGAACGCCGCTGCCCCGACTGCGGACTGTTCTGCCGACGCATCGACCGAGGCGGCAACTGCCCACACTGCGACGAGCCCGTCGCCATCAGCGATCTCAACCCACCTGCCGAGGGACAGGCTGATGCTGTTGTCAAGCTACTTTGGGCGCTCGAGGTTGGTAGGGCTGCCGGTCGCGGAGCATTGCGTAGAGGACGTTGATCCGGCGGCGGGCCAGCGCGATGAGGGCCTGGTGGTGCCGCTTTCCCTCGGTTCG
>JBBQBH010000084.1:0-6744 GCA_038317345.1 Solirubrobacterales bacterium
CGATGCCGACCGCGCACGGCAGCCCCTGGCCCAGCGACCCGGTCGCGACGTCGACCCACGGGATCCCGGGGGTCGGGTGGCCCTGAAGCCGGCTTCCGAGCTTGCGAAACGTCAGCAGCTCCTCGTCGGAGATCGCGCCTGAGGCCTTGAAGAGCGAGTACAGCAGCGGCGACGCGTGGCCCTTGGAGAAGATCAGATGGTCGTTGAGCGCCAACTCGGGCCGGTCGAAGTCATAGCGCAGGTATTTCGCGAGCAGCACCGCCATCAGGTCCGCCGCCGACATCGACGATGTCGGGTGACCGGAACCGGCGGCCGCGGCCGCGCGGACCGAGTCGACGCGCAACTGCTGACCGAGCTCGCGCCACTGCTCATGCTCGTTCATCGGATTCTCCCTTCCAATGAAGAGGCCGGAGGTTGGACATCTCAGTCATCGTGGTAGGTGACGACGCGCCCCACAGGCTTTTCATGCCCAGATGCCCCGGCGTAGGCACTCGAGCTGGACGATCTGTGAGTGGTCGATGAACAGATGACCACCTGGGTGCTCATATCGCTCTGCTTCCGTCTTTGCCCCAGCGCCGGTAAGCGCGGCGCGCTTTTCGCAGGCCCCTGCTCCTGTAACGATTTCAATGCGGCCGTGAAACTCCCGTCGTGCAGCCTCGACCGCACGGCGCCGCCGCCTGTCAAGCGGCGCCAATGGTGGTTGGTTTTGCACCCTTCGCGCTGCGACGCGGAACGCCCAGACTGAAGCCGGTGGGCGCGGCGTCATGGCGGAGGGGGCTCTGGATCGCCGGACTCGCTCTGCGCTGCGGCTGCGCGCGGCGGAGCCGGCGGATCGGAATTACTGACGTGTCCGGCGCGCCCGGGGATGAGCGCGTCGGCGAGCGGCGTGTCGGCCTGCTTGAGGACCCGGTGGCCGTAGACGAAGACGATCGTGCCGCCGAGATATCCGCCCGCGATCAGAACGATCTCGGCGATCGCCCCGAGGATCCAGGCGAGCGTCTTTACCTCGTCATGGTTATAACCGGGCCGCTGCGCCAGCCAGGTGGCGACGAACAGCACGGTCGCGCAGACCATCACGAATAGGTGGACAGTGGCCACCCGGCGGACCTCGCTGCCCTTGGGCAGCTCGAGCCAGTCGAGCAAGCCAGTCACAGCTGAGAGCGCCCCAAAGATCAGGCCGCCGCTCAGCGCAAGCAGGGCTCCGTGGGCCATCTCGGTCTCCTGCACGCCCAGCGCACCGAGGATCAGCATGATCACGCTGACGGTGTAGCCACCAATCGCGACGTCGGTCAGCGGCGGATGCGTGGGCTTTCCGGCAAACCCCCTAACTAATCCGATCATTGGTCCTCCCCCTCAGAATTGCGTGGGCACAAAGTGTGACGCGGCGGGGGGGCGAGCGTCGTGCGCGGGCTGACGGGCATGAGCGTCTTAGCGGGCGCCATCCGCTACCTGCGTTGCCTCGGGGACGAGGTCGGTGAGCGGCGTGTCGGGATCCGCCAGGCGCTCGCGGTCGAACCGCTGGCGCGAACGGATCAGTGCCTGGACCTGTTCGTTCACATCCCAGACGTTGACGTTCATACCAGCTACGACGTGCTGGTCGCGAGCCAGAAGGCGATGAACTCACGCTCGGCGGGATCGCCCCGAAAGACAACCTCGTCCCACTCGGTCGCAAAGCCGCTGTATTCCATCCCAACGTCGTATTGGTCTGAGAAGAAATACGGAATGTGGTCATATGCGACGTCGCGGTCGAGCATCGCCCGCGCCGCTGCGGGTCCCTGCTTGAGCGCGTTGGCCCAATGCTCGACGCGAATGGGGCGCTCGTAGAAGGGATGCCAAGCATTGGCGACGTCGCCGGCGGCATAGACGCCAGCGGCGCTGGTCAAAAGCGCCTGATCGACGAGGATCCCGTTGTCGGTCTTTAAGCCGCCACGCTCCGCCAGCTCGATCCGCGGTGTGACGCCGATTCCGACCAGGACGAAGTCGCACTCGATCGCGCGACCGTCGCTGGTCTTGACCCGCTGAACGGAGCCGTCGCCCTCGAGCGCCTTAACCTCGCTGCCAAGCCGCAGCTCGACGCCGTGCTCGGTGTGGATATCGCGGTAGATCGCCCCGACCTCGGTGCCGAGCACATGCTCCAGGGGAACTGAGCTCGGATCGACCACGGTCACGTCCAAACCACCTTGGCGCGCCGAGGCGGCGAACTCGGCGCCGATCCAGCCAGCGCCGATTACAACTGCCCTGCCCCCTTTCTCGAGCCGCCCGCGGAGCGTGTCGCAATCCGCGAGGGTGCGGAGGTAGTAGACCCCGTCCAGATCGGAGCCGGGAATTGGGATGCGCCGCGGCTCTGCTCCGGTTGCCAACAGAAGGCGGTCATAGGCAAGCTCGCGCCCGTCCTTCGATGTGATGCGCGAACCGCCCGGATCGAGCGCGGTGACCGGCGTCGCGCTCATCAGCTCGATGTCCTGATCTGCATAGAAGGCTTCGGGATGCACGTAGGCCTTCTCGCGTGGAGACTCTCCCCGCAGATAGTCCTTGGTCAGGGGTGGGCGCTCGTATGGGCGTTCTGGCTCGCTCCCAATCAGGATTAGCGTGCCGTCAAAGCCCTCCTTGCGAAGCTCTTCGGCAGCTTTGGCCCCGGTCAGGCTGGCGCCGACGATGATGAAGGTCTGCTTGCTCATGGTCTTCTCCCTTCGTTATTGCAACCTCGAGCGGCACCCCTTGGAGTTTTGGGCGGGACTCATAGATCAGCAACTTCTTTTTGGCCACCAGGTGGTGATGTCGCCGTCACGTCCAGCCCACCCAGACGGTGAGTCGCTAGCCGGAAAGGACCCCTGGCCCCACTCCTCGACTGGGTCGAGCAGCTCTATTGGGCCCAAGCGGTCGACTGGCTTCGCCATCGCCCTCTGGAGGACGGTCGGTTCTCGCGATCGGGGCGTGTGATGTCGACTCATGGCTGTGGCCTGGCCCTCTCGTTTGCGCACGTGTCACTCCACCGAGAACGTCCCCTATCCCGCGAGCATCCCGTCATCGCCCCTTCCCGGATCGAGGCAATCCGCGTCGCAGGACCTCCGCTAGTACGACCGCTTCATTGTGCTCGGTGTCCCGAGCGCCGTAAACAAGCGTGAGCGTGCCGTGCCGCGCCCGGCGCCGGAGCTCGGTGATGCGCGGACGCTGGCGGCGGAGCTCCTCCGTGTAGCGTCGGCGAAATTCCCCAAAGCGGCTCGGCTTGTGTCCGAACCACTTCCTCAGTTTGGTGCTCGGCGAAACCTCCCGCTCCCACTCATTGAGCTTGGCCTTTTTGCGGGAAACGCCGCGCGGCCAGAGGCGGTCGATCAGGACCCGATAGCCGTCCGATGATGCCGCAGGCTCGTAGGCGCGCTTTAAGCGGATGTCCATTGGGGCTCCGCCCGTGCAGACACCGTCGTGCCCGGCAACTTGGGCGAGCGCCGGCTCATCGCTGACTCTTGCTGGAAGGCTGGCTCCGATGACACCTCAAATGGAATGACGGCGATCCCAACCACATCTCTCTAGCGTCGCCCTTGGCCGGGGTCTTACCTCGCTCATTGACCTCGCTCATTAACCCTGCGTTGCGGCGCGTCGCGCTCGGGATTTGACCCCGCTAGGGCGGCCCGCTCTCTGCCTCCGATAAAGACACTCCCAACCCGCTCAGCGCAAGGCCAGCTGCGCGTTGAGCTTCGCGCGGGCATCGTGGAGCGTCTTGTAGATCGCCCCGCGGGTCGTGTGAAGTTCGGCCGCAAGCGTGTCTGCAGAGACACCGTTGATCGTGACCGCGACTAGAACGATGCGCTGGCGTTGCGTCAGCTGAGCGGCGATCAGATCGCTGAGCGTCTGCAGCAGCTCGCGGGTTTCGACTCGCTCCTCTGGAGAGCGGCCAGGGTCGGAGAGGGCTGGCTCGCGGTCGGGGTCGCCCGGCGCGAGGTGATCGTGCCCCAGGCGCCGGCGGATGCTGACCGGCGCCTCAAGCTGGGCGAATCGTCGCGCCCAAGTCCAAAACTGACTGTCACCACGGTAGTCATCGAGTTTGCGCAACAGCGCTGGCAGCGCGTCGTCGGCAGCCTGCACGGCGAGATCGTCGAGATCGCTCCTGGGAAACTCCGACAAGCCCCGGGCCCGCCAATGGATCTGAAACCACGCCTCGCGCCGCAGGCGCTCGTGAAGCTCTGCGATTGCAGACAGACGCACGGACTCCGCGCTGTGCAGGCGGGCCCACCACGCCCGCGACTCGGCGTCAAGCTGCCCCCCCGCTGCGCCGCCCTCTCCTAATGGCGGCGCTGGCAAAGGCATGCGGACTCCTCCTTGTCCCGATCGGGCTGCTCGTCGATTGAGCTTTCCTTCAGGTCCTCATGGGTCCCGAGGCGCTGAACGAATATCCTCGCGGTTACTTGGGAAAGCGCTTGGATATGGTCTCCGCGAGAGACCATCCGCAGCTCGTGGACCCTATTTTCTTCACGGACCATAGCCGTTGCCCGCCCGGTCAACCGGCGGCCAGACCGGAAGTCGTTCGATCGACCGCAGCCCAGATCATGAGTGGGCAACCCGGGACCAGGGAAGGTTTGGGCCAAGTCCCCAGCTTTCCGCCGCGCAGGAGCGCCTCGCTGCGCTGCGAGCTCGTGCGAAGAAGGGGCCCGATGACGATCCTCTTCGCAGCTCTGGACGAGGAGCACAAAAATGCCGTGGTGCTCGCGGAGCTGTTCGTCGAGCGACTGGGGCTAACGCGGATGGTCGGCGGCGAGCTCGTCGACGCGCTGGGCGCCGAGCCCGCCGTCGCCGCGGGCGAGCCGCAGGCCGCGGCGGAGCATCGCCGCGAAGACGACCAGCCAGACCGCGACGCCGGCCCATACCCAGACCCGGGCAAAGCTCGAGATCGCGGACGCATCGACGGCAGTTCCGACGATGAAGCTGCAGGCGGCGTACATGCCGACCGGGAACACGGTCGACCAGCGCCGCACGTCGTAACCGAGGCGCGGGTGAAGCGCCTCGGCCGCCAGGAGAACCGGCAGCCAGAGCAAGGTCAGCACCCAGAGCGTCACTGACACGACTTTCAGCACCCCGACCCCCCCGAACATGCTCAAGTCGGCGGCGCCGAGCGTGATACGCCCCGCGGCGAGGGTCGAGATGGCCAGCGCGCCTCCGGTCACCCAGTGGTCGCCATGGCCGACGGCGAGCTGGCGGCGGTCGAAGCGGGCGAGCACGAACAGATAGAAGCCGAGACCGAGGCAGAACGAGCCCAGGGAAGCCCAGATCAGCCAGCGGCTCCCGTAATGCGCTCCCAGCGTCGCCACCAGCACCGCCAACGACTCGGTCGAGACGGTGAGTATGAACGAGGCACCGACCGTCGGGGTCTTCCAGCCGGCGAGCGCCCGGGGCACGAGGGCGAGCCAGATCGCAAGCGCGACCGCCAGCAACGCGATGCCGACGCCGCCCCAGCCGAGCAGCGCCAGGCGGGTGCCGAGGACCGCGGTGCCGGCGACCGCGGTCAGCGCTGCGGGCGTCGCGGCGTCGCGGCGAAAGCGTGCCCGGTCCCTGAGCGCGCGCGCTGGCAGCAGAAAGCCGAGCAGCACCCAGATCAGGATGTCGACGGCAAGCAGGATTCGCGAAAGCGACTCATGCCCGTCCAGCGAGAGGCCGATCGAGACGATCCCGGTGCCCATCACGACAGCGCCCGAAGCGGGCGGGATCGCGTCGAGGATGCGGTCGAGCGCCCCTGCGGCAGGCGGCCGCAGGCGCATCAGGGGACGGTCGAGTAGCGCCGCCGGTAAAGGATGTACGGGCGCCCGATGTACTGCAGGGGAATGCTCCAGGCGTGCACGAGGCGGGTGAAGGGGAAGACGGCCCAGAACGCCCAGGCGATGATCGCGTGCAGCTGGTAGATCAGCGGCGCGCTGGTGGCGGCCCCGACATTGGGGTCGAGGTAGAAGAGCGACTGCCACCACGGGCTGATCGTCTCGCGGTAGTTGTGGGGGCTGTCGGTGAGCAGCGTGTAGGCGAAGGTCATGTAGGAGCCGATCACGATCAGCGCCGTGAGCAGCGCGTAGGCGAGCATGTCGGTGCGGGTGGTGGTGCGACGCACACGGTCGCTGGCGGTACGGCGGTAGAGCAGGCCCAGCAGGCCGATCAGCGTCACCAGAGCGGCGATTCCGCCGGCGACCCCGGCGAACCAGCGGTAGGCGCTCTCGGAGATCCCGATCGAGCTGGTCAGCGACTCGGGGATGCAGAGGCCGATCAGGTGGCCGCCGATTGCGGCCAGCGCCCCGTAGTGAAAGGCGGGGCTGGCCCAGCCAAGGACGCTGCGCTCGAGCAGCTGGGTCGAGCGGCTGGTCCAGGCGAACTGGTCACGCCGATAGCGCCACCAGTGGCCGACGACGAAGACCGCGATCGCGACGTAGGGGAAGATGATCCAGAGCAGGACCTTGCCGGCGCTCACCGCCGCGCCTCCGCGGCCGGCATCACCTCGGGCGGCGCGAAGGGCTCGAGGCCGACCGTCTCGCTCGGCGGCCCCGCCGCCGCGAGCCTGCCGACCCGGGCGCGGTCGATCGCCGACAGGTCGCCAAGCGTCAGGCAGACCGCCTCGACTAGGTGCGAATAGGGGCTCTCGAGATCGCGCAGGCTGAGTCGGACGAGCTCGAGCCCGGCGCGGTGCTCGCGCAGGACCAGCTCGCCGCGGCCGTCCGGCGCCAGCGCCGCGAACTCGAGCATCACCGGCAAATAGTCGGGAAGCTCGGT
>JBBQBH010000085.1:0-5923 GCA_038317345.1 Solirubrobacterales bacterium
GTTGACGAGATAGCCGAGGCCGCCGCGGTGCCGGTGATGGACGAGGTCCGCGGCCGGGCAGTCGAGATGTACATCGCGCTGAAGCCGGGGCTCGAGCCCTCAGAGGAGATCGAGCAGAAGGTCACGAAGGCGATCGAGACCCAGATCGGCAAGATCGCCCGACCGAAGAGCGTCTGGATCGTCCCCGACATGCCGAAGACCCGCTCCGGAAAGATCATGCGGAGGGTGATCGCCGGTATCTCCAACTTCACCGACGTCGGGGACGTCTCGACGCTGGCCAACCCGGAGATCGTCGACAAGATCCAGCACCAGGTCCAGAGCGAGAAGGTGGCCCGCGGTGATGAGCCGCGCGAGCTGACGCCGGAGGAGCTAGAGGAGATCAAGAGGTTCGGTACCGAGTAAACGACTCAGGAGCGCTGCGCGAAAGTACGCAGCGCCTCCTTGCCGTCGCCGACCACCGGGTCGCCGTGGGCGAACAGCAGGTGGTCGAAGTCTTCGTCCAGCAGCGCAACCGCGCGCTCGCGCACCTTGTGCTTCACGCCCTCGGGGTCGTCGCCGATCAGCTTGTCGGAGACGAACCCAAGGCCACCGTGGTTGATGACGCTGTCGGCGAACAGCAGCGCACCCTCGGCGACGTTGATGAGCAGGACGGTGTCGTCGGGGGATATCGCATCCATGGTCAGCGCGGTGACGTCGGCGGCCAGCTGGTCGCCGAACCCGAACCCCTCGACCGAGGGGCCGTCCTCGAACGCATGCAGGCCGTCCCGATGGGCGAGGATCGGGCAGCCGTAGCGCTCGGCGATCTGCTCGGCGTGTCGCAGGTGGTGCCGGGTCGATAGCACGATTCGCTGCGGCCGCTGGCCGTCGAACCATTCGATGCCCTCCTCCGGCAGCAGCGGATCGATCGTCGTGCCCGAGCCGCCGACGTGATGGCAGCTGACCTGCATCCCATGGCTGGGATGAATCGCGTACCAGTGAAAGAGGCCGGGTAGGAGCTCCCGCACCGGCGCGAGCTTAGCTGCTCTGGACGGCCTCCCTGGCCCCCGGCGCGGCTCGTTGCGCCTGGCGCTCGGGGGTGATGCGGACGACGTTCCAGGCGAGGCCGAGACGCTCCATTGCTCCGATCACCATTGCCGATGGGTCTAGCTCCCACCAGCGCAGCCCATGCTGGGCGGAGCGCGGGAAGGCGTGATGGTTGTGATGCCAGGACTCACCCAGGGTCGGCAGGGCCAGCCAGAAGACGTTGGTCGAGTGGTCGTCGACGTCGAAGCGACGGCTTCCGGTGAAGTGGCAGACCGAGTTGATGCTCCAGGTGACGTGGTGGACGAAGAAGACGCGCACCAGCCCACCCCAGAGCAGGCCGGTAGCGGCTCCGGCGATCGAGCCACTGACCAGATAACCGGCGAGCGCCGGGATCGCGAGGCCGTAGACGACAAGCAATGGGAACCACCGGTTGAGTCTGCGCATGCCCCGGTCCTCGCAGAGTTCGGGGGCGTAGCGGCGGCGCTCGGCGCGGCCCTGATCGACGAGCAGCCATCCGACATGGGCGTGCCAGAGGCCTGAGAAGACCCCCCTGACGCCGTCGCCGTGCCCGACATGTGGGCTGTGGGGGTCGCCGTCGACGTCGGTGTGGGCGTGGTGCTTGCGGTGGTCGGCGACCCACGCGATCACCGGGCCCTGGACCGCCATCGAGCCGAGGATCGCAAACGTGTACTGCAGCGCCGCCGAGGTCTGGAAGGCGCGGTGGGTGAGCAGGCGATGGAACCCGACCGTGACTCCGAGCGCCGTGAGCAGGTACATCGCGGCCAGGATCGCCAGGTCGGCGGGGCTGACCAGTCGGTTCCAGAGCAGCGGGATCGCGGCCAGCACGGCGAGGAAGGGAATCACCACGGCGGCCAGGTTGACCGACTTCTCGAGGCGGGTCATAGGATGATCCTAGGTGTGGTCAGGGCATGAGATTTCGTGGCCCGGCGACCAATTACGACAAAAAGTTGTTAGATAGACACAGATATGCCTGCACCGAGGAGCAAGGGCGTCAGTTCACGATCCGCGCCGGCGATCGAGAGCGAGCCATGGCGCGGGCTGCCATCGACGGTCGCCGACGTGATCGAGCCCGAGATCCCGACCCTGGGCGATGAGATGCTGGCGGCGATCGCCCACGAGGTTCCCGAGTACGCGCGTCCGCTGGAGGGCTCCTTCGGACGCGGTATTCGAACCGGGGTCAGCGAGGCGCTGCGCCAGTTCGTCGCCCTGGTGCGCGATCCCGATGCCGGCCGCGAGCAGGGCCGCGGCGTCTACGTGGCGCTCGGGCGCGGCGAGTTGCGCCAGGGCCGCAGCCTCGACTCGCTGCAGGCCGCCTACCGGGTCGGCGCCCGGGTCGCCTGGCGGCGCCTCGGAGAGACCGGCCTGCGGGCGAAGCTCGAGCCAGAGGTGCTGACCCTGCTCGCCGAGTCGATCTTCGCCTACATCGACGAGCTTGCCGCCGATTCCGTGGAGGGATACTCGGAGGCGCGATCCGCCGTCGAGGGGGAGCGCCAGCGCCGCCGCCGTGAGCTGCTCGTTCTGTTGCTGCGCGACCCGCCCGCAGAGTCAGCTGACATCGATGTCGCCGCGAGCGCGGCGGGATGGGTCAAGCCTCGCGCGGCCGCTGCTCTGGCCTGCGCGGAGGATGACCTCGGCCGCTTGGTGGGCCGGTTGGGCACCGATGCCCTGGTCTCGAGCTTCGACGGCATCGGCTGCGTACTGCTGGCCGATCCTGAGGGTCCTGGACGAGCGGCGGAGCTGAAGCGGGCCGTCGGCGAGACCCTGGCGGCACTTGGTCCGTCAGGTGCGCTCTCCACGCTTCCCTTCTCCTGGCGTCTGGCGCGGCTCGCCCTGCGCGCCCGCGACGAGGGGGCAATCGAAGCCGGGGGGCTGATCCACACCGACCAGCACATGGGGCAGCTGCTGCTCTTCGATGGCCGCACCCTCGTCGACAGCATCGCCGCCCGCCGCCTGCGTCCGCTCGCCGATCTGACCCCTGCCGCGCGCCAGCGGCTCGAGCAGACCGCGCTTGCCTACCTCAGCCACCAGGGCAACGCCGCGGCTGCGGCGCGCGCTCTGCACCTGCACCCGCAGACGGTCCGCTACCGGCTCGCACGGCTGCGCGAGCTGCTGGGAGACTCGCTCGACGATCCCGAGGCGCATTTCGAGCTCGAGGCGGCGCTGCGGCAGCGAGCCTGGCCGGCGCCGCCGCAGGTCAAGGGCTAGAGGGTTTCGTCTCCCTCGCGCTGGCGTTCTCGATCAACTGCTCCAGCGCCACCTCCAGACCCTGCAGCTGGTCGCGGACCTCGTGCATCTGACGCAGGGCGATCACCTCCGGCGACTGTTCGCCTTCCTCCAGCTCGGACTCCACCTCGGCGATCGCGGGCCCCAGGAAGCGCTGCGCGAGGGCGCCGGTCAGTAGGGCGACGAAGGAGATGCCGACCACCAGGATGACCACCGAGGTGATTTCGGCGCCGGTGGTGGTCGGGTAGATGTTGGAGCCCAGTGTGGTCATCGTCGTGACCGCCCAGTAGAGGCCGGTCCAGTCGCTGTAGTGGTGGGCATGCTCGAAGCCCACGAAGGCGGCGCCACCGGCGATCACCGTTATGGCGGCGAGTAAGGCCGCGTAGCGAAGGCCCTCGATCGAGAAGACTCGGCGCGAGAGCTGGGCGAGTCGCAGCAAGCGCAGCAGCCGCAGCAGTCTGATCACCCGCAGGCTCTGAAGCCCGGGCGGGAGCACCGGCGGGGTGAGGAAGACGATGATCAGCTCGATCGGGTGCTCGCGAAGCCAGCGCTTGCGATCCGGCACCACGATAAGCATCACCACGACCTCGATCAGGAAGGGCAGCCAGGTCGCCCAGTTGAGCCCCTGGGCGATCGCGTCAAGGCTGGTGCCGGTCTGCGCCTCGTGAATCGTCACCGCGGGCAGAGTCAGCAGTGCGGCGAGCATCAGGAACGGGTCCATGAAGCGCGCGATGCGCTCTGAGCGCTCGTCCATGGCTGTGGGGTTCGACGCCCGCGCGGTCGTGTCCTACCCGTGGGCGTCAGCCGGCAAGGGCGTCCCGAGGTCGTGCACCATAGAACCAATTTGCTAGACTAATTAGCAAGCTGAAGTATATGAATCAGACGATCGAGACAGACCTCGCTGAAACCGCCGCCCACCTGCGGCTGGTGATCAACCGCGCGGCGCGGCGGATGCGCCAGCAGGCTGGGACAGAGCTGAGCGCCTCCAACGCGTCGGCGCTGAGCTCGGTGGAGATGCACGGGCCGCTGACTCCGAGCGAGTTGGCGGAGATCGAGCGCATCAAGCGCCCGTCAGCGACTCGCATCCTTCGCGGCCTCGAGGAGGAGGGCCTGGTCGTGCGCACCCCCGACCCCAAGGACGGGCGCAGCGCATTGATCAGCCTCACCGGCGAGGGTCGCGAGCGCCTACGCCGGCTGCGCCAGCGAAAGAACGCCTATCTGGCCAGGCGCATGCGCGAGCTCGATCCGGGCGACGTCGCGACCCTGGAACGGGCGGCGGAGATCCTCGAGCGCCTGCTCGAGGGCGACCGCTCACCGGCGCGAGGGGAGGGGCGGGCTTGACCGCCGCCCTTCGCCGCTCGTTCGACTCCCTCCAGGTCCCCAACTACCGCCGCTACTTCTGGGGGCAGATCGTCTCGCTGTCCGGCAACTGGATGCAGACGGTGGCGGAGATCTGGCTGGTGCTGTCGCTGACCGACAGCGGTGTCGCGGTCGGGCTCACCACGGCGCTTCAGTTTCTGCCCATCCTGCTGTTCGGGGCCTGGGGAGGCCTGCTCGCCGACCGCTTCGCGAAACGGCGCCTGCTGATCGTCACCCAGGCGCTGATGGCGCTTCCGGCGCTCGCCCTGTTCGCGCTCAGCAGCGCCGGCGTCGTGACCGTGGCCATGGTCTACGCCCTGGTCTTCGCCCGCGGCTCCGTCAACGCGGTCGACAACCCAACCCGCCAGAGCTTCGTGATCGAGATCGTGGGAACGGGGCGGGTCGTCAACGCAGTCAGCCTCAACAGCGTGCTCGTCCACTCGGCTCGCATCATCGGCCCCGCGCTGGCCGGTGTGCTGATCGCCACGGTCGGGGTGGAGCCGTGCTTCGCGATCAACGCAGCCACCTTCGGCGCGATGATCTTCGCGTTGTGGCGGATGGAGCCGGGGGCGCTGCGCCCCGCGCCCCAGGTGCCGCGAGAGCCGGGCGCGGTGCGATCGGCATTGCGCCACGTGGCCGCAACTCCCCGCCTTGCGGTGCCGCTGGCCCTGATGGCCATTGTGGGGGCCCTTGGCTACAACTTCCAGACCATCCTGCCGCTG
This sequence comes from Solirubrobacterales bacterium, assembly GCA_038317345.1. Classification (GTDB taxonomy): domain Bacteria; phylum Actinomycetota; class Thermoleophilia; order Solirubrobacterales; family 70-9; genus Mayfieldus. Next base: position 5,349 of record JBBQBH010000085.1, read on the forward strand.
CTCGCCAGGTTCAGCTTCGGCGGCGGCGCGACCGTCTATGCAGCGCTGGTCTCGGCGATGGCGATCGGCTCGGTTGCCGGCGCGCTGGTTACCGGGGCACGGGGGCGGACCAGCGCCTCCGTGATAGCGGGGGCGGCGCTGGCCTTCGGGGTCCTCTCGCTGCTCGCCGCCGGCGCACCGACGCTGGCGCTGGAGCTCCCGGTGCTGGCCCTGCTCGGCGCCGCGACGGTGACCTTCGCCGCCAGCGTCAACTCCTACCTGCAGCTAGAGGTGCGCCCCGACATGCGCGGCCGGGTGATGGCGTTGTATTCGATCGTCTTCCTCGGCTCGACACCGATTGGCGGGCCGATCGCCGGCTGGCTCTCGGAGGCATTCGACCCGCGCGTGGCCCTGGTCCTTGCCGGGGTCTCCGGCCTGTCGGCCGCCTGGGCGGCGCGCACAGCCCTGGCCCGAGTCGAGCGCGAGCATCCCTCGCGCGCGCAGTCCCATCCCGACGTCGTCGAGGAGCCGCTCACCGAGGAGCAGGAGTTCCTCGTCGCCTGAGCTACCGCGGAGACCTGCGACGAAGACCCCGA
>JBBQBH010000086.1:0-5740 GCA_038317345.1 Solirubrobacterales bacterium
CACGGCGCCGATCGGGACCAGCGCCAGGATCAACCCCGCTGACTGGAGGGCGAGGCCGGTGATGACGAACGCGAGGCACAGCGCGGTCGGGAAGCGCAGACCCCAGCGCAGTGCCCGGCTCTCCGCTGCGGTCAGGCAGTACCCCTGAACATCGAGGTTCGCGTCCATCCAGCCCCGTTCGGTGGGATCAGGCCCTGGAGCGGTCATGCCACAGACGACTCCGCTTCCAGCTCGGCGAGCCGCCATTCGGGCCAACCTTCTTCAAGCCTGCTTGCATCGCGGCCGGCGGCCCGCAGTCGCCGCACCGCCTCGTGCGCGTAGGCGCAGAAGGGGCCGCGACAGTAGGCGATCACTTCGAGGTCTGGCGGCAGTTCGCCGAGGCGGCGCTCGAGCTCATCAAGGGGAATGGAGCGAGCCCCGTCGATGTGGCCGGCGGCGAACTCCTCGGGCGGGCGAACGTCGACGAGAACCGCGTCGCCCTGGCGGAGCCGGTCAACCAGCTCTTCACGGCCCACTCGGTCGACCTCTTGGCCGAGGTAGCTGCGGGCCGCCCGCTCAACCTCAGCCAGCTGCGCAGCCGAGGTATCCCGAAGCGTCAGCCATACCCTGAGCGCTCGCTCGCCGGCGAGGGCGTAGCGCATGCGGGTTCCCTCGCGCTCGCGATCGACGAGTCCAGCGGCGTGCAGCGCCTGCAGGTGCTGGGAGGTGTTGGCGCTCGACTGGCCGCTGACGCGGGCGAGGTCGTCGACCGAGCGTGGCGCTTGGGCGAGCAGGTCGAGCAGTTCGAGGCGGCGCGGGCTGGCGAGCGCCTTGCCCATGACCGCAATCGCCTCGAAGAGGGCTTCCCTGTTGGACTGGCGAATCTCCATCGTGACTATTCAAGCGATCAATTGATAACTTGTCAAGTGTCCCAGTACTCAAACCGATCCCCGGAGGCCTAGATGTACTTCCGCCAACTGCTTAACGAGGAGACAGCTTGCGCCTCTTACCTGTTCGGTTGCAACACGGCCGGTGAGCTCGCCGTGGTCGATGCGCACGCCGATCTGGTCGACGATTACGTCGCCGCCGCGGAAGCTCAAGGCTCCCGAATCGTCGCCGTGCTCGAGACCCACGTTCAGGCCGACCACGTGTCGGGCCTGCCGGAACTGGTCAAGCGCACGGGCGCCACGGCCTATCTGCCTGAGGGCGCCGGAGTGGAGTTCGACCATCATCCGCTCGCCGATCGCGAGCTGGTGAAGCTCGGCAACACCGTGATCGAGGCGATTGCCACGCCCGGACACGCCGCGGCGCATCATGCCTACCTGATCACCGATCATCGCCGCGGCGAGGAGCCGTGGATGGTCCTCACCGGCGACGCTCTGCTGGTCGGCGACGCGGGGCGACCCGACCTCCACGCTCACGGCGACCAGACCGTCGAGGAGATGGCGGGGGCCCTCTACCACTCGCTCACCGACCGCCTGCTCGCGCTCCCCGATCACTTGCTGGTCTATCCGGCTCATTACTCGGGCTCGGTCTGCGGCCGCGGGCTCTCCGGCAACCCCGCCTCGACGATCGGCTTCGAGCGCCGCCACAACCCCGCCCTGGGGTTTGACTCCGAGGACGCGTTCGTGGCGGCGCTGATCGAGGACATCCCACCGGAGCCCCAGCACCAAGCCGAGATCGTCGCCGCGAACCGCTCCGGCCGGTCTTCCGCCGCGCTCGCTTGAGCGGACGCCGAGTCGAGCTCGGGCTGCGCGAGAACCTCCCGCAGTTCGCGCTCCTCGTAGCCGTCAACGCCCTGGTCGGGGCCATGGTCGGGCTCGAGCGCTCGACCCTGCCGCTGATCGGAAAGGACGAGTTCGGGCTCAGCTCGAGCGCCGCGGTGCTTTCCTTCATCGTCGCCTTCGGGCTGGCGAAGTCGTTCACAAACCTCGGCGCCGGCGCCCTCGCCGAGCGGGTCGGCAGGCGCCGCCTGCTGATCCTGGGCTGGATCCTCGCCCTGCCAGTTCCGCTGCTCATCGCCCTCGCTCCGAGCTGGACCTGGATCGTCGCCGCCAACGTCTTTCTCGGCATCAACCAGGGGCTCGCCTGGTCGATGACCGTGGTGATGAAGATCGATCTCGTCGGCCCGAAGCGGAAAGGTTTCGCGCTGGGCCTGAACGAGGCAGCCGGCTACGGTGGCGTCGCCCTCACAGCAGCGGCAAGCGGCTGGCTGGCCGCGGACTTCGCGGCCCGAGACGTGGTGGCGGTCGCCGGCTTCATCGTGGCGGCTTCGGCGCTTCTGATCACGCTGCTGTTCGTCCGCGATACCGGCGAGCACGTCGCCCTCGAGCAGGCTCGCGACCATGCCGCCGAGAGGGCGTTACCGCCGCGCCTCGGCGAAGCCTTTCGCGCCGCCACCTACCGTGAGCCCGCGCTGCGCTCCTGCTCGCAGGCTGGGCTGGTCAACAACCTCAACGACGCACTGGCCTGGGGGCTGGTCCCGCTGTTCCTTGCCTCCGAAGGCGCGAGTGTGGGTGAGGTTGGGCTGGTCGCCGGCCTCTACCCGGCGGTTTGGGGCATCGGGCAGATCTGGACCGGCCACTGGTCCGACAGCATTGGCCGCAAGCCCCTGATCGTCGCCGGGATGCTGGTACAGGCCGCCGCGCTGGGTCTGCTCGCGGCAAGCGGCGGGATCGTCAGCGTTGTGGCAGTTGCTTCGGTTGCTCTCGGCTTGGGGACCGCGCTCGTCTATCCGACCCTGATAGCGGCGGTCTCCGACGCAGTCACGCCTGTTGCCCGCGCGCCGGTGGTCGGCGTCTATCGCTTCTGGCGCGACATGGGCTACGTGGCCGGCGGCCTGGTCGCCGGCATCCTGGCCGACGCGATCGAGTTCGGCGGGGCGATCGCGGTCGTCGCCGTGCTGACGGTGGTCTCCGGGCTTTGGGTCGCTCTGGACATGCCGGGTTCCACCGAGGGGCGGCCCGCGGCGATCCCCCAGGAAAAACCCTCCTAACTCGTGGTCACGGAATCCGCCTCCGAAAATTAGCGCTCGCAGTCGATTGCGCTCGATCGAGCCCTAGCAAGCGTCACAGCAAGCCTCCCCCCGCGCTCCCCGCGCCAAGCCTCGCGGTCCTGACGGAGGTTCCCGGATTTTGAGTCCGGTGGCCCAGGGCGTTTGGCCAAAAACAAAAACCCCACGATTCGCAGGGCTTTAAGCACCGCTACCGGGATTCGAACCCGGGTTTCCGGACTGAGAATCCGGCGTCCTAGTCCCCTAGACGATAGCGGCGCGGGGGCGCGATTCTAACGGCCGAGACTGCCCGCCCGGGCGCGCGGCTGGGCGCCCGGCGCCGATAACCTTGGTCGCGTTGACCCGCGGCTGTGGCGGAACTGGTAGACGCGCGGGCTTCAGGAGCCCGTGTCCTTCGGGACGTGGAGGTTCGACTCCTCTCAGCCGCATCGGGACCGATTCGGCCCGCCTTGTGTTTCGGCGCCCGGCTCGCGGTCGTGAGTTCGCGCACAAGAATGTCCCGCCGCACCGCACCGATTCGCCCGCCGCCGTGTTCCTCGTTAGCGGAGGGCCCATCGCTGTGTTAGGTTCGGCCCACGTGAGTCCGCAAAGTGCGGTAAGCGCAACTCGCGCTTGGAGGCGCGAAAACAAGGAGAGAATGCATGCGAAAGCATCTGATTTGGGTGCTGGGATTGACCGGGCTGGCTGTGGCGCTTATCGGCGCAACCATTGCCCAGGGCATCACCAACACTCAGACGATCACCGCCTCGGTATCGCCGAAGAAGCTGCCGAAGCATAAGAGGGCGCCAGTAAGTCTCAACATTGACGTTGCCTCGACTAACTCGGGAAACGCGAACAACATTCCGAACCCGACGACGCTGGCATTGGTTGACTTCGGCAAGGACATCAAGTTCCAGCAGAAGGGTCTTGCGACCTGCGATCCGACCCAGTTCACCGCAGCCACAACGACGGCACAGGCGAAGTCTGCCTGTAGCGATTCGGCGATTGGCGGCGGAACATCGAAGATTCAGGTCCCCAGCACAACCGGGGGCCCGCCGATCAACATCGATGCAACGGTGTCGGCGTTCAACGGAGCGCACAACTCCGTCGTGCTGTTCACCTACAACAGCCTGTCGGGCGCCCAGACCTTGATTGGACAGCTCGGCAAGGGCCCTGCCGGTTACGGGACCACCCTGACCACCCCGGTTCCACCACTTGCTGGTGGCTCGGCGGTGATCCAGGATTTCCAGACCAAGGTCAAGAAGACCTATCACTACCGCGGCAAGAAGCTGGGCCTCGTGTCCGCTTCTTGCAAGCACAAGAAGATCAAGTTCCAGGCTCGCTTCACCGACAATAAGGGTCAGACCGCTGTTGCGACGTCGACTCAGAAGTGCAAGCAGAAGGGTTAGCACCACTGAGCAGGGATCGGTCCTAGATCGGTTGAGAGGGGCGGCCATATCCGGCCGCCCCTCTTTTTGTTACTGACCATGGGTCAGGAAAATGTGTACACATTCATCTTCGCTGTGTTAGGTTCCGCCCAGTGAGTCAAGCGCGGCTGGCACAGAGGGTGCATCGCCGGGCAAAAAGGAGGAGAGACCTATGAGAAAGCATCTGATCTGGGTGCTTGCCCTGGCGGCGATGCTGGCGATAGCGGTGACGCTGTCGAGCGTTGGCGGTGCCTCGGCAGTGCCCAACATTCAGACCATCACCGGAAGTTTCACCCCGAAGAAGCTGCCAGCCCGAAAGAGGGCGCCGGTCGCGCTGTTCACCGACGTGGCGGCGACCAATCCGGGGAATCCGAACAGCCTTCCCAACGCGACGACGCTGTCGAAGGTGGACTTCGACAAGGACGGGGCCTTCTACCAGAAGGGCTTTCCGACCTGCGATCCGACCCAGTTCACGGCGGCGACCACGACGCAGCAGGCCAAGGACGCCTGTAGCGATGCGCTGGAGGGCGGTGGCACCTCGATCATTCAGGTCCCCAGCACGACCGGGGGTCCGCCGATCAACATCAACGCGACGGTGACGGCGTTCAACGGGGCGCATAAGACGATCGTCCTGTTCAGCTACAACAGCCTGTCGGGCGCCCAGACGCTGATCGGTCAGATCGGTCCTGCCGATCCGGGGCCACCCCCCGGGGGTGCGGGCCCGGGATACGGCATCACGCTCACGGTCCCCGTCCCGCCGCTGGCCGGCGGTGCCGCCGTGATCAGCGAGTTCAACACCCGGGTGAAGAAGACCTACCACTACAAGGGCAAGCTGCGGAGCATCGAGTCCTCGAGGTGCGGCCCGGGCCACAAGCTCAACATCCAAGCTCGCTTCACGGACGACAAGGGTCAGGTCGCAGTGGGCACCAATTTCCAGAAGTGCAAGGTGAAGAAGTCGCACCACTGAGCAGGGACCAGTCCCAGATCAGATAGTGAGGGGCGGCCAGCTGGCCGCCCCTCACATTTCGTCTTGCGATTGCCGACAGGGTCTCGCTCCAGATCCAGCGAGTAGAGTCCGACCTCACATACGGCCGGTGGCCAAGGGAAGTCCGGTGAGAAACCGGCGCGGTCCCGCCACTGTGACCGGGCGACAGCCGTCGCGAGCCAGTTTTGCTGCTTAGCGCAGCCGAAGCAGGAATGGCAGCCACTGGGGTGGCCACAGCCCCCCGGGAAGGCGCGGCGGAAGCCCGGAAGCCAGGAGACCTGACCCCGGCCGAGCCATGTAATCCCTCGAGGAAAGGGTGGCTTAGATGCCATATTCCAAGTTCAACCGGCTGGCGCT
>JBBQBH010000087.1:0-5568 GCA_038317345.1 Solirubrobacterales bacterium
CCCACTCGAGAAACGTGACGAGGGCTTGCGGTGGTTCCTGAACCGCAAGCCGAGTTGAACTGCTGCGCCTTTGCCCAACAGAGGAGCCAGTCGAGTCAGCTGCTCTATCTGCTCGGCCTAGCTCTCCTCAACTTTGGTGGCAGCTCCGTGCTCCAAGGCGGCGTCACGCCGGACCATCCAGTCTGAATCGTTTGGCCAGCGTGGCAACGCACGGGTGGGTCGCCGAGCCCCTATAACTACATTTAGTGAAGTGTGGACAATGGGTGACAGGCGATGGCTGACAGCGCAACAGAGAGGCTGAGCTACGAGCCAATCCAACCCGGCTCGGGGCGCAAACGGGGCCGCTTCGCCGGAATTCTCGCGGGGCTTGCAGCCGCCGCCGCGAAGGCGAAGTCGCTGATCTTCCTGCTGCCGAAGCTGAAGCTGCTCACGACGTTTGGCTCGGCTCTCGTCTCGGTGGGCGCCTACTCGCTGCTTTGGGGCTGGTGGTTCGCCGCCGGCTTCGTCGCCCTGCTCTTCCTGCACGAGCTCGGGCACGTAATCCAGCTCCGCCGCGAGGGCGTCAAGGCATCGGCGCCGATGTTCGTGCCCTTCCTTGGTGCGGTGATCGCCGCCAAGTCGATGGGCCGCGACGCTGCCGCGGAGGCGCGCGTCGGACTCGCGGGCCCAGTCCTGGGCAGCATCGCGACGCTCGTCCCGCTCGCCGTCTGGCTTGCGACGGGCAATGAGTTCTGGCGCGCCCTCGCCTACGTAGGCTTTCTGATCAACCTTTTTAACCTGCTGCCGGTGGTTCCACTGGACGGCGGCCGAGCGATGGCGGCGCTCAGCCCGGCGATCTGGCTGGCCGGGTTGGCGGGGCTCGTCGCTTTGATGATCTTCTACCCCAGCCCGATCCTCTTCCTGATCCTAATCTTCGGAGGATTGGAGAGCTGGCGGCGATGGAAGGCTCGCGCCACGCCGCAGGGCCGCGCGTACTACGCGATTCCCGCCCGGACCCGAGCGTTGGTCGCGGCGACCTACCTCGGGCTGGCCGCACTGCTCGGGGTCGGGGTCGCCGAGACCTTCCTCGCACGCGGCCTGTAGACGCTGGTCCCCGCCGGGCGCCGGCGGGCCACGCGTAACTCGTAAGGTCAGAGCAGCTTCCGCTTCTCATGCATAGCGAAAGCCTGCTCGTCACGATCGAAAGGAGGAGGCAATTCCCGAGCTAGCTGAAGGGTGATAATGAGGCGATGAAAGCCGACATCGAGGTTGAGGTACTGGCGTGCAACTTCGAGGTCGGCGACAACGTCGTCTACCCGCACCACGGCGCGGGCGTCGTGCTTAAGAAGGAGACCAAGGATCTCTTCGGGGAAAGCCGCGACTACCTGACGATTCAGATCCTCCACAACTGCATGGTCGCGATGGTCCCCTGCGAGTACGCCCACACGGCTGGCCTTCGCCGCGTCATCGACGCGGAGCAGGTCACGAAGGTGATCGGCGTCCTCACCGACGAGGTCTCCGAGATGTCGGAGAGCTGGACCCGCCGCTTTAAGGCAAACCGGGGGAAGATCAAGGATGGGGACGTCTACGAGCTCGCAGAGGTCATCCGCAACTTGGCGAGCCGCGAATGCGAGAGGGGCCTCTCCGCCGGGGAGAAGCAGATGTACATACGCGTCAAAAAGATCCTCGCGTCAGAGTTCATGTACGCCCTCGACAAGGACGAGCCGGGCGCCGAGTCCTATCTGGACGAGCTGCTGGAGGAGCGTTTCGGCGCCAAGGCTAGGCTTAGGAGGGTTCGGCGAAACGGCTAGCGAAACTCCCGCTCGCCAGCCGACTCAGCGGAGTAAGCTTCGGGGCCAGTCATTTACAGGGCGGGCTACGCCGCGAGGGGAACGGTTCGCGCTCGGGCGAGGGCGCAGGGACAGCTTCAAGTCGGAATGGAGTTGAACGCGCTCGATGGGGCACCCGCTCGGCGCCAGCGCTCAGATCACGGCCGGATCTCGGCCGTAAGGGGTCGCGTCGCGCTTTGCGGGGCAGACGGCGCCGACGTGGTGCCGCGCCAGGCGGCACGCCGTGGCCGAGCCCGGCGTTGACTTGCCAGAAGCCGGTCGGTTAAGGTCGTCAAACCTGGCTGGACGAGGAGGATTCGGAACCGATGAAGAGCAAGTTGCCTGGTGGGCGTCGGGATCGCGACGCCGAGCGCCGCGACGGTGTCGCGGGCGCCTGAGGCCACCGCTTCCTGCACCAAGGCGACCAACATCGAGGCGATCATCGACGACTCCGGATCGATGGCGTCCACCGATCCCAACACCTTGCGGGTGAAGGGGCTCAAGCTCCTCATCAACACCCTCAGCCCTGGCACGTTCTTGGGCGCGGTCGAGTTCGGCGGGAGCTTCGACCCGGCCCTCCCGTCCGCGGACACCGTCTTCAAGCCCGAGGCCGTCGGTCCCAACGCCACGGCGATGGGGACGGCGCTCGACAGCCTGATCCTGGCCGACAACGGCGGCACCGACTACAACGCGGCGTTCGCCCAGTCCGACGCCGACAACCCCAACGCCAACGCACGGATCTTCCTCACCGACGGCGGCCACAACGCGGGCGACTACAACAACGGGCACCTGGTCCACAAGGCGCCGACCTACGTGATCGGCTTCAGCCCAGGCCTCGCGGCGCCGGAGGACCAACAGCGCCTGCAGACGATCGCCAGCGACACCGGCGGCACGTACACCCCGCTGACCGACTCGGGCCAGCTCCAAGTCGGTGATTAACAACGTCGGCGCGGCGATCACCTGCCAGACGCCGCCGCAGAGCTTCACCGACCGTCTCAAGCAGGGACAGGCCAAGACGCACAGCGTCGCGATCGGCGCCAACACGAAGTCGCTACAGATCGCGCTCACGTGGTCAAGTCCGCTGGACAAGTTCACGATCTCCGGCCTGAAGCTGGTCGCCACGGCAGGACGGTCGCTTTCGCAGCCCGCCACAAGCCCCGCAAGCTGAAGGTTAAGCGGACCACGAGCGCGACGTTCACCTTGCTCAAGGTCTCGCGCCTCAAGAGGGGCAAACTCAAATTCAAGGTGAAGGCGAAGAAGATCGGCTCCGGTCAGCCGCGGGTAACCCTGACCACCCAGGTGAGCCAGGGCCGCAACAAGTCGCTCTCCCACTCGACCGGATTGGCGAACCGCGAAGGCGCTCCGATCGGCGTGATCCCGCGGAAGGCAGCAGAACGCAGTTGATGCCCGACCAGCGCCGCCCGGCCCTTCGCGGAGACGCGCTGCCAGCGGGAACTCGTCTGGTGGCTGCTCGCCGGGAAATGGCAGGAGCGCTCATGGTCTCGCCCGGACGCCGGCATGGGACGAGGAGGAGAGGTCTTCGCGGCTCGCGCCCTCCCTGTCGCAAGCGGCGTGGAAGCAGGAGCGCAGATGCTCCTGCCGCCAGTTAACCACTCGCTGCGACGCGGAACGATGAGCGATAGGCCGGTAGGCTACCGTCATTTGTTTGAGCCGATTTCCGTGCCTGAGAGTCGCCGGTAAGCGCGAGGTCGACGCTCAAATCCCGAGGAACCTAGGCCTGTCGCTCCTCCTTTTCGCGCGAAGCGGGAGTAATGCCATCGGTGGCTCGAGCTACCGCTGGTCGTCCAAAGCACTACTCCGACAGTCCGGCGGCTTCGAGGGCTTCGGCCCGCTCTTGGAACATCCGTAGGCGAGTGACCTGCCCGTTCGCGAGTGTGAAAAGAAATGTGCTTCTCGCGACCACTTCGATCCCCTCGCGCCCGCGAAGATGCGCGGTGTTTGGGACCACAACGTCGGATCCGGCCTCCGTGAAGCCATGCCCCTCAATCTGGACGTCCTCAAACATCGACCAGAACTCGTCCCAGAAGCTCTCAAGCTCGCCATGACCGCGATAGACGCCCTTGAGAGGCCCTCGGGAACGCGACCAGTCCATCTCCCCGTCGGATCCAAAGGAGGCCAACCACATCGTCAGGTCTCGCCGGTTCCAGGCTTCGATATGGCGCCGCACGATCTCGACGTTCTCCTGGGACATGCCCCATGCAGTATCCCGCCCGGGAGCGGGGCGACCCAACAGCCGCGAGATGACCTACTGCTCTTCCTTCCCTACCCCTCGTCTTTGGGATGGCGGCCTGAGTAACCACCTGATCGCTGTAGCCTCGGTCGAAATTCGCCTTGCACTCGAGCGAAGGGAGAACTCATGAGCCAGGATGAAAAGACCTTCAAAGGACAGTGCTTCTGCGGCGCTGTGACGATTGCCGTCACGGGCGATCCGGAGGGCGTTGGCTACTGTCATTGCGCCTCCTGCAGGAGCTGGTCCGCCAGCCCGGTCAACGCATTCACCCTCTGGAAGCCCGAGGCGGTCAAGGTGACCCAGGGAGAAGACCAAATCGGCGAGTACCACAAGAACGAGCGGAGCTATCGGCAGTGGTGCAAGGTCTGCGGCGGCCATCTTCTGACGCGGCACCCGGAGTGGGGTTTGGTCGACGTCTACGCGGCGACGATCCCTACATTTCCGTATGCATCCGAGGTGCACGTCAATTACGAGTCGACCGTGCTGCGCATGAAAGATGGCCTCCCCAAGCTCAAGGACTTCCCCGAAGAGTTGGGCGGCTCCGGCGAGACGATCGCCGAGTAGCAACTCAACCTTCGGCGCCCTGACGGGGCAGTATCTCCCGCCAAAGTGCCGCTTTCCATGCAGAGCGTCCCTCTTCAGGGCACTTCTCGGGCCCACTCGACGCTGCTCCTTTCGCGTGAAAGCGGGAGCGCGGCGAGATTGATGCCTGTGCCTGGCCCTACAAGTCGATCTGCACATCGTTGCCGGGCCCGCCGCGAAGTCGGTCGAGACCGGGACCGCCGAGCAGCCGGTCCGCGCCCTTGCCTCCGAGCAGCCGGTCCGATCCCGGGCCGCCGCGCAGCAGGTCGTCACCGTCGCGGCCGCGCAGCGTGTCGTGGCCCTCGCCGCCGGCCAGCAGGTCGGAGAGACGGCTGCCGCTGATGCGGTCGGCGCTCGCTCCCCCGAACGCCTGGACGCTGTGGAGACGGCGCAGCCCGTGGTTCGTAAAGCCGTTGCGGGGGCCTACCCGGGTGAGGTTGATCGTGTCGGAGCCGCCGAACCCGAGCACCCGCACCCGCCGGATGCCCGCGCAGGTGGCGGCGCCCTGGCTTGGGTCGAGGCCGTTGACCTTGACTCGCAGGTCGGTGCCGCAGCTGATCTTGATGATGTCGGCGCCGCCGTCGCTGCGGGCGATCAGCCGCCCGCTCTCGACCTCTGAGCTGACGAAGGCCGGGGCGGCGCTGGGCGCGGCAAGCACGACAGCGCAAACGGCAAACATCGAGCCCGCCGTGCGGGATCCGCGCGGCAAGCAGCGGAGCAGGCCGGGTCCCTGCATGCATCCATCATCGCGCAAAGCGCAGGCGGATGGCTACCATCCGTTATGCCGATGGCAAAGGTCTGCCACAGCTGCGGCAAGGGGCCGGCGTTCGGCCAGTCCCGAAGCCACTCGATGGTCGCCACCAAGCGCCGCTTCAACCCGAACCTCCAGAAGGTCCGGATCCAGGACGGCGGGCGCACGCGGCGGGT
>JBBQBH010000088.1:0-5552 GCA_038317345.1 Solirubrobacterales bacterium
GACGCTCTCGCGTCCGGTCAACAGCCGCCTGTGCAGCGCTTGGATCTCGGCGCCCGGTGCGGTGCCAAGCTCCTCGCGCAGCACCCTGCGCAGCCGTTCGTAGGCCCGCAACGCCTCCGCCGAGTTGCCGGAGGCGACCAGAGCACGCATCAGCAAGACATAACCGGACTCGCGAAACGGGGCCGTGCGCACCAGCTCTCGGGCGGAGCGCTCGGCGCCGGCGAGCTCTGAGCCGCCGAGGCCGATGCCGGCTCGGGCAATGCTTTCGCGGGCTCGACTCTGAAGCTCTCCCAGCTCACGGCGCACCTCCTCGACCCAGGGCGCGTCGAACCCGGCCAGGAACGGTCGACTAGAGATGTTCAGGGCCACGTTGCCGTGCGCCCATGCCTGCTTCCACTCGGACGCGGCGAGCGCTGCTTCAGCGGCCTGGATCGCGTGGTCGGCGGCCTCGATGTCGACCCAGGTCGAGTCGGGCAGCTGCAGCTCGACGGTGTCGCGGCCCGCCAGCGAGGCTGTGCCGAGGGCGCTGCGGAGCCTCGAAAGCTGGGTTCGCAGGGCGGCCGATGGGTCGGCGGGTGGCCGGTACGGCCAAAGCGCGGCAATCAACTCGTCGCGGCTCACCGGCCGACCGCGGTTGATCACCAGATAGGCCAGCAGCACGCGCCCCTGGCGCCCCCGCAGGGCGGGGGTCACGTGTATTCCTTCCACGTCGGCCTTGAGGCGGCCACAAAGCTGGATCCGGGTCTCACCCGCGGCCGTTTGCATCATGGAAACGATACGGAAACGCTGTCCAAACGCCAGGGTAACAGCGCTTATGCAAACTTGCCCCCATGCCAACCAATGGGAGAAGCAATGGCGTTGAAGTGTCGGACCGGTCTGCGAAGCTGGTCCTGCGATGCGAATGCGGCGCGAGCATCACGGCGAGCCGCAAGAGCCGTCTTGTCGAATTGGCGCGAATACATTTCGGCGAGTTTCACCCGGATCTCGGCGCAGGAGTTCCAGCCGATCTGATCCTGGCGATGGCGGAGGAAAAAGAGGCGGCTGCAATATGACCCTGAGCTCAAACAACCCACCCGGGAGAACGATGAACTTTCCAAATGATGATTCAAGCGCCGGTGTCAGAGGTTCGATACCGGTGAACGTGCAAACGCGAGCAACTCGAACGAGGCGCACTGCGAGGCGCATCAAGGCGACCCTGGCCCTGGCGGCTCTGTCGCTGGCGCTGGTCGCCCTGCCCGGCCAGGCGTTCGCTGGTAGCCATGAGTGCGCCAAGGCCTCCAGCGATGCAACTGACGGCCAGTACTGCACCCCGGTCCAGTCCCTGCAGGCGGGCCTCGGCTCCGGCGGTGGCGGCGGACCTGCGCAGAAGGTCGCCGTACCCGCGGCCTCGTCTGGGCCGTCTCTGCCCTTCACCGGGCTTGACGTGGCTGCCCTTGCGGTGGTTGCGCTGGCGTTGACCGGCACCGGCGTGGTCCTGCGGCGGCTCGCGACGATAGGCGACTCCGAGAAGTGACGTTCAGGCGGGGGAAGCGGGTGGGCTTCCCCTACCTGACTGCATTCCGAGCCCGGCGACTGCTCGACCTGTCGGCCTACCGGCTGGCACCGGCGGCGGTCGCCGGGCTCATGGCCACCAGCCATCTGAGCCGGGCCGGCGACGGTCTGATCGTGTTCGCGGCAATCGTCCTTGCGAGCGTGATTCTCGAGCGCGAGCCTGTGCCGCTTCATCTGATGCCGCTGGCCTGGTTCGTGATCCGGGCCGCCGTGCCCGTGGTGGGTGCGGCGATGGCTCTGGCGATCTTCGCGATCGCGGGCGTGGGCCAGCCGGTGACCTCGATGTTCATCCCGGTGATCGGTGCCTGGCTGGTGACCGCGTTCGCGTCTTGGAGCACCGCACGTTTCGAGTCGGTGCGCCAGGTGAGGCTCGCTGTGATCGGCTCCGAGGAGATCGCCCTGGGTCTCGACGAGGAGCTCCGCACCGCTGGGATCAAGGCCTACCAGGTGATCGGATGGCTCTCCGACGCCGGCACTTCGGTCGAGCGGCCCGAGGGCGGGCCCCGCCGGCTTGGCTCGCTAGATGACGGGGTGAGGGGGATCGTTTCGCGCGACAAGATCGACCTGCTCGTGCACAGCGCCGGTCCTCCGATGGACGGAGAGGAAACCCCCCGTCACTCGCGGCTCGAGATCTTCGAGCGGGTTGCGGAGGCGTGCCTCGACCTTCCGGTGAGGCTGATCGAGGCGAGCTTGCTGTACGAAGACCTGCTTGGCCACGTACCGCTGGGCCAGAGCACGTCGGCCTGGTTCCAGTATCTGCTCCATCCCCGATACCGAGCCGGATCGCCGTTCTCGAAGCGTGCATTCGACCTTTTCGCCGGCTCGCTGATGCTGATCGTTCTGGCGCCGGTGCTTGCTGCCTTCGCGATCGCGATCAAGCTCACCGACCGCGGCCCGATCTTCTTTCGCCAGAACCGCGTCGGTGAGGGGGGCGTCGAGATCGCGATGGTCAAGCTGCGCTCGATGACGGTTGCCGCCGAGACCGCAGGCGCGGAGTGGTCGACTGCGGACGATCAGCGCACCACGGGCGTGGGCCGCATCATGCGCCGCATGCATATCGACGAGCTGCCGCAGCTGTGGAACGTGCTGCGCGGCGAGATGACGTTGGTCGGCCCCCGCCCCGAGCGGCCGGAGCTGATCGCCGAGCTCGAACGCCAGCTTCCCAACTACGACCGCCGTCATCTGGTCAAGCCCGGTATCGCCGGCTGGGCGCAGGCCCGCTGCGGCTACGGCGGATCCGAAGAGGGCACGAGCTGGAAGCTCTGCCACGACCTCTTCTACCTCAAGCACCGCTCGATTTACTTCGACCTTCTGATCCTGATCGAGAACGTCAGGGTCTCGCTGCGCAGTGGGGTTCAGTTCGATGTTCGCGCTCCGCAGGAGCAATTCATCCTCGCGCCGGCTCCAGCCGCCGAGCGAGAGCCTCTCAGGGCCTGAGCGCCAGCCCGACGGCGGGGGCCCGGCTAGTGCTCTTGCACCAGCCCGAGGAAGCGCTTGGTCCGCTCCTCGCGCGGGTTCTGCAGCACCGCGGCCGGCTTGCCTTGCTCGACGATCGCCCCTTCGTCCATAAAGACGACCGTGTCGGCGACGTCGCGGGCAAATCCCAGCTCGTGGGTGACGACGATCATCGTCATCCCGTCGCGCGCGAGGCCGCGCATCACGTCCAGCACCTCCTTGACCAGCTCCGGATCCAGGGCCGACGTGGGTTCGTCGAACAGCATCAGCTTCGGGTCCATTGCCAGCGCCCGAGCGATCGCCAGCCGCTGCTGCTGACCGCCCGAAAGACGTGACGGGTACTCATCGGTTTTGTCCTCGAGTCCGACCCGCTTGAGCAGCTGACGGCCGTGTTCTTGGGCGTCGCTCTTACTGACGCCCTTTACCAGTACCGGCGCCTCGCTGACGTTCTCAATCGCGGTCATATGGGGGAAGAGGTTGAAGCGCTGGAAGACCATCCCGATCTCCGCGCGCTTGCGGGCGACCTCCGATTCGCGCAGCTCATGCAGCTTGTTGCCAACCTGGCGGTAGCCGACCAGCTCTCCGTCGACCCAGAGCCGGCCGGCGTTGATCTCCTCCAGGTGGTTGATGCAGCGCAGGAAGGTGGATTTGCCCGAGCCCGAAGGGCCTAGCAGGCAGGTCACCTCTTCCGGCGCCACCTCGAGCGAGATGCCCTTCAGCACCTCGAGTCGCCCGAAGCGCTTGCGAACACTCTCCGCTTTGACCATCGCTTCACTCATCGGTGGTCCTCGCCTGATCGGTGAACGTCAGCCGCCTCCGCCGCCGCGGGCGCGTCGACCCTAGCGTGGCGCGGCCAGAAGTTGCGCCTGATTCTCTGGAAGATCGTCAGCGACGCCTCGCGGGTGCTCCCGCGGCCGAAGTAGCGCTCGATGTAGGCCTGGCCGACCGTCAGCACGGAGGTGAAGACGAGGTACCAGATGCTTGCAACCAGCAGCAGCGGGATCGTCTTGTAATTGGACGAGTAGATCAAGGTCACCGTGTAGAAGAGGTCGGAGAGGGCAATGAAGGCGACCAGGGAGGTCGTTTTCAACATCGAGATCGTCTCGTTGCCGGTCGGCGGGATGATCACCCGCATCGCCTGCGGGAGGACGATCCGCCGCATCGTCTGCAGGCGGGTCATGCCGAGTGCCTGGGCGGCGTCGGTCTGGCCCTCGTCGACGGAGATGATCCCCGCACGAACGATCTCCGACATGTAGGCGCCCTCGTTGAGACCGAGGGCGAGGGTCGCGGCTGCAAACCGGGTGATCAGGCTGTTCGCGTCGAGATGGACGAACGCGGGGCCGAAGGGGATGCCGAGTGCGATCGTCGGATAGAGCGCCGCGATGAAATACCAAAAGACGATCTGGACCAGCACCGGGGTGCCGCGGAAGAACCAGATGTAGAGCCAGCTCCCCCCGCTCAGCAGGGGATTCGGCGACAGTCGCATCAGGGCGAGGATCACGCCGAGCACGATCCCAATCGCCATCGCGAGCACGGTCAACTCCAGGGTGGTCACGATCCCGTTCAGAACGCGGCTGTCGAACATGTAGTCGCCGACGACCCCCCACTGGAATCGGGGATTAGTGGCGACCGACCGAATCAGCGCCACGCCGATGACGGCGACGACTGCAGCTGCGATCCAGCGACCCACGTGACGAACCGGAACCGCCTTGATCTCCTCGGGCGGTCCGGCCCGCTCTATGTCTTCATCAGCTGCCGCGTCCGGCGGCGGCACTCGATTCCTATCCGGCTGGTTCGTGCTAGCTGACCGCTCCGTTGGTCTTCGGGTTGGTTATCGCGCCCGCTTGGAGTCCCCAGTGCTCGAGGATCTTCTTGTAGGTGCCGTCGGCGATGATCGCCTTCACGGAGTCGAGCACGGGCTGGGCCATGCCGTTTCCCTTCGGCATCGCGATGCCGTATGGCTCCGGCGGCACCGGCTGACCGACGACCTCGAACTGGCCCTTCGACTGCTCGGCGATGTAGACCGCGACCGGTGTGTCGGCAGCTCCAACTTCCGCCCGGCCGCTCGATATCGCCAGGTTGGCCGCGTTTTGGTCCGGCAGCACCTGCAGGTCGACAGCGTCCTTGCCGCTTGCCTTGCACTTTTTGCTCTGCGCGGCGATCGCGTCCGCTTGGATCGTCCCCTTTTCCACTGCGGCGCTCTTGCCGCACAGGTCAGAGAACGAGGTGACGGCGGAGTCCCCCTTCTTGACGTAGAGGGATGTGCCGGCGGTCAGGTAGGTGACGAAGTCGACCGTCGCCTCTCGCTCCTTGGTGTCGGTGAACGAGGACATTCCGAGGTCGTACTTGTTGGCCCCAAGGCCGGGGATGATGCTGTCGAAGGTGATGTTCTGGACCTTCGCCTTCAGCCCCATGACCTGACCGATGGCCGTGGCCAGATCGGCGTCCATTCCGACCACGGTGTGACCGTCGGGCCCGATGAACTCGTCAGGCGGATATGTCGCGTCGGCCGCGACGCTGAGTGTCCCGGTGGATGAGATCGACTT
>JBBQBH010000089.1:0-5546 GCA_038317345.1 Solirubrobacterales bacterium
CACCGACCCCAGCAGCGGGAAGAGCAGGACCAGCCAGGCGAACGCGGTGGGACTCATGCCGAGGAACGAGGAACGAGGAACGAGGAACGAGTCATCCCCTCAGCTCCCGCAGGTCGTCGACGTTCAGGGGGAGCCTGCGCCCGTAGATCGCAACGATCAGCCCCAGCCCGACCACGACCTCGCAGGCGGCGGCGACCATCACGACGATCGCGAAGATCTGCCCGTCGGAGTTGCCGAGCATGCGGCTGAAGGCGACCAGCGCCAGGTTGCCTGCGTTGAGCATCAGCTCGAGGCAGAGCAGGATGACCAGCGGGCTGCGGCGCAGGAGCACGCCGGCGGCGCCGACCGCGAACAGCAGCGCCGAGAGGACGATGTACCACTCGGTGTGCATCAGTAGGCGGGTCCTGGGGTTGGTGGGGTGGGGCCGGCGCCGCCGCCTTCCTCACTCGCCACTCGGCCAGTCGCGTCGGCGGTCTCCGTGGTTGCGCGAGGGGCCTCGGGCGCAAAACGTTCGGAAGGGGCGCCGCCGTCCCCTCCTCCAGCCTCCCGCCGCCTCCCCGCAAGGACGACGGCGCCGACGGCGGCGAGGAGGAGGAGCATCGAGGCCGCCTCGAAGGCGATCAGGAAGCGCTCCAGCAGAATGCGCCCAATGCCGCCGGGTGAGCCGAAGCCCAGCGGGATCGTCGGCCCGTCGCCCCCGAGCGCTTTTAATGAGGAGCCGAGCACCGCGATCGACAACTCGACGAACAGCGCGCTGCCGAGCAGCGGGGCGAGGAACTGCTGGCCGGGGATCGGTTCCCAGGCGGATTCCTGGACGCCGCCGACGTAGGCGGCGACGAAGACGTAGATGACCACCACGGCGCCCGCGTAGACGACAACCTGCGCGGCGGCGACGAACTCCGCATGCAGGATCAGGAACAGCCCCGCCAGCGAGACCAGATGGACGATCAGCGCCAGCACGCTGTAGAACGGATTGCGCAACGCGATGATCGCGATCGCGCCCCCCAGCGCCCCGATCGCCCCAGCGAAGAAGGCGACGGCCTCCACCTACTCGCCCTCCCCCCTCAACGGAGTCCGCTCGATCGGTTCCGCGAGGAGCATCTCCTTTGTGAAGATCAGGTCGGAGCGGTTGTAGTCGGACAGCTCGTAGTCGTGGCCCATCGTGATCGCGTCGAAAGGACAGGCGATCTCGCAGTAGCCGCAGAAGATGCAGCGGCTGAGGTTGATCTCGTAGACCGAGGCGTAGCGCTCGCCCGCGGAGACCCGGTGATCTGGGTCGTTCTCCGCCGCGACGACGCGGATGCAGTCGGCGGGGCAGGCGGCAGCGCAGAGCGAGCAGCCGACGCACTTCTCCAGCCCGGTGTCCTCGAAGCGATGAAGCTTGTGGCGACCGCGGAAGCGGGGGTAGACCGGCGTCTTCTCCTCCGGGTACTGGACCGTGATCGGACCCTCGATGATGCGCCCAAAGGTCGTCTTCAGCCCCCGCAGCGTCTCCCCGAAGGCCCGGTAGGCGCCGCCGATCCCGCCCGGCTCCGGCCCGCGCTGCACCTCGATGACAGAGTCGTCTTTGAGGTATGGGAACTCGCTCAAGATCTCGTTCCTCGTTCCTCGTTCCTCGTTCCTCGAGGCTCGGGCCGGAATCCAAGTAACAAGGAACAAGCAACAAGGAACTTCATGTCACCACCACCAACACGGCCGTAACCAGCACGTTCAGCGTTGCCAGCGGCAGCAGCACCTTCCAGCCCAGCGACATCAGCTGGTCGTAGCGCAGCCGCGGCAGCGTCGCCCGCACCCAGATGAAGAGCAGCAGCAGGACGAAGATCTTCGCCGCCATCCAGATCGGGTCCAAGAAGCCCGGGCCGGGGCCCATCCAGCCGCCGAGGAACATCGCCGCGGCGATCCCCGCGACAACAGTCATCTCCAGGTACTCGACCAGCAGGAAGCTTCCAAACCGCATGCCGCCGTACTCGGTCATGTAGCCCTGCACGAGCTCCGAGTCGGCCTCCGGCAGGTCGAAGGGGGCGCGGTTGGTCTCCGCGAAGCCGGCGACCATGAAGATCAGAAAGCCGACCAGTTGCGGGACGATGAACCAGATCTGATTCTGCTGGCGGACGATGTCGACCAGCGACAGCGAGCCGGCCATCATGATCACGCCAAGAAGCGCCAGCCCCATCGAGACCTCGTATGAGATCAGCTGCGCTGCCGCGCGCATTGCGCCCAGGAAGCTGTACTTGGAGCCCGACGCCCAGCCTCCCAGCAGCAGCCCGTAGAAGCCGATCGAGCCGGCGGCGAAGAAGTAGAGGATCCCGATCGAGACGTCGATCCCGTAGAAGCCGACCCCGTCCTTGACGTCGCCGAACGGCAGAATCGCCAGCGCGAGGACGGCGGAGAGCACGACCAGCGCGGGCCCGAGCACGAACAGGGTTGCGACCGCGTTCTGGGGGCGGAACGCCTCCTTGCCGAGCAGCTTGCCGACGTCGGCGAGCGGCTGCAGGATCCCGAACGGACCGACCCGGTTCGGTCCGTAGCGATTCTGGAAGCGGCCGATCAGCTTTCGCTCCAGCACCGTCAGCAGCGGCAGGACGCTGAAGACGACGATGAAGATGACCAGGGACTTGACGACCATGATCCAGGCCGCTTCGGCGAAGCCGGTGTCGGCGAGCGGAATCACGCGTTCGTTCCTCGTTCCTCGTTCCTCGTTCCTCGGGACTCGATCTGGACCGTGCCGGGCGCCCCGTTGAGCAGCGCGTTGGCGTTGTTCTCAGCCGTACCTTCGATCAGGAAGCAGACCCCTTCATCGATCCGTTCGCGGATCGCGACCGTCGCCTGAACCTTGTTGCCGTTGACGGTGACGCTCGCGGCATCGCCGTCGGCCAGACCGAGCCGCTCGGCATCGGCTGGGGCAACCTCGAGCCTTTGTTTGGGTGTCAAGAACCTGAGCGGCGGGTTCAGCTCGGTGACCGGCGTCGCCCAGAGGTCGCGGTAGGTGCCGAGCAAGAGCTGGTCGCCGGTGGGGCGCTCCCCGAGGGTTTGTCGGAGCGCGGCCGATCCGCTGGACTCGCCGTCGACGCTTTCCCGCGCGACACCTCTACCCGAGGGGAGTGCCCCACCGGCCTCCCGCTCCTGCCAGCGAATACCGCGGCCACCGATCTCCTCGGCGGTGATGCCGCCGTAGATCCCGACGTCCTGCGCGATCGCGGCCAGTACCTCAGGGACCGAGTCGAGCCCGGTCTCGTGGTCGAGCGCCGCTGCCAGCTCGCAGAGCGCCTCCCAGACCGGGCGCACCGCCCCTGGGTCCTGGACGTTCGGCCGCACCCGCTGCAGGCGCCCGTCCGGATGGGTGACCGTCCCCTCCTTCTCGGCGTGACTTTGGAGCGGCAGGATCACGTCGGCCTGCGCCGCCGAGGCATCCTCGAACATCGCGAAGGCGACGACGAATTCGGCCGATTTCAGCGCCCGGTCCCAAGCAGCCGAATCGGGATGGTCGCGCACCGGATCGGCGCCGAATAGCAGCAACGCGTTCAGCTCGCTCCCCTCCAGCGCCGCCCGGATGCCCTCCGCGTCGCGGCCCGAGTCAACCTCAGTAAGGCCGGGTCCGGCGTCGGGCAGCACCCCGACCTCGCGAAGCCCGCGCGCGTTGGCGATCTCCGGCAGGCCGAGCAGGCCGGAGCCGTCGGCGTCCGAGCACTCCAGGCTTCGTGTGAGTTCCAGCAGCGCGTCGATGGCGATCGGCCCGGTCTCCCCGCGCCCGAGGCGCTCGCCCCAGACGATCACCGGCCGCTCGGCGCCCGCCAACAGCGATGCCACCGTCGCGGCCTCACCCTCCGCTTCGCGACCATCGTGTTTGGCCGCCATCCCCTCATTCAGCCCGGCAAGGAACGCCGCCGCCCCGGCCGGGGCGTAGCGGGCGACGGCCTCGGCGCCGCCGTCGAGCGCTGTCGGCCGCTCGTTGGCTACCGCCAGCCGGACCCCGTTGCGCCGCACCGCCTTGCGGATCCGCAGGTCGAGGATCGGCGAGGCGTGCAGCGGATCGGTGCCGATCACCAGCACCGCGTCGGCGTCGTCGATCGCCCGGGTCGAGACCGACAGCTCGGGTCGCGACAGCTCGATTACCCGGTGCCGGTCGGGGCCGCCGCCGGGGCGCGAGTCGAGGTGCGGCGAGCCCAGCGCCTGACGCATGATCCGCTGCACGAGGTAGCCCTCCTCGTTGGATGCGTCGCCGACGATCGCGGCGCTCGCGGAACCCGCCTCGCGCAGCCCGGCCGCGGCGCGCTCGATCGCCTCCGCCCAGCTCGCCTCGCGCAGGTTGCCTCCCTCGCGGATCTGGGGCGCCGTGATTCGCTGGTCGGAAGCCAGCATCTCGAACGAGTAGCGCCCCTTGTCGCAGAGCCAGCCGTCGTCGACCTCGGGGTTGTCGCGGGCCAGCACCCGCTTCACCTGCTCGTCGCGAACCGTGAAGCCGACGTTGCACTGAGATGGGCAGAGGGTGCAGATCGATCCCCCCTGCTCGATGTCCCAGGGGCGGGCGCGAAAGCGATAGGTGTAGGAGGTGAGCGCCCCGACCGGGCAGAGCTCGGTGATGTTGCCGTGGAAGGGCGCGATGTAGGGGCGATCGTCGAAGGTGCCGACGAAGGAGTGGTCGCCGCGGTCCAGCAGCTGTAGCTGCGAGTCCTCGGAGATCTCCTGGCTGAAGCGCACGCAGCGGTAGCAGAGGATGCAGCGCTCGCGATCGATCGCGATCAGCGGCGAGAGCGGCAGCGGCTTTTGGAAATGCCGCTTGGGGTCGGTGAAGCGGCTGCGCCCCGGACCCCAGCCCATCGCGATGTCCTGGAGCGGGCACTCGCCGCCCTTGTCGCAGACCGGGCAATCGAGCGGGTGGTTGACGAGCAGGAATTCGACTACCGCGTTCTGGGCCACCTTCACCTGGTCGGTCTGGGTGTAGACGACCATCCCGTCGCGCACCGGTGTCGAGCAGGCGGTCTGCAGCTTCGGCGTCCCCTCGATCTCGACCAGGCACATGCGGCAGGCGCCGACCGGCTGGCCGAGCTTCGGCTCGTAACAGAAGACCGGGATCTCGACGTCGCCGTGCTTGGCCGCGTCGACGAGCATCTCCCCCTCGGGCGCGGCAACCTCGCGCCCGTCGACGATCAGCGTGATCTCCCGCGCCTGCGCGCTCACAAACTCTCCCTAGTTCGCGCTCGGCCCAGAATCATCGCTCCTTGCTCGAGCCTCGCACTCACGACAACTCTCCAGTTCGCGCTCGGCCCAGAATCAAAGCGCTTTTGCTGAGCCTCGCGCTCACGTCATCGCTCCCATCTGCTCCGGTTTTCCCACCACGGCGCCGATCCGTGCCACCCCGGTCTCCTGGGTGTAGAGCAGCTCATCGAACTCGGCTCGGAACTTGCGCACCATCGCCCCGACCGGCATCGCCATCGAGTCGCCGAGCACGCAGAGGCAGTTGCCGATGATGTTGTCCTGCACCGAGGCGACGACGTCGAGGTCCATCGGCGTCGCCTCGCCGTCGGTGACCCGCCCCAGCATCTTCA
>JBBQBH010000090.1:0-5435 GCA_038317345.1 Solirubrobacterales bacterium
TCCGCCTCAACGGAGAGTACGGCGAAAGCCGTCGACCCGAGATAGCTGAGGCGCTCGGCGACCGCTACGCCGCCTGGCAGCAACCCGACGGCTCCATTGTCGGCTCCGCGTCGGTCTGGATCGTCACCGCCACCAATCCCGACTAGCGCCCGACATGGCAGGCGCGGGATTCGTAATCGCAAAGGGCCGGGGATACTCCAAGGTGGTTGGATTAGACGGCATCTACGAAACCGAAGGTCACAGGTTCGAATCCTGTCGGGTGCGCTCCGCTTTGTCGGCTCAAACCGCTGGTAGAGGGGAAAACTGGCGAGTCGTTGGCGCTTCGCCAAACCACGCGTCAGGGCTGATACTGGCCTCCGCGCCTGACAGGACTATCGCGCAACTATCGCGCGGATCTGAGCTTTGAAACCGGTTCCGAGGCCTCGGGTCTCGCTGACTTGCGCGCCCCGGTTCGGGGCGAGAATAGTAATCCCACGGTCGTCGTGGAACAGCGTGGCGAATCGGCGGTTTACACTCGGAGAGACAAACTCATGCGGTCCCGGCCCAGTTCGGGAATGCTGGGTGGCTCGTTTTCCTGCCAGCCGTCGCCGACCCTGCGTCGCCAGGAAGCCAATGCCTTCGAGCAGTCTCACCCCCTCTGAGCTTCGGCCCTGAGAACAAGACAGGCGCCCGCTCATCGACACAAGCGAGGCTCAGGGAAAGATGAAAAGGATCCTGTTGCCAGCTCTCGGCCTGCTGTTCGTGGCCCTGATGGTGAGCATAACCATCCTGGTGGTGAATTCAAGGCGATCATCATCAGCCAGGTCGCCGGCAAGCATCCCCTTCTTCGGAATGAACTCCATCTCGATGCCGCTCCTGGACCCCTCCGATTTCGGTGGTCACAACCCCTGGGCCAACCCTGCTGCATATACGCAAATTCATGATCTCGGTGCGCCCTATCTGCGAATGCAGTTCGGCCAGGCGATACTCGATGGCAACTACAGCAGCAGCGACAAGATTATGACCCGTCTGGCACGGGCCGGAGATAGCGCACTGGGCATGTACTTGGCCACTCCGGATGGAATCGACCTCAATCCAGGCGGGATCTGGAAGGACGGTTGCGCGTCTGGGTCTCAGCCGCCTACTCCAGGAGCACAGACTGATGCCTACCTCGCCGCTGTAGCGCAGACAGTGCGCCGTTACGGCAACAACGGGACCTTCTGGACAACCAACAGGTACCGCCAGGCTCATCCTGGCGGCAGCGCCTATCACCCGATTCAGAACTGGGAGGTCTGGAATGAGCCCAATTCCGAGATCTTCTGGGGTGAGCGCTGTGGGCCGGGTGTCGATCCGACCTCCTATGCCTTGTTCTACAAGCAGGTGCGCTCGACGGTGTTGTCGGCCGACCCAGATGCAGCTGTGATCACAGCCGGCCTCGCTTCGGCTTACGGCCCCGACAACGACGGGGACGGATTCCCTGATGCCCACCCGAAGTCGATGCTGACCAACCGGTTTTTGCAGGACGAACTGACCTGGTTGCACGATCACGGAGTTCAGGTCGACGGGGTCGGGCTTCATCCCTACGCCGACAGTCCACAGCGGGTAATCGCCGATGTCGCCGCGGCACGCGATGTCGTTGCCGCTTCCGGCTACAACTCAGGACTGTGGCTGACCGAGTGGGGTTGGGCGACTGCCGGCCATACGGGCCCCCAAGATGGCGGGAGCTTTGTCTCCAACCAAAGCGACGTGGGCAACCAACGGCTGCTCTCCGAACAGGATCAGGCCAAAGCTATCGCCGAGACTTTGACGCTGTTCTCCGAACACCGGCGGAACCTGGGCATCGTCACCGCCGCATACTTCGATCTCACTGACCAGGCGGCCTACAGTCTCGGCGCCTACGAACTGCACAACGCCACTAAAAACTGGACCGTGGGATGGGATCGTTTCGCCGGCCTACTGCGGGTTCTTCCCGATCCCAAGCTGCCCTTCTGCGATCCACAGTTCTCAGAGGACCCGAGCTATCCCAACCCGCCGATCGGGGGCGGCAGCTGGGCTTCCTGTCGCAACTCTGCGGGACAGATGGTCTGGACCTTGACCTACGCGCCGAAGCCCAGCTACTCCACCTTTGCTGCGACGACGAACAAGTTGCACGAGCCTGATTCATTCACTGGAGGAAGCGCCCAGCCAATCGCGCCGGGGCCCTGACCGGCTTTCGTGGACACTTCCCCACTTGGGAGCCAAGCCTCCCGGGAAGGAGTCCAAGTGCCTCGAACAAAGACCCCCGCATCCGCCGGAGTTCCGCTCTGAGGCAGTCCGCCTGGTCAATACCTCTCCTGGTCCCGCAGGAACAAGCGATGTAATTCGAGGCTGGTCCTACCCGGCGGCCAACCTGTCTTGGCCGGCCCGCTGGGGAGGAGCGCTGGGCCCCGGCGGAGATCCGCTCGAGGTGCTCCACGACCACTTCCACCGACTCGAGCAGGCGGTCAACGACCTCGCGCTCCTCGCCCTTCTCTAAACGGCCGATCGCGGGTGAGCGCGATCCGGGCCTGGACCCGGATCCTCGAACAGCGGTACGAGATTCTTTCTCAGCCGGGGCTGGTGCCCTTGTCCTTGGAGCGCGACAATTACCCCCAAACCCTCACGCCGATAAACCGCTTGGCCAAGCGGGACTCCGCCGGCAAGCCAACCATCTACGAAACCGAAGGTCACAGGTTCGAATCCTGTTGGGCGCGCTCCGATCTTGGGGCTCAAAACGCTTGGTTGCGCGGAATGCGGGGATCGGGCACTCCGTCGGTCGATTGATGAAAGCGGCGGGGAGCGACGCCTGTCGCCTAGGAAAACATCGCACGAACCATCACATCGGCGGTAGCGCCGCGACCCCTCGGCTGCCGCGAGGATCCTCTGCATGAACAGCTCGACCATGGAGCCCGGGAATTCGCCGAAACCGGCGGGGGAGACCCGAAGCGAAACGGCCGCAAACGCGTTGTTGCCTCTGGCAAGTCGGTCGACAGAGCGCATGTAGATCCCGCTCTGGCGCTGGCATATGAACCGCCAAGCTCTACGAGCGGCTGCTGGGAGACCGTTACACCGCGCAGGCCGCGGGCTGAGCTGCCAGGCTTGGGGCACCAACTAGGGTGGTCACAGCAGTTCGCTGCGACCAACCAACTGAGAGGCGGTCGGATGGATCCTGTCGGCTACGAGCTACGCCCAACCACGGACGGCAAGGGCGGTCGTGTGCGCGCCACCCGATGCTTCGACATCGGCGAGACGGTGATGGTCGGAGAAATCGAGCGTCGAGTCGACAGAAACGACTCCCATGCAACCCAGGTGAGCCGCACCGAGTGGGTGCAGCATGGCGGCCTCGGGCCGAAGGTCAATCACTCGTGCAGCCCCAACTGCGGCGTGCGCCTGAACGACTCAGGAGCCTGCGACTTCGTGGCCCGTGAGGCGATCGTGGCGGGCGAAGAGATCACCTTCGACTATGCCATGCGGAACTACTCGGTCGAGCACTTTCCGGGCGGCTGCCTTTGTGGCTCAGATATATGTCGCATTTCGATAACTGGTTGGAAGGATCTCTCCGACGAGCGAAAGGCGGCCTACCGGGGGCTGGTCGCCCCATACCTCCTCGAGATCGACCGAGAGACAAGATCCGCCGAGAAAGAGCAACTGCGCGTCAGCCCGCCCACTCGAGGAACGTGACGAGTGCTTGCGGTGGTTCCTGAACCGCACGAGCGCAGCTCGCCGAGTTCGACTTCACGGCGCTCGCGCAGCGCGCCAAGCGACCGGGAAACGAGTTCGAGGCGTTCCGCGTCGAGGCCGCAGCGGAGGCCTCCCGCCGGCGAGTCGCGCGTAAATGTCTGAGCTGATCCTAGGGCCGCTTGTGCGACACGTGGGCGAGCGCGACGCAACGGTCTGGGTCGAGACCGACGAGGCGTGCGAGGTGGAGGTGCTCGGTCACACCGAGGCGACCTTCTGCGTCGATGGGCACCACTACGCGCTGGTCTGCATCGAGGGCCTGGAAACGGGCTCGCGATACGAGTACGACGTGAAATTGGACGGCGAGCGCCGCTGGCCGGTGAGCGATTCTGGATTCCCGCCCAGCCAGATCCGCACATTGGACCCAGAGGGGGAGCTGCGGGTCTCCTTCGGCTCGTGTCGAATCGCGTTGCCGATGGAACCGCCGTACATCTTCACCAAGGACGAGCACGACGACGGAGTCGAGCTCGACGCGCTCCACGTCTACGCGCACGAGCTGCTTCGCGACCTCGATAAGCGCTGGCCCAACCTGCTGCTGATGATCGGCGATCAGGTCTACGTCGACGAGGGATCGCTTGAGACCCGTGAGTTCATCCGCTCGCGGCGCGATGTCTCCGAGCCGCCCGGCGAGGAGGTGCTTGACTTCGAGGAGTACACGCGGCTCTATCGCGAGTCCTGGAGCGAGCCCTACGTCCGCTGGCTGTTCTCGACGGTTCCGACGGCGATGGTGATCGACGATCACGACATCAGCGACGACTGGAACATCTCCCGCTCCTGGAAGCAGGAGATGGATCGCAAGCCCTGGTGGCACCGGCGGGTGCGGGCGGGCTTCATGACCTACTGGATCTACCAGCATCTCGGCAACCTCTCCCCTCGCGAGCTGTCCGAGGACGAGACTCTCGCCAAGGTCAAGGAGTTACGCACTGACGCGGGGCCCGTGCTTCGTGACTATGCCGACCGGGCCTACGACGACCGCGAGGGCATCCGCTGGAGCTACCACCGCGACCTCTGCGGCACCCGCGTGATCGTCATGGACTCGCGTGGGGGCCGGGTGCTCGAGGAGGGACGCCGCTCGATCCTCGACGACGAGGAGCGCGAGTGGGTCGGGGGTCAGGCTGAGGGCGACTTCGACCACCTGCTGATCGCGACCTCCGACCCCTTCCTGCTCTCGCATGGAATTCACTACCTGGAGGCCTGCAGCGAGGCGGTGTGCGACGGGACCTGGGGGAAGCCGGCGGCGAAGCTGATGGAGAAACTGCGCCGCGCCATGGACTTCGATCATTGGGCCGCGTTCGGGATCTCGTTTCGCCGCCTCACGGGGCTGCTCCGCGAGGTCGGGGCCGGAGAGAAGGGGGCTGCGCCGGCGACGATCGTGATCCTCTCCGGCGACGTCCACCACGCCTATCTGGCGGAGATGGCGTTCCGGCGGGAAAGCGGCGTCACCAGCCGCGTCTACCAGGCGGTCTGCTCGCCGTTTCGGAACCCGCTCGACGCCAAGGAGCGGCGGGTGATCAGGATCTCATTCGGAAAGGCGATGACCGCGGTCACACGCGCCCTGTCCCGCGCCGCCGGGGTCCCCGATCCCGACCTTCGCTGGCGGATCCTGGATGGCCCGTACTTCGACAACCAGGTGGGGACGGTGACGCTGGAGGGGCGCTCGGCCCGAATCAAGCTCGAGAAGACGAACCCGGGCGAGGCGG
>JBBQBH010000091.1:0-5433 GCA_038317345.1 Solirubrobacterales bacterium
CTGGTCGGGGCTGTTCCACCACTTGCTGATCCCGTTCGGCAGACTGGAGACGATCGAGGCGAAGATCATCAACGAGATTCCGTTTCCGACGCCGCGCTGGGTGATCAGCTCGCCGAGCCACATCAGAAGCGTGGCGCCGGCAGTCAGCGAGATCACGATCAAAAAGACCTTGGTGAAGGTCCGCTCGCCGATCGGGCTCGTGCCTCCGGCGGTGAACGAGCTGGAGCTGAACAGGAACACGTAGCCGATCGACTGCGCAAAGGCCAGGCCAACCGTCAGGTAGCGGGTGTACTGGGTGATCTTCTGCTGGCCGACCTCGCCCTCCTTCTGCAGCTTCTCCAGCGACGGGAGCACGACCGTCATCAGCTGCAGGATGATCGAGGCCGTGATGTAGGGCATGATCCCGAGCGCGAACAGCGACAGGCGCGAGAGGCTCCCGCCTGAGAAGAGGTTGAGGAAGCCGAGGATGTTGGAGCCCTGGAAGTTGCTGGCGGCGCCGCTGACCACGCCGACGTCGATCCCTGGGGACGGGATATAGGCACCGAGCCGGTAGAGCGCCAGCATCGCCGCGGTAAATGCGATCTTGCGGCGGATCTCCGGGACCGTGAAGGCGTTGGCGAGCGTCTGGAGCATCAGCTCTCGAGAGTCTGGCAGGTGCCCCCGGCAGCCTCGATCTTCTGCTTCGCCGCGGCGCTGAACCCATGAGCGCGGACGGTCAATTTCTTGGAGACGTCACCGCGGGCGAGGATCTTGACCGGGTCCGAGCGCTTCGCGAGGCCGGCCTCGCGAAGGGTCTCGGGGGTGACCTCCGCCCCCGCCTTGAAGCGGGCCTCGAGGTCGGAGACGTTGACCGGCTGGGTGCGGGTGCGGAAGCGCTCGAACGGCATCGACATCTTGCGATGCGGGCCGCGCAGCTTGCGCATCCGCATGTGGATCGGGTTCTGGCCGCCCTCGTAGGCGACCTTGCGTTTGCTCCCCGAGCGGGCGCCGGCGCCCTTGTGGCCGCGTCCCGACTGCTTGCCCAGCCCCGAGCCTTCGCCGCGCCCGAGCCGCTTGCGGGGCTTTCGGGCGCCGGGCTTCGGCTTCAGGTTGTGCAGGCCAATCTGATCCTTGCGATCGGCCATCACTCACCGCCGTCGACGCTGACCAGATGTTCGACGACACGCAGCTGGCCGCGCAGTTGCGGGCTGTCGGCCCGCTCCACCGCCGCACCCGGTCGTCCGAGGCCGAGCGCCCGCAGGGTGGCGCGCTGGTTCGGCTTGATGCTGTTGGCGGAGCGGGTCTGGCGAATCTTCACGTTGGTCATGACGGCTCACCGCCTTCGCCGGGAGCCCCGGGGGTGGCTGGCTCCTCTGGCGCGGACTCTGCCGGGGAGGGCTCCGCAGCGGCCTCGGTCTCCATAGCGACGGCCACGGGCTCAGCGGGCGCCTCACCCTCCGCGGTCTGGGCAGCGCCTTCTTGCTGGAGGTCGAGGCCGAGCACCTGCCTGACGGTCAGGCCGCGCAGCTCCGCCACCTGCTCGGGGCGGCGCAAACGCATCAGCCCGTCCATCGTCGCCTTCACGAGGTTGATCGGGTTCTGGGTGCCAATGCTCTTCGTGAGCACGTCGCGGACACCGCTCAGCTCGAGCACGGCGCGCACTCCGCCGCCCGCGATCACGCCGGTACCCGGGCTGGCGGGGCGCAGCACCACATGGCCGGCGCCGTAGCGGCCGATGATCTTGTGGGTGATCGTGTTGCCGTACTTGGGCACGCGGATGAGGCTCTTGCGGGCGTTCTCGACGCCCTTCTGGATCGCCAGCGGGACCTCGCGCGCCTTGCCGTAGCCGATCCCGACCACCGACTCCTCGTCGCCCACCGCGACCAGGGCGGTGAAGGAGAAGCGGCGGCCGCCCTTGACGACCTTGGCAACGCGGTTGATCTCGATCACGCGCTCCTGCAGGTCCAGGCCCCGCGGGCTCACGGTCTCGATCTCGGTGGTGTTGGATCCTTTCATTGGAAGCGGGTCACCGTAGCGAACTGGTGGTCGCCGTCGTAATTACGTTCGTGGCCCGGCGAGCGAAAACCGAGCAGCCCGAGGACGCAGGGAGGCCGAATACCTAAGCGGTATTCGGCCGACCGAGGACGACGGGATGCGAAGGTTTGCAGCCGCCGGGGTGCGGGCGTATTTGCGGCGGGGACCACTAGAGCTTTAGGCCACCCTCGCGGGCGCCCTCGGCGAGCGCCCTGACGCGCCCGTGGTAGCGGTAGCCGGCGCGGTCGAAGACGCAGCTCTGCACCCCGGCCTCCTGGGCCCGTTTGGCGAGCGTCTCGCCGGCGCGCTTCGCCTGCTCCATCGGGTCTGCCTTACGCAGCTCCTTCTCGGTCCAGTTGACGGCCGCCAGCGTGTGCCCGGCGTCGTCGTCGACGAGCTGCGCGAAGATCCCCCGGTTCGAGCGATGGACGGAGAGGCGTGGACGCTCGGCGGTGCCGTGGATCTTGGCTCGGACGCGGCGGCGGCGGCGCAGGCGGCGCTGCTGCTTGGTGAGGACGGTCAATGGCCCCTCCTCGCGCAGTGTGCGTCAGCCGAGCGAAAACCGAGCTGGCCGAGGACGAAAGGAGCGTGGCGTGCCTGACGGCACGCGAGCGACAGAGGACGAAGGCCAGCGAAGGTTTGCAGCCGGCTGGTGTGCGCTGTGAGAGTAGGAGTGGCCATTAGGCTCGCTTGCCCACCTTGCGGCTCACCTGCTCGCCGGCGTAACGCACGCCCTTGCCCTTGTAGGGCTCGGGCGGGCGCCGCTTGCGGATGTCGGCCGCAATCTGGCCGACCTGCTGCTTGTCGATACCGCGGACGATGATCTCGGTGGGCTGGGGAACGTCGAACTCGATTCCCTCCGGCGCCTCGACGGAGACCGGGTGCGAATAGCCGAGCGCAAGCTCGAGGGCCTTGCCACGCAGCTGTGCACGGTAGCCGACCCCCTGGATCTCGAGGCGCTTCTCATAACCCTCGGTAACCCCCTGCACCATATTGGCGATCAGGCTGCGCGTCAGCCCGTGCAGGGCGCGGTGCTCGCCGCGATCGGTGGGGCGCTGGACTGTCACGGTGCTGTCGGCCAACTCGATCTTCATGTCCGAGGAAACCTGCTGGTCAAGCTCGCCCTTGGGACCCTTGACCGAGACATGGCCGGGCTTGACGTCAACCGTGACACCGTCTGGAACTGGAATTGGCTGTCTACCGATGCGGCTCATCGATTCACCAAACGTAGGCGACGACCTCGCCGCCGACGCCTCGAGCCTTCGCTTCATGCCCGGTCATCACCCCACGTGAGGTGGAGATGATCGAGGTGCCGGTGCCGCCGTGCACGCGCGGCACCTTTTCGCGATCCACGTAGCGCCGGCGCCCCGGCCGCGAGACCCGCTCGAGCCCGATGATCACCGGCCGCCGAGCCTGGGTGTACTTGAGACGGATACGGATCAGGTCGCCGACCCGGGCCGGCTCGGAGCCGAAGTCGGTGATGTAGCCCTGCTCCTTGAGGATCCGCGACATCTCCAGCTTCAGCCCCGAGGCTGGAATCTCCACCTCGTCCTGGCCGGCCTGGACCGCGTTGCGGATCCTGGTCAGGTAGTCGGCTATCGGGTCGGTAAGCATCGCCTACCAGCTCGACTTCGTCATCCCCGGGACATAGCCCTCGTGGGCCATCTCGCGGAGGCAGATCCGGCAGAGCCCGAACTTGCGGTAGTAGGCGCGTGGGCGGCCGCAACGGCGGCATCGGTTGTACGCCCGAGTCTTGTACTTCGGCTTGCGCTGCTGTCTTACTTTCTGGGAAGTCTTGGCCATAGTCGCTAGTCGCTAGTCGCTAGTCGCTAGTCGCTAGATCGGAGCCCAAACCCCGAGCGACTAGAGACAAGCGACTAATCCTCCTGTTTCTCTCCGTCGTCTGAACCCTCGGCGTCGGCCGATGGCCCACCTTCTTCTGCACCTTCTTCACCCTCTTCGCCTTCCTCCTCGCGGACGCGCTTGGCGTAGGCCTCCGGGTTTTCCTCCTTGAGCTGCTCCAGCGCCGCCTGCTCTGCCTCGGCGCGTATTCGCGCCTCCTCGCGGCGGCGCTCCTCCTCGGCCTCGGCCTCGACGTCCTCCATGCCCGGCCTGCCCTGCTCCGCAAACGGCATACCGAGGCCGAGCAGCAGCTCGAAGGCCTCCTCGTCGGTAGCCGCGGAGGTGGTGATCGTGACGTCCAGCCCCCGCACCTGGTCGATCGAGTCGTAGTCAATCTCGGGGAAGATCAGCTGCTCGCGGATCCCCATCGAGTAGTTGCCGCGACCGTCGAAGGAGCGCGGGTTAAGCCCCCGGAAATCGCGGATCCGCGGAATCGCGATCGAGCACAACCGGTCGAGGAACTCCCACATGCGCGCCCGTCGCAGGGTCACAGAGAGCCCAACCGGCATCCCCTCGCGAATCTTGAAGGAGGCGATCGACCTGCGGGCCCGCCGCACGTTGGGGGCCTGGCCAGCGATCGTCGCCAGTTGCTCGGTCGCAGCCTCCAACATCTTGTCGTCCTGCTTGGCCTCGCCGAGGCCCATGTTGAGGGTGATCTTTTCGAGCTGAGGCGCCTGCATCCGGGTCGAGTAGCCGAACTTGCTGGTCAGCGCCGGCAGGACCTCCTGCTCATACTGCTCGCGCAAGCGCGGCGGCGGGACTGTCTGGGCTGGGGCTGCGGCTTCCATCAGATGAGTGCCTCCGTGGTCACGTGCGCCTGGGGGCGCGCATGGCCGAGCAGATTGAGGACGCAGGGCGCAGCCTTTGCTGGGTGCAAAGGCAAGCCCGAGGACGAAGATATGTGACGCGCCATGCGCGTCATCCAGGTGTGCGTGGTCATGAGGTCACTCATCTGCTAGTCGATAGCGGCGCCGGTTCGCTTCGAGTAGCGCTCGCGCTTCTCACCGTCGCGGCGCACGCCGACCCGCGTTGACTTGTTGTCCTGGGGGTCGAGCAGGGCAACGTTGGAGACGTGGATTGGGCCCTCCTTCTCGACGATGCCGCCCACCTCGCCGCCGCGCGAGGCGTCCTTGACCGAGCGCGGCCGCTCGTGGCGCTTGACGATATTCAGTCCCTCGATGTAGACCTTGCGGCGCTTGGGGTCGGTGCGCAGAACGCGACCGGTCTTGCCACGGTCCTTGCCGCCAACCACCTTCACCTGGTCGTCCTTGCGTATGCGCATCCGTTTCATCAGCAATCCCCACCAATACATGTTTGTTGCCTCGCAATCGGGCTACGCGCTGCGCTCGACATCACAACACCTCCGGAGCCAAGGAAACGATCCTCATGAAGTTGCGGTCGCGAAGCTCGCGCGCCACGGGGCCGAAGATGCGCGTTCCGCGCGGATTGTTCTGCGGGTCGATCAGCACTGCGGCGTTCTCGTCGAAGGCGATGTAGGTGCCGTCCGGGCGCCCGAAC
>JBBQBH010000092.1:0-4998 GCA_038317345.1 Solirubrobacterales bacterium
GTCGCGAAGCTCGCGCGCCACGGGGCCGAAGATGCGCGTTCCGCGCGGATTGTTCTGCGGGTCGATCAGCACTGCGGCGTTCTCGTCGAAGGCGATGTAGGTGCCGTCCGGGCGCCCGAACTGCTTGCGGGTCCTCACCACCACCGCCTGCACCACCTCGCCCTTGCGCACTCCACCGTGCGGGCTCGCCTGCTTGACGGTTGCGGTGATCACGTCGCCGACCCCCGCGTAGCGGCGATGCGAGCCACCCTTGACGCGGATGCAGAGCAGCTCGCGGGCACCGGAGTTGTCGGCCACCTTGAGCTTCGACTCCTGCTGGATCACGACGCACTACCTCGCCTTCTCCACGACTTCCAGCAGGCGCCAGCGCTTGCTGCGCGAGATCGGTCGGGTCTCGACCACCCGCACGACGTCGCCCTGGCCCGCCTCGTTGGTCTCGTCGTGAGCGTGCAGGGTGCGCGAACGGCGCACGATCTTCTCGTAGGCGGGATGGCGCCGGGCGATGTCGATCCGCACGGTGATCGTCTTGTCGGCCTTGTCGGAGACCACGATGCCCTGGCGGACCTTGGCCGGGTTCGGTCGGCGCTCGGCGGGGGGTGTGCCCGCACGCGGCTCGCCCTTCTTGGCGCGCCGCGACTGGCGGTGGCGCCTCCTGGTGACCGCGTTGGCGCTGCGGCGCTGCTCGCGCTCGCTCTGGCGCTCCTCGGGGGTGCGCTGCGGGCGTGCCTCGCCGGGGCGCCGCGAACGCTCCAGCCGCTGGCGGGCCTTCCAGTCCAAGCCCTCATCGTCGGACTCGGCGGCGGGCTTTTCCTCCGCGGGGGCCTGCTCCTTTTCCTCGGCAGGGGCTTGCGCCGCCGGCTCTTCCTCAGCGGCAGGGGCTTCCTCGTCGGCAGGGACCTCTTCAGCTTCCTCGGCCGATTCCTCCTCCGCCGGAGCCTCCCCCTGCTCCTCCGCGGGAGCCTCGGCCTCCTGCGCCTGCTCTTCGGCCTGCGCTTCGGGCTCGTCGGTCTGTTCTTGGTCCTCTGTCTTTTCTTCCTCAGCCATCAGCGTCTCAGTTCGGTTTCAACGTCTATGCCTCGCTGCCGGGCAAGGGTCAAAAGCCGTGCCACGTCGCGCCGTGCGGCGCCGATGCGAGACGTGTTCTCAAGCTCTCCGGTCGCGTGACGGAAGCGCAGGTTGAACGCTTCCTCCTTGGCCTCGCGGAGCCTCAACACCAGCTCATCGTCCTTGAGGTTGTGGGCCTCGGAACCCTTCACTCGACCGCCCCCTCGCGGCTCACGAACTTGGTCTTGATCGGAAGCTTGTTGCCGGCCAGGCGCATCGCATCGCGCGCCAGGTCCTCGGGAATCCCGGCGATCTCGAACATCACGCGCCCCGGCTTGATCACCGCGACCCACCCCTCCGGATTGCCCTTGCCCGACCCCATGCGGGTCTCGGCGGGCTTCTTGGTCACCGGCTTGTCCGGGAACACGTTGATCCAAACCTTGCCGCCACGCTTGATCTTGCGGGTCATCGCGATCCGCGCTGCCTCGATCTGGCGGTTGCTGATCCAACCGCGCTCCAGCGCCTTGAGCCCGTACTCGCCGAAGGCGACCGTCGTGCCGCCCTTCGAATTGCCTCGCATTCGGCCGCGCATCTGCTTGCGGTACTTGACGCGCTTCGGCATCAGCATCAGCGGCCACCCCCTGACTTGCCCGGCGGCGGTGCTCCGTCGCCCCGGCCCGGCTCGCCTTCACCCAGGGCACCCTCGGCTCGGAAGCCTTCGGGCATCACCTCGCCCTTGTTGATCCAGCACTTGACGCCGATCCGGCCGGTCGTCGTGCGAGCCTCGAAGAATCCGTAGTCGATGTCGGCGCGCAGGGTGTGCAGCGGCACCCGCCCGTCCGAGTAGCCCTCGGTCCGCGCCATCTCGGCTCCCCCGAGGCGACCGGACACCTGGACCTTGACGCCCTTGGCGCCGGAGCGCATCGCCGAAGTCAGTGCGCGCTTCATCGCGCGGCGGAAGGCGACCCGGTTCTGGAGCTGCTCGGCGATCGATTGGGCGACAAGCTTGGCGTCCAGCTCCGGTCGCTTGACCTCGCGGATGTTCACCTTCACGGGCTGGCCGGTGAGCTTGTGCAGGTCACGCCGCAGCGCGTCCACCTCGCTGCCCGACTTGCCGATCACGATGCCGGGACGAGCCGTGTGGATGTCGACGGTGACCTCGCCGCGCCGCTCGATCGTGATGTCGGAGAGACCGGCGTGGGCGAGCTTCCCCACGATGTGGTCGCGGATCGCGATGTCCTCGAGCAGCTTGTCGGCGAACCCGCGGTCGTCGAACCATGTCGACTTCCAGTCGTGGATGTAGCCAACGCGGAAGCCCTCGGGGTGGATCTTCTGGCCCATCAGATGTCCGCCTTCCTGGCCGAGTGCGCCTGGGGGCGCGCCTGACCGAGCAGATCGAGGATCTCGCGCTCCGCGCTCGCACGCGCCTTCGGCGCTGGTGCGAAGTGTGCGTCAAGCACACGAGCGTCCGAGGACGAATGGATGCGATGGGCCAGGCGCGTCATCCGGGTGTGCTTGGTCGGGGAGGTGGGCATCTACTCCTCCTCCGGGCTCAGCGCTACCGAGATGTGGCTGGTCCGCTTGTTGATTCGGGTCGCCCGGCCCAACGCCCGCGGGCGGTAGCGGCGCAGGGTTGGTCCCTCGTCGACGGTGATCTCGGCGACCTTCATGTCGTCGGCGACGAGGTCATGGTTGTTTTCCGCGTTGGAGGCGGCCGAATCGATCAGCTTGGCGATATCGCGGGCGGCGGAGCGCGACGAGAACTGAAGCAGCGCTCTCGCCCGGTCGATGTGCAGCCCGCGCACCTGGTCGGCGACCAGCCGCGCCTTGCGCGGGGCGGTGCGCACGTAGCGGGCGCTGGCCCGAACCACCGCTGGCGGCAGGGCGGGCTTCTCGGCCGCCGGCTTGGTCTTTGGCTCGGCCTTCGGCTTCGCGGCCGCCTTCTCGGCAGGTGCCTTGTTCGCGGCCGGCTTCGCCTTCGCCGCCGTCTTTCGCCCGCCGCCTTCGGACTTCTTCGCGGCGGGCTTCCGTGATGCCGTCTTCTCGCCCTCTGCCTTGCGCTCCTCGGCCATCAGTCTTCCCGTTTCGAATCGGCACCGGAGTGGGCACGGAAGGTCCGGGTCGGCGCAAACTCGCCGAGCTTGTGGCCGACCATCGACTCGGAGATGAAAACCGGGACGTGCTTTCGCCCGTCATGCACGGCGATCGTGTGCCCGACCATCTCCGGAAACACGGTCGAGGTTCGCGACCAGGTCTTCACCATCTGCTTCTGACCGGACTCGTTCATCTGCCCGACGCGCTTCATCAGGCGCTCCTCGGCCCACGGGCCCTTCTTCGTTGACCTACCCATGCACTACCTCTTCTTCTTGCCGCGCCGGCGGGCGCGCACGATGTAGCGATTGGAGGACTTGCCCTTCTTGCGGGTGCGGTAGCCGAGCGTCGGCTTGCCCCAGGGCGTCACCGGGTGACCGCCGGGAGTGTGGTGCGCCTCGCCGCCGCCATGCGGGTGGTCGACCGGGTTCATGGCGACCCCGCGGGTCTGCGGGCGGCGGCCCTTGTGGCGGCTGCGACCGGCCTTGCCGAGCTTGATGTTCTGGTGCTCGGGATTGGAAAGCGAGCCAACCGTTGCACGGCACTGGGCACGCACCATTCGCACCTCCGAGGAGGGCAGGCGAAGGGTGACCATCGGGCCCTCCTTGGCGACCACCTGAATCGTGGTCCCGGCAGCGCGGCCGAGACGCCCGCCTTGCTCCGGCACCAGCTCGACGTTGTGGACGACGGTCCCGGTCGGGATCTCGGCAAGCGGCAGTGTGTTGCCGGGCCTGATGTCGGCGCCCGAGCCCGACTGGACCTCGTCTCCGATCGAGATCTGCTGCGGGGCGAGGATGTAGCTCTTCGCTCCATCGGCGTAGTGCAGCAGCGCGATGTAGCAGCTGCGGTTGGGGTCGTACTCGATCGCCGCCACCTTCGCGGGAACCCCGTCCTTGCGGCGCTTGAAGTCGATGCGCCGATAGCGGCGCTTGGCGCCACCGCCGCGATGGCGGCTGGTGACGCGTCCGTAAGAGTTGCGCCCCCCGGACTTGCGGCTTCCCTCGGTGAGCTGCTTCTCCGGTTCGGTGGAGGTGAGCTGCTCGCGCAGCGGGTAGGTCGCGAAGCGGCGGCCCGGGCTGGTCGGCTTTGTCCTTCGGTTGGCCATCAGCCCTCCGCGGCTGCTCCCTCGAACAGCTCGATGCGTTGGCCGGGGGCCAGCTGAACGACCGCCTTCTTCCAGGCACGGCTATGACCTTGGTGCAGTCCGCGGCGCTTCGGCTTCGCGCGCACCTTTGCGGTTCGAACCGCCGCCACCTGGACGCCGAACGCGTCCTCCACGGCCTGGGCGACCTGGGTCTTGTTGGCGCGCTCGTGGACCCGGAACGTGTACTTGCCCTCCCCGATCAGCGCATAGCTCTTCTCGGAGATGACCGGTCGAATGAGCACCGTGCGCGAATCCATCACTCGCCGTCCTTCGCGTCGGCGGCCTTCTCGCCGCTGTCTTGGGTGGAGCTCTTCTCGGCGACGCTCTTGACCTTGCTCGGCTCCCCGGCCCGCGACTTCAGCACCTCCAGAGCCTTCTGGGAGACGACGATCGAGGCCGCGCCGATCAGATCGGCCACACCGACGGCGCTCGCCTCGGTCACCTCGACCCGCTCGATGTTGCGAAAGCTCCGAAGCGCCCCTGTCTCCTCCGTTTCCAGCACGACCAATGTCGGTCGAGATGCCCCCCACTTCTCCAGCGCCCCCGCCGCCTGCTTGGTCGAGGGCTCCTTGTAGGCCGCGGCGTCGAGCAGCGCGACGCTGTCGCGCTCGGCATGGACCGAGAGGGCCGAACGCAGCGCCCGGCGGCGGGCCTTGCGGTTGACCTTCACGGTGTAGCGG
The DNA here is from genome assembly GCA_038317345.1 of Solirubrobacterales bacterium. Classification (GTDB taxonomy): domain Bacteria; phylum Actinomycetota; class Thermoleophilia; order Solirubrobacterales; family 70-9; genus Mayfieldus. Next base: position 4,960 of record JBBQBH010000092.1, read on the forward strand.
CGCGGCTTGGGGCCGAAGGCGACGCCACCGCCGGTTCGG
>JBBQBH010000093.1:0-4796 GCA_038317345.1 Solirubrobacterales bacterium
GTCGCGAAGCTCGCGCGCCACGGGGCCGAAGATGCGCGTTCCGCGCGGATTGTTCTGCGGGTCGATCAGCACTGCGGCGTTCTCGTCGAAGGCGATGTAGGTGCCGTCCGGGCGCCCGAACTGCTTGCGGGTCCTCACCACGACCGCCTGCACCACCTCGCCCTTGCGCACTCCACTTTGTGGGCTCGCCTGCTTGACGGTCGCGGTGATCACGTCGCCGACCCCCGCGTAGCGGCGGTGCGAGCCGCCCTTGACGCGGATGCAGAGCAGCTCGCGAGCACCCGAGTTGTCGGCAACTTTGAGCCTCGACTCCTGCTGGATCACGACTCACTACCTCGCCTTCTCCACGACTTCCAGCAGGCGCCAGCGCTTGCTGCGCGAGATCGGTCGGGTCTCGACCACCCGCACGACGTCGCCCTGGCCCGCCTCGTTGGTCTCGTCGTGGGCGTGCAGGGTGCGCGAGCGGCGAACGATCTTCTCGTAGGCGGGATGGCGCCGGGCGAAGTCGATCCGCACCGTGATCGTCTTGTCGGCACGGTCGGAGACGACGATGCCCTGACGGACCTTGGCCGGATTGGGCTGGCGCTCGGCGGGGGGTGTGCCGACACGCGGCTCGCCCTTCTTGGCGCGCCGCGCCTGGCGGTGGCGCCTTCTGGAGACCGCATTGGCGCGGCGGCGCTGCTCCCGCTCGGCCTGACGCTCCTCGGGGGTGCGCTGCGGGCGTGCCTCGGCAGGGCGCCGCGACCGCTGCAGCCGCTGGCGGGCCTTCCAGGGCAATCCCTCGTCGTCAGAGCCCGGCACGTCCTCCGCTTCGCGTCCGGGCGTGCCAGGGGCGGTCGCTTCTGCTGCGTCCTCGGTCGAGTCATCGCCTTCCGCCGCCGGCTCTTCATCAGCGGCAGGAGCTTCCTCTTCCGCGGGGGCCTCTTCAGCCTCCTCGGCAGGGGCCTCCTCCTGCTCCTCCGCGGGAGCCTCGGCATCCGGCGCCTGCTCTTCGGCCTGCGCTTCGGGCTCTTCGGTCTGTTCTTGGTCCTCTGTCTTTTCTTCCTCAGCCATCAGCGTCTCAGTTCGGTTTCAACGTCTATGCCTCGCTGCCGGGCAACGGTCAGAAGCCGTGCCACGTCACGCCGTGCGGCGCCGATGCGAGACGTGTTCTCGAGCTCTCCGGTCGCGTGGCGGAAGCGAAGGTTGAACGCTTCCTCCTTGGCGTCGCGGAGCCTCAACACCAGCTCGTCGTCCTTGAGGTTGTGCGCCTCGGAGCCCTTCACTCGACCGCTCCCTCGCGGCTCACGAACTTGGTCTTGATCGGAAGCTTGTTGCCGGCCAGGCGCATCGCGTCCTTCGCCAACTCCTCCGGGATCCCGGCGATCTCGAACATCACCCGCCCCGGCTTGATCACGGCGACCCATCCCTCCGGGTTGCCCTTGCCCGAGCCCATGCGGGTCTCGGCCGGCTTCTTGGTCACCGGCTTGTCCGGATAGACGTTGATCCACACCTTTCCGCCACGCTTGATCTTGCGGGTCATCGCGATCCGCGCTGCCTCGATCTGGCGGTTGGTGATCCAGCCACGCTCCAGGGCCTTGAGCCCGTACTGACCGAAGGCGACGGTCGTGCCGCCCTTCGAATTGCCTCGCATTCGGCCGCGCATCTGCTTGCGGTACTTGACGCGCTTCGGCATCAGCATCAGCGACCACCCCTTGGGCTCTGCTCTACGTCGCCCTGACCGCCGCCGTCGGTCCTGAAGCCTTCGGGCATTACCTCGCCCTTGTTGATCCAGCACTTGACGCCGATCCGGCCGGTCGTCGTGCGGGCCTCGAAGAACCCGTAGTCGATATCGGCCCGCAGGGTGTGAAGCGGCACCCGTCCGTCCGAGTAACCCTCGGTCCGCGCCATTTCGGCTCCCCCGAGACGACCGGACACCTGGACCTTGACGCCCTTGGCGCCGGAGCGCATCGCCGAAGTCAGTGCGCGCTTCATCGCGCGTCGGAAGGCGACCCGGTTCTGGAGCTGCTCGGCGATCGACTGGGCGACCAGCTTGGCGTCCAGCTCGGGGCGCTTGACCTCGCGGATGTTCACCTTCACCGGCTGCCCGGTGAGCTTGTGCAGGTCGCGCCGGAGGGCATCGACCTCGCTGCCCGACTTGCCGATCACGATCCCGGGACGAGCCGTGTGGATGTCGACGGTGACCTCGCCGCGGCGCACGATCGTGATGTCGGAGAGACCGGCGTGGGCGAGCTTTCCGACGATGTGGTCGCGGATCGCAATGTCCTCGAGCAGCTTGTCGGCGAACCCGCGGTCATCGAACCATGTCGCCTTCCAGTCGTGGATGTAGCCGACGCGGAAGCCCTCGGGATGGATCTTCTGGCCCATGGCTAGTCCTCTTCCCCGGGCATCAGCGCTATCGAAATATGGCTGGTCCGCTTGTTGATCCTTGTCGCCCGGCCCAACGCCCGCGGGCGGTAGCGGCGCAGGGTTGGTCCCTCGTCGACGGTGATCTCGGCGACCTTCATGTCGTCGGCGACGAGCTCATGGTTGTTCTCCGCGTTGGAGGCGGCCGAATCGATCAGCTTGGCGATGTCGCGGGCGGCGGAGCGGGAGGAGAACTGCAGCAGCGCTCTCGCTTTGTCGATGTGCAATCCCCGCACCTGGTCGGCAACCAACCGCACCTTGCGCGGCGCAGTGCGAACGTAGCGGGCGCTGGCGCGAACGATCGGAGGCCCAAGGGCCGGCTTTTCGGCAGCAGGCTTCGCCTTCGGCTCGGCCTTGGGCTTTGGCTCGGCCTTCGATTTCGGGGCCGGCTTGCGGGCCGGAGCCTTCTTGGCGGCAGGCTTCGGCTTCGCCGCCGGCTTGCCTCCACTGCCCTCCGACTTCGCGGCGGCGGGCTTCGGCGATTCCTTCTCGCCGGCTGCCTTGCGTTCCTGGGCCATCAGTCTTCCCGCTTCGAATCGGCACCTGAGTGGGCACGGAAGGTCCGGGTCGGCGCAAACTCGCCGAGCTTGTGGCCGACCATCGACTCGGAGATGAAAACCGGGACGTGCTTTCGCCCGTCGTGGACGGCAATCGTGTGCCCGACCATCTCCGGAAACACAGTCGAGGTTCGCGACCAGGTCTTCACCATCTGCTTCTGACCGGACTCGTTCATCTGCCCGACGCGCTTCATCAGGCGCTCCTCGGCCCAGGGGCCCTTCTTGGTCGACCGTCCCATCAGCCCTTGCCCTTTCTCTTCCCGCGCCGCCGTGGGCGCACGATGTAGCGACCCGACGCCTTGCCCTTCTTGCGGGTGCGGTAGCCGAGCGTCGGCTTGCCCCACGGCGTCACCGGATGACCACCCGGAGTGTGGTGCGCCTCGCCGCCGCCGTGCGGGTGATCGACCGGATTCATGGCGACCCCGCGAGTCTGCGGGCGGCGGCCCTTGTGGCGGCTGCGGCCGGCCTTGCCGAGCGTGATGTTCTGGTGCTCGGGGTTGGAGATCGAGCCAATCGTTGCGCGGCACTCGGCACGCACCATCCGCACCTCCGAGGAGGGCAGGCGAAGGGTGACCATCGGGCCTTCCTTGGCGACCACCTGGATCGCCGTCCCCGCAGCGCGGCCGAGGCGTCCCCCCTGCTCCGGAACCAGCTCGACGTTGTGGACGATGGTGCCAGTCGGGACCTCGGCCAGCGGCAATGTGTTGCCGGGCCTGATGTCGGCGCCCGAGCCCGACTCGACCTGGTCGCCGACCGAGATCTGCTGCGGGGAGAGGATGTAGCTCTTCGCTCCGTCGGCGTAGTGGAGCAGCGCGATGTAGCAGCTGCGGTTGGGGTCGTACTCGATCGCCGCCACCTTCGCGGGGACCCCGTCCTTGCGGCGCTTGAAGTCGATACGCCGATAGCGGCGCTTGGCGCCACCGCCGCGATGGCGGCTGGTGACGCGCCCGTATGAGTTGCGTCCACCCGACTTGCGGCTTCCCTCGGTGAGCTGCTTCTCCGGCTCGGTGGAGGTGAGCTGCTCGCGCAGCGGGTAGGTCGCGAAGCGGGTGCCCGGGCTGGTCGGCTTTGTCCTTCGGTTGGCCATCAGCCCTCCGCCGCTGCTCCCTCGAACAGCTCGATGCGCTCGCCGGGGGCCAGCTGAACGATCGCCTTCTTCCAGGCCCGGCTATGACCTTGGTGCAGTCCGCGCCGCTTCGGCTTCGCGCGCACCTTTGCCGTTCGAACCACCGCCACGTGGACGCCGAACGCATCCTCCACGGCTTGGGCGACCTGGGTCTTGTTGGCGCGCTCGTGGACCCGGAAGGTGTACTTGCCCTCCCCGATCAGGGCATAGCTCTTCTCGGAGATCACCGGGCGGATGAGGACGGTGCGGGAATCCATCACTCCTCCTCGCCCTCAGCCGCGGTCTTCTTTCTCGTTGCTCGTTGCTCGTTGCTCGTTGCTCGGGGTTTCTCCTCGCCACGCGCCTGTAGAACCTCCAGCGCCTTTTGCGAAATCACGATCGAGGCCGCGCCGATCAGATCGGCAACGCCGACGGCGCTCGCCTCGGCCACCTCGACCCGCTCGATGTTGCGAAAGCTGCGCAGCGCCCCTGTCTCCTCCGTCTCCAGCACGACCAGCGTCGGTCGAGATGGCCCCCACTTCTCCAGGGCGCCCGCCGCCTGCTTGGTCGAGGGCTCCTTGTAGGCGGCGGCGTCGAGCAGCGCGACGCTGTCGCGCTCGGCATGGACCGAGAGGGCCGAACGCAGCGCCCGGCGGCGGGCCTTGCGGTTGACCTTCACGGTGTAGCGGCGCGGCTTGGGGCCGAAGGCGACGCCACCGCCGGTTCGG
>JBBQBH010000094.1:0-4653 GCA_038317345.1 Solirubrobacterales bacterium
CGCCATCGAGTCGCCGAGCACGCAGAGGCAGTTGCCGATGATGTTGTCCTGCACCGAGGCGACGACGTCGAGGTCCATCGGCGTCGCCTCGCCGTCGGTGACCCGCCCCAGCATCTTCACGGTCCAGTTGGTGCCCTCGCGACACGGCGTGCACTTGCCGCACGACTCGTGGTGGTAGAAGCGCGCCGTGCGCAGCGCCATCTGCGGGATCGAGACCCGCTCGTCGGCGACGATGATCGACCCAGAGCCGAGCATCGAGCCGGCGTCGGCCATCGCCTCGAAGCTGTAGAGAACGTCGAGGTCGTCCGCGGTCATCACCGGCGACGACGAGCCTCCGGGGTAGAAGGCCTTCACCTGGTGGCCATCCCCGGGACCGCCGGCCAGGTCATAGATCAGCTCGCGGGTCGGGATGCCCAGCTCGACCTCGTAGTTGCCGGGCCGCTGCACGCAGCCGGAGACCGAGACGACCTTGGTGCCCGGCGACTGCTCGGTGCCGAAGCTCTTGAACCAGTCGGCGCCGTTGGCGACGATGTGAGGCACATTCGAAAGCGTCTCCACGTTGTTGATCAGCGTCGGCCCGCCGTAAAGCCCCTGCACGGCGGGGAACGGGGGCTTCAGCCGCGGGTTGCCGCGCTTTCCTTCCAGCGCGTCGAGCAGTGCCGTCTCCTCGCCGCAGATGTAGGCGCCGGCGCCGCGGTGGACGACCAGCTGGAGGTTGCGGTGGCTGCCGAGGATGTCCTCTCCGAGGTAGCCGGCCTCGTAGGCCTCGGCAATCGCGGCGTCGAGGATGTCTCCCTGGAGGTCGTACTCGCCGCGGATGAAGATGAAGGCGCGCGACGCGTCGGCGGCCAGCGCGGCGATCGCGATCCCCTCGATCAGCTGGTGGGGGTTCTTCTGCATCAACTCGCGGTCCTTGAAGGCGCCCGGCTCGGACTCGTCGGCGTTGCAGCAGAGGTACTTCTCCTGCTCGCCGCGGGGCAGGAAGGAGGCCTTCTTTCCCATCGAGAAGCCGGCACCTCCGCGCCCCCGCAGGCCGGAGTCCTCCAGCTCGGTCAGCACTTCGTCCGATTCCATCTCGCGGAAGGCGCGCTCGAGGGTCCGGTAACCGCCGAACCGCTTGTAGACGTCGATCGTGTTCAGCCCCGGCTCATCGATGTGGCGGAACAGCAGCCGCGTCTCCGGCATCAGCCGCTCCCACCTTTGTCCGCCGCCTCCTCAGCTGCGCTTCCGGGGGCGGCGGGGTGGTGCCCACCCTGCTCAGCGGCAGCGACGCGTTCATCGGGCTCCGTCTCCGGGCCTCCGGCGACGCCGCGCTTGGCGAGCGCCTTGTCGGGCAAAACCTCGGCGTCGACGATCAACTGCTGCACCGCCTCGTTTGCGTCCTCTCGGTCCAGCGGCCCGAAGTAGCGGCCGTCGATAGATGCCATCGGCGCCAGGTCGCAGGCGCCCAGGCACTCGAAGCCGCTCACGAACAGCTCGTCGTGCTCCGAGCTGGAGCCACCCTGGCCCGCCGCGTCGCGATCGCAGCCGGCCGCTTCGCAGAACGCGTCCAGCAGCTCGTCACCGCCCCGCATCCAACAGGAGATGTTGGTGCAGACCAGCACTCTGTGGCGACCAACAGGCTTTGTGTGCAGCAGGTCGTAGAAGCTCGCCACTGACTCCATATAGGCGGGGGTGACGCGCATCACCGCTGCCGCCTGGCGCATCCCCTCCGGCGTGCACCAGCCATAGCGTTCCTGGACCGCCCAAAGCGCCGGGATTGAGGCCGAATGGCGGTCGGGATAGCGCGACATCAACTCCTCGATCCGCTCGCGCAGGTCGTCGGGGCAGCCGGTCTCGTGGATCTCCGGGATCTCCTCGGCGGGGCGCTCGGGGTGGCGGCCCTCGACCAGCGCCGGATCGACGGGAAGTTGGTTCATCGATCGACGCCTCCGAGGATCGGGTCGAGCATCGCCAGGTTCTGGATCAGGTCGGCGAGCAAGCCGCCGATGCACATGTCGCGCAGCATCTGCAGGTTCACGAACGAGGGATCGCGAACGTGAACGCGGGCCGGCTTCGCCGACCCGTCGGCGAGCACGTAGCAGCCGAGCTCGCCGCGCGGACCCTCGACCGCGTAGTAGACCTCGCCCGGCGGCACCCGGTAGCCCTCGGTGACGAGCTTGAAGTGGTGGATCAGCGCCTCCATCGAGGTCGGAAGCTCGGAGCGCGGCGGCAGCACCACCTTGCGATCGTCGGCGATGTGCGGTCCCTCGGGCAGCCCCTCGAGCGCCTGGCGGATGATCTCCACCGACTCACGGACCTCCGCCAGCCGCACCCGGTAGCGGTCGTATCCGTCGCCCACCGTGCCGACCGGGATCCGGAAGTCCAGATCCGGGTAGGCGAGGGTGCCGACGGTCTTGCGCATGTCCCAGGGCTCTCCGGCGGCGCGCAACAGCGGCCCGGTCACCCCCAGCTCCAGCAGCCGCTCGCGGGAAACGATTCCCACGTTTCTGGTTCGGTGCAGGAAGATCTCGTTGCGGTCCAGCAGCGCCTGGTACTGATCGACCCGCGTCGGCATCTCCTCGACGAACTCGCGCAGCTTGGCGCCGAAGCCGGGCGGAATGTCCTCGATCACGCCGCCGACCTGGAAGTAGCGGGTGTGCATCCGCTGGCCGGTCGACATCTCGAACAGATCGAGGACCCGGTCGCGCTCGCGGAAGCAGTACCAGAACATCGAGATCGCGCCGAGGTCGAGCGCCGAGGTCCCCAGCCAGACCAGATGCGAGTGGATCCGATTCAGCTCCAGGTGGATCACCCGCAGGTACTTGGCGCGATCCGGGATCTCCAGCTCAAGCAGCCGCTCGACCGCGCCGCAGAACGCCTCCATGTTGAAGAAGTAGGCGAGGTAGTCCATCCGCTCCACGAACGGGATCACCTTCCAGTAGGACTTGTCCTCGCTGGACTTCTCGATCCCGGTGTGGCCGTAGCCGACCACCGGCTTGAGGTCGCGCACGACCTCGCCCTCGAGCTCCACGATCACCCGCAGCACGCCGTGGGTGGCCGGGTGATGCGGGCCCATATTGATCGTCAGCAGCTCCTGCTCCGGCTCCAGCTGCTGGCGCTCGACGGTGACGCCCGCGGAATCGAGCGTTTCGGGCGTGCTCACTCGTACCACCCGGGCGAGTCGGGCTCATCGCGGGTGAACAGGACCGGCTCACCGCCGACCGGGAAGTCACGCCGCAGAGGCCAGCCGACGTAGTCCTCCGGCAAGAGGATGCGCCGCAGGTCGGGGTGGCCGCGAAAGACGATGCCGAAGAAGTCGTAGGCCTCGCGCTCGTGAAACTCGGCGGTCGGAAACAGCTCCACGCAGGAGTCGATTCCCGGCAGCCCACTAAGGCCCGCCGCCTCCTCAGCTCCGCTTCCGGGGGCGGCGGGGTTCCCGGCTCCTGCTGCGTCCCCGTTCGATGTTGCCTCGGGACCGGCGAGCATCGCCTTGACCCTGATCCGCTCGACGCGCGGCATGTTGAGCAGCTCGTAGTGGACGCCGAAGCGCGGCTCTGCCGGCAGGTAGTCGGCGACGTGCAGGCTGGAGAGGAAGCGGTACTCCTGACCTGGCGTGTCATGCAGCCAACGCAGCACATCGAGGATCTGCTTCGGGTCGGCGAGCAGGGCCGCTTGGTCGTGGTCGAAGCTGGTGTCGAGGACGGCGCCCGGGTGGGCCGCGTTGCAGTCCTGGCGGATCAGCTCGAGGCCGGGGGCGTCAGGCATCCGCCAGCTCCCGGGCCTTCTCGTAGGCCTCGGCGGCTTCGGGGTTGGGCCGGCTGTCGGGGCCGCCGCGCGCCCACTCCTCGGTGCCGATCGCGTCGTAGCGGCGTCTCCAGCCCGGGTCCGGGTTTTCCTGGACCAGCCGTTGGAGCTTGTTGAAGCCGTGCAGCAGCGCCTCCGGCCGCGGTGGGCAGCCCGGAACGTGGACGTCGATCGGCATGAACTTGTCCGCACCCTGGACGACCGCGTAGTTGGCGAACATCCCGCCGCTCGAAGAGCAGGCACCCATCGCGATTGCCCACTTCGGCTCCAGCATCTGGTCGTAGACGCGGCGGATGACCGGGGCCATCTTGATCGACACCCGGCCGGAGAGAATGATCATGTCGGCCTGCCGCGGCGAGGCTCGGAACGCCTCGGCGCCGAATCGCGCGATGTCGTAGCGCGATGTGACCATCGACATCATCTCGATCGCGCAGCAGGCCAGCCCGAAGGTCATCGGGAACAGCGAGTTGGCGCGGGCCATGTTCAGCGCCCGCTCCAAGGTCGTCGTCATCACCCGCTCCTCGACGTAGCGATCGAGGTCGGCGCCCTCGAGGTCGCCGCGCAGCATGTCGCGGGCGCGAAGCTGGCGGGCGAGCAGCTCGTCGGGGCTGCTTGGTTGATCGAGCGGCGAAAGGGCGCGGATCTTGCGGCGCTCTACTTCCAATCGAGCGCTCCCCGGCGCCATACGTAGATCAGCGCGACCGCGAGCAGGCCGACGAAGATCAACACCTCGGCGAGGACGAAGACGCTGTCGGCGGCCTTGAGGATCACCCCCACCGGGTAGAGGAAGATCACCTCGATGTCAAAGAGGATGAACAGCATCGCGATCAGGTAGAAGCTGATCCCGAAGCGGAAGCTGCGCGAGAC
>JBBQBH010000095.1:0-4590 GCA_038317345.1 Solirubrobacterales bacterium
CCTCGGTGACGAACGGCATCACCGGATGCGCGAGCATCAGCGTTCGCCGCAATACGTGGCGCAGCGTGCGCTGCAGGTCGGGATCGTCGAGCCGCGATTTGACGAGCTCGATGTACCAGTCGCACAGCTCGCCATACACGAACTCGTACAGCTGGTTGGCGACGCGGCTGAACTCATAGCCCTCGATCCGCGCGGCCAGCTCGCGCTCGGCCCGGACCAGCCGCGACAGGATCCAGCGGTCCTCGACGGTCGCCGATGCCGGGCCGGCTGGGCCGGCACCGATCCCCAGCAGCACGAACCGCGCCGCGTTGAACAGCTTGTTCGCGAGCTTCTCGCCCTGCTCGATCCTCTCGGCGCTGTAGCGCACGTCCTGGGTCGAGGACATCGCCAGCAGCCCGAAGCGCAGGGCGTCGGCTCCGTGGACATCGATCTCCTCCACGGGGTCGATCCCGGTGCCGAGGCTCTTCGACATCCGCCGCCCGTCGCGTGCCTGGATCACCGAGTGCACATAGACGTCGTCGAAGGGGATCGCGCCCGGGAACTCGAGGCCCATCATGATCATCCGGGCGACCCAGAGAAAGATGATCTCCCGCGCCGTGGTAAGGAAGCTGGTCGGGTAGAAGGTGCGCAACTCCGGCGTGTCGTCCGGCCAGCCCAGGGTCGCGAATGGCCACAGGGCGGAGCTGAACCAGGTGTCGAGCACGTCCTCGTCCTGCTCCCAGCCGTCGCCCTCCGGCGGCTGCTCGCCGACGTAGACCTCGTCGCCGCGATACCAGACCGGCAGCCGGTGGCCCCACCAGAGCTGCCGCGACACGCACCAGGGGCGGATCTCAGCCATCCAATCCAGATAGACGCGCTTCCACTGCTCGGGGACGAAGCGCACTTCGTCGTCGTCGACGACTGAGATCGCCGGCTTTGCCAGCTCGTCCATGCGGCAGAACCACTGCAGCGAGATCAGCGGCTCGACGCGGGCACCGGAGCGGTGCGAGTAGGGCACCGCGTGGGTATAGGGCTCCTCGTCACCGAGCAGGCCCTCTTCCCGCAGCGCCTCAACCGCCGCCGCCCGCGCCTCGTCCACGGTCAGACCCTCAAACCTCTCCCCCGCCTCCTTGGTCATGAGGCCGTCCTCGCCGATTACGGTCAACTCCTCGAGCCCATGGCGGCGCCCGATCTCGAAGTCGTTCGGATCGTGGCCGGGGGTGATCTTGAGCGCCCCGGTGCCGAACTCGGGGTCGACGTAATCGTCGGCGATGATCGGCAGCCGCCGTCCGACCCAGGGCAGGATCGCGTGGCGGCCGATCAGGTGCCTGTAGCGCCCGTCCTCGGGGTTCACTGCCACCGCGGTGTCGGCGAGCATCGTCTCCGGTCGCACCGTGGCAACCGTTATCGCTCCCTCGACCTCGTCGAGCGGGTAGGTGATCTCGTACATCATGTCGGTGACCTCGCGCTCCTCAACCTCGAGGTCGGAGATCGCCGATTTCAACCCCGGGTCCCAGTTGACCATGTAGTTGTCGCGGTAGATCAGGCCCTTCTCGTAGAGGCCCACGAAGACCCGGTAGACGGCCTTCACGTAGCCCTCGTCGAGGGTGAAGCGCTCGCGCTCGTAGTCCAACGAGGCCCCGAGGCGCTTGTACTGCTCGACGATCTCCGATCCGTAGCGCTCCTTCCAGGCCCAGACGCGCTTCAGGAATTCCTCGCGGCCGATCTCCTGGCGCGAGAGGCCCTCCTCGGCCAGCTCCTTCTCGACCACCGCCTGGGTGCCGATGCCGGCGTGGTCGGTACCGAGTATCCAGAGCGTGTTGCGGCCCCGCATCCGCTGCATGCGGACCAGCGCGTCCTGGATCGACCCGTTGAGCGCGTGGCCCATGTGCAGGGCGCCGGTCACGTTGGGCGGCGGGATCGCGACCGAGTAGTTCTCGCTCGGCGTGCCCTCGGCCGGTGGATGGAAGTAACCGGCCTCGAGCCATTCGTCGAAAAGCCGCTGCTCGACCTTCGCGGGGTCGTAGCGCGTGGTCTCTTCGAGGATTTTGCGGCGATCGTCAGGCACCGATGCGCGAGTTTAGTTTCGAACCCGAGCAGGGAGAAAGTCAGGCCCGATTGCGCGGCGCGGCCCGGCAGGCGGTAGGTTCGAGCGGTGAGAGAGGTTCGCTCGGGCGAGATCAGCGTCGACGGGCTCCGTTCGCCGCTGATCGAGGCGGGCTCCCCGGACAACAGCGAGGCCGTCGTCTTCCTGCACGGCAACCCCGGCTCGCGCCTCGACTGGGAGAACCTGGTCGGCCAGGTGGGCGAGTTCGGCCGCGCGCTGGCATTCGACATGCCCGGCTTCGGCCAGTCCGACAAGCGGCGCAACTTCGGCGGCCGGGTCGATGACTATGCGTCCTACATCGACGGCGCCCTCGACGGACTCGGGGTCCGCCGTGCCCACCTTGTCGTGCACGACTTCGGCGGCGCCTTCGGCTTCTGCTGGGCGGCGGCCAACCCCGACGCGCTGGGCAGCGTCGTGATGTTCAACACCGGAACCTGGACCACCGGCCGCTGGCACCAGGCGGCGAGGCTCTGGCGCCGGCCCGTGGTCGGGGAGCTGGTGATGGCGCTGACCAACCGCCGAACCTGGCGCAAGCGGATGAGCGCCGGTCCCGACCCCCTGCCCATAGCCTTCATCGACCGCATGTACGACGACTTCGACCGCGGCACCCGTCGCGCGGTGCTGCGGCTCTACCGGGCCACCCCGCTCCCCTATCCACCCGCATCCGGGTGGGTCGCGACGCTCGCCAAGCTGGACCGCCCGGCGCTGATCGCCTGGGGCGCCAACGATCCCTTCCTGGGGCGCCGACGGGTGGAGGACCTGAAACAGCCCTTCCCGAGCGCCGAAGTGGTGATGCTCGACGGCAGCGGCCACTTCCCGTTCGCGGACGACCCGGAGCGATCGGCGCAGGCCATCGTCCCCTTCCTGCGTAGCCGCCTCGAGGCGAGGGTGCCAGCATGACCGCCGTGGAAACGCAACCGGATGGCGCAGCGTTGGCGGCCGAGCTCAGCGAAGCGATCGAGCAGAGGCGTCTACAGCTCTACTACCAGCCGGTCGTCTCGCTCGTGGATCGGGTCGCCGGAGAGGTCGAGGCGTTGCCGCGCTGGCCCCGCGACGGTAACGAGATCCTCGCCCCTCCCGATTTCATCAGTGTTGCGCAGGAGTTCCATCTGCTCCCCAAGCTGGAGCGTTGGGCGATCTCGACGGCGTTCGAGCAGCTCACCCGCTGGCGCCGCTCCACCGACCTCGACGTCTCGCTGAACCTCTCCGAGGACCACGTCTACGAGAGCGCCCTGCCAGAGGAGATTCGCAGCGCGGCGCAACGCAATGACGTGGACCCCCGGCGTCTCAGCCTCGAGATCTCGGAGACCGCCCTGGTGGAGGCAAATGGCCAGATGGTCGAGAGGCTGAACGAGCTGACGGGATTGGGCGTGGGACTCACCGTCGACGACTACAGCGGCGCGGTGCCCGCCGAGCGGCTGAGAGAGCTGCCGACCAGCGCCCTGAAGATCAGCCGCCGGGTCGTCTCAGCGATCCCGGACGGCCCGCGCCAGACCGAGATCGCCGCGGCCGCGATCGAGCTGGCAGGCGAGATGGGCGTGAGGGTGATCGCCAACGGAATCGAATCCCCCGGACAGCTCGCCGCCCTGCGCGACATGGGCTGTCAGTACGGGCAGGGCTTTCTGTTTTCGATCCCGATGCCTGCCGACGTGCTTACCGAGCGGGCGCTGCCGCGCTAAGCGGACTCTTCAGCGAGCTCGTCCGGCTCGACCGGCAGATCGGGGACGGCCTCAGTGACCAGCGTCGGCTGCAGGCCGCGCTCGATCACCTCCTTTGTCACCACGCATTTGGTGACGTCGCGCCGCGAGGGGAGCTCGAACTGGGCGTCGAGCAGCGTCTCCTCGAGGATCGAGCGCAGGCCGCGGGCACCGGTATCGCGCTCGAGGGCCCGGTCGGCGATCGCCGACAGCGAGTCCTCGGCGAAGACGAGCTCGATGTCATCGAACTGGAAGAAGCGCTGGAACTGCTTGGTGAGCGCGTTGCGCGGCTCGGTGAGGATCGTGATCAGGTCGTCGCGGGTCAGCTGGTGAATCGCGGCGATGAAGGCGAGACGACCGATGAACTCGGGGATCAGCCCGTACTCCATCAGGTCCTCGGGCAGCACCTGCTCGAACAGGTCGCCGGCGTCCTCGTACTCCGGCCGCGAGGAGATCGCGGCGCCGAAGCCGACGCCCTTGTGGCCGATCCGGCGCTCGATCACCTTGTCCAGTTCGCCGAACGAGCCGCCGCAGACGAAGAGGATGTTGGTCGTGTCGATGGTCAGGAACTCCTGGTGGGGGTGCTTGCGCCCGCCCTGAGGCGGAACGGAGGCTGTCGTTCCCTCGAGGATCTTCAGCAGCGCCTGCTGGACCCCCTCGCCTGACACGTCGCGGGTGATCGAGGGGTTGTCCGCCTTGCGGGCGATCTTGTCCACCTCGTCGATGTAGATGATCCCCGTCTCGGCCTTCTTGACGTCGAAGTCGGCGGCTTGGATCAGCTTCAAGAGGATGTTCTCGACGTCCTCG
>JBBQBH010000096.1:0-4291 GCA_038317345.1 Solirubrobacterales bacterium
CCACTGAAAAGCCGGGCTCGAGGCCCATCGCGCAGTAAACGGCCTGTCCAGCCTGCGTTCTCCAGAAAGCCCCTGTCCCAGTCAGCGGACCGTAGGTCCGGACCCGGACGTCAGCTTTCGGGGTGGAGTTTCATGCCCCGAAAAACAGATGCGCGCTGCGGCTTGCCATCGTTCAGATGTCCAAGGCCTCCACGGCGCTCAGGTAGGCCTCGCTGAAGGTCGGAAACTGCGCGACGGTGTCGCGCAGCACCTCGACCGACGTCTCCAGCTTCACGGCGAGCACGGCCTGGTGGATCCACTCTCCCGCCAGCGGGCCCACAGCCCAGGCGCCGACCAGCACGCGGCGTTCGCGATCAGCCAGGACGCCCAGCTGGCCGCCGAGGCCCTTTCCGTAGGTCTCGGTGCGCGCGATACGGATCAGGTCGGCGCGGCCCTCGGCGACGTCAACGCCGTTCGCGCGCGCCTGTTCGCTGGTCAGCCCGACCGCGGCGATTTCGGGGTCCGAGAAGACGACGCGAGGGATCGCGCGGTAATCGGCTCGCGGCTCGCGCCCGGCGATGTCGTCGACGACGATGCGAGCCTGGTATTTCCCAACGTGCGTGAACAGGGAGACGCCGGTTACGTCGCCGATCGCCCAGACGCCATCGGTGACCCGGCAACGCTCATCGATCGGGATCGCGCCGCGCTCGTCTGGGTCGACCCCGAGCGCCTGTAGCCCGACTCCGGCGGCGCGCGGCCTGCGTCCGGTGGCGATCAACAGCTGCTCCGCATCCAGCTCCACGCCGTCCTCCAGCTGCAGGAAGCGTCGCCCGTTCTCCGCCCGAGCCGCCTTCGCCTGCTGGCCGAGGCGCAGCTCGATTCCCTCTTCCCGCAGGGAGTCGGCGATCAGCTCGCCGACGGCCGGGTCCTCGCGATCGATCAGGCGCCCGGAGGCCTGGACGATCGTGACCTCGGCGCCGTAGCGGCGCAGCATCTGGCCGAGCTCGATCCCGACCGGTCCTCCGCCGAGCACGACGACGTCACGAGGAATCTCCGAGAGAGTGGTGGCCTCGCGGTTGGTCCAGTAGCCGGTCTCCTCGAGCCCCGCGATCGGGGGGATGGCCGGGTCGCTTCCGGTGGCGATCACGATCCGCTCCGCCTTTAGCTCGTCGCTGCCGACCGCGATCCGGCCCGGCGCGGTTATCCGCCCTTCCCCCTTGTAGACGCGGATACCGCTGTCCTCATAACCCTTGGCCGCTGCGGAGTCGTCCAGGTTTCGGATCATGTAGTTGCGGTACTCGACGATCTCCTCCCAGCGTTGTTCCGGCTCGCTCAGACCCGGTGCGTGGCACGCCTCGGCGCGGACGTCGGGCGGGCGCAGCAGGGTCTTTGAGGGGATGCAGGCCCAGTAGGCGCACTCCCCGCCCACGAGCTCTCGCTCGATCAGCGCCGTGCGCAGTCCGAGCTTTGGCAGCCGCGAGGCGGCCACCTCGCCGGCCGGTCCAGCGCCGATCACAACGGCGTCGTAGCGTTCGCTCACTGCCTGCGTCCGGCGAGTGCGGTGCGAATCCACTCATCCGGCGGAAGACCAAAGGTCCCCGCGTCTGACCAATAGAGCAACCACCTGGCGTGTCTTCGCTGGTGCGGTTTCGTCGCCTAGCAAAATATCAGCCGAAAGGAATATGTTGCGATCTCCCGCCCTCCCCGATGCGCCGTAGGCCGAAATCCGAGTTGCGGACCCCGACGGCTACTGCCTGATGATCGCTCAGATCGAGTAGCTACGCGGCGAACAGAGGATCATTCTTCAAGTTCGTGCAAGCCGCCAGCGCCTGCGCGCGCCCCGCATCATTACGGCCTGCGCCTCCGCCCTACCTGGAATGCATTTGAGCGGCTGAAGGGTGAAGTTGGCGATAGCGGTTGACCGCAATCGCAGCCCAAATCGCCTCGACGACACCGAAGGGCCAAGTTCCGGCGAGAAAGCCATAGAGGCTGGACAACAGACAGCCGCAGGCGAACGCCAGGATGAACCCGCGATGGCGGCGCTCCAGCGCGTACATCAGCATCATGAATGTGACCGCTGCGGCTCCGAAGGCAGTCAACATGCCGTCAGCTTCGCAAACCGGTGGAGCGGGTCGCCTCAGCGGAGAGGCCCGGCTGGCGGCGTCGCAGGTCATGCGACTGAGCAGCGGTAGCGCCGCGCCCGCATGGAACCGCTATCGCTTCGCGCGAAGAGCGGAAGTGCAGACTGCCGCTTCATGTGCCACAAAGGACTTGCGGGAACCGAGATCTAGCGCTTTAGGGCGCGCGACCGCCTGATTCAGGCACGGAAATCGGCTCAAACAAATGACGGTAGCCCACGGCTCATTGGCTCAGCGCGACGAAAGAAGCGAGGTTCGCTGAACCACTGGCGCTCTCGCTCTCACGCGAAAGCAGAAGCCGCTACTGCTCGGGCCGCTGTCGACCGGGCATAGAAAGCGGTAGCCCGGTAGTCCCTCAGCTCACGCATCGGCGGAGAGCGAGATACTGCGCGAGCGATGTCCCGGGAGCCCGTCGAGACCGTGCGCCGCGTCTACGACGCCTTGAATCATGGCGACTGGGATGCGGTGTTTCGCGACACGCACCCGGACTTCGAGATGACAACCCAACGACTCGATGCCGGGACGCATCGGGGACGCGAGGCGGTTCAGGGGTTGGGCGAGGACTACATCGCGGCGTTCGACAACATGGTTTTTGAGCCCGAGAAGTTTCTCGAGAACGGCGATCAGGTCGTGGTCTTGGTCACGCGGCGCGCTCGGCCCAAGGGGGGCAGTGGTGAAATGGTGGTCCGAAATGGACACCTCTGGACGGTTCGCGACGGCACGATTCTGTCCGTGAAGTCGTTCCCCGACCCCGAGAAGGCCCTCGAAGCCGCCGGGCTGAGCGAATAGGTCGCTCACTACCGCTTTGGATGACTAGCGCTACTCAAGAGGCTCCGCGTTGCCGCTTCCGCTTCGCGCGATAACGAGGCGTAGGGTTCTTGCCTCATGCGAGCAACGCAAATCAAGGCCATATCTCGTCGGGCCCTTTTTGTGCTTGCCTGCTGCACTGCCTTCGCGTTCTCTGGGTCATCACTCGCCCCTGGGGCACAGGAGTCCACCGTGCTGACGATCGCCCCCGCGAGCCTCCAGACCTCCGGAAGCTCCTATCCGTTCGGCAGAGCAGATGCGAGCGTCGCAAGCTGGACGCCCTACAGAGCCTTCGTTTACAAGAACCTGCCGGCTTTCGATCTGAAAGCCAACGACGTTCTCGCCTTCGACACCAACTCGATGAACGACGTCGACGTCCAGCTGGAGATCGCCCTCGCAGCGACGACCGTCAACGGCGGCGATGTTCCTTCCCTGCCCTTTACGACCGTCGTCACCAACACCCAGACGCCGGCCAATCCGCGCGGCAACACGGTGGTGGGCGACTACGAGATGCAGTTCCGCGTCGAGCAGCCATTCACATTTCCCGGCGGCGGTCTGATCATCCGCTTCTCGAATCCGTCGGCGTCCTATGCGACTGACGCGACCAATAATTTCGTCATGCCCTTCACGGACTCCAGCGACCCGAGCGGCTTTTTCCTCAAGGGCGTCTACCGCGATGCCGACGGCACCGCACCCTGGGTGACCAGCGATCCTTCGGGCATCGGTGGCTTCCGCGTGATCAATTTCCGCGAGACGGCGCCGGTCCAAGAGGTCCAGCGATGTCGCGGAGAGGCGGCAACGATCACTGGGACCGCCGCTGCCGACGTGCTTCACGGTACGCCGCGGGCCGACGTGATCGTTTCGCTGGGCGGCAACGACAAAGTGAATGCTGCATCTGGCAAGGACCTCGTCTGCGCCGGAGGCGGCAAGGACACAGTCAAGGGCGGTCGCGGCAACGACCTTCTCGACGGCGGGGACGGAAAGGACACCCTGCTCGGCGGCAAGGGCAAGGACAAGCTGAAAGGCAGGAAGGGCAAGGACTCTCTGGTAGGCGGACCGGGCGTGGACCAGCTCATCGGTGGCCCCGGCAAGGACTCCGTCCAGCAGTAGGTCAATCTGTTCGGCGCCGCTTTCCTGCCAAGCGGGACCCTTCTGCTTAGCGCGAGGAGCAGGCGCGCCAGCCCGCGCTACCGCTTCATGTGCAGAGCGGCTTTAAGTGTTGACCCGGACCTATCGGCCGCTCTCAGGCACGGAAATCGGCTCAAACAAATGACGGTAGCCCACCCCCCAGCAGTCGCCGGGGATAGGGGATAGCGAAGTGGAACCGCCGCAGAGATCGCTGCTCCGAGCTGCGCACGGCGTCGCCG
>JBBQBH010000097.1:0-4177 GCA_038317345.1 Solirubrobacterales bacterium
GCATGCCCTTGTTGCGGGGCGGCCTTTCGCGGTGATAGCCCGGCATCGTTGCGGGCGACCGGCGCCGACCGGCCGCATCGAGAACTGGAATTCCGTCCATGACTCCTCCATGTAGAGATCAACGTCGCTCGGACCTCTACACGCGGGGAGAGCGTTTTGCATGGAAGGAGCGGCGTCGGGTGGCGCTTCTGCTCTTCGTCCAGCGGTAGCTACTTGTACGCGATGGCGGCGCTCGCTGGACCGGCGAGCGGCACGACGTCTATCTCCTTGAACCCGACCTCTTTGCACCATGCGGCAAAGTCACCGCCGGTGAAGTCGAACGCGTCGCCGAACTCGATCAGCATGTTGAGCGACATGAGCAGCCCGAACGCGTTCTCGCGTCGGGCGTCATCGATGATGTTCTCGATGACGATGTACGCACCACCCTCTGGCAGCGCATCGTAGGCGGCCTTGATCAGGTGCATCTTGCGCTCAAGGTTCCAGTCGTGGAGGATCAGCCCCATCGTGATGACGTCGGCCTCGGGTAGGGGGTCGGCGAAGAAGTCACCCGCCGCGGCCGTCACCCGTTCGCCCAGTCCGGCGGCTTCGATCGTTCGCTTGGCGATCGGCTCGACAACCGGCAGGTCAAAGCTCGTGCAGCGCATGTGGGGAAGGCAGCTGGCGACGATGATCGACAGTTGACCGGTTGCGCCGCCCACGTCGCAGAGCGTCTTGTACTTCGAGAAATCGAACTTTTCCGCCAGCGCGTGGAATGGGCCCTGGGAGATTCCAGCCATCGCGTTCATGAACTGCTCGAGCCTGTCCGGGTCGCTGTACAGCTCCTCGAACATCGACTTGCCGGTGTGCTTGATCTCGTTCTGGGGCTTTCCGGTCTGCAGACCCTCGGTGAGATCGCCCCAGAATGGATACAGCCGCGCATTGGCCATCTCGAGGATCCCGCCGATGTAGGTTGGGCTCGCCTTGTCGAGAAAGACGGCGGTCGCCTGCGTGTTGCGGTAGGGCGCATCGCTCCCTTCACCCTCGCGATCGAGCAGCCCAAGAGCGACGAGCGCATCGGGGAAGTCTGGGATCGCGCGAGCATGCAGACCGAGCGCCTCGGCGATTCGCGGACCGGTCATCGGCTCGCGCCCCAGCTTGGTGAACAGCTCGAGCTCGACCGCCGACATGAGCGCCTTCGACGCCCAGAACCCCATACCGACCTGCATGATGTGTGAAGGATCGACTTGCTCGGACATCCTCTCTCCGCCCCGGGGGCCCCTGCTTTGGTGCCTCGCAGCGCCGAGAATATCCGAGGAGCGCCCGGGGCGACCAGCGGCCGCTGCCCGTTTGACCGCATCATCAGAGTGTCGCTTGGCGCGAGAAGCGGGAGCGTTTGCTCTCACTGCTGCTCTCGATGCAAAGCGGTGTTCAGAGGATGCGCTTCACTCGCTCCAGCTTCGCGCGGATCGCGACAGGACCAGGTCTGCACCCGGTATGCCCCAGGTCTCAGACTCAGCTAGGGCTCGAGCTAGTTGCACAGCGCCGTCCGGATCATCAAGGCTGCGGCGGCGGGGTCCAATTCGGGGTCCAAATTGAGCGAAACTGAGGACACCTCAGGGGCCTTCAGCCCGCTTGAACAAGCCAAGTTGGCCCAGGCGTTACTCAAACCATTCGGCTGGGGGCCGAAAGGTCGCTGGTTCAAATCCAGTCGCCCCGACTACTTCAACTGGGCCGTCAGGCGCGACGCAGCCACTTCTAGCGCCGCATAGCCCCGCACGACGCCGCACCACGCCCTGCGAGTCAGACACACGCCAGACACACGCCACCCTTCGTCAGACACTCGAGCCGAGGTCGTTCGACGCACTGGAAGTCGGCTCTTGACCTCGTTGCAATTTTGAAGTTCGAAACCATGGTCCGCTTAGGTTGAGCCTCGGCGCCAAGTTGCGTCAAAGCGCGGCAGAATGGCGTTGGCGCTGGAAAAGCGTTGGCGCTAAAGGCCCCGGGGTTCACACATAGCGACGCCCCTCACGGAGCGAACTGGCAGCTGGCTGGTAGCAGAGTGGCGGGTAGCAGGGTGCGAAGTGGTAGCGGCTGGTGTCTGGGGCCTCGGGTTCGAGGCTGAAGATGCGTCTCAGCATGGGAGGGCGTAGCGAAGCCGAATGGATGGGCAGGTATTTACAACCACACAGCGGTATAGTGGTGAATGTGGAAATGACCCACCCGCTTCCCGATCCTCTTGTGGAGCTCGTCGCGCAGCGATTTCGCGTCATCGGCGAGCCGATGCGAATCAAGCTCCTGGACCGGCTGCGCGAAGGCTCGGCGACAGTGGGGGAGCTTGTTGAGGCGCTGGACGCCTCGCAGCAGAACGTCTCCAAGCACCTCGGCGTCCTCCATCAGGCCGGTATCGTCAGCCGCGCGAAGGAGGGCACCAGCGTCCGCTACGCGATCGCAGACGACACGGTGCTCGCGCTGTGCGAGCAGGTGTGCGGCGGCCTTCGCGACCAGCTAGCCGAGCTTGACTCCATCCTGAGCGCAGGTGCGGCATGAGCCGCACCTGCGCCACGACCCGGTGGCCACTTGAGACTCTCGTGCTCAAACGCGTCTTCGGGCTGCGCTCGACTACCCAGGAGGTCGTCCGGTGAGCCCGGTCGGACCAATCGGCCGCCTCGGCCGCTACACCGCCACCCACTTCCGCGTGGTCGCCGTCGCCTGGGTGGTCGTCGCCCTCACGCTCGGCGCCTTCGCCTCGAAGGTCGAGCACGCGCTCTCGGGCGCCGGCTGGGAGGCCACGGGCTCAGAGTCGGTCACGGCCCGTGCGCTGGTGGACCGCAACTTCCACGGCCTGTCCTCCAGCGCTCTGCAGGTGGTCGTGCACGCCCCGACCAAGACGGTCTCAGACCCCGCCTTCCAGCAGACGATCAACTCGGCGGAGCGCACGCTGAAGGCTGACTCGCGTGTCGCCAGCGTGCTGTCTCCGCGCCGGGGTCAGTCGATCTCGCGCGACGGTCACACCGCGGTCATCCAGGCTGGCGCGGCCGACAACCCGAACGAGATGGTCCGGGCCGCCGACGACCTCAAGACCGAGCTGGTGGGCGCCGGCGGCGTCCAGGTCTCGCTGACCGGTGCCTCGGGGATGTGGTCGGACTTCAACGAGGCCAACCGCTCGGCGATGCTCCGCAGCGAGGTCATCTCCTGGCCGGTGACCATGCTGATCCTGGTGTTGGCCTTCGGGTCGCTGGTCGCCGCCGGGCTGCCGCTGATGCTGACCATCCTGGGTTTGGTGGCCTCCGCCGGGTCGTTGTACATCGGCACACAGCTGCTGGACATCTCGATCTGGGCGATGAACTTTGCGCTGATGTTCGCGCTCGCGCTCGGCATCGACTACGCGCTGTTCATCGTCATGCGTTTTCGCGCAGCCTTCTTCGGCTCGGAGCTCTCAGCCGAGGAGGCGGTCGCCGAGACGATGGACACCGCCGGCAAGGCCGTGCTGTTCTCCGGGCTGACTGTGCTCATCTCGCTGACCGCGGTGATGCTCGTGCCGAGCCCCGCGTTTCGCTCGATGGCGTTGGGGATCATGCTCGCGGTCAGCTTCATCCTGGCGGCGACGCTGACCCTGCTGCCGGCCGTGCTGGCCAAGCTCGGCCCGCGGGTCGACAAGGGGAGCCTGCCGTGGGTGCAATCCGGCGAACACCGCTCGCCGCGGTTCGCCGCCTGGGCCGAGCGTCTGTGGAAACGGCCCGTCGCCTACGGCGCGGTGGCGATCATCGTGCTGCTCGCCCTCGCGATCCCCGTGCTCAACCTGCAGACCGGCATGCCGTCGATCAAGGTGGTTCCTGACGGGGACTCCTCGCGCACCGGCTATGACCAGGTGCAGCAGGCGTTCGGGACAGGAGCTCCCGGAGCGCTGCAGGTCGTGGCGCCCGACGGCGCCGCCCAGCGCGTCATGGCCACGGTCAAGGCCGACCGGGGCATCGCCCAGGTGCTGCCGTCCCAGCCCGGGGACGGCAGCTGGAGCATGGTGCAGGCCATCCCCACGGGCGACCCTTCCGGCAAGCCTGTCGGCGCGACGGTGGACCGCCTGCGCAGCGATCTTCCCGACGGCGCGCTGGTGGGCGGTGCCGTGGCTGAGAACCACGACCTCGAAGCCGCGCTGTCGGCCAAGACGCCGCTGGTCATCGGAGTCGTGCTCGCGCTCGGC
>JBBQBH010000098.1:0-3931 GCA_038317345.1 Solirubrobacterales bacterium
CCACAGAAACATACGGCCGATGGCGCAGCCACACGTGAGTTGCGTACAGGCAAAGGTGAAATGGTGCGGTAAGAGCGCACCGGCGCCGCGGTGACGCGGCGGCCAGGCAAACCCCGCCCGGTGCAAGGCCAAGCAGGACCGACAACCCGGCCCGGGTAGGTCCAGGTAGGCCGCAGGGCCGCTTCGGCGGCCCGGTCGGGAATCAACCCCCGGCCAGATAGATGGTCGCCTCCGACAGGATCCGGCTTACAGGCCCGCTAAGGAAGGAGCCCCTCGGGGCTCCTTCTATTTGGTTTGGCGTTTCGGCCAGCGCCCCGACTCGATGCGCCTCTTGTAGCGGCGCTGGCGGCGTTCGGCGTCGCGCATCAGCCAAGGCGTCAGCCGCAAAGCGAGCGAGGGGAACGCGTCGAAGATCCTCACCACAGCGCCGCGCCAGCGCGGGATTGTCAACACCGGGCGGGGGCGATCGAGCAGCGCGGCGATTCGGGGCGCCACCTGCTCCGCGGTCAGCAGGGTGCCGGAGAACGACCCGGCCGCGTCGGGATCATCGAGCTTGTCGGCGAGCATCGGGGTCCAGATCCCGTCCGGGCACACCGCCGAGAGATGGATCCCCTTGATGCCGGCGCGGCGCAGGTCGAGCAACGTGCCGAGCGTGAAGGCGATCGCGGCATGCTTGCTCGCCGAGTAGTTGACCTCTCCGGGCGCGGCGATCAGGCCGGCCAGGGAGATCACGTTGATCACGTGGCCGTTGCCCGTCTCCAGCATCTTCTCCAGCGCCGCCACGGTGCCGTTCATCGTTCCGGCGGCGTTGATCTCGAGCATCGCGCGCCGGACCTCTTCGTCCTGCTCCCAGGCGAGGCCGGTGACCAGGATGCCTGCGTTGTTGACCCAGACGTCGAGTGACCCGGCACGCTCGACCGTCGCCCCGGCGACCTTGCGGCAGGCCTTCTCGTCTCGAACGTCGAGCGGCGAGTAGAAGGCGCCGCCGCCGAGCTCGGCTGCGACCTGCTCGGCTGCGTCGGCGTCCACGTCAGTGACGTGGACCGTCATTCCCCGGTCGGCCAGCGCTCGCGCCACCGCGCGACCGAGGCCCCGCCCGCTTCCGGTTATGACCGCCGTTGGCATCGTCGGAGCAGGATATTTGCGGTCGGCCCCGAAAGGCGATTGAGTTCGTGGCGTCTGTCACGGGGTAACGGAAACGCCTCAACCCTCAAGTCTCGAGTGAGGGTTGAAGGGTATAAGGCCCTTGGACGTTCTGACCTTTGTTAGGATGCTGCGACTTTCCGCTGAGTCCCCGCCTACATACCGCGGGGAGCGGGGGACCCATTAACTGGGGCGAATCGCCGGCATCTGCCACGTAGCGCAGCTCTTTCAGCGCGAGCCCGTCAGCTAACCCCGTAAGCGCTCAGAAAGAGGCTATGGACGGACGCATGCCCCGCCGTTGGCGAGCGGGTGACAACTTCAATCGGGAGACAAGCGCACGCGGGCGGCGCCCGGATCGCCATGCGCTGTGGGCTCTGCTGCTGGCCGTCTTCACGCTGGTCGTGGCGGCGGCGTCGGCCCATGCGGCAAGCGGAGGCGTCGGGATCGGCGGCGGCACTGCCTCCGGAAGCGGCGACACCTCTCCGACGCTGACGCCGCCAGTGTCCCCGGACGCGACGACGACGTTCGGCTCGCGGGTCCTGCGCGTCGGCATGGAGGGCAATGACGTCCAGGTCCTGAACGGGATCGTGAAGTCGAAGAGCTACTCCTCCGGGGTTCGCCTCAGCACCATCTTCGAGACGCCCACAAAGGGCGCCGTGAAGGAGTTCCAGGGCGATGCGGGCCTGCCGACCACCGGCGTCGTCAACAAGTCGACCAGTTCGGCGCTGGTTCACTCGATGGACCGGGCCGGCGCCACCTGGTACGGGCCCGGCTTCTACGGCAACCAGACCGCCTGCGGGAAGGTGCTGCGCCAGACGACGCTCGGCGTCGCCCACAAGTCATTGCCCTGCGGGACCAAGGTGACGCTCGCCTACCACGGCCACTCCATCGTCGTCCCCGTTATCGATCGCGGGCCCTACGCCGCCGGCTATACGTTCGACCTCACCGGTGCGACGGCCCAAGCGCTCGGCGTCACCACGTCGACGACGCTCCATTACGCCGTCGCCCAGCGCGGCAGCGACCAGCGCGGGCTCTAGGCAGCCGAGGGCAGAACCCGCGGAGTCGCCTGGTCCTTGGGCAGCGCCGCGGCGCTTGCGATCAGGCTCTGGAACTCGTTCAGCGCCAGGTGGGCGACCGCCTCGAGGATCTCCTCGTCGCTCCAGCCAGCCTCCCGTGCTTCCTCGTGGAGATATGTCGGCGGATAGCCGTCGGCGTCCAGCGTCGCCTTCAGGTAGTCGAGCAGCGCCGCCTCGTGCGGGTCTGAGGAGGTAAAGCTGCGGGCCCGCGAGACCTCGTCGAGGCCGAGCCCGGAGGCGCGGGCCGACTTGGCGTGCTGGGCGATGCTGTAGGCGTCGTTGCGGCGCTCGGCAACCGCCAGCGCAATCCGCTCGCGGGTCGTCTGCGGGAGCACGCCGTGGCGAAGCTCGGTGCGCATCCGGGTGTAGGCGCGCAGCACGGCGGGTGAGCCGGCGAGCACGCCGACGAACTTGGAGACGGACGCGCCGCCTGCCTGGATGCTCTTCAGGATCGGCGCGCTCTCGTCGGGGGCGGTGAGCTCGTCGTGGATATGAAAACGGCTTACTTCTGTCTTGACTGTCACGGTCGTCCTTATCTCTGCCGGGGGGCGGGTTTTTGGCTTTAACAAGCCTTTACAAGCCCTTTACTTCACTTTTAGCCGGTAACTTACGGTGAGTAAGTTATACCGCGTCGGCCGGCGTCTCGCAAGTCCTGCGGTCGTGCCTCTTGGGGCGCCTCTAAATACGTAGGTCGACGCCCAGCGGTTCACAGCCACGGCACTCGGCCCGGACGCTTGCCGCCACGCCTATATCTTTCGGCTCTTCCGCCACTGGCGGACCCGCCACTCAAGCAAGGAGAACACAGCAACCATGGCCGACCAGCCGAAGACCGCAAGCGACGTCATCGAGATCGCCAAGGAACGCAACGTGCGCTTCGTGCGGCTCTGGTTCACAGATGTCCTTGGCCAGCTGAAGAGCTTCTCGATCAACGCCCAGGAGCTCGACGACGCCTTCGAGGGCGGGATGGGCTTCGACGGCTCATCGATCACCGGTTTCAACCCGATCGAGGAGTCCGACATGATCGCGATGCCCGACCCGGAGACCTTCGCCCTGATCCCCTGGCGCCCTGAAGAGGAGAACGCCACCGCGCGAATGTTCTGCGACATCAAGGTTCCCGGCGGCGACCCATACGAGGGCGATCCGCGCTGGATTCTGCGGCGGGCGCTGGACCGGGCCAAAGAGCTCGGCTTTGACACCTACAACGTCGGCCCCGAGCTGGAGTACTTCTACTTTCGGTCCGCCAAGCCGGAGACCGGCACCCCGGAGGTCCTCGACGACGGCGGCTACTTCGACCTGACAACCCTCGATGCGGGCTCCGATGTGCGCCGCGAGACGGTGCTGGCGCTGGAGAAGTTGGGCATCCACGTCGAGTACACGCACCACGAGGTCGGCCCCTCCCAGCACGAGGTCGACATGCGCGACAAGGACGCGCTGGCGATGGCCGACGATTGCATGACCTACCGGATGACGGTCAAGGAATATGCGATGAAGAACGGCTGGCACGCCACCTTCATGCCGAAGCCCCTGAACGGCGAGAACGGCTCCGGCATGCACGTACACCAGTCGCTGACCAAGGACGGCAAGAACGCCTTCTACGACCCCGACGACCAGTTCTTCCTGAGCTCGACGGCGAAGGCATTCATCGCCGGTCAGCTGCGCCACGCGCGCGAGATCTCACCGCTGTTCGCGCAGTGGGTCAACTCGTACAAGCG
>JBBQBH010000099.1:0-3863 GCA_038317345.1 Solirubrobacterales bacterium
ATGAAGGCGAGCGGCGTCGACCAGACCGCTCAGGCCGAGCAGCAACTGACCGGCGCCCTTGCCGACTTGCGCGCAGTGGCCGAGAACTATCCGCAGCTTCGTGCGACGGAGAACTTCCAGCAGCTGACCAGCAACTTGGCCAAGATCGAGGACGAGATCCAGGCAGCGCGCCGGATCTACAACTCCGACGCGCAGGCCTACAACACCAAGATCCAGGTCTTTCCGAACTCCATCATCGCCGGTAGGGGCGGCTTTCAGCCCAAGGGATACTTCCAGATCGAGGACGCCCCGGATCGCGAGCCCTCGGCGGTCAGCTTTAGCAACTAGCTCGTGAACCGCTGCGCCGCCGAGGGCTGGGCGATCAGGCCAGGGTTATTGAGACAAGGCCGGCTCATTTCGGACGTAGGGCGGGCTTTGTCGCCCTGCGGCTTGCCCTTCATTCCAATCGGTCATGTCGGCGATGACGACAACGACCCCGTGCCCCTTCACGCTTGGACCCAATGCTCTCCCCGCGCCAGACGTTCGAACCCGACCCATAGGCCATCCATGGCGGATGTAGGATTCGCGGCGAGCACCGAGCGAAGACTTGCGATGCCCGCCGATATCGCGCCCTTGAAGGAGATCCAGAAGTTCTTCTGGAGCCAGAGTGACTATGAGCAAAGTGGGGACCTCGCGGGTCTCGAAAGCCGCTAGACGTCATTTGGCGTCTCGTTGGTTCGAAATCCACCCCTTTCCCTGACAGAGCCGAATCCCGCTTGGCAGACAGGAATGCGGTCTGCCACCGAACTGTGCCAAGGCCCGCGTCCGTGGGCCAACCCCAGCCTCGCAACTACGCTGAGGTCATGCCCCAAGCTAGCCAAGCGGCGGCGCTGGCCATCAGCGGCCTCACCAAGCGCTATGACGACGGAACCGCGGCGCTCCGCGATCTCGATTTGGAGATCCCGGCCGGAGAGTTCTTTGGTCTGCTAGGGCCGAACGGCGCTGGCAAGACGACCCTGATCAATGCCGTCTGCAATCTGATCCGCGTAACCGCGGGGCAGATCTCCGTCTTCGGCCACCCAGGCCCAAGTCTTGAGGCGCGGCGCCTGATCGGAGTTGCCGAGCAGGAACCCAATCTTGATCGCTTCCTCACCGTCCGCGAGGCGCTGCTGTACCACGGCGGATATTTCGGCCTCACCAGGAGCGATGCCCGCCGGCGCGCCGAGGAGATGATCGACGTCTTAGATCTTCGCGACAAAGCCGACGTCCGCGCACCCAAGCTTTCTGGAGGGATGAGACGGCGCCTGCTGCTGGCCCGGGCGTTGCTCCACGAGCCCCGCCTGGTGATCCTCGACGAGCCCACCGCGGGCGTCGATATAGAGCTGCGCCACGAGCTCTGGCGCTACATCCGAAAGCTGCATCGCGCCGGCACGACGATCCTTCTGACCACGCACTACCTGGAGGAGGCGGAGACCCTCTGCGAGGACATCGCGCTGATCAGCGACGGAGCGATCGCGGCCCGCGACAGCGCCGAAGGGCTGAAGCGGCGCTTCGCGGCCTCCAGCTTGGAGGAGGTCTACCTAAAGACGGTGGGCAGCCGCCGTCGCGATCGGGAGGAGGTGGCGGCATCCTGAGCACAATGTCCGACGTCACTTCGGAGCGGCCCGAGCCACTTCGCGGGCTGGCCTGGCTCTCCGCTCGCGAGTGTCTGCGGGTCACCAAGCTGTGGACCCAGACGGTCCTGGCATCGGTTATCTCCTCCGCCCTGTTCATCCTGGTATTCGGCCTCTCGCTCGGCGGCCGGATCCACCAGATCGAGGGATTCCGCTACCAGGAGTTCATCGTCCCCGGGCTGATCGCGATGGCCATGGCCCAGGCCGCCTACTCGAACAACTCCAGCTCGATCTTCCAAGCTCGCAGCGACCGCTACATAAACGACGTGCTGGCGGCGCCGATGCGGGCGTGGCAGATAAACCTGGGGCTCTCGGTTGGCGGGATCTTCCGCGCGCTTCTGATCGGAGCCGCGCTTATGGCCGTCGCCCTACCGCTCACCGGGGCGCCCGTGATCGAGCCCGTCGCCCTACTGGCCGCCGTGCTGTTGCTGGTCGCTCTGTTCGGCGCCCTTGGAATGATCGTCGGGATCTACGCGGAGACCTTCGACCACCACACCTTCGTCAACAACATCGTCATCTTGCCGCTCACCTTCCTCGGCGGCGTCTTTTACTCGGTAAATGTGCTGCCCACCCCGTGGCACCAGCTCTCTCACGCCAATCCGCTGTTCTACGTCGTGAGCACCATGCGCTACGGCTTTCTGGGTGTCAGCGATGTGGCCCCGTGGATTGCTTTCGCCGTCACCGCGGTGATGGCCGCGACGATGCTCGCGTGGTCGCAGTACCTGTTCTCAAGCGGGCGCAGGCTCAAGCCGTGAGCCCCCGGCGATTTCCTGGTGGGGAAGTGCGCGCCTACGGGGCCCCTCGCGCCGCCTGGCGCGACTTGATCTCGAGCAAACGATCCGGATGAGCTGCCCGCCCGCTCCGACCTTCTCCTCGATGAGCGGGAAGTTGACAGCCGGTGCCGCAGCTGATCTCGATGGCCACGTGGCCTGGCCGCAGATCCAGGTGCTCGACCGCCGACTACTGCCAGCGAGCGAAGCGGCGCATGTAACGGTCGTAGCCTGAAGCGGCCCACCGGTCATCCGCTCAGCCGGCGACGCCGACGGGGTCGCCCTGAGGCCGCTGGTCCAAGCGGCCGTCCTCGATCCAGACGATGCGAGAGGCGATGTCCTGCAGCCGCTGGTCGTGGCTGACGATGATCACGCCCTTTCCTTCCACGGTGCCCAGGCGAGAGAGGATCTCGGCCACCTGCCGGCCGTTCTGGGAGTCCAGATTCGCGGTCGGCTCGTCGGCCAGGATGATTTGTGGTTCGTTGGCTAGCGCCCGAGCGATGGAGACGCGTTGTTTCTCGCCGCCGGACAGGTCACGGGGCCGATGAGCGGCTCGCTCAGCGAGGCCGAGACGCTCAAGTTGCTCACTAGCCCGCTGACGTGCTTGGCTTCGCGGTGTTCTCGACAAGCGCATCGGCACCTCGATGTTCTCCCGCGCGTTCAACGCCGAGAGCAGGTTGAAGCTCTGGAAGATGAAGCCCAGCTTCCGCAGTCGCAGATGGGCGCGCTGCCTTTCATCGTGCTCGTATAGATCCTCGCCGCCCAAGAAGACCCGTCCCGCGCTGGGGGTCAGCATCCCGCCGAGCATCGAGATCAGCGTCGTCTTGCCGCTGCCCGATGGGCCCATGACCAACAGGCGCTCTCCGGCCTCGAGCGTCAGATCGATGCCTCTCACTGCCTGTACCGCAGCCTGCCCTGTCCCGTAGGTCTTCTCGAGCCCCTCGGCTTGCAGCACCGGGTCAGGCACGAAAGACGGCCGCCGGGTCCAGGTGCGCCAGGCGGCGGATCGGTAGGTAGGAGGCGACCAGGGCCATCAGCACGGCGGCGGCGGCGGTGATTGCGAACAGCCAACCGGGGTATTGCAGTTCGGTCCTCGGCGCCAGTTGGCTGATCACCCAGCCCGCCGGTATCACCAGCAGGCAGCCAATGGCGAAGCCACACAACGCCGTCAGCGCCGCCTGGCGCAGAATCACTCCGCTCAGATCGCCGCGGTCGGCACCGACCGCTGAGAGCACCCCATACTCGCGGGCCTTCTCTGTCGTCGCCGTGTACAAGGTCAGGCCGACGATGGCCAGGCCGACGAAGAAAGCGATGCCGGCCATCACGTAGAGGATCGGCTGAAGGCCCTCGCGGACCTCGCGCTCATTGTTTGCGACGAAGGTGTCCTTGGCAAATGGGGTCACGAACGGAAAGCGTCTGCGGACCTCGACCTGGACCTGAT
>JBBQBH010000100.1:0-3743 GCA_038317345.1 Solirubrobacterales bacterium
CGAGCTGCTGCAGACGCTCAGCGATCTGATCGCCGCTCAGCTGACGCCACGCCAGCGCATCGTTCTAATCGCGATTACGATCAACGGCGTCTCCACTGACACGCTTGCGGCCGAACTTCACACGACCCGCGGGGCGATCTATAAGACGCTCCACGATGCCCGCGCGAAGCTCAACGCGCAGCTGGCCTTGCACTGAGCGGGTTGGGAGTGTCTTTATCGGAGGCAGAGAGCGGGCCGCCCTAGCGGGATCAAATCCCGAGCGCGACGCGCCGCAACGCAGGGTTAATGAGCGAGGTAAGACCCGGGCCGAGGGCGACGCTAAAGAGATGTGGTTGGGATCGCCTTCAATCCGTTTGAGATGTCATCGGAGCCAGCCTTCCGGCACGAGTCCGCGATGAGCCTGCGCTCGCCCAAGTTGCCGAGCACGACGGCGTCTGCGCGGGCGGAGCCCCAATGGACATCCGCTTAAAGCGCGCCTACGAGCCTGCGGCATCGTCGGACGGCTATCGGGTCCTGATCGACCGCCTCTGGCCGCGCGGCGTTTCCCGCAAAAAGGCCAAGCTCAATGATTGGGAGCGGGAGCTTTCGCCGAGCACCAAGCTGAGGAAGTGGTTCGGACACAAGCCGAGCCGCTTTGGGGAATTTCGCCGGCGCTACATCGAAGAGCTCCGCCGCCAGCGTCCGCGTATCACCGAGCTCCGGCGCCGGGCGCGGCACGGCACGCTCACCCTTGTATACGGTGCTCGGGACCCCGAGCACAATGAAGCGGTCGTTCTAGCGGAGGTCCTGCGACGCGGACTGCCTCGATCCGGGAAGCGGCGATGACGGGATACTCACGGGATCGGGGACGTTCTCGGTGGAGTGACCCGTGCGCAAACGAGAACGCCAAGCTTCCAGCCAAGCGTCGCCATCACGCGCCAGCTCCGTTAGAACCGACCCTCCTCCAGAGGGCGATGGCGAAGCCGGCCGACCACTTGGGCCCGAAAGAGCTGCTCGACCCAGTCGAGGAGTGGGGCCGGGAGTCTTTTCCGGCTAGTGACTCACCGCCTGGGTGGGCCGGGATGTGACGAGGTCACGGTTAGCTTTGCGTCGCGCTGCACGGGCGGGTTGTGATGCCCCACGCTCGTCGCGGCGCTCGGGGTTCCAATAATCGAAGGGAGCACACCATGAGCAAGCAGACCTTCATCATCGTCGGCGCCAGCCTGGCCGGCGCCAAGGCAGCCGAGAAGCTGCGCGAGCTGGGCTTCGAGGGCAGGGTGGTGTTGTTCGGCTCAGAGCCCGAGCGCCCCTACGAGCGCCCGCCGCTGTCGAAGGACTACCTGAGCGCCAAGGTCGGCCTGGAGAAGGTCTACCTGCACGCGGAGGACTTCTATGACAGTCACGAGATCGAGCTGCGCACCGCGACGACCGTCGAGCGCGTCGATCCTGGATCCTCAGAGGTCGTGCTCGCGGGCGGCGAGCGGCTGGGCTATGACCGGCTGCTTCTGACCACCGGCGCCGAGCCGCGGCAGCTGTCGATCCCCGGAGCGGAGCTCGATGGGATCAACTATCTGCGCACCCTGCCCGATTGTGAGCGGCTGCGCGAGCGGATCGAGCAGGGCGGCCGGATGCTCGTGATCGGAGCCGGCTGGATCGGATGCGAGGTGGCGGCGGTGGCCCGCCAGGCGGGCCTTCAGGTGACCGTGATCGACCCGCACTCGGTTCCGCTCGAGCGCGTGCTCGGCCCCGAGGTTGGCGCGATCTACCGCGACATTCACACCGACCACGGAGTCGAGATGCTCCTCGACACAGAGGTCGAAGCGTTCGAAGGCGACCAACGGGTGGAGCGCGTGCGCACCTCCGACGGGCGCGTGATCGACTGCGACTTCGTCGTCGCTGGGATCGGCGCAACCCCGCGCACGGCTCTGGCCGCCGGCACGAAGATCGTGGTCGACAACGGGCTCGTCACCGACGAGTACCTCCAAACCGCCGTCGAGGGCATTTTCGCCGCCGGCGACGTCGCCAACGCCCGCCACCCGCTCTTCGGGCAGCTGCGGATCGAGCACTGGGCCAACGCGTTAAATCAGGGGCCCGCCGCCGCGCGCAACATGCTCGGCTATGCGAACCCGGACGATCCCGTACTCGACCACCCGCTTCCCTACGAGCTCATCCCCTACTTCTACTCCGACCAATATGAAGTCGGCATGGAGTACAGCGGTCACGCCGCCGACTGGGACGAGGTGGTATTCCACGGAGATCCCGCGACGCGTGAGTTCATCGCCTTCTGGCTCAAGGACGAGCGGATCCTGGCGGGCATGAACGTCAACGTCTGGGATGTCACCGACCAGATCCAGGCCCTGATCCGCTCCCGCCTGCGTGTCGACCGCGACCGCCTGGCTGACCCCGACACGGCGCTGACCGACCTGGCTCCCAAGCACCAGACCTCGCATGCCTAACGCTAGGGCACCGATGGGCTTGGGGCGGCGGCTTACGCGCTCACAAGCTTGGCTCGATGACGTGGCTGAGCGCCTTCAGCCGGGCGTCAGCAAGGCGGTGAGGAGCCGCTCGTGGCTGCACAACTTGCTCGACGGCACCTGGCTTGGGACGCCGCTGCATCCCGCGCTGACCGACGTGCCCATCGGTGCCTGGACCGCTGCCTTCGCGCTCGACGCTGTCTCGGCCGTCACCGGTTCATCCGGAGCACGAGCGGCTGCCGACGGCGCCCTCGCCGTCGGCATCGCCGGGGCCGCGCCGGCGGCTGTGACAGGCGCGTCGGATTGGCGCGACCTGACCGGCGAGTCGCGTCGCATCGCCACCCTTCATGGGCTGCTTAATAGTGCCGGTCTGACCCTCAACATCGCTTCCCTGGCATGCCGCCGTCAAAACAAGCGCGGAAAGGGCCGCGCGCTGAGCGCGCTGGCGCTCGCTATCGCGGGGACCGCCGCCCATCTTGGGGGTGAGCTGAGCTTTGGCCTGGGTGTCCGGGTCAACCAGACCTTCGATGGCGCACAGCCGACGGAGTTCACGACAGTGTCCGTCGAGGGTCCCGTCCAGCTCGGCCTAGACGAGATGCGCCGGGTGATGGTCGATGGCACTGCTGTGCTGCTCGCACGCCCCCAGTCAGGCCAGCTGTGTGCGATCGCCAACACGTGCAGCCATCTCGGTGGACCGCTCAACGAAGGTACTCGGCAGGGCGACGTGGTCACGTGCCCGTGGCACGGCTCGCGCTTTGACCTGTGTAGCGGCCGCGTGCTTGAGGGCCCGGCCGTGTTCGCCCAACCACGATATGAGGTGCGCGAGCGCGACGGAGAGGTCCAGATGCGCGCAGCGTCCGAGCAATGAGCGCCGCATCAACTTATGTACTTGATGCGGGAACAGCCAGATGAATTCGCATGAGCAGTGGCGCGAGCTCGGTCAGCAGTTGCGCGTCGACTCGGTTCGCGCGGCGGCGGCCGCGGGCTCCGGTCACCCGACGTCGTCGATGTCGGCGGCGGACCTGATGGCAGTCCTGCTCGCGAAGTACCTGCGCTATGACTTCGATAGGCCCGAGCTGCCGCTCAGCGACCATCTGATTTTCTCGAAGGGCCACGCCTCGCCGCTGCTGTACTCGCTCTTCAAGGCCGCAGGCGCGATCTCCGACGAGGAGCTGCTGACGTTTCGCAAGCTCGGAAGCCGGCTTCAGGGCCACCCGACCCCCGGGATCCCGTGGGTCGACGTCGCGACCGGGTCGCTGGGCCAGGGGCTGCCGTGCGCGGTCGGCATCG
>JBBQBH010000101.1:0-3696 GCA_038317345.1 Solirubrobacterales bacterium
CGTCGCCAGTTCCTGCGCCGCGCGGATCGCCTCGTTGACGGCCGCCATGACCATGTCGGCGAGCATCTCGGCGTCTTCGGGGTCAACTGCCTCGGGGTCGATCTCTATCGACTTCAGCCGCAGGTCGCCGCTCATCCTCACTTTCACCATTCCCCCGCCGGCGCTCGCCTCCACCTCCTCGTTGGCGAGCTGCTCCTGGGCCTTGGCCATCTCGGCCTGCATCTGCTGCGCCTGCTTGAGCAGTGCGTTCATGTCCATTCCGCCCGGCCCGCCCCCGCGTGCCATCAGCTCGCCCCGCCTTCGGAGCCCACTTCCTCGGCGTCGAACTCCGACTTGATGCGCTCCAGCAGCTCCTCCTCGTCGAGTTGCTCCTCTGGCTCTGGAACCGACTCGCCGTCGAGCAGCACGTAGACGGGTCGCAGCCGCTCGCCGACGATCGTGCGCAGCGCCTCGGTGAAGCGCTCGCGATGCTCGGCGGCCTCGGCCTTGCGCTTGTTGAAGGTGGAGCCGGCGGGGAAGCCGATGCGCAGGATTCCCTCCTCGCTGTCAACCGCGATCGGCCGCGCGCCCTCGAAGAGCGCCGACAGCATCGCCGAGCCGGACTGGCGCACCTGGTCGATCACCGCTGGCCAGACCCGCAGCACCCGTTCGAGGTCGATTTGATCTGCGCCCGCCGCCTCGGCGCTCCCGGTCTCCGGTGCGGGTTCGGGATCTGCTGACGCCTCTTCCTCTGAGTCGCTAGTCGCTAGTCGCTCGTCGCTCACCTGCGGCGGCTCGTCGCTCGGGGCCGGTTGCTCGTTCCTCGTTCCTCGTAGCTCGGGCTTGGGTGCGGGCGCTTGGGCTGGCGCGCCGTCGCCGAACTTCTTCTCCAGCCTCTCCACCCTGCGCAGCAGACCCTCGCTCGCCGGGTCGAGGTCGGGTCGCGCCGCCTTCAGCAGCGCCAGCTCGATCGCCATGCGGGAGTCGTCGCCCTCGCGCATCGCGGCCAGGCTCTGCGCCAGCTCGTCGATCGTGCGCACCAGGGCCGCCGGGCCGATCTGCGCGGCTTGAGCGCGCAAACGCTCGGGGTCGGAAGCGGTGACCACGAATGTGTCGGGCACCTCGCCGGTGGTCTGGATCACCAGCAGGTGGCGGAGGTGGGCGAGCAGGTCGCGTGCGAACTGCGCCGGGTCGCGGCCGGAGTGGGCCAGCCGCTCGACCGCCTCAAAGGCCGCCTTCGGGTCCTCCGCCGCGACCGCATCCACAGCCCCGAACAAGAGGTCGGCGTCGGCCGCTCCGAGCAGCTCCAGCACCGCGTCGAGCTCGACCTTCTCGCCGCCGAAGGCGACAAGCTGGTCGAGGGTGGCGAGCGCGTCGCGAAAGCTGCCGGCGGCAGAGCGGGCAATCATCGCCACGGCTGCGTCGTCGACCTCGAATTCCTCCGCGGCGGCCACCCGCCGCACGACCTCGGCGATCTGCTCCAGCGAGGGCCGCTGGAAGTCGAAGCGCTGGCAGCGGTCGGCGATCGTCGGCATCACCTTGTGCGCCTCGGTCGTCGCCAGGACGAAGGCGGTGTTGGGGGGCGGCTCCTCGAGCGTCTTCAAAAAGGCGTTCCAGGCCTCCTTGGTGAGCATGTGGGCCTCGTCGAGGATGTAGACCTTCCAGTGGCCGCCGGCGGGCGCGTAGGCGACCCGCTCGCGAAGGTCGCGGACGTCGTCGACCGAGCGGTTGGAGGCGGCGTCCATCTCGATCACGTCCATCGAGGTGCCGGCAGCGATCGTCAAACAGGACTCGCACTTGCCGCACGGCTGCGTCGTCGGCCCCTGCTCGCAATTCAGCGAGCGGGCGAGGATCTTCGCCATCGAGGTCTTGCCGGTGCCCCGCGAGCCGACGAACAGGTAGGCGTGGTGGACCTTGCCCTTCTCGACCGCGTTGCGCAGCGTGCGCACGACGTGCTGCTGTCCGACTACCTCGTCGAACGACCCGGGGCGGTGGCGGCGGTAGAGGGAGGCACTCTCAGTCACGGG
The DNA here is from genome assembly GCA_038317345.1 of Solirubrobacterales bacterium. GTDB lineage: Bacteria > Actinomycetota > Thermoleophilia > Solirubrobacterales > 70-9 > Mayfieldus. The sequence continues at coordinate 2,007 of JBBQBH010000101.1, forward strand.
CAAGCGAGCCTAGCAACGGTGAAGGCCGGCGCCGGGTTGCGCGCTCTGTACCTTGCGGCGGTGCTTCGCAAGGTCCGACCTCTTGCCTGGATCGGCTCCATCGCGCTGGCCCTTTGGCTGATCTTCCCGTTCGGTTTCCCGAACTACGACACCGTCTACGCCCTTGTCTGGGGAAACGAGCTGGCGCATGGCGTGAGCCCCGACTACAACGCCGCGCTGCCGCCGACCCCTCATCCGCTCGCCGACCTCTGGGGCGTCCTGCTGACACCGTTCGGCGCCGTCACCGCCTCCGACGCGACGACCGTCCTCGCCTATCTGGTCCTCGGGGTGGTCGCCTACCTGGTCTACCGACTCGGGGAGCTGTGGTTCGACCGCGCGATCGGCGCGGTCGCGGCGGCGATCGTGCTCACCCGCGCCCCCTATCTGAGCAACGGGCTGCGCGCCTACGTCGACCTTCCATACATCGCCCTCGCGTTGGGAGCGCTTGTGATCGAGTCGCGCCGGCCGCGCGCCGGCTGGCCGGTGCTGGCGCTGCTTTCGGTGGCGGGGCTGTTGCGACCCGAGGCCTGGCTGTTCTCGGCCGTCTACCTCGCCTACCTGCTGCTCGAGCGCGACCCGGGGCGGGAGGGGCTTGCCTTGCGCTGGCGTCCGGGGCTGGAGCGAGGCCAGGTCGCCGGACTGGTCGTACTGGCCGCCTCGGCGCCGCTGGCGTGGGCCGTCTTCGATCTGATCACCACCGGCGACGCGCTCTACTCGTTTACCGGCACCCGCGACACGGTCGACACGCTGAACCGTCAAACCGGTCCAGTGGACCTGGTCCTCTACGGACCCCGACGGCTCGGCGAGGTAATGCAGCTGCCCGGCCTGATCGGCGCCGCGGCGGGGATGGTCCTCGGCTTCGCCTTCCTGCGGACCCGGTCGCTGATCGGAATCGTCGCCGCCGTGCTGGCGGGTCTCGCGTTCGCGATCCTCGCCTGCGCCGGCCTCGCGATCATCCCCCGCTACACGATGCTCGGCGCAGCGGTGCTGGCGATCTTCTGCGCGCTGGCGCTGCTCGGCTGGCGGCTGCTGCCCCCCGAACACCCCTGGCGGCGGCGTTGGCAGCTGATCGCCGGCGTGGTCCTCATCGCCTTCCTGGTCCAGGCCCCCCAGCAGTACGACTACCTGAAGACCGTCCACAACGACCTCGACGACCAGAGCGCGATCGAGTCCGACCTGCACGAGCTGGCCGATTCGGGCGCCTTCAAACCGGACTGCGTTCCGATCTCGGTGCCCAACCACCGAGCAGTCCCCCGGCTCGCTGCCTGGCTCGACATCCGCCCGTCCGAGATCGTCAGCTCGTCAGAGCAGCGCCAACCGCGGCACGGTTATTTCCTCGACCCCGCGAACGAGAACGTGGTCCGCCACTTCGTCCTCGACCCCAACGATCCACGACGGCTGACGACCAAGGTCCCGCCTGGCTTTCGCCGCGTCGCCCGCAACGAGTCCTGGATTCTGTATGCGCGTTGTGGGTGAATATGGACCGTGCGTCCCGCCTTCGAAGCGAGGTCTCCGGGCGTGCCCGCCGCCGGCTGGCTCGGGCCAGGCTTGCCTGCGGCACCTGCGGCTTCCGCTTAAGGCTGCTTCCTTCCGGACCTGACCTGGTTCGCGGGCCCACATCGCGCAGGACCTGGCCGTCAGCGCCGCCTGC
>JBBQBH010000102.1:0-2554 GCA_038317345.1 Solirubrobacterales bacterium
CGCGCTGGCGAGACGATCTTCTGGCTGCCAGAGCATCGGGCGCTGGTGCCGGGCGACCGGATCATCGGCTCCCCCGGGGGCGGTCTGCGGGTCTCCCCGCAGTCCTGGCTTCGCTATCTATCGAATCCTTTGACGATCGCCCAGCTCAAGCAGGCGCTGAGCCCCCTGCTCGAGCTTCCGGTGGAGCGTGTCCTGGTCTCACACGGCGAGCCGGTGCTGGCCGACGGGCGGCGGGCCCTCGCCGCGGCGCTGGCCGAGGCCTAGCGGCCGGAGAACCTCGCGACCAGGTAGCGGTAGAGCCAGAAGGCCGGCTTCGGCGTGTAATCGCTATGCAGAAGCCCGTACTGGGACTGGAAGTTTGGGTCGCTGCTGTCGTTGTCGCGGAGCCCGAACCAGCTGTAGTTGGAGACGTTGTAGGTGCCGCGGAAGGCATTCACGGCGCGTACGAAGCCGTTCAGAGCAGACAGCTGGTTGGACTCGGGCCGCCCGGGCCCGGTCGGGTAGCCGTTCTCGTCGACATGGATGGGCACGGATCGCCCGAGGCCCGCCAGGGGCATGAAGCAGCGCCGCATCGCGGCAAGCGCCTCAACCATGGAGTCGCCGTAGTCGACGACCGCGGGGGGAAAAAACGTGCCGGGGTATAGGTCGATTCCCGCCCAATCCACGGCGGCTCTGAAAGCCCTGCCGCCGTTGCTTCCGATGCTGCGCCAGAAGCTGGCGTCCTGAGCCGGATTGAGCCCATAGGCGAAGTTGAATCCGATTCTCAGCTGCCTGTAGCCGAGCTGCCTCGCCTCCTGCTTCGCGGCGATCACTCCCTGCACGAGCGCGTCCTGGGCGTTGCTGTAGAAGCCGTCGGAGGTGTTGGGCGAGAAGGTGAGGTTGACCTCGTTGGTGATCTGCAGCGCGGTCACATGTCGGTTGGGGCCGAAGACCTGAACAACCCTGCGCACGAAGGCAAGCCACTTCCCGATATCGCCGTTGTCAGCGTCGCTCGGGTGGTAGCGAACCTGAAGCTCGATGTCCAAGCCGAGGCTCGCGAATCGATTTGCCAATGCCCTGTAGCGCGCCAAGCCCGCCTCGCCGTCGGACTCGAAGAGGCGGTTGAGGCGCACGCTCAACGGCCTGCCCCTCGGTTTCAGGACCCGTAGCGCAGCGTTGGCCTTGCCGACGTTCTCGGGCACCACGTTGCCCTGCGCTCCGCCCGCCGTCCCCGACGGAAGCGGCCCCACTCCCCACTCGACCGGCAGGCCGGGTCGTGGCGGTCGGGTGTCGTAGCTCTGCGTGCAGTTGGCGTCCGGCTGCGTTGGCGGCGGGGTCTGGTCCCATGAGATGGCGCCCGGGGCGTCCCACGGAATTGCGCTGGCGCCGCTCGCGGTGGCCAATGCCAGCAGCGCGCTCGCGGACATCGCCGCCGACAGCCGGCGCAGCTTCGAACCCATCCGACTCCCCTAGCCGATGAAGTAGTACGGGTTGGGCAGTTTGAAGCCTCGATCTGCGTGGCCGCCGCGCAGGTCGCTCTCCTGATCGCCGACGTTGGCGACGATGTCGAAGCCCTGCTGCTCGATCTTCGCCCGCTCGCCGCTCTTGTAGGGGATCGCCGATCCGCCGATCGTCGGGTTGAGGATCAGCCCATCCCAGTTCTGGTAGCCGGCGCTGTGCAGGTTCGCCTCGGTCTGGGTTCGGACGAGCGGGATGCTGGCCGGGCGCCCGGTGATGAAGAAGACCGCGATCCCGTGAGACTTGGCGAAGTCGTAGAGGTCGAGGGTCGGCGCAAGGACCGGATCGTTGGCCCCGATGACCCCGATCGCGAGCTGCCCCGTGGTGTTGGTGAAGTTGGTCGCCGCCAGGTTGGTGTAATTGGAGAGCGACGTCTCGTCGATGTCGAGGACCAGCGCCGGACGCTTGCAACCGCGGTGGAATGTCACGATCGTCCCCCGCGGGCAGTGCCGGCCGCCGAAGAAGAGGCGGAACCCGAGGATGTTCTTGGCCTTGCGGTCGAGCGCCGCGAAGTCCTGCATATAGCTCCCTGAGTCGTAGTAGGCCTTCAGGGCCGAGGCGTAGTCGCCGGCGCCGACTGTCCCGCTCGCGCCCACGAGCGGCAGCCCCACGCCGGTCGGATGGATCCCCGAGATCGGCGTTCCATCGCTGACTGCGGTGACGTGGATGTCATCCGAGCCGCCGAAATCGGCCAGAGCGATCGCAGCGGCTGTCAGAGCGGCGAATGCCAGCAGCAGCGCCAGGCGAAGCAGGGGTCCGACTCCCTTACGCACGGCGAAATCTTCCCATCCGGCGGCTTGTTTGTGTGAACGAACCAACTACCGGGTAATGGCCTGCGATGCGCCGCGGTTAGACCATCTGACCAAGCGGCTAAAGGGAGCGACGCCGGATGTCGAAGAGGAGAGGGATCACCGGTGACTGCACCTATCTCACAAAAGCTGCGCTGCATGTTCTCGGGACATGACTGGCGGACGGCGATCGGCCCGCGCGACGGTTACTTCCTTCGCTGCCGACGCTGCTACTCGACCCGAAACGTCGAGGAGCCCGTTCAGCACGC